>NZ_LWSK01000011.1 GCF_001642955.1 Rubripirellula obstinata | reverse complement strand
AGTTTTGGTCCCGGAAAACACGGGTTAGTTCGTTTAGCCGCGTGGGCATCGCCCCGCGCGTCGTGCTGGCCCGAACGCGCGGGGCGATGCCCACGCGGTTAAACAATTTAGAAACCCTTCACGGCGTTGGGCGATACGCGCGGGGCGCTGCCCACGCGGTTAAACGATTTATAATCACTTCACGGCGTTGGACTGTACACCTGACGAACGCTTTGGCAGAACCCAATCCGGCCGGATGAAGTGACAGGTGTAGCCGTTTGGAATGCGTTCCAAGTAATCCTGGTGCTCGGGTTCCGCTTCCCAAAAATCGCTGACCGGTTCCAGTTCAGTCACCACCTTGCCCGGCCATAGCCCTGATGCATTCACATCAGCAATCGTATCGATCGCCGTTTGCTTTTGCTGTTCATCAACATAGTAGATTGCGGATCGATAAGACGGGCCGCGATCATTGCCCTGCCGATTGGCGGTCGTTGGATCGTGAATCTGAAAGAAGAATTCTAGCAGCGTACGGTAGCTGATTTGATCGGGATCAAAATTGATCTCAATGCCCTCGGCATGGTTACCATGATTTCGGTAAGTCGCATTGGGGACTTCGCCGCCGGTGTAACCAACTCGAGTCGATTCGACACCGGGAAGCTTTCGGATCAAGTCCTGCATCCCCCAAAAACACCCGCCGGCTAGTACTGCTCGTTCTGTCATCTTGCTTTCTCGTTTGTGGTTGGTTTTCGGTAGTTTACGTGTTGGACAAGGTCGTGTTGAAGTAGGCCGGAACAAGCCCTGCGCAGTTCCGGCTGCGCAGTTCCGGCAAACCAAGGAATCGCGGATGCAATTGCCGTAACTCGCTCCACTCGCTACGGCCTACTTGAAACGACTTATCGTCCGCGTTCTTCATCAGGAAGCCGAAACACTTCGACTAGTTTTCCGAGGGGTGCGCCAATCGCGGCAAAATGAATTCCGTCGGGTGAAAATGCGACGTGCTTCACGTACCCGCTGTCACCCATATCGAACTTCTGAACCTGCATGCCGGATTTTACGTTCCAGAGCATTACTTTTTGTCGGCCGCCACTGACCAGCAACCGTCCGCCGGGTGAATAGTCGGCTGACCAGGCGATTTCGTTTCCGTCACTGATGGTCGGTTGTGAAGTTCGTTGAGTCGCAAAAGTTTGAATGTCATAAGAACGGCCAGCGGAAATAGAACTTCCGTCCGGTGCAAACGCAACGAATTGACCGATGCCAGATGCCAGAGGCATTTGCTGGATAAATTTACGGCTCGATACATCAATCAATGCGGCGACCCGGCCGTCGGAAACCATCGCTTGTCCGCCGCGCTTGCTGAACATTGCGTCAACGGCAGAATGAAAGCTGAAACCGTCAAACCGACCGACGACTTCTCCCGAATCGATTTCCCAAAGACAAGCGATACCTGATGAATGGAGGCTGATGGCGTGCTTGTTATCGGGCGAAACTGAAATGCACTTTACCGGCCCGTGAGGAATCGAAAACTCATTTTCGGGTTTTAGATTACCGCGTCCATCGTATTGCCAAACCAGAACGCTTCCGTCGAACGAACCGGCGAACAACCGATTTCCATCGGGCGACATCGCTAAGGCTTCGCGATTGCCGCTTCCGATTTGGTAGACCACCTGAGTCGATGCGTTGACGTCCATCACCGTCACGTTGTCGTTTCCAAGCGTGAATAAATATCCACCGTCGCTGGAGAACACCAATCCTTTGTAGCCCCAGCGCTGTGACCGGAACTGACGAATCGATCCTGAATCGGATGGGGCATCGACCTCGATCGTTGCCATCTGTGTTGACGTCTTTGTCTTGGCCGCGGCTTTTGATCGCGAATTGTCTTT
This sequence comes from Rubripirellula obstinata, assembly GCF_001642955.1. GTDB lineage: Bacteria > Planctomycetota > Planctomycetia > Pirellulales > Pirellulaceae > Rubripirellula > Rubripirellula obstinata. The sequence goes on along the minus strand of NZ_LWSK01000011.1, from coordinate 89,590 downwards.
CGACAAAAGTGGTTTCACTTGCGACTCGTACTGCGGAAGCGACGCGATGAATTGCAGGTCATCGTCGCTTAACAGTTTCAGCGGAACCTTCGTAATCTGTCCGTCTGTCTTTTCGAGATAAGCTTTTTCATCACGAACGGTCACCAATTCAGCTTCGACGTTGTAATTGCCCGTGCGGTCAGACCAATTTCTTGCCGTTGCCGAAGCTGCGATGCCGATTAGAAAAGCGAGCGACGAAAGAACGACTCGCAACCCTGGGTAACCGTTCATTTGTTGAAATTGAATCTTCTAAGGTTGGATGATTGAGGTGCGTTCTTGACGCTTTCGATTGGTAGCTGTTGGTTCGTCCGACTTGTCGTGACGACGGGCGACCGGAAGGTTGATTTCTTGGTCGTTGATGGAGTGGCATTCGCCTTGGCTTCGGCCCTGGCTTCAACTCGGGCTTTTTCCCGTTCTTGGCTTGCAATCCGTTCTTTGGCAAGCGTTTGCTCGTCAACAAGTCGGTAGTTCATCGTCACGGGGATCCGCAGCGTAATGTTCTCGTCATTGACCTTGATCGACATTGTGTATTTCATCTCAATCATCTTGCCAGCGACCGGATCAAACCAGCCGTCGCCGGACCCCGAAATCACCAACGGTGGCTCTTGGTCCGATTCCCCGCCGACCGTTAACGAATAAGATTTCTGCACCTTGATTCCTCTGCTCGTTGGCTCGCCCAGCACGATCGTTGTCGATTCCGTTCCCAGCAACGCCTTCGTGCTATCCGGTGCTGGCTCTCGTTCTCGCATCCACGGTGGCCGATGCCTTGGACCAAAACTTCCAAATCCATAGGGGTCAAACTGTGATCGGCGTTGTCGTCTTTCGGGGCTCTGGATCACAATCATCTGAGTGGAAACGTCGCGTCCGGGTGCTGAATCTGGCAACGTTTCAATTCCCACGCGACTGATACTTCCCAGCAACAGAGGCAGCATCGCCTTTGGGTCATCTTGAATCGATTCGCCGGAGGACGTGACTTGGATTTTTCCATTAAAATGTCGATGCTGGGGCATCGTTGGCATCGACGAACCCATTGTCGGAGGCGTTGATTCGTACCAGTTTCCTGTGAATTTCAGTTCGTGCGGCGACTCCATCCCAGCGCCGCCCGGGCCAACGCTGACTTCCAACAACACCGTCGCGGGTTTGACCAGATCAACAATGTCGGGTGCCGAAAGCGTCGGCGACTCGTTTTGCATTTCGATCGCGATGGAAAGTTCTCTGGCTAGGTCGATCACTTTGTTTGATGGGACCGCAAACCCAACTTCGTTGATCCCAATGCCGGCCAACATCGAACTGGTGACACCGACCAAGCGACCCGACGCGTCAACAAGTGGGCCGCCGCTGTTGCCGGGATTGATCGTTGCGTCAATCTGCAACCCATCGGCACCGGCTGGTCCGCCGCGTCCCGACACTTCTCCTTTGGTCACTTTGATCGTCTTCCCCAGCACGTCCATCATCGGGTAACCGATCGCACGAACATCCTGACCCAATCGCACTCGATCGGAATCAGCAATTTTCAAGTAGGGAAGTCGTTTGGATTCCAGGCGAAGGATCGCTAAATCGTTTTCAGTGTCCATCTTCATCACCATCGCGTTGACGGTGCGACCGCCGACAGTCGCCCTGATCGCGCGGGCTCCTTTGACAACATGAGCACAGGTGACGACGAAGCCGTCGGGATGAATGACAAACCCGGTGCCGCTGCCTTCGACCGTTTGATCATCGACGTTTTCCACAGCCGGGCGTTTGCCGGTCGCCTGAATCGAATTCCGGCCGCGATACTTAAGTTTCTTGGGACCGATTTCCGCAGTGACATTGAAATCGTAAACGAGCTTGTCGTTCGGTTTCCAAGCATACTGCAAAGAAGAATCCAGACGCTGATGCGGTTCCGGGGCGTCGGGTTCATTAGGCTCGGCATCTTCGACTAAACGAACCCTTGATTCTTCTGGACGTTGCGGTTGTTCTGGTTCAACGATGCTCGGTTCCGGAGGTGAAACGGGAACCGTTGGGACCGTTGGAACCGTTGTCGAACGAGGCGAGGTTGAATCGGTTACCTCGGAAATGGGCTGCGACATTCCAGGTTTTTCTTCAGCGACTTTCAGTTCGCGGAAGTAACGCAAGCCAGCGAACGCCGTTACGCCTGCGATGAATACCAGCGACGCAACAACACCAGCCAGAATCAGGACCAATGTTCTGTTGTAATCTTCTTGACTGGTTTGCCTCGACATTGTCACCTCGCTCGTTCGATGCCCCGATTCCGAAAAATGGCCGATGAAAGCCATCGTTTCAGGATACCAGATGCCAACGAGGCAAATCCATCAAATTCAAGCCCGCATGCACTTCGAATGCGAGAAAATGCTGGCTTACAAACGCCCCAACAGGTCCGCTTTTTTGGTTGCGAACTCTTCGTCGGTGATGTAGCCCTTTTCCTTCAACGCACCCAATCGATCAAGTTTGCCGATCACGTCGTCGTTGTCACCGTTGCCATTGGATGGTTGGGACGATGTCATCGGCGGTGCGTTGTTCATCGATTGGTCGGGTTCCGATTGGAAGTTATCGGATGCTTGCGGCGGGGCGGGTTCGGGATTTTGAGGTGCAGGATTTTGAGGTGCAGGATTTTGAGGCGTTGGCTGACTAGGAGCTGTTTGCGGAACGCCGCCAATCGAAACGACGGGAAGCGAGGAAAGATCAACGGTTCCAAATTGGCTGCTGAAAGTGATCGAACCGCCCACGCCTTGCTGCTGTGAAAAACCGCCGATCTGGTGATTGAGCGTATCGTAAACCCAAGCTTCGCCGCCGGTGGTCACGGCCAATCGACGGCTGTTAGGAAAGTAGGCGTAGCGAGTTTGGTTTTGAGATCCGATCGCGGCGGGCGATCCCAACTCTTTGGGCCACCAATTTGTCGAAGGATCGGGAACGAACAAACTGTTGTCCGATCCCATCGAACCAGCCGCCTGCGATTGAGCGGACGAACCGTTCTGGCTTTGCGATTGAAACGATCCGCTAAAGGGAGCTGATTGATGGTTGGCTAGTTCGTTTGCAATGTCGCTGCAAAGATTGTTGACTTGGTTCTTCAGGTAGTTGTTGAACAAGTCGCTGACCATGGTCATTCCGCCTTGCATCCATTGTCCGCCGCCGCCGAATTCGGGGTGGTTGAACTGGGCCATGGTTCCATTGCCGTTGCTGACTGCGATCAACATGTGCGTCACCGCATCGGGCGACAAGCCGTGTCGCTGAGCGAGTGATTGGACGAGTTGGTTGCCTGAAGCAGATAAATTGGGCACGTTTTGGAAACCTTCGATAATGCGACTTCGTCGCGGGGGATGTTAAATTCTGCCTGGCCCCGTATTGTCGCTCGGATACCGCACTGCGGGAAGCGTCAAACCGCAAATTTTGCCCAGTGCAGGAGAAATGACAGTGCAGGAGAAATGGCGGTTCATCGCCAGCTCGATAAAATTCGGGCGAATTGCGGCTCGCCACCTGCACCAAAATGTCACGTAAAAGAATGCACCCAAGTAATGAACGAAATCACTACCTACGAACGCCTGGGCGGCGAAGAAGGCCTCAAAGCTCTGGTCGATCGGTTTTACGACCTGATGGACCAATTGCCAGAAGCAAAAACGATCAGGGATCTTCATGCAAAAGATTTGAAGTCGTCTCGAGAAAAGCTGTTCAAATTCTTGTCCGGTTTTTTTGGCGGACCAGATTTATTTGTCCAGCAGTACGGACATCCGATGCTTCGCAGGCGGCACTTGCCATTTCAGATCGGCGAAGATGAACGCGATCAATGGCTGCTGTGCATGAGTCAGGCGATCGAAGAATTGATCACTGACCCGGAATTGGCACTGCAGTTGAGAGTCAACTTTGCGAGAACGGCCGACCATATGCGAAATGTCGGCCCAGAATCTTGACGCTTCAGAAACGTGTTTTCCGAGACCTAAGAGACTGATTAGAAACGTAGCTGATCCCGCCAGGGTTCAGTCCACGATCGGGTCAAGATCGACTGAACCCTGGCGGGATCAGCTACGGGTTTATTTCAAGACAGTCCTAAGACTTTTTGGGCGGATGGATATCCTTGGTCGCGCCGTTGCCGGTTTGCGTGGCTCGGCGGTTTTCCCGCTGGATCGCATCGTAAACTTCTTGACGGTGGACGGGGATCGATTGGGGTGCTTCGATGCCTAAACGAACTTTGTCGCCTCGGATGTCGACGATCGTCACAACGACGTCGTCCCCAATCATGATGCTCTCGTCTCGGTGGCGGGATAGGACCAGCATGGTGCCCTCTTCTTCTGAAAGAGAGGTGAATGAATAAACTCGCGGGCTCTCGTTGGCCCCGAAACGTTCGGCTACGAGAATGGAATAAAACCGCCTCGCGACAAAAGAAGTGATCGACGCGATTGCCGCCTTTATTGACTTGCTAGAAAACAAGTCCGCCAATACCGGTCGTGCCGAATACCGCACATAGCGCTACACAAACGATCGGTGCGGATGTGCGCGGAGAGATGCGCAGAGATGCACAGAGATGCACAGAGATGCGCAGAGATGCACAGGGAATTGCCGAATTTCTTTCGATCCATCCGTATCTGATCTCGCCGGGGTTCAGCCCAACGCCGTGAAGAGTTGTGGTCCCGGAAAACACGTGCTAGTTCGTTTAGCCGCGTGGGCATCGCCCCGCGCGTCGTGCGGATCGTAACGCGTGGGGCGATGCCCACGCGGTTAAACACTTTAGATTCCGCGCAGCTCGACTGAACCCTGGCGGGGTCAGCTACGGGCAGGGACCGTCAAGCTACGCGGCCAAGCGGGCGTCCGAGGCGCTTCCAGCGGACTGCAGCGGCAAGCTCTTTTGCAACGGTTGGCTGTCGTTGGTGATGATTTGACACCCCAAACGCCGGTCTAGGTTCAGCAACAACGGTGCGCGTAGGTTCGTCGTTAGCTTGCCAACGTGACCTGAAACGGTTGTCATAATGTACAGCTCGGCACCAGGTTTCATGTGCAGACATTCCAATTCTCGCCGAGTCACATGGACGCGATACGAATCGAAAAAGGCACGCGGGCTGACCAATGCAATCGCACGATCACCGCGTGACGCACTTTGCAGCCATGCAACCGACGGGTTTTGCGGATCAGGCAACAATGCCCATTGCCGAAGCGTTTCCATGCCAATCAATCCTTGTGGAAACAAGAACAATTGGTCAGTGTTCAGTTGCAAAGTACCGAAGCGTCTCGTTTCGATCCGCATGGTCGTATTCCTGCCGTGTGAAACCCGTTGTCAAATTCGGCGATGGTTGGATACCGATCGCACTCACCCGTTTTATCGGCACGATCACTTTGATCAATCGACGAAATCACGACAAGAATTCGAAGTGATTCAAGTTACAAGTAATTCAGCACCGTCAATTGAGACGTTTGGCCGATCACACGCAGCGAAGCCTCCAATGCGACCTGCCTTTGATTCAGATCACTGATCACGGTGGTAAGGTCAGCGTCGATTTCATTGGACAACTGACTTCTCATTGCGATCACGTCACTCTCGGCCGTTTCCTGCAACGCATCCAGATTCCTAGCCCAGACGCCAACCCGCCCTCGCGTCCGGCTGGATTGATCCAGGTCGGTGTCCAGCTTCGCCTGCAACCGACCAATCTCCGGAACGTCGCCCGCAAGGACCGCTCGCTGCAATCGAAGCAGGGTATCGAGCGCTCCGCCGGCGTCGCGTGGCACATAATCTTGACCAATAATCGTATCAACCGAACCCACCACACCGCCGCTAACTTCCGATTGACCAGGCGGAATCAGCCCAAGCTGAATGCCTGCATCGCTGGGTCCGTTTTGGCGAATGGTCAGCGGATCTGCGCCGGGCGGTGCTTTCAATTGCAATCCATTTCCAACATCATTTAGATCAACCAGAACTCGACGCGAATCCTGGTTTTGCGGATGGTTTCGGATCAACTCGATGACGTCTTGAATCGATTCAACGCCTTCAAGTTCCAGATCAAGTTCGACGCCGTCGGGTCGAGCGATCGTCAAATCCGGACCGTCAAAATTCAGACGCAGACCACGACCGCGATTCAAATCGGCAAGCAACGTTTCCTCGGTCGCTGAACGAATCCCCAAACTGCGTGCGTCGTTGCCGCCGTTTTCACCAATCGAATAGTCCACACCGCTACGCAAACTGCGCAGCACGATTCGACCTTCGGCTTCGTTCAGTTCAGCCTTCACGTCGGCATCGCTTCGATTGATTGCGATGATGACGTCGCCCAATGTTTCTGCGTCATCAAAGTTGACTGTAAAAGATTTGTCGCCCTGGTCGATTCGGATTCCAGATCCGAGCGATAATCCCGCGCCGTCATTTAGGTCGGTTAGCTTGGTTCCGAGCGTAACACGCGGCGAAAGACCGTCACCGATGATCGGCGGAGCGATCAACCCGGTTGGATTCGCGATCGCCAATTCGCGAGCCGTGGTGCTGCCGACCGAATCGGTGATCGCCATCGTTCCGGCCAATCCGTCTTCGTATTCGATGCGGATTCCGTCGCTGGTCAGCGAAGCCGCAATGGGGCGGCCGTCCAGCTCTACTTCTGATATTAACGATGCGACGTCGCCAATCGTTGCCGCATTGGTCAAGTCAATGTCTACGAAATTCCCGCCGCCTGAAATTTTGATCACGCCGGCCGTGACGCCTTGCCCACGTCGCAAGTCAACCAGTCGGCTGTTTTCATCCAGGGCAGCGTTAAGCGGATCGCCTTCCAAGAACGTCGCAAACGCCCCGATCGATTCACTTGCGTTGACATTGATCGCGGTCGGGATCCCTGCGCCCACTTTGGTTCGTGCAACCGCATCGGTTCCTTGAAACAAGATGTCTTTGCCGTCGAATGCAAACGCCGCGTCCGTGTCCAGGAAACCACCCAGCAATTGGTGATCTCGGAAAACAGAATTTCCCGCTGCGAAAACCGAATTGATTGATTCTTGGATGGAAGTCGCGATCGCCGCCCGTTCGTCATCCGAAATAATGCCCTGGGCTCCCTCGACAGCAGAAGCACGAGCCTGGATCAGTGCATTGTCGACGCGTTCGAGTGCAGAGTCGGCACCTTGATAGAAATTCGCCGTGCTGGTGGTGTTTCGTATCAACTGTTCCGACCGGTCGATTCCCCGGTGCAAAGTGATCGCGCGGCCGGCAGCAGCCGGATCATCCGACAACCGCAAAACCCGTTGTCCGGTGCTAAGTTGGTCATATTGACGCTGCAATTGCAATTGATCATTGTTCAATTGGAACAACAATCGCTGATTGCTCAGCGGTGTGCTGGTGCGCGAAGTTGAGACGGGAAGAAGCGACATACGACGAGTTTCACAAAACGGGTAGGGCGAGGCCTATCCGTTGTTATCGTCAGAATCGAACCTGGGCGATGAGTGAAACTTCTCCTTCAAACCTGCTTCGAGAAAAAGATGAACTCTGCTTGATTTGCGGGTAAAGTGATCCAGCGTGACTTTCGTACACCAAACGATTCGATGAACAAAACACTGAGCCTGGAATAAGCTAATCATGATCCTGATTGGAACCATGAACATTTCGACGACTCGCGATCGCGGCAATTTTTATTGCCCGTCATGCGCTGTCGACCAGACTTATCGCCTGCGTGCTCGACGTCCATTTTTGACGCTGTACTTTATTCCGACGGTTCCCGTTGCCGCGCCGGAACTCTTCGTCCAATGCGACGAGTGCCGTGCAACTTGGGATGTATCGGTGCTGGAAATGGATCGCGAATCACACGAAGCTTCCAAGGCTAGCCAATTTGCCGAGGAAGCGATTCGGGCCGCCGTTTTGGTGACGTTGGTCGATGGCACGATTAGCGAAGCGGAAATCGGCTCGCTGCAACGGCTTTCGGCGCGGTTGCTACAGCGAGACGTTGACCGTGATGAGATCGGAAGACTCTGTTCGATCGCTCAACAAAATCAAATCGAAGCGTCCAATTACGTCCTAACCGTTTCGCGACATTGGGACCGCTCGCAAGCTGCTGCTGCCTTGCAAGCGATGTTCCTGGCCGCGACCGCTGACCCAGAAATGAGCGACTCGAAATTAAAGCTACTCGCCAACATGCGCGAGATCCTGGAAATGACCGACCAGGAATACGAAGAAGCCGTCGAGGCTGCGCTCAATCTTGACACCTACGTCTAGGATCATGCGACTTTTCATGGTCGCCTTTCGCTCGGGAAGTCGCATGAGCTAGGAACTGTCCCGAATTAACTTCCCAGTTTCCCGTAGTAACCGGCCCCGCGCTACATCACTCCAAACCGTAGTGTTCGACTTGCGGCCAGTAGACATCTTCGAAGGCGTCGGGTTCGTGGAAGTCGATGCTATTGTCCAGGTCGTGGCATTCCATGCACTTCTCGCGAGCCTTGTCCATCGGCAATCGCATTGCTGCTCGCAATTGATCACGCAGGTCGCTGGACGCGTCGGACCCTTCGGCTTCGGCGGCCGAATGCTCGGCGCCTGGGCCGTGGCAATTTTCGCAACCGTTGCCCAGCAAGTGGGTGGATTCTTCCAACGATGTGTAGCCGCTTTCGTACGGGTAATACTCTTGCGGATTCCAGCCGGTCACGTGGCAGCTAATGCACTCGGGATCGAAGTGTCGTGGGACATCGCCGCGTTCTTCAGGCGGTTCAACGATGCTGTCGGTCGCATAGGCATGCGACGTGCCTTCCCAAACTTCCAGTGCTTCGGTGTGGCACTTGCCGCAGGTCGCGGTGCCGACGAACTTGTTGCCGGACGAATGAGGAATCGGCGGCATCAGGCCTAAACCATCCAGGCCGATGCTTTCCAATTGATCTTGGTAATCCTTCATCAGCCCACGCATTTCGGGTGCGTCGGCGAATTCGTGCGTTAGAGCGACCCGAGCATATTTCATGGTCGGCTTTGCTGCCGAAGCGTTCGCGTCGGGCTCAGCAGCAGGTTTCGCGTACAGCCCGATCAGACCGGCGTACATGCCTTTGGCACCCGTAAGAATCATCTTGGTTTCGCTGTCGTTGATCGCGGCGGGTTGGTAGGTCGGTTCCCCGTAGCCTCCAGCGACAACGACCAGGTCAAAGCCAGGAACTTCGCGAACCAGTTTTTCGGCGGACTCTTCCTTGCCGTAAAACATCAGCACTTTGAAATCCGGCGACTTCGCGGACAACGCTTTGATCGCGGCCTGAGCCGACGGCACCATGTCGCTGATGATGACTTCCGCACCAGGATCGACGGTCAACTTTTCGGGATCCAGAATGCTGGTCACGCCAACTTTGATACCATTCTTTTCCACCACCTTTGTTTGCGGCAGCATCTCGGGATCGAACAGCACCACGTTGGCGGAAACGTACAACGCATCCTCGGGCGAATCGCTGGCCGCGACCGCCAACAAATCACCAACGCCCAAGCGAATGTCTTCGGGACCAAAGCCGACCGCTTGGTAATTCATTTCGGTCAGAGCACGAGCGCTTTGTTGCAGCTTAATCGTCGCCTGTTGTCCGAATCGGCGAACTTGGTTTCCGACATCCATCGGGACCAGCGTCCAGCCTTTTTGTTTGAGTGTTTCCAGGAACGAAAACCGGCGTGCGACACCGCCCTTTTGTCGTTCCAGCCCGGTGCATCCACAGGGTTCGATGTAACCGTGTTGGTTGCCAGTGAAGACCAGCGTCAGGGTCGGCATGTCCCAAGTTTTGTAGGTTTCAGGTTCAGCGCCCGCCAACAAATCCGCTTTGATTGACGGTGCCTTAATCGAAGGCGGTTTCGGTTCAGACGCCTTCCGTTCCATTTCCAGTGCCCGAGCCAGTTTGGCTTCGCGGATCGCCGCGTCGGATTCGGGTTTGCCCTTTGGCGTAGGAATGACCTCAACATCGCTGGCGGTTTCAGTCGCGGTTTCAATGCTGTTTTCAATGCTGGTTTCGGTGTCGGCCGGTTGGGAAACCAAGTTCAATCGGACAGCGACCGTGCTGGCATCGGTCTTTGTCGATTTCGCCAATTGCGGAGCAGCAATTTCACTCGACATTTCCCCTTCAGCGATCACCGAATTACCAGACGCGACGCCCGGCATTTTTACTGAAAACTGTTCGTCGCCAGGTTCGGACACGGGCAGCGAATCGGCGGGGACGCAGCCCACCAAGCAACTAGTTAGCGCGAACACTGCCGCAGCGATCGCCACCCATGCGAGCGTCGTGATTGCAGAAACCGCCGCCAATGCGAGATGTCGTTTCACGATGGAGGCAGTGGTTTGGTGTGTTGGCAGGCTTTCAAGACTCATCAAAAAATTACCGCTAGCATTTTCTTGTTTGGACGACACCGCATCAGAAAAACCAACCGGCCGCCATCCGTTTCAACACCTCGTCCCAACACCTCGTCGAGATTTCTAGCGTGGCTGGATGGCGAAAGTCAGCACAATCCCCATTTTCGATACTAAAGGGTTATCGGACTCAATCCATACCTTTCCGTAGTCATCCTTGTTTTTACCGAGCCGTTCAATGGGATCTTTGCCCGGAATCAGCTCCAAGGTCAGGGGGTACAGTACCATCGACCCCCGACTTTTGGGTTCCCCAAGCGTTGCCTGGACGACTCCTTCGGGCGCAGTTTTCCCAACCCGCAAGGTCGTATTGTCGCGTTCTTTTCCCTTTAGCACAACAAAGGTTTTTGCCGTCAGCGAATCATCTCGCGAAATTTTCCCAAAGTCATATTGGTAACCGCCACCAGGACTACCTTTTAACTTGCTGCTTTCAATCATGCTGATCGATCCGACGACACGCCCACGCGTGGGGATCGCCAAGGTGGGTTGATCTGATGACTCGGCTGCGTCATCGGAACTGCCTTCTTCTTCACCAATCCAAGTGAACGGAAGCAGCAGATTTTGCGAGATCGCTCCTTGCCGTAATCCAGGGGCAACTTTTGTGGTCACACGAAAACCCTCAATCGCCGTCTCGCGCACTTCCTTAAATTCCGATTCAGGAATCCGCTGAATATCAAACTCGGCCAGTTCGGTGAGTTTATCGTTGCTGAAACTAAGCTCGCCCGGCTCGATCCGCTTGTCGGTGTAGTTGTACACCTCGCCGATGATCTCGAAATACTCGCCCGTCGCAACTTCGTTGAAAGTCCAGACGTCGGGAACATACTCAAAATCGCCAACGACTTTCCCAATAATTTCAAGCGTGACCGCGGGACTCTTGGGATCGGTCGTGATCAATTGCGCCGATTGCGAGAACTCTCGAACGCCTTGCTTGACGGTCCACGACAGTTTGACATCGGTTTCTTCACCGGGCTGCAGCGACGATTTGTCCAGGTCGCCGACGGTGCATTTGCAGGTCGAAGCTCCGATCCGCAGGTTCAGTTCTTTCTGGCCAACATTTTTGACTTTGAACAGATGCTCACCCTCGGCTCCAGGAGCCATCACGCCAAAATCGAATCGCGATTCACCAATCAGTTGAACACTTCCGTACAGGCCCGGACCTTCGGATTTGAACGTGACATGCTCAGTCACATTGTCAATGTTGACTTCGCCCGCCAGATCAAAGGGTCCAAACTTGGCTTCGCGATAACCAAATCGATTGTGGTTCAAAGCCCAGGCACCCGCTGCACCCAAGAACGCGGCCAGAGCAACACAAATCAGAAAACGCATGTTTGAAACGGGATTCGGAAAAAGGGGACAGGGACAGAACGCGACAACAGCGTTACGCAAGCCAGCGTGATTGGGTTCAGGTTGATCGATTTGCGAGTCGCAGCTAGCCTCTCCGGGGCTGTGATTTTTTGATAGTCGCCTTTCGCTCCGCGAAAGAAGCGTCGGTTATCGCAACTTTTGCGGAGCAAAAGGCGACTATTTGCCGACTAACTTCAAACCCTCACGCAGCGTCTCACTTTCCCTTTGCCGCTTGCAAATTTGATTCCTCACCTTCAGGAACCAATTTTGCTTTTGGCTTTTCGTTGACCGTTCCGGGGACCAACCATGGGCCGGTGGAATGTTCGTCGATCAGGCTCATCAATTCATCATTGTCGATCGATTCGACTTCCAGCAACCGCTGCGTGACGGCTTCCAAAACACCGCGGCGTTGTTCCAGAATCTCGCGAGTCTGCATCAGCGCGTCTTCGACGATTCGACCGACCTCTTTGTCGATCATCTTCGCCATCTCCTCACTGTGCATCGGTTGGTACGCTTCCCCACCGCCGCTGGCCAAAAACGCCGAACGATTACTGCGACGGAAATTGATTCGCCCCAACCGGCTCATGCCGTAATCCATCACCATGCTGCGTGCGATTTCAGTGCAGCGTTCCAAGTCGTTCTGCGCACCGGTGCTGATGTCCTGGAACGTCATTTCTTCGGTCAACGTTCCGGCCAGCAAGACTTTCATGTTGCTTTCCAGTTCGCTCTTGGTCATCAAAAAGCGTTCTTCGGCGGGACGCTGCATCGTGTAACCCAGCGCGGCCAATCCACGCGGAATGATGCTGACCTTGTGAACCGGGTCGGTGTTGGGAAGCGCCGCAGCGACCAGTGCATGGCCGGCTTCGTGATAGGCGACGCGGATTTTCTCGTCCGGATTCATCACTCGACTTTTCTTTTCCAAACCCGCGGTCACGCGTTCGACCGCTTCGTTGAATTCGTCATTGCCGACGGCCTTCTTTTCGCCACGAGCGGCAAGCAATGCGGCTTCGTTAATCAGGTTTGCCAGGTCGGCACCGACGAAACCGGGCGTGATCGACGCGATCTCTTTTAGGTTGACGTTTTCGTCCAGCTTGACGTTCTTGACATGGACCTTCAGGATTTCTTCGCGGCCAGAAATGTCGGGACGATCGACCAATACGTGCCGGTCAAAACGGCCGGGACGCATCAATGCGGGGTCCAGCGTTTCAGGACGGTTGGTGGCGGCGATCACGATCACGCCGCTGTTGGAATCGAAGCCGTCCATTTCGACCAGCAATGCGTTGAGCGTTTGTTCGCGTTCGTCATGCCCGCCCATCGTAGATCCGCTGCGAGATTTGCCAAGCGCGTCCAGTTCGTCAATGAAGATAATGCAGGGCGCGCGGCTGACGGCTTGCTGGAACATATCTCGCACCCGTGCAGCCCCGACGCCGACATACATTTCGACAAAGTCGCTGCCGGACAAACTGAAAAACGGCACGCCGGCTTCACCCGCAATCGCGCGAGCCAACAAGGTCTTGCCAGTTCCGGGCGGTCCAACCAATAGCACTCCCTTGGGAATGCGTCCGCCAAGTGATTGATACTTTTCGCTGTTCTTTAGGAAGTCAACGATCTCGTGGACTTCTTCGACGGCTTCGTCGATCCCGGCGGCTTCATCAAACGTGATCGCCAGGTCGTCTTGGCTCTGCAGTTTGCCTCGGCTGCGAGAAAACTGCATCGGCGATCCCATGCCGCCGATCCGACGCAGCATGAAGATGCCCAACATGATCAGGATCGCGATCATCAGCAGTTCGGGCCAATGTTCCATCAAGCGGCTCGGACGAGAGTTGTCCCAGGTGACGCCGGACGCGTTGAGGACTTCGACCAACCGCTGATGCTCGGATTCGTTTGCCGGATCACGAACGGATTCAAAGTCGGCTAGTTTCCATTCGGACCTTACGACGTTCGCGTTTTCGGTCGCAGAACCAGCGTCGCTGTTGGGTTGGACACTTTCATTATTACTGTTTGAATTTTCCGCTTTGTCATTCAGCTTGATCGTCTGATAAAGCACGGTGCCGACGATCGCGTCTTGCGAAACCGAGATGTCGTCCAGGGCTCGGTAGGCGACGTCAACGCCGGATGCTTTGGTCGATGGAACGATGATGGTCGGGATGGATGCTTCGCCGGGGTTGGAATCCGCTTGTTCGGCTTGGCCGTCTTGTTGGTCGTCTTGTTGGTCGTCTTGTTGGTTGGCCGGTTTTGCTTCGGCTGTTTTTTCCAACAACGCAATCAATTCGGGATATCGGATTCGCCGACTGCTGCTGCCGAACAGAAACGCACTCGCCATGACGCCGCCGACGACCAACAGCAGCACCAGCCACACGTTGCCACCGGATCGAGTTTCATTGTTGTTTCGTTGCGGTTTGTCAGCCATTTGCGATCATGTCAGGGGAAAAGGAATTGCCGAAAGGTTGCGTCGCTTCGGTTGGCATCATTCTGGTTGGGTATTTTTAGAGTGGGGCAATGGTATGGCAACCACCGCAAAGTCGATGGCAAACGCCAAGCGTCCTGAACTAATTTTGCGGAACAGGACGGTCGTGACGACGTGATGCCCGATTTGTTTCATGAACGCCGACCGACGGTCGCAAGGATTGCAAATTGCAAGTTAGACACTGCAAATTGCAAATTGTCGGTGAAAGACGGTCTGTTGTAATTTTCAATTTGCAATGTTCATCTTGCAATTTGCAATCACCTCGGGGTCTGGCGGTCGCACTAATCCTCAACTTCCAAATTGCCTTCCAAATCGCCGTAGGGTCGCGGCGTTGACCACGATCGACGATGATTCGGTCAACTTCGCGACAACTCTTGTGACCTCTTACTGCAACACTTTACTGCGGAAGCCAAATTTTGACTCTCAATCGGAACCATGTCGCCGTCCTGGGCGCGACCGGCAGCATTGGAACTGCGACCGCCGATGTGCTGCAGCATCTGGCGAAAACCGATCCGGACGGTAATTGGCGAATGTGGGCCGCGTCGGGGCACCAAAATCTGCCCGAGTTGACGAAAATTGCCGCCCAAATGGACTCACCACCCCAGCGATTGATCCTGTCATCGCCCGAAGCGGCCAAATCGTTCGACGGCACCGACGCCTTAGCCAGCAAATACGACGTTGGCGTGGGGACGAATGCGTTGGTCGATGTTGCGATGTCACCCGAGGTCGATACCGTTGTCGCCGCAATCGTTGGCCGAGCCGGTTTGGAAAGCACGTTGGCGGCGATCGATGCAGGAAAACGCGTCGGTTTGGCGAACAAGGAAACCATGGTCGTCGCAGGCCCGCTGGTTCGGCAAATGATGGCCAAAAGCGGCAGTGAATTGTTGCCAGTCGATAGTGAACACTCCGCGATCTTCCAATGTTTGGGCAATTGGGCCAGCACGCGGGCCGACACGCGGGCCGACGGAACCTCTGGCGATTCTGATGCACCCGCCAACCACGCTCCCAAACCTCGCAAGCTGATTCTGACCGCATCGGGTGGGCCATTTCGCGAGTGGTCGTCGGATCGAATCGCCGACGCAAGCCCCGCAGACGCCCTGGCCCATCCAACTTGGGAAATGGGCAGGAAGATCAGCATTGATTCGGCAACGATGATGAATAAGGCTCTCGAAATCATCGAAGCACGTTGGTTATTCGATTTGCCAGCCGACGCGATCGAAGTGTTTGTTCACCCACAATCGATCATCCACTCGATGGTCGAATTCGACGACGGCAGCGTGATCGCTCAGATGAGTCCGCCCGATATGCGATTGCCGATCCAATTTGCACTGACGTACCCCCGCCGTTTGCCGTCTCAATCGCCGCCGCTGTGCCGTAAACAGTCCTACGACTTGACGCTGGAACCGGCCGATCATGGTCGATTTCCGGCATTGAGCCTAGGATTTGAGGTTGCCAAAGCAGGCGGGACCGCCGGTGCGGTACTCAACGCGGCCAACGAACGAGCGGTCGGTCTGTTCCTGGACGGCAAAATTCGGTTTACTGACATCGCAGCCGGATGCCGCGACGTGCTCGAAAACCACACTCACGAAGAAAACCCATCGCTCAGCCGCATGCTGGAACTGGATCGCTGGGCACGGGTCGAAGTCGATCGCCGGTTTAGCCAATGAAATCAATCGATGGCAATTGACTGATGACAAACAACGATTGACAAATTTCCAGTTCATCAGGGACTCGATTTGTGATCAATGATTTTTCAATAGTTATTTGTCATTAGTCACTTGTCATTGCTGGCCGGCGAAAGCATTCACACCAACTTTTTACCAAAACTACCATGATTGAACTTTTCCAACTCCTTGCAGCCACCGATGACGCTGGATTTTTATCCGGGCTGATCGGCAATATCTTTTTGTGGGCCAAGGTGGCGTTGGGCATTGGCTTGGTGATTTTTGTCCACGAACTGGGACACTTCGTCGCCGCCAAATCGTTCGGCGTCAAATGCGAAAAGTTCTACGTGGGTTTTGATGTGCCGATTTCGATCGGTCCGATCAAGTTCCCGCGAACGTTGGGCAAGTTCACGTACGGCGAAACCGAATATGGCATCGGAGTCATCCCGCTTGGCGGCTACGTCAAGATGCTTGGCCAAGACGACGATCCACGAAAGCTGGAAGAAGAAAACAAGAAGATTCAATTGGCTGAAGAAACCGGCGAAGCTTACGAGGAACCGCAACTGGATCCGCGAAGCTTTCCCGCCAAACCGGTTTGGCAGCGAATGATCATCATCAGTGCCGGCGTCGTCGTGAACGTGATCACCGGCATCATGTTTGCCGCGATGGCATTCGGATTTGGTGTCGCCTACAAACCAGCCGTCGTCGGCGGCGTCACGCCCGGCGGGCCAGCTTGGCAAGCCGGAATCGAACCCGGCGGCCAAGTCGTTTCGATCGGCGATTTCCAAGACGACAAAATGCCGTTCCGCGAAATGCTGGGCGAGATCCTGACGTTGGGAATGAAAGGCGGCGAATCGATTCCCATCTCGATCCGATACGACGATGGTATCCGCGACTTCAACCTGAAACCGCAGTCCGATCCGGCTGACAAAGACATTCGTAGGATTGGCGTCGCGATGCCGAACTCCGTCACGCTGACTCAAACCGATTTTGCGATCCCCGATTCGGTGGCCGCCGATGTGCTAACTGATGAAGACGCCGGAGCGACGATCGTTGCCTTTGACGGGAACGAGATCGATGAAGACAAAATTGTTCCCGGGACCGCGTTTTACAATTATATGTACACGCATCCTGCCAAACCAATTGAATTGAAGCTGCGTCGTAGCGACGGTTCATCGCACAACGTGACGCTGCCGCCGCAAATGGCGAAATCGCTGGGCCTGCGACACAAAATTGGTCCCATTTCATCGCTCGTCGCCGACGGCCCCGCCGACGTGGCCGGAATGAAACCAGGCGACGTGATCACGGCCGTCGATGGCAACGAAAACATCGACGCGTATTCACTAGCAACCGATTTCGCCGGAGCCACCTCGCCAGCCGTCTTCACCGTGATGCGTGATGACGAATCGCTGGACATCGAAATCACGCCAGGCCAAATGCCGCAGCCGTTGGCACCAACGCATCCAATGATGAACGACATCGGGATCAACGTGTTCGGCTTGGCGTACAAGCCCGAAGCCGTGATCGCCAGCGTCAACAATTCGTTAGGCGTAGATGGCTTGCAGGCGGGCGACCGAATCAAGTCGGTGCGTTTGTTGATGTCCAAAGAAGACACGCCCGAATACTTGGACCCGCGCGGCACCGAAGAACTTCGCGAAGGTCGCGAGTTGTCGAAGTTGTATT
Organism: Rubripirellula obstinata; assembly: GCF_001642955.1. GTDB lineage: Bacteria > Planctomycetota > Planctomycetia > Pirellulales > Pirellulaceae > Rubripirellula > Rubripirellula obstinata. The sequence continues at coordinate 72,095 of NZ_LWSK01000011.1, read as the reverse complement.
CGATGAACATGCTGATCCGGGACTTGCAAGCTTTCCCAGTGGGAACCGAGTTTGAAGTTCACGCAATGCGAGGATCGACAGATTCCAAAGAAGGCGATTCCGGAGGTGGCGACAAAGTTGTCACCGCGACGTTGAAGGTGATGCAAGACGATCTGCCCGCGTTTGAACGGGGTTTGAATTTCCCACCAAGCGAAGCGATCCGCCAAGCCGGATCGCCGGGCGAAGCGTTGGCACTTGGCTTGAAAGAAGGCAAGCGTCGGTTCCAAGAAGTGATCCGTTTCCTGGGCATGCTGCCACGCGGCCAAGTAAAGCTGCGTCACGTTGGCGGTCCGCTGGCGATCGTTGACATTGCCAAGGGCGAAGCTGAAAAAGGCATCTCGCGTCAGTTGATGTTCTTGACGATGTTGAGCATGAACTTGGCGATCCTGAACTTCCTGCCCATTCCGGCACTCGATGGCGGACACATGGTGTTTCTGACCTACGAATTGATCGCCGGCAAACGAGCGAACGAGGCATTGGAATTTCGCTTGACTGTCGCTGGATTGTTATCGTTGTTAGCGTTGATGGTGGTGGTGTTTGCCAACGATGTGATGCGATATTTCTGAGCATACGTCTACAGCAGCAGCCATGAAATCCACCTTGATCCTTGTGCCGACGCCCGGCGAATTGGACCTGATCCGCGAACATTTTCCGGAACCGACATTCGCGTTTCAGCGAGTTGGTTTTGGGCCGATCGTGGCTGCTGCACGCAGCGGCGCGCTGATCTCGCGTTACCGACCATCGCGAGTGTTGTTGTTGGGGATTGCGGGTGCGTTTGACACCGATCAAACGCCGGTCGGAACCGCTTGCCGATTTGACCATGTCAAATGCGACGGAATCGGTGTTGGGTTGGGTTCCAACTTTCAAACGGCCGCGGATGTGGGTTGGAAACAATTCTCCGCCGACGATGCGATGCCCGAAGTCAACGACGGAATTCCGCTGGTATCCACCTACAATCCGGCCGTCCCCTGTGCTGGACCATTGTTAACGGTTTGTTCCGCATCGGCGTCCAGCGAAGAACGCGACCATCGCCAACGACGATTCCCAGGCGTTGCAGCGGAGGACATGGAAGGTTTTTCGGTTGCGGTCGCTTGCAGCCTTGCGGGTGTTCCTTTGCAGATCATTCGTGGCATCAGCAACGAAGTCGGCGACCGAGATAAAGCGAACTGGCAAGTCGAAAAAGCACTCGGTGCTGCCGCCACCATGGCGGTCGAAATCCTAGGCAACGAATGGTTCCCTTCGTAGGTCGGAACAAGCTCCGCGCCGTTCCGGCAACCGTCGTATTGCCGGAACTAAAACTTCACCAAGCATGAAAAACCAACCCATTCACCTTGGCATCTCAACTTGCCCCAACGATACGTTTGCGTTCGCGGCGCTGATGAATCGGCAGGTCGATTGGCGGGGGCTCGATTTCACGATCGACTTGCTGGACATTGCGGAACTGAATGACCGATTGGTTGCGGGTGAATTCGATGTTTGCAAAACCAGTTTCCATGCGGCTCTTTCGTTGACGGAACAAACGGTCGTCTTGCCGACTGGTTCGGCATTGGGCTTCGGTGTCGGACCGTTGTTGTTGGCGGCACGCGATGGCCAGCAACCCAGTGATCAGCAATCCAGTGATCAGCAACCCAGTGGTCAGCAATCCAGTGGTCAGCAATCCAGTGGTCAGCAATCCAGTGGTCGGGCACAAATCACGTTGTGTCCAGGCAAGCAAACGACGGCGACTTTGCTGTTTTTGCTGTTCTATCCCGACACCACTGAACTTCAGCAAACGGTGTTTTCAGACATCATGCCGCGTCTTCAATCCGGCACCGCCGACTTTGGCGTTTGTATTCATGAAGGCCGGTTTACCTGGCAGCAAGAAGGTTTGTTTTTGGTCGAAGATTTAGGCCAGCGTTGGGAACAGGAAACGCAAAGCCCGCTACCGCTGGGCGGCATTGTCGCCCGAAGAAGTCTTGGCGACAAAACGATTCAAACGGTAAACGAGATCATTCGTGATTCGCTGAAGTTCGCACATAACAATCACGATCAAGTCCTACCGACAATGCGCCGGTATGCGCAAGAGTTCGATGACGCAGTGTTGATGCAGCACGTTGAACTGTATGTCAACGAATGGACTTTGGATTTAGGCGAAGTCGGTGCCAAGGCGTTGAACACGCTGTCGAAGATGGCAAAGTCGATCGGCTTGATTGATAAAAATGCCCCGCCAATCGAAGTGATGCAGGATCAATCGTAGGCCGGAACAAGCGCAGCGCAGTTCCGGCAATTGCATGGTAGGTCATAGGATTGCCGGAACTGCGCTGCGCTTGTTCCGGCCTACGACAACTACAACGTCACCCACTGGCGATTCGCTTCGCTTTCATCGGCGGCAGCTAGGATTTTTGCGGCGGCGAAGGCGTCGTCGAGGTCGCTGGAATTTCGCAGCAAGCTGGTCACGCTGCGGTGAAAGTGCGAAAGCAATTGTTGGCCGACTGGCATTTCGGTATCGAGTGTTTCCATGTTGCGGCCCGCTTCGTCGAACCAAACCAATCCGCTGGGCAGATCAACAAACGCGATTCCGTTTTCACAACAAATGTGCATTCCCGCTGGCGAACGAAAACCGATCGCTTCTTTCCATGTGTCGGGAATGTAACTGCCGCAACTCAGTTGCGCCGTGACCGCCGGCGAATCATCGGTGGCGTTAAACGCCAAGCTTAAACAACGGTAGTCCGTCGTCGTTTTTTCGCGATCATCTCGACATGCGGTTTGATGCTGGATCGAAGTCACACCGTCGGCGGGACGTCCGACCACGTAGTGACACCAATCGGTCAGTTCGATCAATTCGCGTCGCACCGGATCAACGTGCGGACTTTGGCAAGCCGCTTCGTGTTCAAACATTCGGCGGTGACAGAAAATCATCTTGGGTTTGCCCAAGCGTGTCGCGATCAACTCTTTCAGACGCAGCGTCGCCGGTGCGAATCGCCTCGGGAATTCGACCATGAACGAAACGCCGGACTCCTCGATCGACTTCCGCATCTGTTGGTCTCGATGAATATCCAGATCCAAATCGCCAGCCCAATACACCGCCTTGCCAGCTTCGCACGCCGCCAACATCGGCAGCCACCCCAACCAAGTTCGCTGCAACACAATCACTGCATCGATATCGCATCGAGTCACCAATGATCGATAGCCCTCGATCGCGTCGGCTTGGAATTCGCCAGCCATATTTTCGGCCAGCTTTGCCACGGTGCTAAAAACGGCTCGGACATCGAATCGGTCATGCAGCACACGCAGCGACGGTGCATGTCGAGTTTTCCAGACATCGCCATGTCCGATGATTCCGAGTCGTAATTTCATGTTGGGTATCTCGTGAGCGGTTTCAGCGTCATCAGTGTGACGAAAAAACGCTCGTCAGGACACAGGAAGTAAAAATTTCTTCCAGGGTCCAGCAAAGAAGCGACAATTTTCCATGCCGTTTTGGCACGCACTAACTCATTGCTGATCAATAGTTTAAGAAAACAACTCAGGAATTAGCCGGGGGGTTGGTTCATTTTATCGGGGGGCACGTCAATAGCAATTTCCATGTTTTCTGGGCTAGGTCCTTGCGGCCTCATCGACCCTTCCTATACTCCGCCCAAGTTCACAACGACGGTGTGAGCGGAAAGGTTTGTGTGATCGTTACTGGTTCGCCAATTTGCGTGGGACCAACTGCGACGAGACTCCTTTGAGTCACCCGGAGAGCCTTTCCTGTTCCGCAGCGTTCCAGGACAGTGGTGGCGAAGCCAAGAACGGTTTCGCTTTGATGTCTTGAAGGTGAACCAACCCGGCGGGGAAAGTTGATTGCGTCCCCGCAAGACGACCAAGCTGACCAATTTTCTGCTGTGATGAATGAATCTCGCTAGCGAGTCTGACATTGCGGCTGGGTCGATGCACTGAAGCGAGGCAGCCCTCGTGCGTGCGGTGACTGACGGAATGAATTGGATCAGTAGGAGCAGATTTCCAAAGATCTCCGGTGGTTACTTTTCTTTACAAAGAGGGAGCTTTCTATGGTTTCGTTGTTACTCGCGTTCGTGCTTTCGGGCGTCACTAGTGAACAGCAACTCCAACAAGACTACGCGGACGCCTATCAGCAGTCGGTAGATCAAGAAAAACCGTTGATGGTGGTCGTGGGTGCCCCGTGGTGCCCAGCCTGCAACGTCTTAAAAGAAACAACGATCAAGCAAATGGCTCAAACCGGCGAACTTGATTCGGTCAGCTTGGCTGTGATCAATCGCGACGAAGAGCCTGAATTGGTGAAGCAACTGACGGAGGGCGAAAAGATGCTGCCCCAGATTATCGTCTTTACCAAAGACCATGGAAGCTGGAAACGTCGGCGGCTAATGGGTTTCCAGCCCAAACAGCCCGTGCGATCGTTGATCAAACGAGCTCTCGGAACCTAGCCGTTTCGTCTTTGGACCTGAATTAACAGGCTTCGCCGTGGGACTGCAATCGGCTATCTTTGCGTTGTATTGGACCTGCAATCAACACTTACCTAGCCGATCATGACCTTTCCCGACGAACTCTCTGCCGAAATCGCTGCTCTGATTCGCACCGATGAACCTCTCGGGCCACTTCTGTGGCTCGGGATCGGTGGACCGGCTCATTACTTTTCACAACCCAGCACCGTGGACGAGCTGAAACAGGTGGTTTCAGCCGCCAACGATGCCGGGTTGCCCGTCCGAGTTCTCGGCAGCGGGTCCAATGTCCTGGTCCGCGAATCCGGTGTCGACGGCTTGGTGATTTCACTGGCATCGCTGCCCGGTCAGGAACCGACCGTCGATGGCAGCACCATGACTGCTTTGGCGGGAACAAAACTCTCCACCGCCGTGATCGAATCCGTAGGTGCAGGACTGGGCGGTCTTGAACATCTTATCGGGATCCCCGGAACGATCGGCGGTGCCGTCGTTGGCAACGTGTCCGCGGGCGGTCGAGACATCGGCAGCGTGGTCCACAAAGTGACCGTGTTGGAGAAGGACGGTAGTCTGCGAGTTCTGGGGGCCGAGGAAGTCGGTTTCTCGCACCGCAAATCGTCGCTGACCGGTCTGATTGTCTACAGCGTCACGTTTTCGCTTGAACCTCGCGACGCGGCCGAGCTGACCAAACGCATGCAAAAGCTTTGGATCAGCCGCAATTCGACTCGCCCGGACGAAGAACGTCGGATCGCGATGCCGTTTATCGATCCAGATTCAATGCCGGTTCGTGAATTGATTGCATCGGTGGGCTTATCGGGCAGCCGCGAAGGCGAGGTTTCTTTGGACGCCAATCGCCCCAGTTATATGGTGGCACATCCAGGAGCGACCAGCGATCAGTGCCTGAAATTGATCGAGCGGGTCCGCGAACAGGTTCTATTGCAAACCGGGATCGACTTGCAGTTGAACCTGCAAATCTGGTAATCCAAGGTTGAAACAACCTTCATCCCAACCCGAAGCGTAAGCGAGGGATTTCGGCATCCATGCGGAATTCCCGGCTAACCAACCTGTTGATTTAATCAGCCGCTTCGTATTGGGATTTGCGAGATCAGATTTGCGAGATCAAGGAAGACTCACCCAGTGGCAATGCGCAACGAACTGCCGGAATCCAATCGACCGATCCGAGACTTGATTCGGCGGCTCATTAAGGCTCCCGCTGCGCTTTCAATCCTCTGGCCAGCGATCCTAATTCTCGGCGGCTACTTGGCGTGGCATCGTTGGGGTGCCCAGCATGTTGCCGCCGGACTTGGCGGCGTCCGCGCCGAAGCCATCCAGGTCACCGAGCCACCGATGTACGTCCGCAGCGACGTGATCAATTCGGTTTACAACGACACGGCCATGAGTGGTTTGTCATTGATGGATCGATCGGCGACGTCAAAAATCGCAGCCGCATTTTCGATGCATCCGTGGGTTCGCGACGTCTTGTCGGTTCGCAAGCTTCCCGGCGGCGTGGTTGATGTTCGATTGGACTATCGATTGCCGGTCGCGATGACGCGAGTCTACAAACCTCAGTACGCGTCCAGCGAAAAGTACTACCTTCCCATCGATGGCGAAGGCGTTTTGTTGCCCAGTGAAGAATTTGCACGCAGCGAAACACGCGACTTCATTCACATTGAAATACCGGGCGTCGATTCCAACAATCGACCAGGGACAAAGTTCGGTGATCGACGTGTCGAAGCCGCAGCAGCCCTAGCCGAAATCCTAAAACCGTTTCGCGAGCAGGCAGAAATCCGATCAATCCAAGTCGTCGGCGACTCGCGTTTCAACGACGTCCCACAACTAGAAATCGAAACCACCGACGGCCGCCGTTTTGCATGGGGCAATCCACCCGGCCTGGAAGCCCCCGGCGAAGCGACCGCCGAAATGAAGGTTCAAACGCTGCTTCAAGCCGACAAAACCGCCACGCTAGACCTGCGAATGGCCCGCCCAAGAACCGATTTCCGCCGGTAAGGAACGTGCGACTCCTGATCGCCGCCAATGGGCGAGCCAGTGGTCTAGCGACCCTTGAAAGTAGGCCGTAGCGAGCCATAGCGAGTTACGGCGAGTTACGGCGAGTTACGGCGTTGCGCAAATTGCCGTAACTCGCTATGGCTCGCTACGGCCTACATGCTGGCGATCAGGGAAATGTGCCGTTCACAGCGTTCCTTAATTCCGCGTCAAATCCCAGGCGGTCAACCACGTCGTACCGGTCGCTTTCATCCCAAAGTCGGCTTCCAATCGCTCGGCCATATCCGGCAAGTGCCCAGCCCCGTAGAAGACTGCGACTTCTTCTTTGCCGGCGGCTAGCTCTTCGGACAAAACTGAAAACGCTTTGACGTTGCGGCCTTTGATGATCGTGTTGTCGCCGTTGGCATCGTTCATTCCTGCGGTCACTAAATCGATGTCAATTAACTGCTTGGCCATTGTTTGCTTCATCATCTTGGAACGGTTCTCGCTAAAGAACGCCAACAACATTCCTCCGTCGCCCGCACCGGCCGCCTGCGATGCCAAGCCAGCACCCATCATGCGAGCGACCATCTTGACGACGCTGTCACCGCGCCGCTTCAAGTCTTCGACAAACTCATCGGGACTCATGTCGGCGTGCCGGAAATTCTCGGCCATGTAGTCCACCAGTTCCAGTTGGTATTCCAAATTCAGCATGTCCTTCATGCCAGTTTGCATCGACGCCAACATCGAACGGCGTTTCTTTAAGTCCTCTGGGCGAATGCGAGTTCCATCGGGCGCGACCAATTCGTACAGCACGCTGTCGTACTTCGACAACCGCTCATTCAGATCCTTGTAGTACTCGCCTTGTCCAATGTGAACGACGCCGACCAAATCAACGATCGCACCGTCGTGCTTGGTTCCCGGCTGACCTTCGTAACGCACAATCGCGGTCTGCAACGCCTCAGGCTTGTCCTGATCCGTTTTTTTGATCCGCATATAAAGAGCTGAATCGGAAACATCCGCTTCGGGCTTTGCATCGGCGACCTTTTCCGATGCCGCCGGTGGCGTGGCAACGTCGGTCTGGGCAAGCAAGCGATTGGCAATGCCTGTGAAGAGCAAAAACAGCAGGGCCATTAGGAATCGCATCGGTTGTTCTCAAGAGTGGAAAGTAAACGTAGTGAACGTACGGCCGTAGCGAGTGAAGCGAGTTACGGCATCGAGTGTTCGTACAACAGCATCATAGCGCGGCTGCCAAATTCCGACAACTTGAACGACTGTGATAAACCGCATCTTCCGAACCAAAATGATGCAAAGAGTCACCCGAGTCGTTGTATTTTCGCCACACGGCAAAGTTTCGCGTGCTAGCGTTCAGTGGTCAAAATCTGTTCGGACCACTTGTAGCGGAAGTCGCCAAGACTTTCGGTGATCCCACATGGGAAGACGCCGAAAATCTTGGCGAGTTCCGCTACGGAACCCCATTCCCCCAACAACCGCTGACCGCAAGCCTGGCTTCGCGATCGCGTTTTAATCGACGGAACGATGAAAACAACAACCCACCGATCAACGACCGCACCGCTTCCGCAATTAATGTTGTGCGTGGCTGTTACTGCGATCGCGTTATTGGTGGCGGTTTCATCGGGCTGTACGAGATTACGATTACCGGCAATTGATCCAACCGGATCTTGCCTGTTTTCACCATTGCCCACCACCACCGGCCTGGCGTTGCCCGGTTCCGGTGGTGAAGGCTGTGGTTGCCTCGGCTGTCTTGGCAACGGATCGTGCCTCAGCAATTTTGGCAACTGCTTTCGCAAACCAGATTTCGCGTGGCCCACGCCCGCCTTCCCCGAACCAGTCGATCCACCACCTTGCGCCGTTCCATCGGCATCAACTGCCCTGGGTGCATCCAACGAACCCTGCGTCCCCAGCGCCGCCTGCAACGGCAGTTGCCTGACCGGACCTCGCGCCGTTTTACTTGGCGACGAAATTGACGCCGGTTGCGGTTGCCCCGGCAACACTTGTGTCGGAAACTGCCTTGGCAATCTGCCCGATCGCGGCAAACGCGGTTGCATCCTGCTGTCGCCTCAGAAAGTTGTCGCGCCCGTTGGCGGCGAAGTCGTGCTGCTGTCCGGTGTCTGCGGAACCGACGGCTATTTGCAGATGAACGAAAAATTAGAATGGATGCTCGCGCCCGATAGCGTCGGCAACTTCATCCAAGTCGGCGATGACGATCCCGGCGTGATCGGCCGCCTGGTCGGATCCAGCACCCGCCCTGAAAAACGTGATCCGTCCTATGCGATTGGCATCACCAGCACCAAGCAAACGCTGATCACTCGCGGCAACACTGACCCGCGCGACGATGTCAAATTAGAAAAAGGCCAAACCTGGCTCACGATTAGCAGCCCCAGCGAAGGCGTCAGTCACGTCACCGTTCTGGCACCGGAAAGCGAGTGCTGGGACCAACGCAAAGCGACCACAACGATCTACTGGGTCGATGCCAAGTGGGTCTTTCCATCGAATCAGATTTTGCCAGCCGGACAACCTGCCGACCTGAACACGCATGTCACTCGCAGCGAAGGTGGATTGCCCGCCGAAGGCTGGATCGTGCGATACGAAATCATGAACCCTGAATTGGCAACCTTTGCGGGAACCAACGGTTCATCGCTGGTCGAAGTTCCTGTCAACGCATCTGGCGACGCGGCGGCTCAGCTTGTTCCGACGCCCGGCACCAGCGGAACCGCACTGGTGAACATGCAAGTCATCCGCCCTGGTGGAAAACTGGACAACGTGCCGAAGCTAACACTCGGCGAAGGCCAAACGTACATCACTTGGTCATCACCCAAGTTGGCCATTCGCGCCGGTGCTCCCGAAGTCGCATCGTTCAACGTTCCCTTCACGGTCGCTGCGGTCGTATCCAATCCAGGCAACCAACCAGCGACCAATGTTCGCGTGGACGTTCCGTTGCCACCGGGCACCAGTGCCGTTCGCGCCGATAGCTTTGCACAGATTTTACCCAACAGTGTTTCTTGGGAAATCGGAACGATCCCACCGCAAACCGAACTTGAACTGTTCATGGACGTGGTCGCCCAATCGCCCGTGGACCTGAACTATGTCGCACGTGGTGACGGCCTGATCAGCGAAGACACCGTTCGCGTCGATATCTTCCGCCCATCATTGTCGCTGGCCGTCCGTCCGCTTGAAACTCGCGTCGAAGCCGGCCAACCGGTCACGTTCATCATCGATGTTAAAAACACATCCGACCGTCCGCTGACCAATGCCAAGCTGGTCGTCAACGGCGATGGTGCCATGATTCACGAATCGGGTGACGTACGCGTCGAAGACATCAAGGGTGGTGCATTGCAACCCGGCGAAACTTGGGAAAAGAAAGTCATCTACACACCGACGTCCAGCGGTCGCCGATGCATCAACGTCGAAACGACCACCGATGGCGGCCAGCGTGCCGTCGCCGAATCCTGCGTCACCGCGATCAACCCAATTCCTGAAACACCCGTCCTGTCCGCCCGCATCGATGCGATCGATCGCATGGCGACTGGTCAGGAAGTCACCGCAACGGCACAGATCTTTAACGAAGGCCGCGGCGATGCAAAGAACGTAAAAGTTGAAATGGTTTTCGATCCTCAACTGCAACCGATCTTTGCCACCGAAGGTGCCGATCAAACGCGTCTGGGACAAAACATCATCAGTTGGACCGTGCCAGAAATCAAAGCCGGTTCGTCGGTCCCGCTGGCCGGCAAGTTCCGAGCGATCAACATCAACCCGCGTGCGGCTGTTCGTGTCCGTGCCCAAAGCGAAGAAGGCTCCACCGCCAACGCGGATCTATCGATCAACATCTTGGACGGAACACCACCACCTGCACCGCCGCGTCAACCCGATTTGCCACCTGCATCACCTGCACCACGCATCCCCGGCGGTGCCGCGCCGCAGCCACTGCAAGGTGCTCCTGATGAATTGCCGCCGCCTGCACCGCTAGGCCCGCAGCGTAGCGGTCGCATGCAGACATCGATCATCGGTTTGTCGAATCCAGTACGAGTCAACGATCCGATTCGATACACCATTCGCGTGGTCAACGACACCAACACGCCCGACAGCCAAATCGACATTCAGTTCCCGCTGGCCGATGGCGTCAAGCTGGAAAACCTAGTGCCAACGACCAACCCAGAACTGGGACTGTACGAAATCAAGAACGGCAAAGTCCTGCTGCCCTACGTGCCAAACTTAGCACCGGGCGAAGCGGTCGAATACAACGTCGTGCTTAGCAGCAACCAACCGCAAACCTTCCCGTTTGAAGTGATGGTGCGAAGCGAGAATAATCCCGATGGATACGTCGAGTCGATTCCCACCACGGTTGTACCGTAGGCTGTCTTAAAACGTAGCTGATCCCGCCAGGGTTCAGTCCTAGATCCGTTCAAGCACCATCGAGACAATTGGTAGCGAAAGTCGCCAAGACTTTCGGTTTGTCGAGTTGCCGAAACTCTTGGCGAGTTTCGCTACGCCACTTATTATTCCGACGGTCCTAAGCTTGACTGAACCCTGGCGGGATCAGCTACGAGCAGGTCGCACGTTGCGCTTCATCTTTGCCGTAACTCGCTTCACTCGCTACGGCCTACTTTGCCTACTTCGGCAACACGACACCGTAGACTTCGACCGTCCTACCCTGATCATCAAAGATCGGTTGGCCGCGGACGATGACGTCGCGGTATTCGCCGCCGGCAACTTTTTGCAAGATTGATATTTCGTAAGCAATCCCCGATTCAATGGCGCTGCGAACGGCGCGTTGTAGGCGTTCTTGGTCGTCGGGATGAACCATCTCGAAGTACTCTTTGCTGGTCGGCGATCCTTCTTCGTGGTTTCGACCGGTCAGGTCAAACGTTTCGCGGCTCCATGACACGCGATCCGTTACCACGTCATACGACCAGGTTGCCAACCCGGCTAATCGCTGCATGTCACGCAAACGCTGACGGCTCTCGTTAAGTTCCTGCTCGGCTTTTTTGCGAAGCGAGATATCGCGGATCGTCGATACCACCATCTCCTCTTCTTCGACCTTGACCGAGCGACTGTTGATTAACACATCCACGCGACGCCCATCACGATGCTGAAGCACGGCTTCAAACTCATCGACCTCGCCGTGGTTCTCCATCGCCTTGACCAAGTCTTCGCGACGATTCGGGCAGACCCACAAATTGATTTCATCGATCGCTTTCCCGACAACTTCGCTTCGCTGAAAACCAAACAGCCTCGAAAAAGCTTCGTTCAGCTCGACCACTTTTCCGGATTCCCGCTGTAGCAACAATCCCGGATCGGGCGACTTGATGAACAGCGCCGAATACCGCGACACTTTTCGCTCGCCAACTTCACGCTGGTTGATTTGCTTTCGCAGTCGCTTCGCATCATCGGATTCAGATTCGTCAATCGACTCATAGATCGTTGCAGCCAAGTCTAAATCGCCTCGTTGCGAAGCAAGCTTTGCCAACTGCATTTGAAACTTCTTTTTGATTTCAATCGCACGACGATTGCCACTCCAAAGCTCAATCGCTTCACTCAATAGCGTTTCGGCAGTGCTGTAATCGCGATAAGGCTCGCTACCATCGGATTCTTCAATCCGCCTGATGGCTCGCTTGGTCAAACGAACGCTTTCTTCGTGTTGGCGGTGCCGTTTGATCGCTGCAATAAACTCATCGACGGTCGCGTATCGGTCCTCTGGATTGGTTTCCATCGCCTTCATCGCAACGTCCATCAACTCGCTTTCGACGTTAGTTTCGCGGATCACATTTTTCGACGCGTTGGAAATGCACTCGATCAACGTCTTTCCATCGTGCGGCGGAAAGCCAGTCAAAATCTGGAACAGCGTCGCACCCAACAAGTAGACATCGCTTTGCAGAACAATGTCGCTGTGGAATCCGGTTGCCAATTCGGGCGGCATGTACGCGGGCGTCCCGCCGATGGATTGATACAGGTCGGCTTCGTCGTTGTCGTCTTGCCGATTGATCGCCAGCCCCCAGTCCGCCAGCAACACTTCCCCGAATCGTCCCAACATCACATTTTCGGGTTTGATGTCGCGGTGAATCAATCCACGTGAATGCGCGTAGCGAATTCCGTCGGCGACTCGCAGCAGTGTTTCGACGTTCTGCTGAGGCGTCATGTCGGCAATCTGCTTATCCCAACTCGTCCCGTCGATCCGCTTCATCGAGTAGTACAGATTGGCGTCGTCATCGACATAGACTTCATGCAACGCGATCACGTTGGGGTGATCCAATCCGCCAATGACCCGCGCTTCGGTCAAAAACCGCTCACGCGAAACATAGCTATCCGCTAACTCGCTGCGAAGCATTTTGACCGCGACTTCGCGATCGACGGCTCGCTGGTGCGCCTGGTAAACCACCGCCGTCCCGCCGCTGCCCAATTCGCCGACCAATCGATAATCAGGGTCATCGGATGCCCGTCGCGACAGAGACATCGATGCCACGTTGCGACGCGGAACGATATTGTTGCCGAGTGCTTCACCCTGGGAGATCGACGCAGTCGGAGTGTCAATCGAAACCGTGTTGGTGTTCTCAGAACCATTGGCCTCCAAACGACGGGCTAAATCGCCGTCGTTCATGATCGTTTCTAATAGGTTCAGAGATTCGGTGGTCATTGAAGTTAGATTTGTAAGTTGGGCAAAAACGATGGAGGGGCAAAACCATTACAGGTTCGATTTTCAGATATCGTTTTCTGCCCCCACATCGTTTTGCCAAACCAATAAAACCCAGCGTTTACGATCATTCTACCGACGCGGCTAGGTGGTTTTGCAGGAACGATTTTAGTTTACGACTTCGGACATGCTTGGCCTCGGTTAGGTTCAGCGTGATCTTTGTCTGCTTTCCCCTGGACTCGGGTCGATCGATTCGCAGGCTGGGCAAACCATCCTCGTCAATCGCTTCGGCAGGACCAGCCAAGGTTACTTTCAGCGACTCTGGCATTTTAGTTTCAATCGTCGCCCATGCGTAGCGTGACCCATTGAGTTTAACGGTTACCTTTCCGGGCGAATCGAAGCTTAACGAATCGTCGCCCGCCACTGATTCGATTAGCTGCATGGTCTGGTCAGCGATCTCCAGCGGCCACTCGGGTTCCTGCCCGGTGGGGAACCCCTTGCCCAACGAATGCCACCGACGTCCCAGCACCTGCCAAGGATCGGTCACAACAGGCGTTTCGTCCTCCTGCTTCGTAGCGGAAGTCGCCAAGATTTTCGGCGGTTCAGGTTCAGGCTCAGGCCGAAAGTCTTGGCGACTTTCGCTACCGGGAACCAGCACCGAGTTATCGATCGCTTCTTTCAAGTACGACGCCGTCAGGCTGATTCCGTCCACCGGTGCATGACGCTTTTTGGCCGACTTGGTCACCTTGGCCGTAGCCGCCAACTGCTCGGTCGTGCCCGTGAAGACAACTTGCCCACCATGAACACCGGCCCCCGGGCCCATGTCAACAATCCAATCGCAACACTTAATCACGTCCAGATTGTGCTCGATCAACACGACTGTGTTGCCAAGGTCCACCAACCGCTGAGTCACATTCATCAGCTTTTCGATGTCGTCAAAGTGCAGTCCCGTTGTCGGTTCGTCCAGCAAGTACAACGTGCTGCCCGTCACCGGTCGTGCAAGTTCAGCGGCCAACTTCACCCGCTGTGCTTCACCGCCCGACAGCGTTGGTGCGGATTGACCAAGCGTCACGTAATCCAAACCAACGTCGCACAACGTTTGCACGATGCGATGAATCTTTGGGTAAGACGAAAACAATTCAGCCGCTTCGCCGCAGGGCATGTCCAACACATCCGCGATCGACTTTCCATGCAGTTTCACCTGCAAAACTTCGTCATTGTAACGGCGTGAATTACATTCCTCGCAAGGAACGTACACGTCCGGCAGGAAGTGCATTTCGATTTTCAGCGTTCCGTTGCCCTCGCAGGTTTCGCAACGACCACCGGCCACGTTAAAGCTGAACGTCCGCGCCGAAAACCTTCGCTCCGCTGCTTCGGGTAGTTCGGCAAACAAGTTGCGAATGTGATCGAACGCGCCGGTGTAGGTCGCTGGATTACTGCTGGGCGAATTCCCAAGCGGCGATTGATCGACACGGATCACTTTGTCGATGTGCCGAACGCCTTCGATTTTGTCGTGCCTGCCGGGACGTCCCTTGGCACGGTGCAATCGCCTAGCCAAAACGGGATACAAGATACCGTCGATCAATGAACTCTTGCCGCTACCGCTGGGACCAGTGATCGCGGTCATCACGCCAAGCGGAAGATCCAGGTCAACGTTCTGCAGATTGTTCTCGCGAGCACCAATGATCTTCAGCATTTCCACCAGCGGTTGCCCAGTGTCCGACATCACCGGACGCCGCGACGTCGGAACCGGAATCGACTTGGTACCATCGATGTAACCGCGAGTCACCGACGTTTCGGCTGGCTGAACATCGTCCGGCGCACCACGTGCCACCACACGACCGCCATGACGACCGGCACGCGGGCCAAAATCACACAGATAATCGCTGCCCTGAATCACATCGTGATCGTGTTCCACAACCAGCAGCGTGTTGCCCTGATCGCGAAGCCGATGCAGCGCCCCCAGCAATCGCAAGTTGTCGCGCGGGTGCAATCCGATCGTCGGCTCATCCAGCACATAAAGCACGCCACACAAACCGCTGCCAAGTTGGCCAGCCAATCGAATTCGCTGCGCCTCGCCGCCCGACAAAGTCGCCGCACCGCGATGCAGCGTCAAGTAATCCAAGCCAACATCCAGCAAAAACCCGACTCGTGATTGAACTTCACGAATCAATTCGCCCGCGATCTTCTTTTCGCGTGTGTCCATCTTCCACGACTTCACTTCATCCGCCAATCGGTCCAGCGGCATGTGAACCAAGTCGGCGATCGTGCGTCCGCGAAACCGGGTCGCCGAAGATTCTTCACGAAGCCGTGATCCATCGCAGGCCGCGCAATCAATCTCGTCGGTGAATTGTTCCAGCTTACCTCGCAGCCCCGGTGTCAATCGCGACGCTTCTTCCAACGCCGGATAGAAACCTTTGAACTGATAACGAAAGACCGTTTTCTTGCTGACCGATTTTTCTTTCGTGTCACGTTCCTGAACTTCAATCCACGCATTGCCCGTACCACGGTACAAAACACGCTTTTCAGAAACCGTCAGATCCGTGAACGGCACATCAGTGCGAATACCAGCGTGACGCGACAGAGCCGCCAACATCCACGTCGATACGGATTGATCAACGCTTGGCCACAACAACGCCACACCTTCGGCAAGCGATTGCGTTTGCGGGCCAACCAATGCCGCCGGATTGGTGCCAGTCTGTGACCCCAGACCTTCGCAGGACGAACACCAACCGATCGCCGAGTTGAACGAAAAGTGGTGAGGCGTCAATTCGGGGAACGATCGTCCGCAATCACCGCACACCAAGTGCTGCGAATGCGTTTCGCTGCCCCAGCGTTCTTCGTCGCGGTCCTCGTCAGCGATCGCCAATTCCAGTACACCGATCCCCAGCGACAAGGCCTGTTCGACACTATCGCTAATCCGAGATCGTTCTTCGGCCGCGATGGAAATCCGGTCAACGACCACTTGAACGGTTTGTTTTTGACGTGGATCCAGCGCCGGTGCGGTGTCCAGCGTCGTCGTTTTTCCATCGATGCGAACACGTTGGTAACCCAAACTACGCAGCGATGCCCAGGTATCCTTGGCACCCTCACCCGCTTGGACGTCGATCGGTGCCAACAACAACGCCTTGGTTCCCGCATCGTGCCGCATCACCTTGTCAACAATTTGATCGGGCGTCTGAGTTCCCACGGGAATCTGACAATCGGGACAATGCATCGTGCCCAGCCGAGCCATCAAGATCCGCAGGTAGTCATAAACCTCCGTCACCGTGCCGACGGTACTGCGCGGGCTGTGACCGAGATTCTTCTGCTCCAGTGCAACCGCTGGTGACAGCCCCTCGATCCGTTCGACGTGTGGCTTTTGAACCTGTCCGATAAATTGCCGAGCGTAGGACGAAAGCGATTCAACGTAACGGCGTTGGCCTTCGGCATAGATAGTGTCCATCGCCAGCGAGCTTTTACCACTGCCCGATGGACCGCAAAATACCGTCATCGCATCGCGTGGGACTTCGACATCGACGGACTTCAAGTTGTGTTCACAAGCTGCTTCAACCACGATGTGAGTTCGCGAACGCTCCGACGCAACCGCCATTTCGTGCTTGGGCTTTTCCTTCGATTCCGTCCCAATGCCGCTCTTCCGTTTGATCCCAAGCACCTTCGCCAGCGCCGCGCCGGTGTAGGAATTCGGTTCGTTCGCAATTTGGGTCGGGCGGCCAGCCTTGATCACCGTTCCGCCACCTGCACCGCCTTCGGGGCCAAGGTCAATGATCCAGTCGGCGGTTTTGATCACATCGGAATTGTGCTCGACAATCACAATCGTGTTTCCATGATCGGCCAACCGGTGAATCACGTTCAACAACAATTCGATGTCGGCAAAGTGCAATCCCGTGGTGGGTTCGTCCAGCACGTAAAGCGTCTTGCCGGTTTCCCGTTTGGACAGTTCACGCGACAGCTTGATTCGCTGCGCCTCACCGCCTGACAAAGTCGGCGATGGCTGACCAAGTTTCAGATATTCCAGCCCAACATCGACCAAGGTTTGCAGCTTATCGGCGACCTTTGGAATGTTCTCGAACAGCTTTAATGCTTCCGAGATATCCATTTCCAAGACGTCGGCAATCGATTGGCCTTTGAACTTGACCGACAGCGTTTCCAAGTTGTATCGCTTGCCTTGGCAAACCGGGCACTTGACCCAAATGTCGGCCAGGAAATCCATTTCCAACTTCGTCGCGCCGTTTCCGTCGCACGCCGCGCAGCGACCGCCGTCCACGTTAAAGCTGAACCGTGACGCCGTGTAGCCGCGTGTTTTGGCTTCGGTCAGCTTGGCGAAAAGGTTTCGAATTTCGTCAAAGACTTTGACGTAGGTCGCCGGGTTACTTCGCGGCGTGCGTCCGATCGGCGATTGATCGATCGCGATGGTTTTGTCCAAATGTTCCAAGCCGGTAATTTCGTCGTGGTCACCGATTTCTTGCTCGGCACCGTTGAGTGCATTGCGAAGTGCTGGTTCCAAGATGCCGCCGATCAGCGAACTCTTGCCACTGCCTGAAACGCCGGTGACGCAGCACACCGTTCCCAGCGGGATCGAGACGTCCACGTTCTTTAGGTTGTGGAACCGAGCCCCGCGGATCGTGATTTGAGTTTCTTCGTTGATCGGACGTAGTTCTTTGGCGGCTTCGATCGATCGTTTGCCGGACAGGAAATTGCCGGTCACGCTCTTGGCCGACTTCATCACCTTTTCAACATCGCCCATCGCGACGATCTTGCCACCCTTCACGCCCGGCCCAGGCCCAAAGTCAACGATCAAATCGCTGGCCCGCATCGTGTCTTCATCGTGTTCGACCACGATCAACGTGTTGCCCGCATCGCGAAGCCGTTGCAACGTTTCAATCAGCCGGTCGTTATCACGCGGGTGCAATCCGATCGATGGTTCGTCCAGGATGTACAGAACGCCAACCAAGCCGCTGCCGATTTGACCGGCCAACCGAATCCGCTGGGATTCACCACCCGACAATGTCGGTGCGGTCCGACCAAGTGTCAGGTATTCCAGTCCAACGCCCAACAGAAACCCGATCCGAGCACGAATTTCCTTTAACGCTTCACCAGCGATCCGTTGCTCTGTTTTGCCGAGCCGAACGTCAGTGAAGAATGCGGCAAGCTGATCGACAGACAATTCGCAGAGGTCGGGCAGGCTGAGTGCTACAAGATCACCCTGCGGAGCGGCGGAAGGGTCGGACGCGGCCAATCCGCCCGACTTAATCCGCACCGCACTAGCCTGGGCATTCAAACGAGCACCATCACAATCGGGGCAACCGATCGTTGACATATTCTTTTCTAATTGACGAAGCTGCATCTTGTTCTTCGTCGTTTTGTACTTCTCCAGCAACTCGGGAATAAAACCATCGAAGTCACCGGAGTACTTTTTGGTCTTTGCGCCGCTACGCCAAGTGAACTGCATCGATTCGTTGGTGCCCCACAACCAAACATGCTTGGCTTCGTCCGAAAGGTCACTCCAACTGCCTTCCAGCATCGTGCCTTTGTCGAATTCAAAGTAGGCGTCCATCGCCTCGGCCACACCTTGGTAGATATGGCGTCGATAACGGCCCATTTCGGACCATGACCCCAGCAAGCTGATCGCGCCCTTGCGAACCGACAGACTCTCATCGGGAATCAGTAGTTCAGGGACGAAAGTGTACAACCGACCAAGACCGTCGCAGGCTTCGCACATTCCTTGTGGCGAATTAAAGCTGAACAGTTGAGGCGTTGGTGGCTTAAAACTCTGGCCGCATGATCCGCAGGAATACTTGGACGAAAACAGAATGTCTTGCTTGACCGGACCAGCCTTGGGATCGTTCGCCTCTGACAAAGAAACCATCAACGTTGTGTCGCCAAGCTTCAGCGCCGTTTGAACCGCTTCGGTGACGCGGCCGCGATCTCGTTGGTCAGGTTCGATTCGATCAACAACGACTTCGACGTCGTGCCTGCGACTACGATCCAGTGTTGGCGGGTCAGATAAAACGTAGGTTTCGCCATCGACTCGGGCTCGCGAAAATCCTTGCTTGCGGAGATCCTCGAACAGGTCACGGAACTCACCTTTTTGACCACGCACCAGCGGCGCAAGAACCCACACGGTCGCTTCGGCTGGCAGATCATTGATGCGTGTCGCGATGGCGTCAAAGGACTGAGCCGTAATTTCGCATTCGCATTTTGGGCAGTGGCCTGTTCCAACTCGCGCGTAAAGCACCCGCAGGAAGTCATAGATCTCGGTGATCGTGCCGACGGTCGATCGCGGGTTGTTGCCGCTGGATTTTTGCGAGATTGAAATCGATGGCGACAGCCCTGAAACCAAATCAACGTCCGGCTTGGGCATCTGGCCCATGAACTGCCGCGCGTAATTCGACAGGCTTTCGACGTAACGACGTTGGCCTTCCGCATAGAGCGTGTCGAATGCGAGCGAAGATTTCCCCGATCCAGAGACACCCGAAAAACAGATGAGCTGGCCTCGTGGCAGCGTTAAACTGACGTCGCGCAGATTATGTTCGCGGGCTCCCTTGACCTTGATTTCCGTCGTCGTCATTCCGTTTGCCAAATCCTAATGAGCTGAACTTCAGTGTGCTACGAACGATTGCACCGGCTATCTGCGGAGCATCACGCTAAAGGTCGCAACAGAATGCAGAAAGGGGTGACCTATCGGAGCAGCCTTTACCAAGCCGCGACTTCCCGTGCTGCTGTTGTGCCGCTTGCTCCCCACACACCATAGAGACTTGGCGATCTAGGCGGCGAAGCGATGGTGCTGGCCGCTTTTTTCCGCCAAACCACTTCAGCGGACGAATTGCTGGCGTCAACAGAATTGGTCACAAATCATGCAGGGCCCAGATCACGCGGGACGCAAATCAAGCGGGGCCCGTGCTGACCACCACTTGGGATGGGCGAATGACGCGGTCGTGCATTTGGAAACCGGTGACGGCAACGTGAGCGACGGTGCCTTCGGGGGCGTCGCCGGGCATTTGTGAGATCGCTTCGTGGAAGTTCGGGTCGAACAACTCGCCTTCGGCTGGGATTTCGCGAATGCCGTGCTTGGCCATCGCGTCGTCGAACTGCTTGGTCACCATTGCGACACCATCACGCAACCCAGCGACCTCGGGTGAATCACCAGCCGCTTCGATGGCACGAAGCAAGTTGTCTCGCACCAGCAAAATGTCGGTGATGATCGGGACCGCCGCGTACTTAAGCTGGTCTTCGAAGTCACGACGCATTCGCTTGCGAAAGTTCTCGGCTTCGGCCTGCGCCATCAACACTCGCTTGTCAGCCGACTCGGCTGTTTCGCGAAGACGATCCATCTCTTCGTCACGAGTCTCACCGACGGACGTTTCCACATCCATGGCGTCTTCCATCGCAGCGTCAAACGGATGGACATCGCCATCGACGTCACCGTCGTTATCGAAATCTTCGTGTTCTCTATTTTCAGACATAATGATTAAGCTTCTGTTTCAAAGAATGTTTTCAACTTACCCAGGAACGAACTTCGGTGAGGCAGCACCGATTGATGGTCATTCTCGGCGAGTTCTCGCAACAAGCGTTCCTGTTCAGACGTCAATTTCTTTGGCACTTCGATGAACACCTGCACCAGCAAATCGCCGGCTCGCCCACCGCGCGGATCCACGATGCCTTTTCCCTTCAGCGTAAAGACTTCGTTGTTTTGAGTTCCCGCGCTGACCGTCAATAATTCAGGTCCGTCCAGCGTTGGCACTTCGATTTCCGCACCCAATGCCGCTTGCGTGTACGAAATCGGTAGCTGCAAAATCAGGTGGCTACCATCGCGTTTGAACAATTCATGTTCGCGAACGGTGATGAAGACGTAACAATCGCCCACGGGGCCACCGTCGGGACTGGCTTCGCCTTCGCCCTGAACTCGCACCCGCATCCCATCATCGACTCCGGCGGGAATCGTAACGGTCAGCTCCGCCTTTTTGTTTTCCAGTCCACTGCCGCGGCAATCGCCACAGGGATTTCCGATCGTCGTGCCCGCACCTTCACAATCCGGGCAAGCCGTTTGCACTCGCAAAATGCCGGCCGATTGAATCACCTGGCCGTGACCGCCGCAAGTGTTGCACGTGACAGGCTTGCTGCCGGGTGCCGCTCCGCTGCCTTCGCAAGTTTCGCACTTGGTCCGACGACGAAACGCGATGTCTTTATCAACACCTCTGGCCGCTTCTTCCAGCGTCAACGTCACGTTGCAGCGAATGTCGGCACCGCGACGGACTCGACGACGTCCACCGCCACCTCGTCCACCGCGACCAAACAGGTCGCCGAACATGCTGCCGCCACCGCCAAACATGTCGCCAAAGGCCTCGAAGATATCTTCGACATCACCATATTGATGAACGCCTTCGACCCCCGCATGGCCGTACTGGTCGTAGCGGCCGCGTTTTTCAGCGTCACTGAGAACCTCGTACGCCTCAGTGGCTTGCTTGAACTTTTCAACAGCCGATTCATCGTTCCGATTGCTATCGGGATGATACTTGATCGCAAGCTTCCGGTACGCACGATCGATCTCGGACTTGCCCGCCGACCGTTCGACCTTTAGCAATTCGTAGTAACAAGTTTTTTCCATGGATCCTTAGCCGTTAGCTATCAGCGTTTAGCCATTAGCTTGGGAGCGGGCTGGTTAGAAAAGCTAATCGCTAATCGCTAACAGCTAAACGCTATTGAACAACGCCTTCGATCTTCTTGTCTTCCTTGTCGAAGTTCGTGACCAAGGCTTCGGTCGTCAGCAGCAAGCCGGCGATCGAGCCAGCGTTGGCAAGTGCTGTGCGAACCACCTTCACCGGGTCAACAACGCCAGCCTTCAACATGTCGGTGTACTCGCCGGTGTGGGCGTTGTAGCCGATGTTGTCAGCCTTCTGCGAGACTTCGTCGACAACGACGCTGCCATCGATGCCGCCGTTGTCGGCGATCTGACGCATGGGAGCATCCAGAGAACCGAGCACGATATCGACGCCAATCTTTTCGTCGCCCTTAGCCTTCTTCTTCGCTTCTTCCAAAGCTTCGCGGCAACGCACCAACGCGACGCCGCCGCCGGGCAAGATGCCTTCTTCGACGGCTGCACGAGTCGCATGCAACGCGTCTTCCAAACGTGCCTTGGTTTGCTTCATCTCGGCTTCGGTTTCAGCACCGACGGCGATCACAGCAACGCCACCAGAAAGCTTGGCCAGACGTTCTTGGAACTTTTCCTTGTCGTAGTCGCTGTCGCTTTGCTCGATTTGCGAACGAATCTGTCCGACTCGTTTATCAACATCGGCTCGCTTGCCACCACCTTCGACGATCGTGGTATTGCCCTTATCGACAGTCACCTTCTTGGCGCGACCGAGTTGTTCCAGGGTCACGTTTTCAAGCTGAATGCCAAGATC
The DNA here is from genome assembly GCF_001642955.1 of Rubripirellula obstinata. Classification (GTDB taxonomy): domain Bacteria; phylum Planctomycetota; class Planctomycetia; order Pirellulales; family Pirellulaceae; genus Rubripirellula; species Rubripirellula obstinata. The sequence continues at coordinate 49,590 of NZ_LWSK01000011.1, read as the reverse complement.
GTCGCTGATCAGCGTTCCGCCGGTCAGGGTTGCGATGTCGCCGAGCATGGCCTTGCGACGATCACCAAAACCAGGTGCCTTCACAGCACAAACATTCAGCGTTCCACGCAGCTTGTTGACGACCAGCAACGTCAGCGCCTCGGCGTCCACGTCTTCGGCGATGATCAACAGAGGCTGACTGGTTGACGCTGATTTTTCAAGCAACGGAACCAAGTCGCGAATGTTGCTGATCTTCTTTTCGTACAGCAACACCAAAGCGTTTTCCAGGTTCGCTTCCATCGTGCCGGGATCGGTGATGAAGTAGGGCGAAACGTAGCCCTTGTCGAACTGCATTCCATCGACGTAGGTCACCTCGGTGTCGCGGCTCTTGCCTTCTTCGACCGTGATGACGCCGTCCTTGCCAACTTTTTCCAACGCATCGGCAAGCAGGTTGCCAATCACGTGGTCATTGTTCGCTGAAATCGCACCAACGTTGGCGACTTCTTCTTTGTTTTTGACAGGGCGTCCCATTTCCATCAACTTGACCGACGCTGCTGCGACCGCCTTGTCGATGCCGCGACGAATCGCGGCGGGGTTGCTGCCGGCGACAATGTTACGCAAACCTTCCTTGAAGATCGCTCGTGCCAACACGGTTGCGGTCGTCGTTCCGTCACCAGCCAAGTCGCTGGTCTTTTGAGCGACTTCGATGACCAACTTCGCGCCCATGTTCTCGAAACGATCTTCGAGTTCAATTTCTTTGGCAACGGTCACGCCGTCTTTGGTCACAGTTGGACCGCCAAACGATTTATCGATGATCACGTTGCGGCCGGTTGGCCCCATCGTCACAGCGACCGCGTCAGCTAATTTGTCAACACCCGCCAACATGCGGGCTCGTGCGTGATCCTCAAATAGCAGCTTCTTAGCCATCGGGATGTTTCCTTAGTTTGAATTGTTGTTGTTGTTGGAAGAACGCTTGGTTGACCAAACGTCCAACGCTTCGTTTCATTAGAGCGATTAGCTATTAGCAGTTAGCTATTAGCTAAGATTGGATCAGTAAAAGCTAATAGCTAATCGCTAATAGCTCCCTAGCTCTCTTAAAGCACTTTGGCCAAGATGTCTGATTCGCGCAGAATCTTGACTTCGTTGCCATCGACTTCGACGTTGCTGCCGCCGTACTTGCCGTAGATCACCGTGTCACCGACACCGACGGACAACTCGCCACGATTGCCACTGTCCAGCATTTTGCCTGGACCAACGGCAACAACCTTGCCGCGCTGTGGTTTCTCTTGAGCCGAATCGGGAAGCACGATGCCGCCGGCAGTGGTGGATTCGGCGTCTTCGGGTTGAACAACGACGCGATCGTCCAGAGGACGCAAGTTAAGTTTTGCCATGATTGATTCCTGTAAAAGCTATTAGCTGTTAGCGATGAGCCGTTAGCTGAAAGTGTTTGAAGTTTGTTGTTTAAAAAACGATTGAATGAACGTGACGAAAGAACAAAAAGCCAATAGCTAACCGCTAAAAGCTAATCGCTTCTTCCTTACATCATGCCGCCCATTCCACCCATGCCGCCCATGTCCATTCCGCCCATGCCACCCATGCCCGGCATTCCGCCGCCCATGCCGCCACCCATTCCATGATCATGGCTATGGTCGCCGCCACCTGGCTCTTCTTCGACAGGAATATCAACCACCAACGACTCGGTGGTCAGCAACAAACAGGCAACCGATGCCGCGTTGGTAAGCGAAGTGCGAACAACCTTGGCCGGATCGACGATACCGCCAGCGACAAGGTCACAATACTTTTCAGCATTGGCGTCGTAGCCGTCAGTCTTGCCCTTCATTTGCAGCACGCGATTGACAACCACAGCCCCATCAAGGCCCGCATTGTTCGCGATCGCACGCAAAGGCTGATCCAAGCAATTCAGAATAATCCGCACGCCGAGCTTTTGATCGCCCTCCGTTGCAGCTTCTAGCTTTTCGATCGCTTTACGACAGCGAAGCAATGCAGTTCCGCCACCGGGCACAATGCCTTCTTCCAATGCTGCTTGCGTAGCCGCACGAGCGTCATCGATCAGAGCTTTTCGCTCTTTCATTTCAGTTTCAGTCGCAGCACCAACGTTAATTTGAGCCACACCGCCGGCGAGTTTCGCCAAACGTTCTTGCAGCTTTTCGCGATCGTAATCGCTATCGGTGCCTTCGATCTCGCGGCGAATCTGTGCGACCCGGCCTTCGATGTCCGACTTGCTTCCGCCACCGCTGACGATCGTGGTTCCGTCGCTGGTGATACGAACTTTCTTGGCACGACCAAGGTCCGACATCTTGACGCTTTCCAGATCGATACCCAGATCCTTGAAGATCGCCTTGCCGCCAGTCAACGCAGCGATGTCGCCCATGATCGCCTTGCGACGGTCACCGTAACCAGGTGCCTTCACGGCACAGGCCGACAGGATGCCACGCATCTTGTTAACGACCAACGTTGCCAAGGCTTCGCCTTCGACGTCTTCGGCGATGATCAACAATGGCTTCTTCGCCTTGCTCATCGCTTCCAACAATGGAATCATCTTTTTGTTGTTGCTGATCTTGTCTTCAAACAACAAGATGTGGCAATCGTCGAACTCAACCGACACGTCGTCCTGGTTGGTGACGAAGTGAGGCGACAAGAATCCGCGATCGAACTGCATGCCTTCGACAACATCGACATAGGTTTCACTCGACCGGCCTTCTTCGACGGTGATCACACCGTTCTTGCCAACTTTGGTGAACGCGTCCGCCAGCACTTCGCCGATCAACGGATCGTTGTTACCAGCGATCGTGGCGACTTGCTTGATGTCGCTCTTGTTGTTTTCGCGAATCGGCGTGGCCAGCTTGGCGATCTCTTTTGAAGTTGCCTCAACCGCTTTGTTGATGCCACGAGTCAAAGCCATCGGATCAGCTCCGGTGGCGACCATTTTCAGGCCTTCGCGGAAGATCGCTTCGGCCAATACCGTTGCGGTCGTGGTTCCGTCACCAGCAACATCGTTGGTCTTGCTGGCGGCTTCCTTGACCAATTGGGCACCCAGGTTTTCAAACGGGTCGTCCAGATCAATGTCCTCAGCAACGGTGACGCCGTCCTTGGTGACTTTGGGCGAACCCCAACCTTTGTCCAAAACGGCATTTCGGCCACGCGGGCCAAGAGTACTGCGGACGGCACGCGCCAATTTGCTGACACCGGCCAGCAATGGCCCCCGTGCGTCGTCGTCGAAAACGATTTGCTTTGCCACGACGTTTTTCTCCTGTAAGGATCGTTGAGCTTCAGGCTTGAAGCGGTAAGTGTGTTGTCTACTGTGTTCTTGATTTTTCTAAACTTCGCTTCACCAGACGGAGCCCGTTGCGTTCCAAAACCGAACGCAGATGCAATCCCGTCGAGATGCACCGGTGGCAGTCACGCCTGATGGACGTCCCCTAAGAGCAAGCGGTGTGCCATAGCAAACATTTCGTTCGCAAGTGGTTTACAGGAAACTGTTTAGCGATATCGGCAGACCAGCACCCGCGGGCCGCTATGTCACGTTGGCAGCAAACGCGCCAGCGGCCCTAATCCGCGCGTCGCGAGCGAATATCATCGATCCGCTTTCGCAGCTCTTGCTCGAAACCGCGATCGACGGGCTGGTAATAAGTTCGGTCAACCCCGTAATGCTGATTCCCAATCCCGTCGTCGGCATGATGCGAAGACTGGTATTCCACACCGTGGCCCAATTCCGCCGCCCCCTTGTAATGAGCTTCCCGCAAATGCTTCGGCACCGCGACCAACTTTTGCTCGCGAACATCTTTCTTCGCTGCACCAATCGCGACCGTCGCGGCGTTACTCTTTGGGGCCAGCGACAAATAGGCCACCGCTTGCGAAAGCGTCAACTGAGCCTCGGGCAATCCGACAAACTCACACGCCTGCATCGCCGCAACCGCCAGCGACAACGCCTGTGGGTCAGCGTTGCCAATATCTTCGCTGGCCAGAATCACCAAACGGCGACACAAAAAACGAATGTCCTCGCCGCCTTCCAACATCCTGGCCAACCAATAGATCGCCGCATCGGTGTCACTGCCGCGGATACTTTTGATCATCGCGCTGATCAGATCGTAATGATCGTCACCGGTGCCGTCGTATCCACCGATTCGACTGCCAAGTGATTCTTGCACGACCTCTCGACTGACCACCGAATTCGGCTTCGCACTCAACACCGCAATTTCCAGCGCCGACAATGCCCGCCGCGCATCGCCCTCGCAGGCCTGAGCCAAAAACGTGATCGCGTCTTCGGCCACCGACACCGATTGCTTGGACAACTGACCACCCAACCCACGGTCCGAATCAGCGATCGCACGTTCAAGCAAACCCGCGATCTCCGTTTCCGACAACGATTCCAGTTGGAACAACTGACTGCGACTCAACAGCGCCGCATTGATCGCAAAGAACGGATTGCTTGTCGTCGCACCGATCAGCGACACGACACCGGCTTCCACATCGGGCAACAACGCGTCTTGTTGGCTTTTGCTGAAACGGTGAATTTCGTCGATAAACAAAAGCGGCCGCTTCCCTCCGCTACGGATCGTGTCATCCGCCCAGGCCAAGACTTCTCGCACATCCTTGACGCCCGACGACACCGCGCTCAGCATTTTCAACTGGCTGCCCGTTTCAGATGCGATCAAATGTGCCAGCGTTGTTTTGCCTGTCCCTGGCGGTCCCGACAACAAAATGCTTCCCAACCGCCCCGCATCAATCATCCGCCGCAGCAACTTGCCTTCACTCAACAGGTGCTGTTGCCCGACATATTCAGACAGCGTTCGCGGCCGCATTCGAGCCGCCAGCGGTTCGACTTGCAGGAGGTTCTGCTGTTCGGCGTCTTCAAACAGCGAAGCACTTTGATCCATCGTCGATCCCTGGTTTGTGTCTGCGAGCGGCACGATTGCGAAAACTCAAAACCCGAGTGTACGTTGTAGGATCGCCAGCATGTAGGCCGTGGCCAGCCTTGGGCTGTGCCAGCATCTTGGCCTCGGTTAGAACCAGCAACCTTCAAAGCAAAAAACGCAAGTCACGCCCCACAAAGCTAGAAATCGCATCATGGATTGGACAAAAATACTCGCAGAAGTTGAATCGGTCGTGGAACCGTCTCGCGGCCAAGGACGCGTTGCCGATTACATCCCCGCACTTGCCGCGATCGACCCAAACAAATTTGGCATGGCGGTCGCGATGGCGGACGGCAGCACGCATTGCATCGGTGACGCCGATGAACCCTTTTCCATCCAGAGTATTTCCAAAGTGTTCACGCTGTCGATGGCTCTTCGCAAAGTCGGCGACGTTCTTTGGCAAAGCGTTGGTCGCGAACCATCGGGATCCCCGTTCAACTCCATCGTTCAGTTGGAAAAGGAATGCGGCATCCCGCGAAATCCTCTGATCAACGCCGGGGCCATCGTCGTCACCGATCACCTGGTTACCCAAGTCGGCCCGGAAATTATGATCGACAAACTGCTGACTCGACTGCGAATGCTTGCCGATGATGATGCGATCCTGGTTGACCAAATTGTCACCGAGTCGGAATCGGAAGCGGGCTCCCGAAACCGCGCGTTGGCGTACTTTATGAAGTCGTTCGACAACCTTCAAAATCCTGTCGAAGACACCTTGCGAGCATACTTTTCACATTGCGCGATCTCGATGAACTGCCGACAACTCAGCCGCGCGGCATTGTTCCTAGCATTCGACGGCACCGACCCAGTCAGCGGAACGCAAATGGTCAGCAGCGAAGCATGCCGCCGCATCAACGCGGTCATGATGTCCTGCGGCCACTACGACAACAGCGGCGACTTCACCTATCGCATCGGCTTGCCCGGCAAGAGCGGCGTGGGCGGCGGCATCTTAGTAGTCGCCCCAGGCCACGGCGCGATCGCCGTCTGGTCACCCGGCCTAAACGAAGCAGGCACCTCCACCGTCGGAAGCCTAGCCCTAGAAAGCTTCGTCCGCCAAACCGGCTGGACCGTGTTCGTTTGACCAAACAACGGGCCCACCTTGAGTGCCCAGCACCATGGAATTCTGGTGATTTAAAACCGATAAACCGCCGATCTGCACCGGAGTGCTAAACAGAAAAATAACAGATGAAAAAATCAGTCGCAGTAATCTTTTGTCTTTAATTTTTTTGTCTAAATCAAGTACACCGCTGAGAACTCTTCCTGCGCAGATAAAGGAAGTAAACTCATCGATCGTAACATTTTAGCAAGACCGCTTACGTCGATGAAACTTACCCGACTCTTTGTCACCAGAAACCATTGACGTTCTTGACGTTTGAAATCGCTAAGCCTCGATTCAGCAGCGTAATGAAAGACAAACCACTCTCCGAGTACTCTCCGCCATGAAGCTTCCTTAACAGAACAACGTTCATTGGTCTGGCTTTACGATCGCTGGGATTGGGTGGATGCCGAAGGTTTCGACGATGATGGCGTAGAGTGCGGGGACGATGTAGAGCGTTAATAGGGTTGCTACGATCAGGCCGAAAATCATTAGCCATGCCATGCCGACCCATAACGGGCCGCCGGTCAGTGCCAACGGTAACAAGCCACCGATCGTTGTTGCCGTGGTTAGGAAAATTGGCAGCATTCGTTGTTTGCCCGCCGTCACTAAGCACTCTCGGAATTCTGCTCTTGATAAACCAACGACCGGGCCAGTCAGGCTGCCGTCGCGATCGAGCTGATCCCGTTTTTCAGCGATCAAGATGTCCGCAAATTCCATGAAGATAATGCCCGTGTTTAGCACAATGCCGAACAGCGATAGCAGGCCAAGCTGCGGCATAAAGCCGAGCGGATTGCTGGTCAGCCAAAGGCCAAACCACGCGCCAATCATCGCCAACGGAAGCGTCGTCAAAATCACCAGCGTCTTTGACCAGCCGTTGTACTGGACCACCAGGATCAATACGATCGACAAGAATGAAATGCCAAACGACGTCATCATTTGAGCTGCCGAATCCTGGCTCTCTTCCAAAGCACCGCCGATTTCGACCTTAAACCCAACCGGCATCGTTTCTTTCAGCTTCTGCATGCGATCGGAATTGAAGATTCGCTGCACCACATCGTTTCCCGATGCACCGTCGTCGACTTGCGATGAAACTTCGATGGTTCGATTTTGATCGCGTCGCTCGATCTTTCCAGGTTGCCAAGTCTGAACCACTTTGGCAATCGAACTGAGTGGAACCTTGCCGTTTTTCCCTTCCACGAACGCATTGTCAATTTCTGAAAGATCATTGCGATCCTCGCTGCGCAACCGAAAGTAGACCGGCACCAAATGGTCGCCTTCGCGAAACGTCGTCAACTGCAATCCCGTGAAGTAGGCGTTCAGGGTGTTGGCGATATTGGCACTGGTGACGCCTGAAAGGCTTGCCTTCTCTTCATCCACTTCGATGTTTAGCTGAAAACCATCGACGCCCCACGAATCGGCCACGTCCCAGGTGTCTGGATCATCACGCAGCATTTGTTTGACCTCCTCGGCCACTCGACGCAGTTCGCCGATGTCGGCAAAGCCTTCGCCCGAAACGCGAATTTCGACCGGGTTCGCTGGCGGTCCCATCTGGATTCGTTTTGTCGTAATCCGGGCACCCGCGATCGCTTCGATGCCCAGTTCAGGATTGCCCGCTTCAACGGCCTGCCGGAAATCGGCGATCATGCCTTCAGTCAACTCGCCCGCAGTGGTGCGAATCAAAACTTCGGCTGTGTTGGATTGCGGCGAAGGCGGGCTAACACCCAACGCCCATCGAGCGCCACCTTGTGCGATCATGCTGCGCATCGTTCGCAGTCGCTCGATCGGATTGCCTTCACCATCAGTCGATGGACTCAACTTTTTGAGCGTGTCTTCTACCTGCGAGACAACTTGATTGGTCTGTTCGATGGTTGCTGTTTCAGGAAGAGTGACTTCGACATAAAACTGATCACGCCGGTCCTGCGGGAAAAACTCGGTACTGACAGGCAACTGCATTGCCCCAACCAACATCAGGACCGATGCAGCCACGGTGATCCATTTGAATCGGAGAGCGATCTTGGCGGTGTAGCTGTAAACGGAAAGAAAAAGGTTGCCGTCGTTTTTTTGCGGAGCTGTCGGTCCACGGTCACTACTAGCCTTGAGCCATTTCTGTTTGACGCTGGACGCAAGTTGATTCAATCGAAAATTCAACCAGGGCAGCGGTGCCGAAGGACGCTCAGGATCCTTCGGTGCTCGGATGATCATCGCGGACAGCAAGACGCAGATCGTCATCGCGTACAGCCAACTGAGCAACAGCGTTGTGGAAAGCGTGACCGGTAGACTGTAAACATATTCCGCACCACCGCCTTCCAGCGCAATCAACATCGGCAAGAACGCGGCCACCGTGGTCAAGGTTCCCACCAACATTGGCATCGCCAACGACTTTGCCCCTTCGACGGCCGCTTTCTGCGGCGTCATGCCGGCAAGAATGTTGACGCGAGTCTGATCGCAGACTTGAACGGCATTATCGACCAGCAACCCGAGTGCGATGATGATGGAAGCCAGCGAGATCTGTTCGAGTTCGACACCAAACATGCGAATGATGGCAATCGAACCGAGCACGACGAATGGAATGTTTGCGGCCATCACTAGCGACGTGCGCAGTCCCACAAACAGGAATACAACGATCACAACAATGATGATCGCTTCGATCACATTGACGATCACGTCGCTGATTTTCTTGGTCACATTGTCAGACAGTTTTGAAACGGGGCGAACGGCGATGTCACGGGGAAGCGCTTGCTCGACATCGATCATTCGTTGAATTCGCCGAGTCGCTGCTTCGCAAATTTCGACAATGTTTTCGCCCGACTTCATCGTCATGCCAACCATCACTGCGGGGAAAGTCCCGCGAGGTTCGGTGAAGCGGCTGATCACTTCTGGCGGCTCGACGGCATCTCGCCGGACCGTCAAACCGATATCGGTCAAGCTGACTTGGTTGTACGAATCGCCGCTTTTCACTCCCGCCACGCTGACCGATTCAATTTCGCTCATCGCATCAAATTCACCGCCCGGTTTGACGTTGAACTTTCCATCAGGCGTATCGAAACTTCCGCCGGGCGAGACGATGTTTCGGTCAGCGACCAGTTGCTTTAATTGGCTGGTCGTTAATTCAAGCTGCGACCAAGTTCCAAGGTCGGTTTCGATATAGATCGCTTCGTCTTGAACGCCGTACTTATCAACCTTCGCAACACCGGGTAGCACACGGATGGCATCGCGAACCTGGTCGGCAAAGACTTCCAGTTCTCGGGCACTGTACCGGTTCTCGTCTCGGACTGAATCGTCGCCGCCGAGCGGAACTTGGTAAACGCCAAGCAGCATGATCGACGTGTCACCAAATTCGTCATTGACGATTGGCCGCACATTTTCGGCCGGCATCGGAGTCTTGTCGATTCGGGCGCGAACCTTGTCCCAAACCTGCTGGACATGATCGGGGCGAACGTTGTCTTCCAGGTTGACATAGATGACGGACTGACCCGTCGTCGTTTCTGATTTCAGATAGTCAACTTCCTCGATCGAATCCAACTCTTCTTCGATCTTGTCGGTGACCAATTCTTCGACCTTGACCGCCGGAGTTCCCGGCCACCGCGTCGAAACAACGCAGGTGCGGATCGTAAACGCGGGATCTTCGCGGCGCGGCATCGTTGAGAACGTATAAACGCCCCACAGGGTCAGCATGACCACGAACGTAAACACAACCGTGCGATACTTCATCGCGATTTCGGCAAGGTTCATGATCGATCCTCGCTGTTTGGTTCTTGCGATGACGAAACCGCGTTGACCGGTTCTCCATCAACCAAGTAATGAGTGCCTTCGACGATCAAGCGTTTCCCTTCCAGCGATACTTCACCGATCGCCTCGATTCGACAAACGCTCGACGTAACGTTTTCTTGGTCTTGCTGAAACAGTTCAACGGGAATGCGACGCGCGATGGCACCATCACCCGATTCCTGCAGCACAAAAATTGCGGTTTGACCGCTGGTGCGAGCGATCGCGTTCAACGGAACGTAGTAGCCGCTATCCTTATTGCCGCTGGAAAGATCCACTTTGACCAGGTCACCAGGTCGAAGCATCCAGCGGTTGCCCGCATCCAAGAACACCGTGGTTCCGTTCCAATCTTGTGCGACTCCTTCGCTGACCGACAGTTCACCGATCACCAAGTTCAAACGCGGATCGAACGCCTCGTCCTCGACGACGACTTCCTGAAAGACAAAGCTTCCGAAATAGGGAGCCTTAAAATCTTTTGTGGTGATGCGAATCTTGCGAACCTCGAGTGCGTGATCATTGGGGGATCGGCCATTGGTCGTCGCGTTAGTGATTTGCCAAAGGTAGGCTCCCTGATCGTCTCGCAAAATCGCCTTCTCTTCGACAAACAACTTTCCTTCACTCGCCCCGGGCAGGAACGGTAAATCTAGTCGCCAGATGTTAGGCGTGGTCGCGACGTCGACGTCTTCAATGGTAGAAAACGTCCGATTGATGACCAACAGCGTCACTGTGTAGGTCCGGGTCAGCGGGTCTGCGATCGAATCAATTTGGTCAAGGTAGCCTTGATGCATTTCGACTTCCCCCGTCGGCATCGTCACGTAGACCGGGTAAAGATCCGTTGGGCTCAATCGCCGCGAAACCTCCGCTGACACTTCTAGTTCTACCTTGATCGGGTCCATCATTTGCAACGTGACCACGGGCGCACCGGCTTGGACGATGCTGCCGGGGACCACAGATGTTTCGGCAACTTGACCGGTGAACGAAGAATACAGCGTGCAGTCTTCTAGGTTTCGCTGGGCATCACGCAATCCTTGCTTGGCTTGTTCCAAAACACTTTTAAGCGAGGAGATTTGCGATTCCTGCGCCTTGTACATTGCTTGCAGCCGCTGGACTTCCGCAACGGCGCTGTCGTAGTTCGCTTTGTTCTGATCCAGTTCGCTGCGAGAACCAGCATTGCGAGCGACCAGTTTTTTGCTGCGTGAGTAATCTGCCTCGGCAGCCTTCCGCTTGGCAACCGCCGCGGCGATCTGCGCGGGAATGCTACCTTCGAGTTCGGTTTGAGCGGACAGCACATTTTGCTCCGCTGTTTCGACGTCCGCTTTGGCTTTGGCAACCGCCAACCGAAACCGTTCACTTTCCAATCGAGCAATCGGATCGCCGGGGAACAGCAGATTGTCATCAACGTCGTAGATTCGTCCTTCGATTTTGGTATTCTGCTCGACAACAAACTCGACCCTGCCGCCGACCTCAAAACCAATCTGTTCAGTCTTCCAAGCACCTGCGGATGCGGAAAGCAAGGAAGCCGTTGGTGGCGGTTGCTTCTGAAGCAAGATCGTAACGACTGGCCGCGGACGTTTTTCAAAAATCACTCTCTCGCGTGATCCGCAGCCTGTGAACATTAAGCAAATCGTAAAAACAAGTACTGGGTTGACACTGAAGACGGATCTAAGGCAATGAATTTTCATGTTAGCTAGCTTTGGCTTGTCTGTCCTGCGCGTTACTTAGGCTCGTTGCTTGGTTGTTCAGATCTGATATCTTTACGCCTACGTCGGTCATTTCATTCAAAGGCTAAACATGATGCAGTTAATTGAAAACACCGACTTAGCCTGTCCCGTTTGTGGTTTAACCGAGTTCAAACATCGGTTCAACAAAAAGGGACGAGAGTTTTGGCAATGTAAGTCCTGTGCGATGGAGTTACAGCACCCGCTTCCGACGCCCGGCGAGTTGAAAGAATACTACGACGCAAGCTATACCGAGGGAATGTACACTGAATTTGCCGCCGCTCAAACGATGAAGCAGATGACGGCTCAGCGCCGCTTGTTTGAAATACGTCGTCACATTCCAATCCGTGGTGACTGGCTTGACGTTGGCTGTGCGGACGGAACGTTCGTAAAGATCGCTAACGAGAATGGTGTGAATGGTTCGGGAGTGGAATTGTCACAAGTTGCCGTCGATCTGGCTGTCCAACGTGGACTAAATGTCCAGTGCGGGACACTTGAATCGCTCTCGGACCAGACGTCGTTCGATACCCTAACCGCGTTTGACGTTCTGGAACATGTTCTAGAACCGGTCGAGTTCATTCGTGGCTTACGAAGTCGAATTCGTGATGGAGGACACGTCGTATTGACGTTACCCGATTTAGATTCGATCGCTCGTCGTTTGATGGGAAGTCGATGGTATTTTTACGTCCCGGAAGAGCACTTGCACTTCTTCAACCGAAAGAACCTTGGTCGTTTGCTGCGGAAGGAAGGATTTGAAGTCACCGCGGCATCCCGAACCTACAAGCCGCTGAATTTCGACTATTCGTTGGTCCAATTTGCAGAGTACAACCCAATGATTTACCGCACACTAAACGCTCTGGGCAAAGCGTTGCCAAGCCAGTTGCGGTCCAAGGTGATTCCGCTTCCCATCGGCGAAATGATGCTGATCGCGAAACGAACTGACACCCCAACGACGCCTCGTTATCCGAAGTAAATGTAGCGAAGCATTGAAGCTGTTCCGTTGTGGAGCTACCGATGAGGAATAAAGCAAAAGTGCGGATTGGTGCTATCCCGCACCCAAGGAACCCGTGATGCAGATCAAAGATCACGTTGCATTCTGGAAGGGCGTCGAGGTTCAGTAGGCCTCGATAGCGAGTGGCTTATCACGTCAAACGAATTCCATCTTTTTCGATCGTGATGACTCGCTGCTTGTAGAGCGCACCGATTGCTTTCTTGAATTGTCCTTTGCTCATCCCAAGTAGATCGGAAATTTCAGCCGGTGCGGACTTGTCGTGAACGGGCGCGAACCCATCATGGTTCTGCAAATACTCTTGAATCACTTGGCTGTAGCTGTCGCGGATTTCTGAACTGCTCTTCAGGCTAAGATCAATCTTTCCGTCGGCGCGAACATGTTTGATGTAGCCGCCAATGCTTTGTCCAAAACTGAGCCGCTGATCGACTTCGTCTTTGTACAACAAACCCCAATGAGTGTGATTAACGATTGCCTTGAAACCCAGCTCCGTCGTGTTTCCAATGATCAAATCGACGGGCTGCTGAGGCCGGAAATCGTGTTCGTCGTCTTCCATCATCATCTTGTCGATCTTTGACGTCGCTGCGATCCGGCCTTGGTTATCGACATACAGAAACACGATGTAGGAATCACCGACGTTCATGGGGCGATGTTGTTCTGCGAACGGGACCAATACGTCTTTGTCCAATCCCCAATCCAAAAACGAACCGACTGGCGTGTTGTCTTTCACTTCCAAATACGCAAACTCGCCCACCTGAGCCTTCGGTGTTTGCGTCGTCGCAATCAGGCGGTCTTCCGAGTCCAAATACAGAAAGACCTCGACGACGTCATCAATCGCTAAGTCATCCGGCGCATGCTTTGATGGAAGCAGGATCTCACCCAAATCTTCGGCATCCAGAAAGACACCGAACTCAGTTTGTTTAACAACTTGCAGATCATAGGTTCTGCCGATTTGAATCATGGCTTCAGTATTTTTCGCGGATGCTTGGACCAAGTGCTTTGCGGCAGTTTATCGCTTGGGGCAGAACTTAACGATCTGTTGGCTCGGTTGGCCAGTGGCACCCCATTTCCAACTCACACAACAACGAAGTAGCATGGGCCCCCGGCCCGTGGCCAGCACTTGACGTAGCATGGGCCCCCGGCCCGTGGCCAGCACTTCGCTTGCTTCCCCCACGGCCCATGGCCAGCACTTCTTTTTCCCCACGGCCCGCTTTTCCCACGGCCCGGGGGGCCATGCTACGGGCCATGCTACGACAGCTATTGATCGTTAAAATCCCAGCCTGCTGCTTTCCATTCTGGGTTGATCCAACGGTGCCATTCGTTTGGTGGAATGCCGGCGCGACCTGGGTTTGCGCCGATGTACTGCACGACTCGGTACAAATGCTCGTCGTCTCTAATGATGCGGTCGTACGCTTCCTGTTGCCATAACGGACCTTTGCGTTGTTCACGCTTGCCAATGAATCGAGCGGTAACACTTTTGATGGATCCAACCTCTTGTTCAAGCTCGATCTGAGCGAACGGACGCATGACCAAATGACAATGGTTGCCCATGATTGTAAAGCAACCAACTTGATACCGTTGCGTGTGGTAGTGCAGGATCGATCGCCACAATTCTTTGGCATAACACGCGCGGCGAAACCAGCATTGCCCGTAACCCGCATCCATCCATTTCTCTACCTTCACAAAAACTGACTTTGCATACTGGGTCCAAGTGGCCTCGTCCCGAGGCGGAGGATTTCGATGCTCCCATTCTCGACGCATCGATTTCAATTCCTCCTTCTTCGGCCCGGGGAGTGCGTCGGCCAAGTTAAACGTAACAAAGTAAGTCGCACCATCCTGACGCCAATGAGGAAGGTTGCGTGTGTACATTTTTAACGGCTTGTCTGGATCAAGCCCGCGAAAGCCAGGAGGAGCATCCAGATTAAGCGTCATGCTAGTAGCATGGGCCCCCGGCCCGTGGTGAAAGGTCGCTGTGTTTTATCACGCGAGAAAGACCTCCAACCCCTTCGTCACCCCGGTTGGTCCAAGCCATCGCAAAAATGTAGAGCCTGTTCATAAGTGGATAAGCGTAGCATGGGCCCCCGGCCCGTGGTTGGGATTTTCGGAAAAATATGACCACGGGCCAGGGGCCCATGCTACGGCCCATGCTACGGCCCATGCTACGGCCCATGCTACGGCCCATGCTACGGCCACTTCGGATCGTTCCAACTACCAAACGCTCACCGCGGCTGCCCCCAGCTCCAACATGTTCACCCTTTCATCAGTGGGAGAATCAATGCACAAAAAAAGCTCGCACATTTCTGTACGAGCTTTCAAAGCGACGCGGACGGGACTCGAACCCGCAACCTCCGGATCGACAGTCGCTCGGCACCCACCCGAGCCGATGACGTTTTACCCCATGAATTGCCGAGCGAAACGACTTTGAGCGATGACGCCAAAACAACTGTTGCACCAACTGTTGCACCAACTTTTGACAATCAGTGTCGCGAAACGACGCGATTGGCAACGCTCGGTCCTCTGGCGAAGCTGAATGAGATTGCCGAAACACTCGCGCCCGAAGTGCTCGAAACCCTGCTTAACGTCGCCCGTGGGTTGCAGGCACAGGCGAAGATTGACGCGATGCCGGACGAGGCCCGTTAGATTGATGGCTGATCGCTGGGTGACGGCGGCCGTGCTGGGGGAACACCTATGGGTTCGCGGGCGACCTTGCGACCTCGACCGCACTGCGGGCAGTAGCAGTACGTGACCGCCCCTTGCGTCGAC
Source organism: Rubripirellula obstinata (assembly GCF_001642955.1). Lineage (GTDB taxonomy): Bacteria > Planctomycetota > Planctomycetia > Pirellulales > Pirellulaceae > Rubripirellula > Rubripirellula obstinata. The sequence continues at coordinate 34,326 of NZ_LWSK01000011.1, read as the reverse complement.
CGCGCGACCATCGCGACGCCACAGGCATGACACGTTGGGCGACGATCGGGGGTCAATCGCTTGAATTTCATCGCCAATTGGTTTTCCGGGTCCTTCCTGGAGCGTTTCGATTCTCGGCCCCTACGGGAACTAACCCCGTAAAAGACAGACTTTCTTTCGCACTGCGACCACATTCTAACCCGAGCGTTTCCACGGAAACGCTCGTCGAATCGCTCGCCCAAAACCTTACCAAGTTCGGGTTGGCGTCGCGGTTGTGATTCGGCAAACTACCTGCGTCGGAGTTACCACCCGGCATTCAACAGTTGCGGCTGGTATCCGCGACTTTCGACGGGCAGGCGGTTCATTACCGCCGTCGGTTCACCCGGCCTGCGGTGCTGTTCCTTGCATCGCGCCGGATGATCCGGCCCTATTCGACTCAAAGGAACGTCGTTGATGGCTGAAAGTGTGTCATGTCTCGAACTGAGCGAAAGCGTTCAGTCGTTGCTGTTCGCGATTCGATCAGCGCAGTATTGGGAGGAGTCGGTGCTAAGCCCTTCCCACATTTACTGGGATGCTGGTTTTCGTGCGGCCGGTAGCGATGGAGTGCCAAAGGACGCCACGAAATCAGACGTTCTACGATGGCTTTGCATCCATCATGCTGATGGTCTGTCGCGGATCGAAAGCGTCGTTGAAGAAATCAGCCGCAACGTCGTTCAGTTCCATCCGTCGATCACAAGGTTATCGACGCAATTCGGCATCGCTTCTCCGACGCACCACGCAAACTATCACCACTTCGCGTTGGCTTGGCTAAACGACTACATCGAAACGTGGCGGCAATCATGGAGCACTTGCTTAAAGGGACTCTTTCCGTACATCCGAGAACGTGACCCGAGAGAGGACTTTCATCATGTCGATTACTCCGACGACTCGCCTTGTTCGCTCTGCTATCCATGGTCACAACTAAAACAAGCTGCGGACCAAACTCCGCCCGAACTCTGGACGGCGTTGACGCACGGTTACGGACTGTTCAACAGGGCACAAGCTAGACAGGACTTTCCGTTCGATTCGTTTGTGAGGGAAGCGAACTGTTTGAAGCAACTGCTGGGCGATTCGCCGGAGACGGAACACGACGAGGCGCGAAGCGGGCGAGTTGGTGACTTGCCGCCACAGTACGACAGTTGGCAAGACTTGGATTTGGACGAGTGGATTTACAACACGAAGCCAAGAAAAACATGGCCCGAGTTAATCGCCGAACTCGCATTGATCGGACCCGCGAAAGGTTGGCCGGCGATCACGACGGAAGTGCGGTTGCGAGAGCGATTGGTTCGCTACAGCAACTTGCCCGGAAAAACGTACCCAGAGAGCAAGAAAGGTAATCCGAACAATCGAAGGAAGTCGGAAGCGAAGAAAGTGGTAAACCCAAAGCGTAAACCCAAACCCAAAGTCTGACGGCTTTGCGTTTACGGCTCAGGACCAACGCGGGATGGTTGTGCATCCTCTCGCATAGGAGCCGAGTTATGAAACAGTCGCCTCAGGTCGGTGACCTTCCACTGCCATCGTCTGCCGACGTATCCCACCGAATCTACCGCAACGCTGAAGAGAACCGGGTTCTCCGCTCGTTGCACCGTTTGCTGTTGAAGTTGGAACGATCGCGTTGCCAGCCCAATGCCATCCACAAAGATGGGGAGGCCAGCAACGATGAGTGAGCCACTCACACAATCATTGACGCGGTATCTGACCGCGCCGCAAGTTGGTTTGCGGTACTCGTGTTCGTCACGATCGGTATACCGGCTTGCCGACTCGGGGTTGATGCCGCCGCCGATTCGGATTGGCGGAATGGTCCGCTGGTCGATCGAGACTCTCGACGAATGGGACGCGGCAGGCAATCCACGCTTCCGGCCGACGCCAAAACGAACGGGGGCCGTGCGATGACGAATCACCACACGACCCACGACGTAAGTTGCATTCGTCAGGATAGGTCAAACGAGAGTCGCGAGCAATCGCGACCAAAGCAACTGGATTTGCTCGACCACGGCAAGCACTCCCACGCCACACGAGCGATCGCTTGCGCAGCGTCGAACGCCAAGGGACCGTCACTTCGCGACCGTATCGAGCTTGAAGTGGCCGGACAGGGAGCTGCGGGGGCGACGCGGTTTGAACTGCATCAGCTTTGCGGAGTGCCTTACACGTCGGTCTGCGGTCCCGTGCTGGCTCTGTTGACGATGGGGCGGGTACGGGAAACCAAGCGGACCCGCTTGACTGCGTATGGCAAGCCCGCTGCCGTCATCGTGTCGGTGCTGTTGGCTGACTCCGACGACGAGGAGGCGTGACCATGGCGCGTATCCGAACCATCAAGCCCGAGTTTTGGCAAAACCAAGAACTCGCGGCGCTCGCTGAACACTCCCGACTGTTAGCAATCGCACTGCTGAACCATTGCGATGACGAAGGCTACTTTCAAGCCAACGTCGCGTTGGTTCGCGCCGCATGTTTCCCGTTCGATCACGAGACCAGCAAAGTGACGGACTCACTCGCCGCGCTGGCAGCGATCGGCTACATCGAAGTTCGCGAAGATCTGAATGGGAAGCGAATCGGCAAGGTTTGCAAGTTCAGCGACCATCAGCGAATCAACCGCCCGTGCGATTCAAAACTCCGCGATGCGTTTGACGCAGTTGATGAGTGTTCCGTGAACACTCATGGAGGACTCACTGAGGAATCAGTGAGCACTCATGGAGGACTCACTGAGGACTCACCACTGGAAAGGAAAGGAACAGGGAAGGGAAGCGGAACAGGGAAAGGAACAGGGACCGCGTGCGCGGAATCTGTTTGTGTGCCATCGAAGCCGCCGCCCAAGCCACGGAAATCTCGCGCAGCGTCACGTCCGACACTGATCGAAGTTCAGGAGCATTGTCGCGTGCGCGGCAGTAGCGTTGACCCAGAGACGTTCCACGCATGGTATGAATCACGCGGTTGGAAATCGGGAGGCAATCCGATCGTCGATTGGAAAGCCGCCGTCGTCACTTGGGAGAAACGCAATGAGAAAGAGCCGAAGTCGAGAGGATCACGACCGAGCACGTTTGCTGAAATTCGCACCGATAACACTCGACGTGCCATCGCGGAGGTGTTCAGTGAAGATTGAGCAAGCAATTGAGATGTTGTTCGACTACTTCTCGCGTGAAGCAACGCCGATCATGGTCCGCTGTTATCGGCTTGGCCTTTCCGGGTTCACTCCCGAGCAATTGGGCGTGGCAGTCGGTCGAGCTGTGACGGAGCTAGACCACTTGCCGCTCGTGGTGGAGCTGCGGGAGCTGGCTGGTTTCCCCGCCGCTGACGCGCGGGCGCTCGATGCGTGGAGCGACGTGCAGAAGACGATCCCCATGGGGTACGTCAAACACATCGACTTTGAAGACCCGTTAATCAACGCCGTTCTTCGCTGCATGTCCGGCAGTTGGGAGCGATTCTGTCATCGTTGCAACACGGACGATGAAAAGTGGATCAAGCAAGAGTTTGTCCGTGACTACTGCAAATTCGCGAAGTCCGGAGTTGATGGCGAAATCTGCCGACCGTTAGCCGGATTCGGTCAAAACAACGCTCGACCAAGGCTGATTAGGTGCTCAGAGGACCGCCGCAATCCGCCCGGTGCCATTCGTGACAGGTCATCATCGTCGCGACCAGCGATCCCCAGAGCGGTCATCAAGAGAATTTCATAGTCGCAGTGCGTGAACGAGAAAACCACAATCCGCTTGGCGTGCATTCACGTCATGCGGTAACTTGACAATCGCCACGGCTAGGGTCTGCAGCCCGAAGAGCTGGTTCCCATGCCAGCCTGCCGTGACGTTTCTTTCGCATGGGTCAACTGTTGGGAGTTGGAATAATGGCGACGGTCTTTCAAAAGAAAGTCACTCGGGCGATGCCTGCCGATGCGGAACGCTTCACCAAAAAAGGCGTTGCGTTTGTTCGCTATCGCGTGAAGGGGAAGTCACGCACAGCAAAGGTGACGATCGGCAAGGATGGTTCCGAACGAATCGAAGTCAAAACGGGAACCTTTCTAGCGAAGTATCGAGACGCTCGTGGTCTCGTGTGCGAAGTCCCGACGGGGTGCCGTGATGAACAGGCGGCGCGGTCGGTGCTGGCGGACCTGGTTCGACGCGAAGAGCTGATTCGGGGCAACGTCATCACGCGGGAAGAGGCGGCGATTGCCGATCACCGCTCCACGCTGCTGACGGATCACTTGGCGGACTACGTGATGTCGTTGCAATCGGCAGGACGGACCGCGGACTACACCACTGGCACCAAAAACAAAATCAACCGGCTAGTGGACGAGTGCGGTTTTGTGTTGCTGCAAGATGTTCGCCGCGAACCGCTGGAACGATGGCTCGTGGATCGGCAGAAGGAGAACATGGCTGCGCGGACGCGGAATAGTTATCTGCAAGCGATTCGGGGTTTGCTCAATTGGTGCATCGAAGTCGAGCGGTTGGCGTCGAATCCTTTGGCTCGTGTTGCCAAAGCGGACGAAAAGTCTGATCGACGAAAGACACGTCGCGCGATGACGGAAGCCGAGCTTGGGCGGCTGCTACGTGTCGCGCGTGACCGACCTTTGGCGGACTACGGACGCCAAACCGTTGCCACCGAGAAGACGGAAGGCAAACGAGCGCACTGGACCTACGCGCCGCTGACGTTGGAGACACTCGAAGAGTGTTGCGATCGTGCTCGAGAGCGATTGCAGAAGAACCCGACCTTCATCGCCACCCTGGAGCGTCGCGGACGCGAACGGATGCTCGTGTACAAAACGATGGTGCTGACGGGACTTCGTTGCAACGAGTTACGGTCGATCACTCAAGCACAATTGATACTTGACGACGGCCCGCCTGCGATCGACTTGGCCGCCAAGGATGAAAAGAACCGCGACGGCAGTATGATCCCGCTGCGGGCCGACTTGGCTGACGACCTGCGTTCATGGATTGCCGATGAAGAATGTCGAGACCAAAGCGGTGACGTGTTGAAGTTGCCAGCGACCAAGGGAACCGATGCGAATCGATCGGTGTTCTACGTCGCTGACGGACTCGTGAAGATTCTCGACTTGGACTTGGAGACGGCAGGAATCCCGAAAATCGACAACCGAGGCCGTAGTCTCGATGTCCACGCGCTGCGGACCACATTCGGAACATTGATGTCGTGCGCCGGTGTTACGCCACGGACGGCCCAAGCAGCGATGCGTCACAGTCGCATCGACTTGACGATGAACGTCTACACGGACCCACGCTTGCTGGACGTATCGGGCGCAGTCGACGCGTTGCCAACGCTGATCCCGACCGAGGCGACAACCGCAACGCTGAGGGCGACGGGAACCCACGACCACCGGACTGGTTCGGTGCAACCATCACCGCGAACTGTTGCACCAACTGTTGCACCAGAATTTGACAAAGCATGTCAAAACGTGTCACAAGCTGGCAATTTGGGAGCTTTGCGACGAGTGCCAGAGATTCGATCAAAACACGAAAAAACCCCAGAAAACACAATGTTTTCGGAGGTTTGGAGAAGCGACGCGGACGGGACTCGAACCCGCAACCTCCGGATCGACAGTCGACCCGTGGGGAACGCTTAATCTCCGCTTTTTCCAAGCTCAAACCATCCTAATCACTCAAATTTGCACCGGCAACCTTCGCGCCGTTTGAACGCGGTTTTCCGGTGCTTTACGCTTTAGCCCCTTTGCGGGAACCGGTGCAAAACCGGTGCAAATTTTCGACCCGAAAACAGACCGACCAACAATGAAACAACTAGCTAAACGATTCTACGGACTACTCGACCGCTACGGCCTAGAGTGCTGCCCCGGTGTCAACGTCGACACCCAAAACGGAATCCCGATTGCCCGCCGTGGCGGTGCTTACTTCACGCTCACTTACCGTTACCGCGACGATGTTACGGTTCACGGAATTAAGCGGGCGTTGTCCTTTCTTTGTCCCCGCAAGGCTCGCTAGAAATCATTGCCCCCGGTGTCGGGCCGCGTTGCACGGCTTCGGTCGCTCCCCGGCTTTTCTGAGCTATGCTAGCGGTATGCACTACGTCCGATTGAAAGACAGAATTTTGACCGCGACCGCCGATGAGCTAATTGACGCGGCCCGGTCGGGTTTTATCGAACCGTCGACCCCGGTAAGCATCGACGGCGTGAACTGGAAACGGGCCGACGACTTCCCCGCCCTGGACGTAGCTTTCACCGACGCGGCAATCATCGAAGCGGCGGCTAGCGGCTGGTTCTAGTTGCGAAAGTGACCGGTAACGCCAAGCCTGTTAGGTCGTCGGTAACACCACGAACCCCAAAGCTTTTGGCGGCTACCCATTTCAGCGTTCTTTGCCTAAGCTGAGAGAAGCTGGGAGCGGCTACCCGAAAGCTTTTGATGATGACTGCGTCAATCGCGGATGGAGCCAATTAGCCGCTTCAACGGCCAACTCAAATGGGTGCCTTAGGTTACGGTCGACCGCCCCTGAATTGCGATGAGAAACGCCAAATGAAATTTGCGCACGAGCTATCAGCCGACAAGCTTAGAGGCGGTTTCTATACGCCGGACAATTTGGCCGACGATTGTTTGAAGCGAGTGCGACGGCTTCTCGGTGACCGATCGAAAATAGACTTGCTCGAACCCTCCGCTGGCGATGGTGCGTTTGTTCGGGCAGTCGGAAGGGCGATTGATCGAAGCGATTTTGAGAACGTCCGAGTAACCGGCATCGAATTGAATGAAGGGGAAGCGGCGAAAGCGAAAACCGCACTTAGCGACATCAACGCTTCGGGGAGTATTCATAATTGCAGTTTTTTTGACTGGGCGAATTCATCCGAATGTCTGTTCGACTGTATCGTTGGCAACCCACCTTTCGTTCGCTATCAGTTCGTAAAACCGTCTGACCGGGTTGCCGCCGACGAATTATTGGCGAGCGCTGGCCTTTCATTCGATGGGGTTTCAAATCTTTGGATTCCTTTCGTTGTTGGCAGTCTTAATCTTCTCAAACCGGATGGAAGCTTTTGCTTCGTCCTTCCAAGTGAACTGTTGACGATCAAATCAGCGGGCTTGGTGCGGTCTGAGCTAATTCGTCATTGCGATTCTCTCAGTGTCGATTTTTATCCACCGGGGACGTTTGAAAACATCCTTCAAGGGATTATTGTTCTTGCAGGAAAGAAAACACGCAGAATTAAATCAGGTTGCGAAGTCGAGTTTTCCGATCGTGGGACGCGAGATTCAGGGAGCTGGAATCATTTTGTTAGCGACTCGAAAAACAACTGGACGAAGTACCTTTTGTCGCCAGCGCTGTTGACAAGTTACAACGCTGCAAGCGAGTTGCCGGGTATAGCGACACTTGGAACAGTCGCTGACATTAGCGTTTCAAACGTGACTGGAGCGAACAAGTTTTTCACGGTGACTGGCGACACTGTAGAAAATTTTGAGTTAGAAGCGTGGGCCATTCCGCTACTTGCAAGAACCGCCGACTGTGAAGGACTGGCGTTTCTAGCAAAGGATCATCGTCGTGCGGTAGACGCTGGGCAGCGAGCGTACTTACTGAACTTCGCAGCGAACAAACCGGACCCCATGAGTTTTGCGAAAAGCCGCGAATATATTGAGGCTGCGGAATCCGAGAAAATTCACGAACGATACAAGTGTCGAATTAGAAACCCTTGGTATCGTCTGCATGATGTTCGCGCTGGCAAGTTAATGCTAACGAAGCGAGCGCATCAGTTCCATCGTTTGCTGCTGAATTCCACAAAAGCGATGACGACCGATACGGTGTACCGAGGCAGTATCAAACCAATTTTCGCTCGCAGCGAAAAAGACTTGATTGCAGGGTTCCATAACTCTCTGACAATACTTTCAACAGAGCTAGAGGGCCGAAGCTATGGAGGCGGCGTGCTGGAACTGATTCCGTCTGAAATAAAGCGGATTCTCATTCCGGTTGTTCAACTGAAACATGAGTTTTCCGCACTTGACAAAGTGTGTCGTTCCGCTGGCGGCCAGCGGGATACAGAAGACCTGCTAATTAGCGCTACTGACAAACTGCTAGCTTCAAATTATTCGGAACTAAAAGAGCTAATGCCTGATATGGAGTCTGCGCGTAGGCTGCTGCGGGATCGACGGTGGAACGCTAGTTCATAGCATCGGTTCGCTTTGAGTAATCTCTAGAAGGTGTTCGCCGCTATCCGTTTGCTGAATGACCACCCAGTCCCCGACGCAGTCGTTATTTCTAAGTCGATTACCTAACACCGGCCCCCAAGCCAGAACCGTTGGGATGTTCGCTTGTGATGCGATCCGGTGCGGGGCGTGATCCACCATCAACTCAAGGCGTCCCAATTCTTCTCCGCGAAAGCTTACTTGAAACGGAATTCTAGCAATTTCGTAGGTCTTGCCTCTTCTGGTTAGCTTGCTCCATTCTGCGTCGCCAAAGAGTGTTTGGCGAAAGTAAGTCGAAGCATTGATAGCATGTCCAGCCTGGGCTAGCCGAAGCTTTCCCGTTGGGTTCGTGTTTGCGCCGACACGCTGGGCGTCCGATGATCGCATCTGCTTATACCAAGTATGAACGACTTTCCCGCTAATTACTGGAGGTGACTCAACTGGGCGTCGTGTACTTCGATTGCCCTTTTGCGACGCGGCGTTTTTTGAGCGCTTTTGTCGACGCCCCGAGAGCCCTTCTGCGTTTTCGCTTCGCTCTTCGCTTCGCTCTTGCTCTTTGCTTCGCTCGCTATTTCTTGCAATCACCTTTCGTTCAATTAGAGCGGCTATGTCGTCGCTAGATTCGATGGCGACACTGTACTTCGTATCCTCCTCCACCCAGTATTGGGTCGAGCTAACTATGTCATCGATGACGGCTTTAGGGTCATTTTCCACCGTGTCAAGAATTATGCCCGCTTCCGAATTTCGACCGACTCCGCCTTGGGTGAAATTTGACGATCCGACATAGGCAGCGAACGAATCGTCCTCGCGTTGAATTACGATCGTCTTGGCGTGAAACTGAGCGTTGTTGAACGCCACAACCCGAAGCTGCCGAGTACCGCACGGCTCGACCTGGCCGAGTAGGTAGGCAAGATCTTGCTCGCCTAGCGACCGTCCGTTTGATCCAACCACTGCACATATCTTGGCGTCGGACGATCGAAGTTTTGCTAGTTCGCTTTCATACGGCGAAAGGGCACCCGTTGAAAAGAATCCGAATTGAAACCAGACGCCCCGCGAATCGGCAAGCAAATTTTCGTCTAGGAAATCGACGAGGTAACTACCGGGTTGCTGACTTCCGCTGTCAATATATTTCATTGTCGTTCCGTCGTGCTAGAAACAAAAACTTCCGTTACACGGGAACGGGACGACGGCGATAGATCAAAACGGCGTTTTAATCGTAAAACGCTCAATCAATAGCCATGATCGGCGGGGTGCGTAAAACGTCCGTCGGTTTCTCGATACGGGTCAACGCTTGACCCACAACCCAAAGGGAATCCATGAAGGAAACCAAAGTAGCGGCGGTAGCCGCAAAGCATCAAAACATAGCCGACCAACTTTTCAAAAACGTCATCAACGCGGTTCATGGGTTACGCGCGTTCCGTGTCAAGCGACACGCCGACACCCTGGTTATCTCGATCGGCGGTCGGTTGCTCCGCTGCGTCTATCGGTTACGCGGTTCGGCTGGTTCGCTTTGCGGTGAACTGCAAGTGATTGAATCGAATCGGCTTCTACGCCAAGTGTTTTGGAACGACGAAGGAACACTTACGAACGGCGCTTTCGGTCGGCCGCTTGCCGAAACGGTAACCAGCAAAGGGTACGCGGCGGCGCTGATCGTCCAAGCGTGCAATACGCTTTTCGATCTACGCGAACCGATACTGACGCGGCAGTAGGTTTTTCGTCGGCGCAACCACCGACAAAAGAGCTATAGAGGCGCGCGCTATACTATGCCGGTTGCGCGGCCCGATTTTGACCCACCCCCGGCCCCGCGTCGCTTCGTTTGAGGAAACGCGGGGAATGAATCGGGCAACGCCGATCGGTCGATACCGACGAAGCTAGGCGGGTTTGCGGTGGTCCCGAAAACGTCGTTTCGGCGTCAATTCGACGCCCGATGAACCAGCATCGAAGGGGAAGCGGGCCGATGATCGGCGGGCCGGGGGCCGGTCGGCGGTCGAAAAGAACAGCGACCGCGAAAGAGATACGCGACGGCGGGCCGTAGCTTCGACGCTACGGGCCGTTCGTGTTGCGGGAATGAAGCCCCGCGAAGCGTTAGGCCATACAGTAGGAACGCGCCGTGGGTGCCGACACGCCAAGCGCGGCGGCTATTTCCCTAAACGTCAAACCCTTTGACCGTAGCTCTTTCGCCCGCGACGGATCGACGCCCGCTTTCGTTGCTCCCTTCGCCCGACCTTTGTAGGTTCCGTTTGCTTTCGCGTGTTGAATCCCGACGGCTTGGCGTTCACGTCGGCTTTGTTGTTCAATCTCCGCGAAGCCGAAGCATAGCGCGGCAACCATTTTGCCGATCGTCCCGCGAAAGTCGAAAGCCTGAGTCGTCGAAACGAACCGTACCCCCGATTCAAGCCACCTGGAGACGGTCGTAAGCCCGTCGATCATCGAACGGCTTAGACGATCGAGTTTCCAAACGACGACGGTAGCGACCGCGCCGTTAGCTATTAGACGGTCTAGCTCTTCAAACGCGGGCCGATCCAGATTGTCGCCCGTTGTCCCTTCGTCGATGAACCATTGAACGCGGGATAGGTCGAATCCTTCGCGTTCTAGGTAGCGTTCTAGGTCTGCCCGCTGCGCTTCGGTCGATTGGTCGTCGGAAGAGCATCGAAGATAGGCGGCAATGATGTTTCTGTTTTTCATGGTGCGTTTCTTGTTAGGAATAGGGTTTACTCTAAACCTACTTTCAAAACGCCAACTATCAATTTTTTAGACGCTGATTTTCACGGCGTTTTTCACTTCGCGTCCGGTTGCGCCGGGCGTTACCCTAAATTTAACAAGCTATGTCCCAGGTATTTGAATTCATCGACTCCGTAACTTGTGAACCCCGTTTCGTCGGCTACGGCGACGGTAAGCCGTGGATACGCGCTTGGGATCGGCGGTTCATGGTCGGCAACCCGCTTTTCCTTTGGCTACGTTCGCTGGACGAACCGCCCCCGCTATCGTGGCGCTACGTTCCGTTCTCTTCAATGGCGCGGTCGGCTTGCCGATCGGTTCGCCGTATGCGATTGAAAGCGTTGGCGGGCGTTTCGTCGATGATCGAGATACCCGCAACGCGGCCCGTGATTGCCGTTCGTGGCGACGACCGCGTTAGCTTCCCGTCGGTACGCGCTGCAGCGTCGGCGGTCGGCGTCGATCGGACGACCATTTATGACGCTATTGACGGTTTTTTCGATCTTAACGGTTGGTCTTATTTTGACGCGCCGTGTGACCAAATCTTCGCGCGCTAACAAGGCGTTTTTCGCTGTTCCGACGTGGTGCCGGGCATGGCAACGGCGGGCGGGATGCGGGCAGAATCGGGCAGGAAAAAGGCTGCCCGCCGTCGTTTTTCCCGTGTTTTACGGGGTGAAACCGTGTTTTGGCGGGCAGGGCGGGCAGGTTTCGACAACTCTTCTAGGGTTCTCTACTTCTCTCCCCTCTCTTCATTTTTCATTTTTCATTTTCCACACAAGTTATAGAAAACTGCTCACCCTGCCCGCCCGAAGGGCGTTTGACCCCGGTTTTTACGGTATTTTTGACGGCGGGCAGGTCAAAAGCTGCCCGATTCTGCTCCCCTCTGCCCGCCAAGCTGCCCGCCTAACCCGTTTTTCTTGAAATTTTGCTTGCCCCATCGCTCCGATTGTGCCGATGAACAATCAAGCGACAAAAGACTAGGAACGCTGCGCGCCGATCCATCGGGAAAGTTACCAAGCTATTCCGCGAATGGAGAACCGCGCCCGTGCGTCACTACGAACTAGACCTAGCCGAAAACGAAGGCGTCAACGATGCCTACGAATATCTGACCGTCGCCTATCAACTTCGCGAGATAATCGCGGGTGACATAGTCGCCGAAGCCCTGCGGCCCGCCATGCGGCCCGTGGAAGCCTTGAAAGAGGCGGTAAGCGCTGGCCTATACGGCCCGCTCCGTTGGCCGAACCTGACCACCTTTGAACGTAAGCCGACCGGTCTACTAGCGGTGCCCCACTTCGTCGAAGCGATAGACGAAGCCCGTCGGGCCGGAGATTCCGAAGCCATCCCATATCTACTAGCGGCGACGGCTCACACCATCAGCGGCGATGCCATCGGGTATGTCGCCGAACGACTAAACAAGAAACGCGACGATAAGCGGATTCACCCTGCCGACCGTTTCCCCGATCTAGTTATCGAAGCCCCCGGACACCTGGACGACGAACCATCGTTCCGGACGATTCCGAAGTGGGAGCTAGGACACGGCGCGTACTCCGACGGGATCTTTCGCCGCGTCCGGGGTATTGCCCGGAACTACCAAAAACTAGCGGCGGTTCGGTGCGAATCGCTAGACGCGACCGACGAAGAGAAACGCGACACGTTCGCAAACATCCCGGACGGCAATGAACGCGCCACCCCTTGGGATGCTTTGGAAGAACTGGACGACGCTGACCGCGTCGTCGTCGAAGCGTTGCGGTACGGTCGATCGGTTGCCCAAACGCTCGGCGTCACGGAACGCCAAGCCCGAAACCGGATCAACCGCGCTGAAACAAATCTCAGGAAAATCCTGGATTACGTTTCCTAAGTCGCCCTCTCGATCACCTCTATATGTAGAGGGGAAAAACATGATCCTAACTGAGTGGGTCGGCGAAATTTGCGAAGCCGACCAAGAACCGAAAACGCGGTACTGGCACAAAAACCTAGAAACGTGCATCCGTACCAACGACGGCAAATGCCAGTGGGCAAACGCGAAGACGCCCCGCCCTGAGATGTGGTACGACGGCGACGACATCCAGCGCATCGGATGCACGGGCTACAACTTCGTGACCGGCCGCGCGGAGTGGATCGGGATCGACATCGACGGCGATAGCCACGGCGGCGGCTTCGATGCCGCAACCATAGCGGCGCTACGCGACCGCATGGCAAAGAATCCCGCTATCGACCTATACGAATCAACTAGCGGTGATGGCCTACACGGAATCATCCGGCTTAATCCCTTCGTTGACGTTCCCAAACCACAACTAACCCAACTAGCCGCCCACGTCGTCGAATCGGTCGACGCGGGGCTTACCAAATTCATCGACGTAGCGGGGGGAAATCTATGGCTATGGCACTGCTAAGCCCAGCAACCGAAACCGTCGACGTAGGCGACTGGCCCCCGACCGAATCAAACGCCGAACTATCGGCAATCTTCGGGTCGGTCGAATTGACCGAAGAGCAACGCGACGACCTAGCGTTCTTGGGTGCGTCGATCGACTCCGACGGTTGCGCGAAAACCCACACCGTAAAGCTAGCCGCGCTCCACCGGGAACGAAACAAGCCCGGCATTTTCAAGACGATATCGCCGGGAACGCGGCCCGATCAACCGAACGTGATGATATGGCCGATTCGCGGGGGCGGCTGGTCCGTGGTCCGGTTCGGCAAGGGATGCACCGAAGCGGTCGGGTATTGGACGACATCGGCGAACGGTTGGACCCGATGCCGCTTCGGTGTCGCCGCCGACATCGACAAAGCGGCGCACTATGCCGGGTGCGTCCAAACCGAAAACGGCTACTTCGCGCCAAGCGGAACCCTACCCGCGTTCTTGGAAGCGTTGAACGCCGAACCGTCGCCGATAGCGTCCGGCGTCACAATCGAGCGCAAGAAACGCAAACGCAAACTACGGCTATCGACCAAAGCGGGCGACGGCGAACCGCCCCGGCTATGGGGCGTCGACGGTCGAAAGTGGGTGCGCTTCATCGACGACCCGACCGCACCGGAAAACACCGACTTCACCGCGCGTATTTACAAACGCGACGGAATCAAAAACACCGATCACGTCTACTTTGACCGCGACGGCGTCCTACGTCACGGGACACGCCAAGAGCTAATAGATTCGCTGACCGACTACGGCTTAGACGCGGAATATCACGTCCGTCGGGCGACTAACCGCCCGTGGTCATATTCGCATGTCCCGTTCAAAGGCGAATACCCTGGCGGGCACCGGGTCCACGCGATGCACGCGGCGCAGTTTGCCACCGAACCCCAAGCGGGAACCCTGGACGATTGCCCGACGTTCGCAATGATCCTAGATCATTGCGGCGCGCCACTGGACGAAGCGGTAGCGGCGTCGACCGATTGCAAAGCCTTAGGAATCCAAACCGGTCCAGACTACTTGATAGCCTGGGTGCGTTGCTTGTTTCAACGGCCCGATAAACCGCTGCCCTATCTTGGCATCGTTGGGCCTCAAGAGGGCGGCAAGTCGGCTTTTCACGAATCGACCGCCCTATGTATGCGGGGCGGATATGCGGAGATCGACGAAGCCCTACGGTCATCGTCGGGCTTTAACGCTTCGATGGAAGGCGCGATACTTTGCGTGATTGAAGAAACCAACATCGGGGCGAGTGGGACCGCCTACGATCGACTAAAAAAATTCATCACGGGGAAAGAGATCGTTATCCGCCGTTTGTATTCGGACGGCTACGCGGTCCCGAACTATTCCCATTGGATACAAACGACAAATAACGTCGACGCTCTGCCGATCTTTCGCGGCGATACTCGCGTGACGGCTTGGCGGGTTCCCGCGATTGCAAAAGAGAACCAAATCGATCGCGAAACCATCACGGCCCGACTAACCGAAGAGCTGCCCCAATACTTGGGATTCTTGCTCGACACCCCGGCTATCGAATCATCCCATCGGCTGACCCTTCCCGCGTTGCGAACCGACGTTTTTGACGACGCCATTTATGACCCCATCGGCGACGCTATCGCGGCGACGATGGGGACCGAGTTTACGGCGAAAGAACTATTCGACGCGGTCCAGCTAATCGACCGCGACGCCGTCGCGACACCTGCGGCGCTCGGCAAGAAATTACGCGGCTATGGGTGCGAACAAACCGACAAAACCAAATGGAGACAACTTTGCTAATCCAAAACAATCAAGACGACAATTTCTACTCGACGTTCACGCGGCGTCGTTACGACAACCGCCACCATGCCGAGGCATCGGAAGCTAAAGCGATGGCCGAAGCCGAAGCGATGGCGGGGCGTCCGCTCACTGAAAACGACTTTCGCAAAGGGTCTCTAGCTGACCGGGTCGATACCCGGTCGGGTCGGGAACGGATTCGCGACGAAACGCGAAAAGTCGTTTCCCTGGTTCCGGGGTCAAGCGACGAACCGACCAACATCTACGAAAAGTTGCTCGCGTACCGTCGGGCGAACAAACCGGAAAGCTACGAACAGATGTTGCAACGCAAAGCCGACGAAACCGCGACGACGACCGAACTACAAAAGCGGGTTGAAGCGTTCCACGCGGACCCCGAACGGGTAGAGCTAGTCGAAAAGTCGGCGGGACTTGTCGAGGCGGCGCGATGGAACCCCGAAGCCGATGAAACAGAATGGCAGGCGGTCAACTTCATCCACGAAACCGCGAAGGTCGGCGACCTTGAACTAACGCGCGGCATGATCGAGGATCACGAATACGCGGTAGCCGAACGCGACCAGATTAAACGTCTACAGATTGAGGAGCAAATCCGTGGTTTGCAATCACAACTTGATTCTTGATTTTACAAACCGACTAATCGAAGGGCTATCGGATGCAACTAATCAACAGCGGCGACGCCTGGAAACTTGCAAACGCCGAAAGCAATCAGAGGGTCGAAGAGCTACGGTCGACAACCGAACCGACCAACTTGGAACACGAGATAGCGCTTTGTCGATTGATGACAAACCAAGCGATCGACCAAAATTCCCCCGGGCTAGCTGCCCAGTTAATGCGCACAATCGCAAGCCTAACAAAAGCCGAAGAGCAAAGGCGGTTGCGGTCGGCGCACTATCTGAACCTAGACGACCTAGTAGCGATTGCCGAACGAATCGGCGTTGTCGTCGCGACGACGCTTGAGCATCACGGCGTAACCGATCCCGACATACTGCTAGAGATCGGCGCGGGAATCACCGAAGCCGTCAAAACCGTTCGCGGCGACCGCCAACGCAAAAACGCGGCGAAGACATTGTGACCGGGGCGGGACCGGGTGCCCGATTCATGCCGACGGGTATCCCGTCCCGGTCTTCTAACAAATCGGATTCGGCATTTTGCCGAAAGCGTCGTCGTCTACGGGCGGCGGCGCTATTTTAACCTACACCGCTTGCCGATCTTGCAAGCGATCAAACGGAACTGCAAACGATGGAACCAGCATTGTTGAGAATGTCGGATGTTCCCGACGTGGTCGAAGAGCTAACCGGTGAACGTCCCCACCTTGGGACCGTTCACAAGTGGCGAAAACGCGGGATTGCTGGCGTCCGACTCGATTGTAGTTTCGCGATGGGTTGCTACCGAACAAGTCGCGCCGCATTGGTTGCGTTTTTCGATCGTATCGCGGTAGCGAAAGCGGGCGGCGATCCCGACACCAAAGCGGGACCGGTCACACTTGCACGGCTCGACCGCGATAGGGAACTATCGCGCGTCGAGGATGAACTATTTTCGCTTGGTTGCTAGCCGACGCGGCGGGCGACTTCGCGGGCTTTTTCGGCGTCACGTTCGGCGTAGGTTTCCGTCGTCTTTATCGACTTGTGCCCCAAGATGACTTGCGCGGCTTCGGGGCCAAACTTCTGACGGATCACCGTTGCCTGAGTGTGCCGTAGTCGGTTCGGCGTCCAGTGATGATCGTAGGCAAACTTCTTGCGTTCATCGTCCGATAGACCCTCCGGCATTTCGAACGTCCGACAAGCGACGTTTTTAACCGCTTTACCATAGGCTTTGCTGCCCCAACGCTTGCCCGGTCGTTTCTTCGGTTTGCGTTGTCGGTTCGTCCCCACACGGTTGCCACAACTAGCGGGCGTCGCTCGGTTCTTCGTTCTCGCTTCGCGAAGCTGAGCGGTATGTTCCGCTGGGGAAAACAGCGGTTCGCTATCGGGACGGTCGAGATAGGGCAGCAAAATTGTTTGGGCTTCGGGGCCGAAGTAAACGATTTTCTTGGACCGTTCGCGACCCTTCTTGCCTCTCATTTTGTGATGCTCAACTTCGTATTCCCAAACGTCACCGCTTCGATCAATCGCGCCCGGCGTCAATTTGCAAACTTCACCGGGGCGGCAACTACTCAGCAACTGAACCCGTACCATGTCGGCTAGCGTCCGCGTCATATTCGGAATCGTGGCGTGAACGACTTCCAGTGAAACTAACGTCACTTCGTCGGACTCTTCGACCCCGTCGACGCGGTATTCTTGAAGCTGCGAAACTCTAGCGATAGCTTCGGCTCGATCAACTGGGAACAATTCCATCGAAACTGCCCAGTTGAGTATGTGTTTCAATCGGCCCGCGTTTTTGTTGATTCCTTGCCGAGTCAAACCCCGGTCGATCCAAATTTGACGCACGGATCGAAACGCGAGCGGCCCAAAGTCGCTAACCGTCGCGCTGCCGTATCGCGTCCGGGCATCTTTGATGATTCGCCGCATGGATTCATATTCGCTGGTCTGTTCCCCTTCCTTCCGGTAGTGCGTTTTTGCGTGACGGATGAAAGCTAGGAAAACTTGATTCATCACCAGCGGCGTTTCGGGGGTGCTGAACGGCAACGCAACGCGGCCCGTCATCATCCATTCACCAACAAGCCGACCGTACTTTTCGCGGCTTGCTTTGCTGTTGTATTTTCCCAGGTAGTATTCCTTCCCAGCAATCTCGACGACGGCGTAGGGACCGGACTTTCGTTTCTTCTTTCGATACTTCGGATTCTTCACGGACACAATGCGCTCCTGCGTAGTGTCCCTCTCACCAGAGATAGGAAGCATCGGCAACCGATGCACCTGGACACCACGAAACGGGAAGCCGTCGGCAAAACCCCACGTTTGGCTACGGCGTCACCAAAACCGGTGCTGCACCGGTTTTGACCGCTTGGAAAGAGCGTTCCGCGCTGACGCCAGCGCAAAAGAAAAGCCCGGCAAAACCGGGCTTGAAAGTGAAGCGACGCGGACGGGACTCGAACCCGCAACCTCCGGATCGACAGTCCGGGGCTCTAACCAATTGAGCTACCGCGCCTTTCGGGAAGCATTGCCTGGGAAACAGACGGTGCTTTCCGCTGTGCGAGTGCGGATTATATCGCCATGACCGACCTTCGCAAGCAGGCTTTGGGGCTTTGGTAGGCGGGAATTGTATTCTTACAGTCTGGTTGTACCGCTCGTGATGGTTTTGCTGACGATTGACTGGTTCCAGTCCTGATTTCCGGCGTGTTGGACGCCTCGCGGGGCTCGGTGGCGACCTAGCTTTTGGGTGGAAAACCACGTGTGTTCCGATTTCGTTCGATTTTTGAACGGTTTCAACAGCAACGTTTTGAATAAGTTTTTCATTCACCCTTTACCCGCCACACCGGCTCAGGCCCGATCATGATTCTTGACATCCTTGCTTTCTCGTTGACCGGTTGGTTTCAAGACGCCCTGGGCGAATTGACCCGCTATTTCTCGACCATGAACGTCACCCAGTGGGGCATCGTTTCGGCTTGCTCGGTCTTCTTCGGATTTCTGTGTTTACGCGGAACCGGTTTGAAGGTTTAGGGTTTCGAGAATTTGAATCGCGGTTTGCGAGGTAACTGGTTTCCTTTCCGTTTCCTTTCGGTCATCCGGGCGTTATCATAACGGTCTCGCGATCATCGGGTTGCCCGATCGTTTGATCGATCTGGCTGTTTGATTGATCTGGTCGTTTGATTAAAAGGGGAGCCGCTCTGATGCCACTGTTCGAAGTTGAAACCGAATCTCATATCATCATCACCTGGGCCGATGATGACGACGCCGCCCTCGAAGTGGTGGCGGACGCCTATCCGCAAGACGAAGTCGTGCGTCTGACCCGCCGACCTCGTGACACTTGGGTGATCAGCAAAGGCGTACTCGGGCTGACCACCAAAAACCTTGATCCCTGCATGACGGCTCGCGATTGCTTGAGCCGCAGTGCTGGCGACAAGGTCAACGCCATCCGTTTGTATCGAATGGAAACCGGCAGCGATCTGGAAAATGCCCGCCGCGCGATCGAGTCCAACATGGTGATGGGATGGTGAGAGAAGCGACTAGCTTTTAGCGGTTCGCTTTTTTCAAATGCCCAAAGCCAAATGCCTCGAGCCCTTTTTCTGTTCGCGATACTCTGCGTACCCATGATTGTTGGGTGCGAGGGATGTCGGCGTGATGATGCCGAGGAAAGAAAAAAGCAACTCGAAAAAGATGAAGCTCCCAAACAGGACTTCACCGCTCGACCACCTCAACCTTTCCCGGCGGACGGTAACCAATCAGGCAACGCGATCAAGCCTGGGCATTGGACCAGTGCTTCGCAAACTTTGCAGAGTAACAAGGTTGATGCACGCGGCGAACTAACCAGCGTTTGTGGTTCGCGCGGCATCTCGCTTCGCAGCGGTCTGGAAACCCGATCGGTCGGCAGCGTGCCAAGCATCCGTCCGATTGTGATGCCCAAGGGACAGCGTCGGCGGTTTGATTATCGACTGTTGCCGCCGATCCCAACCGGGGCCGAACAGAAAACTTGCTTTCTAACCAGCCAGTTCTCGTCGGCCGGTCAATCGGTGTTCTTTGATGCTGGATCGCAACCGTTTCGCATGATGCGATCGCAGGAATACTTCTTTGTCATCCTGACTGAACGCCCCGAGCGATTCGCGAAGTTGAAACAGGGCGATTGGGTGCGACACTACTACGACCAAGACGCATTTGAACTCGATCCGCTCAGCACCGATTTGATCAACTATCGGATCGTGATTCCGCCCACCGACGATGTGCTGCCGATTCCTGAAACGATGTTGGATTGGACCAGCACCGCGGTCGTGTTGTGGGATGACTTGTCCGCCGACGCGTTGACGCCGGATCAAATGACCGCGATGAGCGATTGGATTCAGTTTGGCGGGCGACTGGTCGTCAACGGAGCAGCCGGTTCGGATCAAGTTGCCAATACGGTGCTTGGTTCCTGGTTGCCGCTAAAACCGACCAGTAACATCGAATTGGATTCGGAAGCCGCGGTGGAATTGTTAAGCGGATGGCAGGTCAAGTCAGACCGCTCGACTGAAAAACAAACCGCGCTGGTTCGCAGTCAAAGCGGTCGCGTGGCGGTCGATGGCACGTTGGCGTCCGACGCGGAACCTTTGCCAGAATCGGGCAAACTAGTGCTGACACGACGCATCGGTCGTGGACAGATTACTCAGCCACGTTTCGACATCACCAGTGATTGGATCGCTGATTGGAATTCGTACGACAGCTTTATCAACGCGGGGATTTTGGGTCGCCCTAAACGAACCTACGTTCGGGAAAGCGATTCAGAACCGATTCGACAACTCTATTCAAACTCAGTTCAAGAGAACGCACGCGGCAGCGCAACCGCAGCGACCAATTCTGGGCTTCGCATTTTCAGCCGCGATGCATCGCTTAAGAAAACGCCAAAAAATGAGCAGCAGCTTCGCGAACCGTTTGCCATCAGCCCCATCACGGGATTGTCGGGTTGGACCGACAACAGTGATCTGGTGAAGTCGTTTCGCGACGTCTTGCGCAGCGAATCGGGGATCGAAATTCCCAAGTCCAGTTTGGTGGTTCGATCGCTGGGGATTTATCTGTTTCTATTGGTGCCAGTGAACTACTTGGTTTTCCGTTTGCTGGGGCGATTGGAATACGCTTGGCTGGCCGTGCCCGTGATTGCAATTGCCGGTGCGATCTGGGTGGCTCGCGCGGCACGTTTGGACATTGGCTTTGCCCGCAGCCAAACCGAGATCGCGATGTTGGAACTACAACCCGGTTACCAACGTGGCCACCTGACGCGCGTCATCGCGATTTACAATTCGCTCTCCAGCACCTATGACGCAAACTTCAAAACGATTGACGGTTGCGGAGTTCCAATCGATGTGGTTTCCAGCGGCAACCGAAAACAAATGGATGCACCGGATGGAACCACGTTCAGGTCTTCCTACGACGAGGGCCCCACGCTTGCTGGCGTCGCGATCGACAGTAATCAAATTCGCTTGATCCACGCCGAGCAAATGATCGATATCGGTGGCGGAATCAGTCTTCGCCAAACCCAAGGTGAAACCGATAGCGAGCTGCTGGTCAACGATTCATCCATCGACTTACTGGACGCTTACTTGGTCCGCAAAGACGATGACGGCCGGACACAGATTGCGAACCTGGGCGGGTGCGTGGGCGGTTCGACAACCAAGCCGCGATTTCGACCGGCCGATTCGGTGTCGGTCTCGTCTGATTTGCCGATGCAAACCGCGTCGCTGATTCAGCAGCTTGCTTCGCCTGGAATCATCGCCAACGGGACGACTCGTTTGGTGGGGCGAGTCGATGGTCCGATCGGCGGCTTCAGCATTGAGCCGACGACGAACCAGCAGCTTGCTCAGACGATCGTCTTGGTAAACTTAAAGCATGCGACGTTACCGAAAAGTGAAGTCGATGAGAATCTGTTGTCTGAATTCCGAAAAGTCACCACGCTGAAAGATGAAAGCCCATGATCACGCTGACTGGATTCGGAAAAGACTACGGCGATTTTACCGCAGTCGATAGCATCGATTTGCAGATCGATGCGGGCGAAACGTTTGGCTTTATCGGACCCAACGGAGCCGGTAAAAGCACAACGATTCGGTTCCTGGCGACTTTGTTGCGGGCGTCGCGTGGCAGCGGCGTGGTGGCAAATTGTGATGTGATGGGTGACCCGGTCGGAGTACGCCAAGCGATCGGTTATATGCCGGACAACTTCGGCGTGTATGACGGAATGCGGGTCTGGGAATTTCTGGATTTCTTTGCGGTGGCCTACCGAATCGGTCGGACTCAGCGAAAGCAGATTATCGACAACGTGCTGGAGTTGCTTGACCTCACTCACAAACGCAACGACTTCGTCAACGGTCTGTCGCGCGGCATGAAACAACGATTGTGCTTGGCCAAAACGCTGGTTCACGATCCGCCGGTACTGATCCTGGATGAACCCGCCAGCGGTCTGGATCCGCGGGCTCGGGTCGAGGTGAAGGCGTTGCTGAAAGAGCTTCGCAAAATGGGAAAGACCATTTTGATCAGTAGCCACATTTTGACTGAGCTTGCCGATTGCTGCACTTCGATCGGCATCATTGAACGAGGCCAATTGTTGATGCACGGTCCGATCGAGAGCGTCTACAACCAGATCCGTCAAAATCGCATCGTTGAGATTCAGTTTTTCTCTGGCGAAGAAGCCGGCATGTCAATTTTGAGAAGCAGCCCACATTTGCGAAGCGTCGAAAATACGCCAACCGCTGTCGTCGCTGAATTGGAAACCGATGACGAAGGGCTGGCCGAATTGATGGAAGAAATGATCAAGGCGGGTGTGCGCATGAAGTCGTTCAACGATCGCGACCCCACGCTTGAAGACGTCTTTATGACGGTGACAAAGGGCTTGGTGACGTAAAAAGTAGGCCGGAACAATCGCAGTGCAGTTCCGGCAGTTGCATTGATGTTGAACTGCCGGAACTGCACTGCGTTTGTTCCGGCCTACATCAGTGCTCCATCTGGCTGAGTGCGGCTTGGGCAGACACTGTCTGATTCATTTCGATTCGTTTGATTTCGTCGAGCGAACGGAACCAGGTTTCTTGGCGACGGGCTAGTCGGCGCGTGTGGAAGACGACCTGTTCGATGCATTGGTCGAGCGTCCATTTTCCGTCGAGGTGTTCCAGGACTTCTCGGTACCCAACGCCCTGGGCCGCGGTTTTGGAGATTGAACCGAATTGGTCGAGGATCGATTGCACTTCATCGACCAAGCCTGATTCGAACATCTGATTCACGCGAGTTTCTATTCTTTGGTGCAACTCGCTTCGTTCCCAAGCCAACGCAAAGACGTTGCGATGATCGGTGGTTGCCGCTTTCTCGAACTGCACTTGGCGATGACTGATCGGAATACCGGTCAAGTGAGCGACTTCCAACGCGCGAATCATCCGCCGGGAATCGGTGGGCTGAATTCGATGAGCAGCCAGTGGATCGACTTGCTGAAGACGTGCGTACAACGCTTCGATGCCGTAGCGATCCAAGTCTTCCTCGGCCGCGTTTCGGAAAACCGGATCGGCAGGCGGGCCAGGGTCAAAACCTCGCAGGATCGCCTTCAAGTACATGGGCGTTCCGCCGACAAAGATCGGCGTTTTTCCACGGCCTCGGATCTCCGCGACCAATCGATGTGCTGCTTGCAAGTAGCAGGCCACACTGAATTCTTCGTTGGGATTGACCAGATCGATTAGGTGGTGTGGCACCGACGCCTGTTCATCCGAGCTTGGCTTTGCCGACCCGATGTCCATGTGCCGGTAAACCGCGATCGAATCGAGCGACAAAATTTCGCCACCGATCTGACGTGCCCAGTCGATCGCGAGGCGGCTCTTCCCAGAAGCAGTGGGACCGGTCAATACGTACGCGCTGACACAAATTGGCGGAAAAACACCATCGGAGACGTCTGCCGTTGGGCCCGCGAGATCCTGGTCCAGCTTGCCGGTCGCTAGCGATACTCGGTGGTGCGCGGACATCGTCAAATTTGTGGTTGTGTTGGGCGTCATGGGTTACCTCCCCAGGTTAAACCGCATTGATCGGCATCACCATCACCCTGTTTTACTGCCGCAATACGACTTTCCTGCGATTCGTGTGTTATTATTGAGTCATGGGAATGACCTACTTCAAACGATTTCGCATGGAATACCGACTGGACGAATGGTCGGATTCTGATGGGGACGATCACGGTGCCGCGGACGTTGATTCAGCGGTTAGCAGGATCGAATCGATTGCCAAGACGGTGCCTTTGGGGTACGAATTTGTCCCATTCCACGAAGGCCTGATACGCGAACACGCGGCTGCGAAGTACCAGAGTTTTCGCTACGAATTGGACTCCAACGTTTTCCCGTGCTTGGGAGATCGCGATGGTTGTTTGCGATTGATGAAAGAGATCGCCGGGCGACATTCTTTTGTACCGGAAGCAACATGGTTGTGCCGTTTCAAAGATTTGGAAGCGGGAACGGTCACGCCGGTGGGAACCATTCAAGGAATTGAATGCGAAGGTTGGGGAGCGATCCAAAATATCGGCATCGATCCTAACCACCGAAACCGAGGCCTAGGTGCTTTGTTGCTCACGCGCGCAGCGAAAGGGTTCTACGAAGCCGGCTTGAAGGGCATGCACCTGGAAGTCACGACGGACAACACCGCCGCGATACGGTTTTACGAACGAATCGGATTCCGACGAGCAAGCGTGGTTTACAAAGCAGCCGAAGTCGCCGGAGCTTAACGGTCCAGCGTTCGACGTGCTTTCACGGCTGGGTTCGCAAATCGTGGATAGCGTTGCGGTAGATCGACCACCAGCTTGTCTTCGCTGGATCCGTCTTGGCGATCAATGTGCAAACTGGGTGCTGTGAATCCGTCAGGCAATCATCGGCTGGAATGTCGTGAAGCGATCCGACTTCTTTCGCGACATCGATTGCTTTCTTGTCGTTGAAATACATCGGGTGCTTCGCGTAGATGATTCGTTTGATCCACGGGCTGGAGATTACGGATTTTTGCTTCAGCGTTGCCACACGCTTGCCCTGCATGGCATCGATCGAAATTTGCATCAGGCTTTGTGACGAATGGATTGCACCGGTCTGCGTCAGCGAGCGTTCGATGATCTCCGACGATGCACTCCATCGCGGATTGATTTCTAGCAATGAAATTTTGCCGCCGGCCGATTGAATGAAGTCTAGACTGAAGACGCCACGCAGCCCTGATTCCAGCACGATCGTCTCCGCTGCAACCAAGAGCTTTGCCTGGGATTTTAGTTCAATGTTGTCGGTCGGGCCAACAGAGCCTTTGTAAACAAACGGAAAGTCGGCAATCCGTCGAAACAAATTTCGGCAAATTCCCAGCAATTGCACGCCGCGATCACTGCCCAGAAAAGTTGCGCCGTAGGATCTTCCGGGAATCCATTGTTGGTAGACGACATTGTCGGTTGCGCTGAGACTCGCTAGACGATTCCAGCGGATGCCCAGTCCGCCCGAATGAATGGTTTGCTTTTGAAGAATCGTGGATGAGGTTTTTCCACTGGGTCGTGTCGTACTGGTGAACGGAACGGCTAATCCAGCTTTCATCGCCGCGATTTCCAAGTGGTTAAAACTGCTGGCCGTCCGCCAAGTTTTTGCATCGATCAGCGGTTGGGTATCGCTTTGCTGAATTGTTTCGATCATTCCTGGCCATTGGCCAACGCACACGACAGGGTGGGTTGGATACTGTTTTAGTGTCTCGGCCAATTGCTGATCGGCTTGCACCACGTGGCTGATTTGTGCGGATCGCAATGTGTCTTGGTCACCAAACTGATCGATCGTAACGCAGCGAATTTGACTGCGAGCAAGCGATTGGGCGGCTGAACGTGCTGAGACGCCGACCACGACAACGGGAAGAGATCGATTCACGGTTTCAGTTTTGGGATTTTGGACTGGGCGGCGATGGATTTGGGTGCTTGTGTCGGGTGGTGCGTTTGTTAGGTTCACTTTCTCGCAGACACCCCAAAACTCTATCTGATTTTCGCAAACAACTGATTTTTGAAATTAACGAGGAATCACAAATGCACTTCCATATCGGCGAAGCACTGGTTGGCGACGGAAACGAAATCGCTCACATCGATTTGATGTTGGGCAGCAAGAACGGTCCCGTTGGAACCGCATTCGCCAACGCTTTGGCAAATCAAAGCGAAGGACACACCAATTTGCTGGCGGTCCTTGAGCCCAACTTGGCCGTGAAACCATCGACGGTGATGATCACCAAGGTCACGATTAAGGGAATGCGGCAAGCCGTCCAGATGTTTGGGCCCGCCCAAGCCGCCGTTGCCAAAGCGGTTGCCGACGCGGTCAGCACCGGGATCATTCCAAAAGATCAGTGCGAAGAACTGGTTTGCGTTTGTGGCGTCTTCATTCACCCCGAAGCCGAAGACGATGAAAAGATCTACAAATACAACTACGAAGCCACCTTGGAAGCCTTGAAGTCAGCGGTTGGCAATAGCCCGACCGTCGATGAAATGCTGGAGAAGAAAGACTCCGCGGCGCACCCGTACAAGGGTTTTTAGAACCGGTTTTCAGAACCAGCGAGCCAGCGGCGAGTTGGCTCAATTCTTTTATCGGACCAGGACGCGTCCGATGAATTCGTGCAGGCGTTTCCAGTCGTAGGCGGCGTGCTGCTTTGACGACTGATTGAAATTCGCAACGTTTCCATCTTCTCGCGAATATCGAAACGTTGCGACGTCGATTTCATCGTCCTCAAACGCCTCTTGCATGCCGACAACATGCTTGGGGTGATCGTCGGCAAACACGATCGCCTTGAAATCATCGGTATCTACTTTGTTGGTCGTCCGCGCTAGCAGCGTCTTCAGCATGTAACCTTTGTGTTGCCCGGACGTCATGTAGATACCGTTGGCATAGGTGACATCGCGAGGTTTGATTCCAAGCGCCGCGATGATTTCGATCGACAGACCATGTTTGTCAGGTCGCTGAAAGTCGTAAGGTTTGAAGTTGCCGCGTTGTTCGCGAATCGACAAATTGTTCAGTGAAAAGTCGTAACCGTTTCGGCCTAGTTCTCGCTGGGCAGCATCGCGAAACTCAGGTCCGCGCGACGTTAAGACAATGGTGGTGACGTCGGACGCCTGGATCTGCTTTAGCATTGCGGGAAGATCGGGCTCGGGCGGGTGCATCTCGCTGAGCGCAAAAAGCATTCCCTGGGCACGCAATAGTTCCTCGAACGTGTCGGCAACGAGGTCTTTGTTTGCCGGATCGTTTTCCAGCAAACTCTCTTGCCAGCTAAACCATTGATCACTTCCCAGGTCCTGGTTCATCGCCAACAAAGTGTTATCGATGTCGACCACCAGCAGGACTTTTTCAGCTCCGTGCTTCTTCACAAACCGATTGACTTGTTGTTGAACACGCGAAAAATCGGCCGTCGTGACCTGCCTTTTTTCGACCGAAGTCTCGGGTGCCAAGTTCTCTGGTAATGGAACGTCACCCACGATCCGTTCTTGTGCAGGACAGGAACCTAGATCAACGCAGAGGCAGAAAATAAACAGGGCTAGAAAGCTTCGTAACAACATTCAACTAAGTCCGAATGGGATTGGCGATCGAAGCCTCTAGAATACTCAGCAAATGAGCTAACTCCACTGCTGATAAGACGGAAAACCAAACTCTCAAACGCGTGATTCCGCTTAGGAACTGTCCTGAATCAAGTTCCGAATTTGGCAAGCTCTCTCGTAGCTGGGCCCATGAATGCTTCGCAAAACCAGCCAACTTAGCCGCGGAGCGGTGACAGCCCTTTGCCGGGTGCGTAGCACCCGGATCATGCCGCCCCATGTTTGTCTGAGCCTCGATCGATCGGCGGCTTTGCCGCCGATCGATCGAGGCTCAGAGGGTTGTTTGTTGCATTGTTTCCGGGTGCTTCGCACCCGGCACCGAGCTTTCGTCCCTCCGAGGATGTGATTTTTTAAAATGATGTGCAAGCGAACGAAAAATATTCGATTCAAAACTACGGCTCTCGCTCTTGAGATTGCTTTCGATCGTGATCTTTGGCAACAAAACAGAAATCTCAGACACCATGTTTTCCGTCGTTTACAAAAAATCACAGCCTCTCCGGGACTGGATGAGCCTGGCCCGGTCGGCGTGCTAAGGTTCTAAGCTGGACGTTCTCGTGAGCGGCCGGGCTTACCGCACTGCGCTGTGAACTCAAAGAGGGGGAACTCAAAAGGGGGAACTCAAAAAGGGGGAACTCAAAAAGGGGGAGCTCAAAAAAAGAGTGAACTCAAAGAGTGCCTTACGGCCAGCGGCTCACCATTACCGCTGAGATTTCGATTCAATTGACAGGCCGAGATCAGGCCGGTGGCTTGACGAAATGAACGTCGCGCTGCGGGAATGGGATCGAGATATCTGCCTTGGCAAACGCCTCTGCGATCGCGGTATTCACCTGATGCGTCACCTCGATTCGGTTATCCAATTTTGGCAAAAAGAATCGAACGACAAAGTTTAATGAGCTATCGCCGAAAGTCTCGAAATTGATCAGCGGCGGTGGGTCCTGTAAGACATCCGGATGACTCGTCACGACGTCGCTGAGTATCTGCCGCACTTGATTTGGGTCGGTGCCGTAGGCGACGCCGACTTCAATGGTCAATCGATTGACCACGTTGGATAGCGACCAGTTGAGCAGCTTTTGAGTGATCAGATCTTTGTTGGGAATTACCAATTCCTTGCGATCCCAATTCGTTACCGTTGTCGCTCGCATCTGAATCCGCGAAACGATCCCCGTAGTTCCATCGATCGTGACAACATCACCGACGCGGACCGGACGTTCCAGCAATAAAATGATTCCTGAAACAAAGTTGGCGACGATTTCTTGCAGCCCGAAACCCAGGCCCACCGATGCCGCTGCGACCAACCAGCCGAGTTGATTATAGGGAAGGCTCAGCAAGTCCAAGACCACCAACGCACCGACGATGATCAGAACGTATCGCAACAACGTTGAAATCGCGTAGCGAGCACCGCCGTCAATCTTGGTGCGGCTTAGCACGAGCAGTTCCAACATGCTGGGCAGATTGCGAACGGCAAAAAAGACGGCTGCCACGGTTAGGAAAACATAGACCAAGTCTTTCAACGTGATGATCTCCACATCCTCACCGGTCCCTATCGTCTTCACCGTGATTTCATCTAAGTAATCCAGCGCAGGTACCAGGTCGCTCCAGATAAAAGCCAATCCAAAGAAACCGATAATCGCCGCCAGCGCAAATGCGGTTAGTCGAGTTTGATGGTCAAGCGTCGGCAAATCCATCTGCGTTTCATCTTCCAACACAATGCCAGCCTCGTTGGCAACGCTGGTGTTGTCCGAATCCGTGACAGAAGCCAAACGACGCTGTCGAAGTTCCGCTGCGTTTTGACGTGCGACGTTACGGCGGTGAAGTGTTAGCCAACGCGAAAGCAACCCAAGCACGACGACCACGAACACGAGCAGAAAGAAGCTAGATTGCAGCGAGCGTCCCAAGCGAACGGTCGTTTCCAGGTAACCCGCAAGCGACATCAAGCCGAACAGCAACGGCGCACCGACAGCGATGACCCAAATCAGTTTTCGCCAACGATAGATGAACGAATCGGGATTGACTCTAACGACCTCTGGAAACAGCGGACTACGGTTCCCCAAAATGCAATGATGAAACGTTGCGGTGATCACGAACAATGCCGTGGAACTGATGCGAGTCGTGAAGGTACGGATCAACGTGTCAGGATGTTGATTGTAAAGCACCAAAAAGAACAGCGAGATGCCACCCAAAAGTGTGTACCAACGCAGGTGACGCCGAAGATGTACGCGGATCTGCTCGCTCCATCCAAAGTGTGCGTCCGCCAAACCATCGGCTCTGCAAATCTCTTTCAGGAAAGTGCGTGACGCAACAAACAATGCGGTGACAGCCAGACCTTGTCCAATGCCTTTGACGAATGGATTGCCGGACGAACTGGCAAGACAAAGAAAGGCAACGAAACCAAACGTTGCCGGCCAAGCAGCCGACGCGCCCACGGATGCCGAAAGTGTTTGAATCGTTGAAACAAAAGTAGCGCTAAATCGATTTGCCTCTTTGCCCTCGCTGATGATCGTCCGCCGGAAACTTGGACGTGCATACCAGATCCCAAGCAATACCACCGCAAGTGCCAGGCAGCCCAACGGACCTCGCATCGCGGTTCGTTGCAGTTGCTGACCAACCGCTTGCCAGTTTTCTGGATTGGTGATCCATCCCAGCGTTTGCGGGGCAACTTTTAGCTCAGAAAACGAAATCGCCGGAGCATTTCGCGTCCAAAACAGGTGCCGGTCAACGAAGTTATCGTATTGATCAATTTCTCGCATCAACTCGGATTGCTGAACCTCTTTATTCAACAACGTTTGCAGTTCTTCGTTTTGCTTCTTTGTCGTATCCTCGATCAGCTTTTGACGTTTCTTCAAAAGCACCCACTCCGCATCGGCTTCCGGCAACTTGTCCCATTGAATCTCGGTCGATTCCCAGTCAATCGAAGGAGATTGAGAATCGGCGAGGTTTCGTTTGATGGTGTTGAGTTCGTCTTCCAGCCGAAACGTGTCGATTTGATACTTTTGAATTTGTTGTTTGAGGCTATCGCTGGGCCGAAATTCAAACCGAAGCTCTTCAAAGTCTTGACGTCGCTTGCGAAACATTAACCCCAGAGCATCGGTCAGTCCGACGGCATCCATTCTTGCTTTTGATGTTTTCAGCTCCGTTGTCACTTCGGCGACCGCTGCTTGAACGTTGGCCAGCGACTGCTTGGACTGGGTCGATTGCGAAATCAACTCGGCTTGTTTTTGAGCAAGTTCAAGATTGCTTTTCGCGAGTCCCCGCAAAGACTCGGGAACATCGCTGGTCGTCTTCTTGAGTGCTTCTGTCGTTTCTCGAGCCTCCTTTGATTGTCGCTCGACGATCGCTTCCTGCAGCAGTTTGAGTTCTTGGTTTAGTCGTTGAACCTTTGCCTCGGTCAGCTTTTGCTCCAACGGAACGAGTTCAGTCGTGGCAACATAGAACGCCTGTTCCTGAACGAGTCGATTTGCGGCCGCTCGGAGCTCTTTTGCTTGTGCCTGCAAATACAACTTACGTGTGGTCGATTCGACGGGCGATTCGTTCGCGGGCGGCGGCTGACTTAATTGCTCTTGGACATTCGAGATATTTCGATTTACCTCTGCGATCAAACCAGGGATTTCGGCCAACCGGGGCCGCCGCGACGTTGGCTCACCTGCCAGTTTCGCCGCATACTCCGTTGCATCCTGTAGCTCCGCCTTCACCGATGTTAAGCGTTGCGACAAAGCATCAGTGGATGCGGATTCGTCAATTTGGACTTCGACCTGATCGAGCGTTTCGATCTTGTTGTTAATCTGTTTGGTTTGTTCAGGAACCGACGCGATGTCAGATTTGTATTGCTTTGCTTTTTCACTTTCAGCCTTCGCGCCCTCCAAAGATTTTTTTGCCTTCAGCAAAATTTCCTTCGCAGACGCTTTCTGAGTCTCGTCCAACTCAGAATTACCATCGACCGCAGCGAGCTGTGCTTCGACGTCTTCCAAGGTCACGTCGCCCAAATCGCTAAGCGGCGGAGTCAACGTCAACTGTTGAGCCGCCGCGGTGAAAGCGAGCAGCGAAAACCCGATAGCGATGAACGCAGGCAAGAGTATCGGAACGATTCGGGAATCAAGAAGTCGTGTCATCGGTGACAAGATTCGTTCGTGGAGAGTTTGTGACTGATCCGAAGCGAACCATTACCGCTTCGTTTGCGATTAGTCTACCGAGATCCCCGCGAGTCGTCGCCCGATGAATTTTGTGCGAGCCAATGTCGGCCGTTTTACCCCACCGGCGCAGTTAACAAACTGTCCGGAGATAAGTCCCCCGTTTTCCCATGGCTGGACCCGCCAGGGTTCCGTCCATCATTCGCTGCACCCGACTGAACCCTGAATGGCGTGGACTTAAGGAATTCAATTCGTGAAACCTTCTTCCGTCGAGCTTGTCTCGGCGGGGATAACAATTGGAAGCTACAACGGAATTCCAAAACAAATTTCACCCCACTCCCACGAATCGCCTCTGGCGATTCGTGGGAGTGGGGTGAACGAGCGCGTGGTCGCGAGAGGTAGCTGCCACTTGCACGCCCCGCCCGGACAAGCCGGGACGGAAGCAGGAATGCAGGCTCTGTGAAACTCACTCAATTTTGCTTGCGTCGACGCCATTCGACTGAACCCTGGCGGGATCAGCTACGAAAGATTTCGCCAAATACGAAAATTGTTTCGTGACAGTTCCTAAACGGCGCGGGCTTTGCCCAACGCCGTGAAGAGATTTGGTCCCGGAAAAAACGTGTTAGTTCGTTTAGCCGCGTGGGCATCGCCCCGCGCGTTCGGGCCAGCACTACGCGCGGGGCGATGCCCACGCGGTTAAACAGTTCAGAAACCCTTCACGGCGTTGCGGCCTACCCCTACGTCATTGGCGTTATCAGCATCGATACTTGGTTGTCCATTATTTCTCGGCAAGCTCTTGCCGCGTCTTTCCACTGCCCCAGTTTTGCCATTTCAACAATCGACCGTAGCGGCGAAACTTCTTTGTCGGGTTCAGCTCCCTCAGCATCGGCGATCAACGTCTCGATGCGTGCGAGTCCCTCGTCGTTGGCCTGATTGCAAACGCGGTAAAGCGCGATCGCGACCTCGTACTCAGAGTCACTGATCTTGTCTTTCTGAGGCCAAAACCACCAAAGCAAAATCAATCCCAAGACGACGCCGATTCCGATCAGTGGCTTCATCACAGACGCTCCCAATCAATCACTTCGCCCTCATTCATGCTGGACATTTCGGCCCACAATATCAGGTCAACAAAGTTGGTGACAAAGCGAACTGATCCATCGCCCATCGCGACCATGCCACCACCTGGGTGCTCCGAAAACATTTGACCAACGTGATAGGTCGGAAAGTTGATCGGGTGAATGATTGGGTTGCCTGTGATATCGAGTTCACCGCCCGATGGTCCAGCATGAACCAACGTCAGCGTTGCCGCGGCGTCCGATCCATTTTCGGGAGACTCGAATCGAGGATGAGTCGAAGCGCTGGGAACGACGCCGACCCAAGTCTTGTCGCTTAGCGCCGAGCTGTGTTCGCCAAAGAAAATCGTATTTGTTGTGCCGTCAAGAATGTCTCGCATTCGAGTTCGTGAATTGCGAAAAAACGGTCCATCGGCAACCTGTCCCGCATCACCATTAATAGGGATGATTTGTGTTGCCGAAGTGTAAATGTTGGTGAAGACTTCTCCGGTGGCTGCCGCTCCACATTCACCCCAACAACTTTCCTGGCCGTGGCTGGCAACGTAGTGGGTGCGTCCGAGCCTGATCGTTTGGCCGTCAATCACCAGCGGCTGTCCCGCCGCGTCTTGGACAGTGAACGCGTCGTCGCCGCCGGTCGTGCTGGGGCACAGAAACATCGGCACCGCCGACTCGATCGCTGCTTGATTGATGGGATCCCAAATTGGCCGGTCGAATCGGATCGCATCGGTGACCGACGTCGCTTCGGCAAATGGCAACAACCCTGCCGCCCAACCCCAACCCGGTCCGGCGTCCCAGGTGATTGGGTCCATGCGAACCGTTGGCGGTGCCGAACCATCGCGAGTCGCAAACGACTGGTAGCCAGCCGGAAATTGCTTGAATGCAGAATGATAGTTTTGTGCCGCCAAACCGACTTGGCGCAAATTGTTACTGCACGACATTCGCCGGGCGGCTTCGCGAGCTGCCTGGACCGCGGGCAGCAAAAGCCCCACCAAAACACCGATGATCGCAATCACCACCAACAATTCCACTAAGGTGAAAGCTCGTTTAGAACGGAAACGTTTTCGCAAAATCACTAGGTTAAACCTTTGGAAGGAAATGCCCTGAAGTTAGTCTCGGCTAACTGTTTGGTCGCAGCAAAACTGAGGCTCAAAACTTAGCCTCAGCTAACAATCGAAATTATGCTCGATTCAGGGATCGCCGTCAAGGGGATTCCACCGGCACGTCAGGTTGTTATTTTAAAGATCGATCTGCAGCTTTCTCGTGCCCCTTATTCCCTTTTTCGGCTGGCAATTGACCCCATGAAGACAACTCGCCACCGTCGAATCCGTCACGATCACGCTAGCGAGGTGGCGGAGGACTATGTTGAGGCGATCGCGGACGCGATTGAGCGCAGTGGTTCCTGTCGTGCGGCGGATTTGGTCTCACTATTTGGTGTGACCCACGCAACGGTCAGCAATACGGTGTCGCGGTTGCAGCGTGACGGGTTCGTCAACACCGAACCGTATCAACCGATTGAATTGACACCCGCCGGGCGTCGTCTGGCAACCAAGGCTCGTCAACGACACGAAGTCGTCGAGGCGTTTCTGAAAAAACTGGGCGTCAGCGACCGTGCTGCCGCGATCGACAGCGAGGGCATCGAGCATCACGTCAGCAAAGAAACCCTCGCTGCGATGAAGCAAGTCCTAGAAAAAGGTTGGCCGAAGTAGCGTAAGCTTGGTGACTTGAATCTTGCCGAGTGACGTCGAACAGATGAGTGCAAGGATTCGTTGATCGCTCCACGATCGGAACGTTGGTGAGCAGTCTCGGCGGGACGGAAGCCAACGCCGTGAAGGGTTTCTAAACCGTTTAACCGCGTGGGCATCGCCCCGCGCGTCCATGCGGGGCGAAACGCGCGGGGCGATGCCCACGCGGTTAAACGAACTAACCCG
>NZ_LWSK01000109.1 GCF_001642955.1 Rubripirellula obstinata | reverse complement strand
GAACACTGAAAAATGTAAATTGACCAGCAAATACCGCTTCCCAAGAATTTTCAATTTGCAATGTTCATTTTGCAATTTGCAATGTTCGACTGGTTCGCGAATAACATCACCCACCGCATTTTCATCACCCCAGGCATCGCCCCGCGCGTTTCGTTCCGCGTGGACGCGCGGGGCGATGCCCACGCGGTTAAACAATTTGGAAACCCTTGACGGCGTTGGACTGAACCGATCGTGGACTGAACCCTGGCGGGATCAGCTACGGTTTCTAGACGCTTCTCAGCGCTGTTCCGGCCTACATCAGATCAATTTTGCCGCTGCGTTTCCGATTTTACTGATTAGGCAGCTTGTCCGGTGCCGATACCTTCGGTAGTCAATCACACCTTCACTGTCTGTAAATCCGCGGAAACTTCTAGTCATGGCCAAACGCGACCCCAGGGAATGCCGTCGATACGTCGATATGTGGGCATTGCCGGGGATGCATCCATCCAACGTCGAATTGCTGCAATTGATGAAGAGTGCTGATACGAATCATTTCACCAGGGAAATGAACACTGTCGGCACCGTTTCGACGCAAGACGCTGAAACTGGCGACTGGGAAAAAACTCACTTGCTGGGACTGCGTACAGATGTTTGGACGGCAGACAAAGCGGAGATGGAAGATGCGGTTGAGGTTCTGCAAGGCCAGCGTCGATCGGAGCTGAAAAAGACGATCAAGAAAAATGGTCGATTGAGCAACAAGCAAAAAGCAGAGCTTGAAGAACTGGTTGCTCAGGACTGTGTAATGAACATGGAATACGGCGAGATCGAAAAACGCCGTCTCGTGATCAAGCTTTTCAAAACAACCACCGAACGTGTCCAGTGGTGCGGCACGATTGAACAGATAACCACCACCGAAATTCACAACTCGATCGGCACCGGCAAAAACCTGCTGACCATGGTGGTGATGCTGCCAAGAACCGAGTGTGTGACAACGATTCAGCAAAACCATCGCACATTTCGCATTCCTTCACTGTTTACGTTTGCCTTTCATGACGAAGGCCATATGCATCATGTGCTGTTGAAACGAAAGTGGATTTCCATGGGTGCCGATTTCGAGATCGAGGTCGGTGGGCAATCGATTGGCGAAATCGATGGACGGTTGTTCTCGTTCGGTGCCGATAGCTACCTAGACATCGACGCAGGCGAACTGAGCGAGAACCGACGGTTCGTTGACCTGATGACCCTTTTCACCGCCACGGTCGGCTACCACAAAGCGATGCGGAAAAGTGTCGATCGACGAGTCAAAGCAACTCTATCCGGCGACACGCATTGCCACGTGATCGAAGACGAAGAAATTCGTTTGATGCACAACGGACGTGCCGCCGCGTAGCTACGGCAAACGTAGCGAAGGCAAACGCCGCTAAGGCAAACGCCGCACATCCGATGGCGTCTGCGCAATGGGTTCATCTGCGTAAACACTGGCCGACGGATCGGAACCGATCGAATGCGCAAGCCATTTTCCCAGCACGCTGCACATCAATGCGGGCAGCAAAAACGTCACGCCCAACAGTGCGGTGGCGAGCAGTCCGAACATGAATAATGAAAAACGACTGGTCGGAACGAAGTCGCTGAACCAGTACGCCATCAACGCAAGACCACAGACCACCGTGGTTTGGAACATCGCCAAACCGCATTGCGACAAGGCTCCGTAGGCGGCGCGAATCTGACCAAACCCGCGTGCTCGCCGCGAACCAAAACGGCTCAGCAAGTGAACCGTGTCGTCAACCGCAATGCCAAGCGCAACACTGGCCGACATCACCGAACCGATGTCCAGCGGTAATCGAATCAACCCCATCAGCCCGAACAGTGCCACCGTTGGAAACAAATTCGGCAACATCGCAATCAGTCCACCGATGACACTGCGCAGCATCAACATCATCACGACCGAGATCAGAGCAAAGGCGGCGACAAAAGAGCGAAACAAATCTCTCAGCAGCACCTCTTGCGCCTTCTGGACAATCGAAATACTGCCGGTCAGCGTCACTTCAACCGGAATCGGCGAATCCACCAGCGCCGACTCGACGGTTTCTTTGACCGTTGCGATCTGATCGCCCATGTCGATGTTTTCGTTTCGTCGCATTCGAATACTGATTCGCCACATTTGACGGTCATCGGTATCCGCGATGAAACCCAAACTGCGTAGCGAAGAATCAGGGTCGCGGATCAGTTTCTTGACGACGTTCCGTGCGATCGTTGAACGGATCGCGCGGCCGCGTGGAATGGGCGGTACAAACGTGATTGCGGAAAGTGCGCCACCGACCTCGGGCAATTTCGTTGCCGTCCGCTGAGCCTTTGCAACCACTGCCAAACGATCCAGCGGGTCATCGTCTTCACCAAGCGGTGCAAAGGTCAGCAACAATTCGCCCGAAACAGTTGGTCCAATGTGCTGTTCAAACCAAGCGTATTGAGTGCGTATGTCACTTTCGGGCAAGAACATTCGCGGAACGTTGACTGAACTTTCCAAGCGTGACAACCCGAACGAAAGTGTCGCTGCCATCGCCAAAAACAATCCAATCACTGGCCAAGGACGCGAAAGCCTGCGGCGAATCCAGTTTTGCCAGAAACCGCGTTCTGATTCGTTATCGTTGGTGCCGCCGTTTGCATGTTCGTTTGAGTTTTCGTTTGCACTGTCGTTTAATGCACGTCCGCGGCGCGGTTTGGTTAACACCATCGCGCCAGGCAGGATTAAGATCAACAACGCCAACGTGATCACGACGCCAGCCGACGCAACGGCACCAAAGATTTTCACCGGTTCAATTCGCACCAAGGTCAGCGACAACAAACCGATCACGGTGGTTCCGGTTGCCAAACAGCACGGTGCAACACCGGCCTTCATCGCCCCGGCTGCGGCTTCACCTCGGCTGATCGACGGAAATGCGGAGGTGATGTCGAGATAATAGTTGCTGAGGTGAATGCCGGCCGAGATCGTCAGCACAAACACTAGCGGCGGCAACACGATCAAGACCGCATTCATGGGCGATCCGGTGTAGTAGACCGCAGCCAGAACTAGGCCCTGGCCGATCACGGCAATGGTCACGATCGATGCGGTCAACGGAACCGATCGCAAACAGATCAAGCACAAGATTGCGGCAATGATCGCTGACGGCGGTGAAAACGTTCTAATGGTGCGAACCGATTCTGAATCCACCACCGCACCGTCGTACGGCCCACCAACGACGGCAATTTGATTCCAAGGCCGATCGACCAAACGCCCGACCATTTGGCGAATCGCCGGGATCAATTCACGGCGTTGCTTTAAACCTGAATCGGTCAATGAAATCACCAAGCACGTTTGCTCACCATCGGCTCCGATCAAAATGCCTTGCAGCCGCCGGATCGCAATCGACCGCGGGATACTGGCGGGCGTCGATGTCATTCGCAACAACGTTTCATCGCCACCGCGAGCGAAGTGCAACGGATGATCGTTACCGCAAAGTTGCCGGATCTGTCGAACCCAATCGGCGGACCAATCTGGCAACAAATCAAACTGCAGTGAATCAAGCGTGACCGGTTCGTCTTGATGCCGTCTCGGTTGACAAAGCGGTGCCAGGATCTGGCTTGCCTGCTGAAGCGATGGGGAATCTAAATCGGATTCCTGCCAAGCGACCATGATCAGATCGGCGACCGAAAAGTGTTCAGTAAAATCGTTGAACTGAATTTTTTCGGGCAGGCTATCCGGAACCCAGTCGGACGGTCGGTTGTAAAGCGTTTCGATCGCCGCCTTGGAATGAAAGATCGCTGGCAAGGCCAACAAGACCAACAGAACGACACCCAATTTTAGACGTCGCAGATAGAAGTCCGCTGTTGATTTAGAATCAGGCGGTTTCGATTCAGAAGCTTTCGATTCAGACAACGACGAACTTCCTTTACCGTCCAACCAGACTGATTATGATTCGCGACGTCCCGCTCGACCGCGCATCGAATAGATCGCCTTCGGTTTTGGCCTCGCTGCTGGTTTGTTTTCACCCTGCACTGAATCGCCTTGGCCTAACGTCTCGGTTTCCTTCATCAATCGATCCAGAACACCGTTGACGAACCGCGGACTATTTTTGTCTCCGTAACGCTTCGCCAGAACCACCGATTCATTCACTGCGACGCGTGCTGGCGTTTCAGCGAACAGAATTTCATAGGCCCCCAACCGCAGCACATTGCGATCAACGACCGGCATTCGAGGCAACGTCCAATGGGTCGCCAATTTCGCTAACTGTACGTCAATCTCGTCACGACGCTCGATCGTGCCCGCCAATAACTTGCACGCGAACTGCGTCAACGCTTTGCGACCCTGCATCCGCGAACGGATGAATTTACGCGAATCCTCGGCATCACGGACTTCGTTCACGTCCGCTTCGTAAAGCAGTTGCAAAACAATCTCTCGGGCGCGACGGCGTGTTGACATGGAGACTCGTAGGAAAAGGTAACAGAACGCCGTGGATTGTATGCCGAAACCACTCGCCGACCGAAGGGGGCACTCGTCGGCAAAGATCCTCGCTTATACTGGCGTCACTGCAATCTTGTTTTTTCAAAAGAACCGCACTCGCCATGGCATCCGTTTCCGCCGAAAACCAATCTCAAACGCCCAGCCAGTCAGAAGGCCGGACTTGGATCGACAGAATCGATCGCTGGTGCGAAACGCAGGGCGATCGGTTGACGCCGATCCTGGTCAAAGAAACTCGCCAGGCGTTGAAGAGCCGACAATTTGTGGTCACCTTTTCGGTGCTGCTGGTCGCGGCTCTTGCCTGGACGATCATCGGCAGCCTATCGATGATGCCCGCGATCTACGATTCGCCGTCCGCGTCGCGGATGCTGATCGGGTACTACATCGTGCTGGCGATCCCAATGTTGATCGTCGTTCCGATGGCGGCCTACCGATCGCTGGAAGGCGAAATCG
Organism: Rubripirellula obstinata; assembly: GCF_001642955.1. Taxonomy (GTDB): domain Bacteria; phylum Planctomycetota; class Planctomycetia; order Pirellulales; family Pirellulaceae; genus Rubripirellula; species Rubripirellula obstinata. The sequence continues at coordinate 13,794 of NZ_LWSK01000109.1, read as the reverse complement.
ATGACGGCACTTTGGAATTGTTGTCGATCACGGTGCTGAGTCCCTGGCAAATCGTCCTGGGGAAACTCGCCAGTGCCTCGCTACAAATGCTGCTCTACTTTGTCGCATTGTTTCCCTGCGTCGCTTACGCCTACACACTTCGCGGCGTTGATTTGCCAACCGTCGGGATCATCGTTTCAGTATTGTTGGTCGCGGGTCTGCTGTTGACGATTGCCGCGTTGTTCTTCGCACCGCTTTCGCGAGGACGCAGTGGACGGATTATGACGCTGCTGGCTTTGCTTTGCGTTTTGATTGCTGCCGAGTGGGGTTTAGCGGTGATGGTGATTGGCATGATCCTGTACGGAAACCCGCTGACCACCGACCAGCTTTTCTTTGCCGTGATCGCGTCGGTATCCATCGCCGTGTCGCTGGGGCATTTGATGCTGGTCGCCACGGCGGCTCAGTTGACACCAGAGAGTGAAAATCGCTCGACGCATCTTCGCGTGTCGCTGCTTTTGTTGACCGCGATCGTGATGGGGCTGGCTGTGTTGGCGATGGAAATGTTGGACGAGATGGGACCGGTGATCGCGTTCTGTTTTTGCTTGGGCCTGGCCGGTTTGTGGACGCTGACCAGCAGCATGATGTGCGCGGAATCGGCGATCGTCACGCCGCGAGTTCGTCGTCAATTGCCCAGCAGCTTTTTGGCCCGCATGACGTTGACTTGGTTGACGCCTGGGCCGACAACTGGATTGGTGTTTTCAGCAATCTGTGTTTCGATCATCACCAGCGCGATTGTTGTTGGGGCCAGCTATTACAACACATCAGCACAGAATTTTGTTCCGGCGAGCGCGTTTCAGTTTTTCCAGCGGTTATGCATCAGCTATTCGGTCTACCTGATCGGAATGCTGATCGCCGTTCGTTGGTTGATCAGCATCATTCGGATCAACAACCATCCGCGAGTCGAACTGGGAATCGCAGCGCTAATTGCGGTCGCTGTTTTATCGTCGCTGGTACCGTACTCGGTCGGCCTGCACATGAACGACTACCGCAATTACGAGTATTCCGCTTGGCAGATCACGAATTGGGTTTGGACAATCGGCCAAGCCACTGACCGACCAAGCCAATTCATCTACGTTGTGATCGTCGGCATTGTGGTAGCGATCGCGTTGATGGTCAGCTTGCTGCTAGATCCCAAGTTGGTCTTTGCACGCAGGATTGCGACACCCAAACGAGTCCTCGAAGAACAAAAACGCTTAGCAGCAGAATCGTGAGCAGCAGATTCGTGAGCAGGGATTGGTTCGTTCGAGTCAGTTCGTTTTGATCATCACCGGTCCGCGTCCCGGAACGATTCGGACTTCGATGTCATCGAGTCCCTTTTTACGCAGCTCTGACTCTTCTTCTTCGCTTTCAATGTCGTCTAGTTCCTGCTGACGAAGTTTCTCTTCACGATCCTTCATTGATTCCGATTTTTCGTCGCTATCGTCTTCATCATCGGCGTCACGTTCATCGGGATCTAAGTCGTCGTCGTTGTCCCTTGCTTCCTGCCGGCTGCGTTCGATTTCGTCGGGTTCATCGGGCGTTGTTTTGTCAACCAGCGTTGCCGCCTTTGCTCCCCCGGGATCGAACACGCTTCCCACGCGGCCACTTTGGCGCAGCGTCCTTTGCCAGGCTCCGCCGTAGGCCGGATAGTCCAAGTCTTCACAATCAGCACAGATTCTGCATCCGCCAAACGGTAAAGTCATGGCGATCAAAACCAGCCCAATAACGACGGACCGGATTCGCTGAAAATAGGGAGCGATGGAGTTCATTGCTGGCTAGCTGTTCTGCGAAAAAGGAAATTCAGGCACTCGAAAGACGCCGGTATCTGTGTTTATCGACTGGGTAAAATGGATTCTTTAGTCTGGTTGTGACGGATATGACGAAAATTATGGCCGATTCCCTCTGTTTTCTCTCAAGTCAATCTTCCATCGAACCCCTGGAAATTGGCACAACAGGATTGCCACGCTCAGCGAACGATTCGCTGCTTTTCTTTTTTCGCCATTGGCCTATTCACTGATGCTCAGTCCCGCCCAAATCATGTCCATGATGGACATCGTTTTTATTCCAATTTCCTGCGGCATTGCATTGATGTTCGCCAAATTGACTCGAGGCGAAACGGCTCGCAAAGCAGAGAAAAACTTCTTTGCATTCCTAGTCGTGATGACGTTGATTACGATACGAACCGTCGTGCTGTGCGACGAAGCATGGTTGATCCACACCACCACGCTTGGGACGATGATCGTCGGCGCGCTTGCGATCCCAAGCCACGACACGTTTATCGCCGACGCGTCACCCCGTCGTGACGCCGATCAGTCATACCATTACGCTGAAACGACCATGACAAGCCGTCAAATGACGTAGGCGGCCACACCGCCTAGAGTTCGAGTGGGAAAAAAGTGTCGCCTTTCGCTCCGCGAAAGTTCGTTAGAGCACACTTTCGCGGAGCGAAAGGCGACTATCGATAACCGCTCGTTCATAACAAGTTTGATTCGCGAATTAATGCCTGATCCAAACGTTAGTCTTCCGCCCGCCCCGCCCACCGTCGAAGTGGTTCCCGGCGGGCCTGTTTCTGGATCGATTCGGCCACCGGGCAGCAAGAGTCTGACCAATCGAGCGTTGGTGTGTGCAGCTTTTGCTGACGCACCTTCGACACTCCGCGGTGCCCTTCGAAGCGAAGACACCGAAGTCATGATCGATTCGCTCGCCCAGATTGATGTGAAGGTCGAAATCACCGACGGCGGTCGGACGCTTTACGTTGACCCGACGAAACGAATCGCGGCAAAGCACGCTGGCGATCTCATCGAGATGTTCATCGCAAACAGCGGCACGACGATTCGATTCCTGACGGCTGCGTTATCAGCAGCGGGCGGTCACTACCGACTGTCCGGCGTCCCGCGGATGCACGAGCGGCCGATTGGCGATCTAACCGATGCAATTTCAGCGGTCATCGACGGCGACATCTCACCACAATCCGACGGTGGATGTCCGCCGGTTTTGATTGACACCAGCGGCTGGAGCGGCAATGCGTTGAAGGTCGGCGGTAACGTCAGCAGCCAATACCTGAGCGGCCTGATGATGGCGGCACCCATCGCAGCATCCAAACATCAGTCCAAACAAGTACAGATTTCGGTCGTCGGCGAATTGGTTTCACGACCTTACGTCGATATGACCGCCAAGGTGATGAGATCGTTCGGTAGCAAGGTTGAAATTATCGACGACAGAGTTATCGACGACAGAGTTATTGGCGACAGCGATCAAGTCGTCGTGCAGATTTCCGATGATCCTTATCACGGAATCGACTACGCAATTGAACCTGATGCGTCAGCCGCCAGCTATTTCTGGGCAGCGGCCGCGATCACGGGCGGCACGGTGACGGTCGAAGGCCTCAGCCAATCGGCAATGCAGGGCGATGTAGCATTTGTGAACGTGCTGCAGCAAATGGGCTGTGAAGTTCAGCACGGCGATGATTCGATCACGGTGATCGGCAAGACGCTCGGCGGAGTGGATGTGGATATGAACGCGATCAGCGACACCGTGCAAACTCTATCAGTCGTCGCACTGTTCGCGTCCGGCCCAACCACCGTTCGCGGTGTCGCACACAATCGTTTCAAGGAAACCGATCGCATCGGTGACTTGGCGACCGAACTGCGAAAGCTTGGTGCAAAAGTTGACGAACACGACGACGGCATGACAATCACGCCCGGAAACTATCAACCAGCAACCCTGGAAACCTACCACGATCACCGCATGGCAATGAGCCTTTCCTTGGCAGGCCTAAAGATACCCGGAGTCAAAATCCTGGATCCCGCCTGCACAGCAAAAACGTATCCTGATTATTTTGCTGACCTGGAAAGCCTGATCCAACGCCCGCATCGCTGGGCATAGAGTCGTTCGTTAGAAACGTGCGACTTTCATAGTCGCCTTTCGCTCCGCGAAAGCAGCGGATTCGCTACTTTCGCGGAGCGAAAGGCGACACTTCTTAGGCGGAAACACGTCGCGATGGAATTGCGGGACTTGGTTTCGCTTGAACCTTCCGCGGCCAACGGTTTCGACGCGTCGCTGGGGAACGACTTGCTTCGTCAAGCAACGGTGAAATTGCTGCATAAGCCAAACTGGCAACCTGATCCCAACTGAAATCCTGGGCTCGACGCAGCCCTCGGCACGACAATGCTTGACAATGCTGATCGTCTTTAAGAAGTCCCAAAATGATCTCAGCCAATTCAGCAGAGTCATCAGGTGAAAACAGCAACCCAGCGTCTCCGATCACTTCCGGGATTGAAGTCACGTTTGCGCCGACGACGGGACAGCCGCATGCCATCGCTTCGACCAATGGCAAACCGAAACCTTCAAAGTAGCTGGGCAGAATCGTCGCCACGGCTCCACGATAGAAACTCGCAAGCTTCTCATCATCGACGCCGCTAACGACTTCCACTCGCTCGGTTAGTCCACGTTCTTGCAGTTGCGTTTGCAACCACTGATCCGACTTAACCACCATCAATAGGTTCGCGTTTGTCGTCTTTGCAACAGACTGGATCGCGTCCAACAGAGCTGGAAGGTTCTTATGCGACTTGGTATTTCCGACGTAAACAAAGTAGGGCGATTCAGTGATGTGTGCTGGACCGTCCGGCTTGAACGCGTCGGATATTCCATTTCGCACCGAAACGACCTTCGATTCAGCAAGGCCGTACCAGTCAACAATCTGTTGGCGGCTAAAATCTGAAACCGTCAAGGTCACCGGCGATCGGCGAATGACTGGACGTTGCAAAAAACGATAGTACAGAGACTTCGCCAGCGTCTGTTCGCCGGCGAATTGAACGTGAATCAAATCATGAACCGTCGCCACCACTGGGCAACGCGACCAGATTGGAACGTTGAAACCTGGACTGATAAACAATGACGCTTTGTTACAGAACAAGTATCGCGAAAGCCGAATTGAATCGAGTGGATGCGTCGGAGGATGACTTAGTTCGACGTCACGAAGGTCGAGAGCATGCTCGTTTTCCAATCGTGATTTCAACTCGGTTGCGAAACGTCCGATTCCGTTTTGGACGCACCAACGTTGATCATAAAAAACTCTGGGCATCGTTAGGCTCCTATCCTAAACGTCTCTCGCTCATTCGTGCCCGGCGTCTTGATGCCAACTATTCTTTCGAGATAACCGCGTAGATTTTCGCGAAAATGACCGACAGAAAAACGCTCGGCATTCGCACGAGAATTCAGCGGCGAGAAATCTGCGGAACGAAAACCTGCGATCACTTCCAGCAACGACTCCGGTGTCTGCTCGTTAAAGAATAGCCCCGTTTTGTGTTCGATGACCGTTTCCAACGCTCCACCCGCCCGAAATGCAATCACCGGTGCGCCGGCGGCCTGAGCCTCCACGGGCGTAATCCCAAAATCCTCGACGCCTGGAAACACAAAAGCAGCGCACGTTTCCATCAACTCCCGCAAAACTGAAAACGATTGCCTGCCCCTAAATTCGATGTTCGGCCCAGCAATGCTCTCCAAGTGTTTTCGTTCGCTGCCATCACCAACAACGACCAATCGCGTTTCAAGCTCGTTGTACGCTCGCACCGCAATGTCGATCCGTTTGTAGGGAGCGAGTTCTGATAAAACGAAATGGAAATCGTCGCGCGTTCGATCCCACTTGAAATCGTGCGTCGCAACCGGTGGGTAAATCACATGCGAATCGCGGCCGTAATAACGTCTGATCCGATCAGCGACAAAGTTTGAATTCGCGATGAAAAAAGCTACTTGCTGTGCGGCCTGATGATCAAAGTTTCGCAAACGCGGTCCCATGCGGTCCAGCAACAACCGAGCGGCCAACGATGTTCGTTTGTATTCATCGCCGAGTTCCCAAAGGTAGCGTGGCGGGGAATGGCAGTAACAAACTTGTTGCGTGTTGGGTCCACACGTGATTCCTTTGATCAACGACGCATCACTGCTTAGCAAGACGTCGGTGTCTTCGGGAACTTCCATTTGACTGATCGCCCACGGATGCAGCGGCAGCAAATGCTTGTAAGTCTTCGCGATTCCGGGCAATCGATTTAGCACGCTGGTGTGGATTGGTGTGTCTTTCAAACCTGGCACAACGATGTTGGGATCGCGTGTTAGCGTGTGGAGTTCTGCGTCTGGAAAAATAGCAGCCATCTGTTCGGCAACCTTTTCACCGCCGCGATAGCTCATGACCCAATGATGCGCCAGTGCAACTTTCATAGCGAAACCTTGCTGTTGATTTGATTGCCGCCGAGAAGACGTGCGGCTGAACGGGACACAGGACGGCGTTGTTCGGACTTCCTGGTCAATTCACGACGGAAATGTTTGATCAGTCGGTCGAATCGATCATCCCCTGATGCGATGGCCGAACCCAGCAATGCTTGATCGATCGCTTTTTCGGTTTGCCCGATTCGGTTCAGTGACACTGCGAGGGAATAGCGATATTCAAGGTTTCGACCGCCTGTCGCGACCGCTTTCTGCCAAGCATCCGACGCCTGCTGGTGCTGCTGGACGCTTTCAAAAATCTTTGCCGTCCATGACCAGCGAATTGCCGCATCGATGTCTTCACGCTTGGCAATCGCAGCAACGATCGCGGACGCAATTTCATCGCGACGCACTGAATCGGTCGCGGGAACACTGGTGATCAATCGAACCGCGAGGTCCATCCGACGACTCGGAATGATACTGCCGGCGACGATGCTGGGCGAAAATCGCTGCGACGACATTCGGTAGATCGGTTCGATGTGATCCAAGCGAACGTCAAGGCAACGGTGCCATGATTCGATTGCGATCTCTGATTGCCCGGTCATGTACGCAATCAATCCGCAGTGATAAAGCAGATGGTGGCTATTGTTGGAAAGCTTTGCGATCGTTGGCAGAATGTTGTCAACCGGCATCTTCGCAAGCGGTGAAAGCAAAGCAACTTTGACATGATTCTCCGGAATGCATGGCTCCAACGTTGCCGCGTCTTTCAAACCCCTTAACGCGGCGATCAAGTGCTGACGAATTTCGGCAGAAGATCTGAGGTCGTCGATTAACGCGGCCCGTGGTTGAATCGGTGCTGTTTGTAGAGCGGTGAACAACCGCTGAATTTGACTTGCTTTCCAACTGATTGGTTCACCCGACTGCTTAGCAAGTTGCAGGATCGCCGTTCGCATGCGAATGATTTCCCAGGCAGCACGCCGGGCATGAAGGTCGGGTGAATTCGGAAGTCTTTCGATCGCTTGTGTCAGATGCCCCATCGCTTGATCGATTCGCTCATCAGTTGGCTGGCTTGAAAGATTGCCAACGCTGGTCTTCGTTAAGACTCGCTCTGCATGCCGCTGATCAGAACTAAAACTGATCGACGCAATGACGATGACGGTGCTGGCCAAGACCGTTGCGGCGGGTAGTTTCCAATCTGGATTCCAGCCCCACCAAGGCGATCGCGGTTCAGACGAATCGATCGGTCGTTTTGAACAAGCAATCGCAACGCCAAAGATGGCGGCGTACAGGTACAAATTGGCGGGAATGATCAAGACAAAATCGATTGCACTTTGAATGCAGCCGCTCGCCAACACGATCAATCCGATGAGTCCCCATCGGCGACTCGACGAATCCGCTCCTTCGCGAATCAATCCAAAACAGTGACGGGCCAACCAAGCGATCGCAACCAACAGCAAGACTAGCCCGATGACACCGGATTCGGTGAAGGTTTCTAGGTATTGATTATGAGCGTTCTGGAACCAACTCTTGTGGACCGTTCTTTGGTGCGGAAGCGTTGCGTAGCGGTACGTTCCTAAGCCACTTCCCACTGGGAAATTGGCGATCGCCGTGTCCCATCCATCGGGCCAGTGCGACCATCGTTGGTCTGACGCGATGCGGTCCAATGAGACGTCACCGGCACGTGCTCGAGCGATTTCGTTTCCACCAAGGATCGACAACAGCGTGATCACAACCAGCCCGCCCAACGCCGCCGTGGACAAGTTTGCTTTGGTCAGCTTTAGCCGTCGATCGACAACAAACGCGATCACGAGTGCAACGACAACGGATAGCCAGGCACCGCGGCAAAGTGAGATCACTAATCCGGCTGACAGAAACAACGCTGCCGAGATCAGAATCAGGTTGCCAACCTCAAAGAACTTCGATGCGGATCCATAGCTTGATCGTTCAACTTGGGAGACCCCCGAAGACGTACTCCACTGAAACGTTCGCCCCTTCAACAACGCAACGGCGGCAATCGCGATCGCGGGGATCAGTGCCGCAGCGCCTGCGTTTTTGTAAATGAAACTCGCGAACGGGACGGTATCAAATTTGTGCAACATTCCTGGCAGAATAAATTCGTTACTGCCGGCTCGTTGAATGAATCCCCAACACACCAACGCGACTGCATTCGCCAGGACGGCAACCGCGAAGACAACCCGCGAACGCCGGTCAACGAAAAATACTGACGCACCAATTAAAAACGCGATCCCCGATGCCAACGGCACGAGGGCTGTTTGCGTTCGATGGCCTAGCAATGATGAATCGAAATCTGACATGATCGTTTCGGGGGCTGCACCAAGACCGACCATCGCAGCGTCAATTGCTTTGACAGTTTCGGCACCGATCTGGTTGGAATGATTGCCGAAACCCAGCATTCCGTGCAGAATCGCGTAGCCACAAAACAGGCAAGCGATCGCCGGGATAACGAAGCAGATCGGATCGCGTTTCTGACGAAGCAACATCACTGCCGCCGCGATGACCAGCACGACCAGGCTGCCGATTGACATTGCGTGAAGCGATGTGGTCGTGACGCCGCCCAGATGCCAAGCCGAGCAAACCACGCCAAGAATGATCAACGCTTGACCAACGTAGACCAACGAAGATGCAATGCGCTGCTTTGTCATCCTTGACGAATCCTAAGTTGGTGAAACTGGTTTGAATTTTAGACGCGTTCGACAAGTCCCGTAGGAGCTGTGCGTTTCTAGATCCGAGTAAGTTTTAGCGAGTCGAAAGTAGCGGAAGTCGCCAAGACTTTCGGCTTTTCAACAGACTGGTTCCCTCTGCCGAAACTCTTGGCGAGTTCCGCTACAAAAAGCCTTTGCCGAAACTCTTGGCGAGTTCCGCTACAAGAAGTTTGAAAATTAAACGGTTTCGGACGGCGTCATTGGCATGGAACTGACGGGCGCAGCCACGGGAGCTGGTCCGCCTCTGGGCGAGGTCGGCCGCCCTTTGCTTGGGCCATCGATCTTTGCCGTCTTGCCAGATTCGATGATCGATTCCAGCTTCTCCATATTGTTTTGATGGTTGCTGCTTTGCTGTCGAGGCAAGCCGTCGCTTTCTGTGCCGTTGACTGACTGGCTTGCTTGCTGAGCAAACGTGGGACGCACGGGGACCGCTGTGGCAGCCGAACCGATGGTCTTTGCGTTCACTGTGACGACGCGAGGCTGATCTGACGCGACATCTTTGGCCGCGTAATCTTGGTGATAGCGACCGACGTAGCCATATTTGTTTCGACCGTAACCACCATACTGATACGAGCGGCTGACATTCTTGTCGATTCCGTTGACGATCACTGCCGTTGGTTGAATTTGAATGTCGTCAAGAATACGGATCGCGTCGTCGACGATTCCGCGACCATTCTTGATCACGCGAACGGTCAGCAACACTGAATCTACAAACGGTGCGATGATTGCCGGATCAGCAACAGCCAGCACCGGCGGCGCGTCCACCAAGACAAGATCGTAGCTGTCGCACGCGTGCTGGAACAATCGCATCAACTGATGTGATTCCAAAAGTTCAGCCGGTTCAGCCGTGGGGCTTCCGTTTGGCATCACGTCCAGGTTGGGGACTTCGGAAGCGGAGATCACATCGACGAAGGGCATGCTGCCGCCCAGGAAATCCGACAAGCCTGGATCATGTTGCAAACCAAAAAGCTTGGCGACCACGGGGCGTCGCATGTCCGCGTCAATTAGAAGCACGCGTTTGCCGGTTTGGGCGAATGAGATCGCCATGTTTGCAATCGTGGTCGATTTTCCGTCACCGGGTTGCGGACTTGTTACCATCATGGTCTGCACGGAATCTTTGCGGTTGGCGATCATCATCGACGTTCGACCCACGCGGAAGATTTCCGATTCCTGTGACCTTGGCGAATGATAAGCCATCAAGGACGGATCCAATGCAGATCCTGCCTTCGCAGCTTTTCGTAATTCGCGTACCGGCATTCGTGGCACGTGAGCGATGACGGCGGCACCGGTGGCTCGTTCGAGTTCTTCGACGCTGCTGAAAGTCGAATCGAACGTCTCCGCGGCAAGGACTAGTAACGAACCCATTGCCAGGCCGCCCATTAGGCCCAAGGCCAGAACGATCGGCAATCGCGGCCAGACCGGATTCATGGGAACTTCGGCACTGGCCAGCAGGTCGGTCGAAAAACCAGCGTAGGATCGCGACAATTTTAGTTCTTGCAAACGTTCGACGACCTCGTCGTAACGTTGTTGGGCTCGTTGCATTTTCGCCCGCAACGACGTGGCTTTCATAAAGTCAGCTTCGATCTGTTTTGCCAATAGCATTTCCTTTTGCGATTCGGCTAACAGCAATGATTTGCGTTTTTCGTATTCGGCAATGTCGTTCTTTAACAGCATCACATAAGTGTTGACCATCTCGGTTGGGTCGAGATCATCCTTTTTGACACCGTTTGTTTCAGGTGTGTTTGCGGTGATAAATTGGCGAGTCAGAGCGGTTTCTTGCCGAGCCGCTTCGACCAGCGGGTGACCGGATCCGAATGTATCGCTGAGTGCTCGTTCTTTCTGGATTAGGTCCAGCAGTCGGTTGTAGTGAGCCTTGGCAACCTCTTGCCGCATCGGCTGTTCCGCTTGGAACGCTTCCGATCTTGCTCCACCACGAGCCATGTTTACAAAGAACTGCAAACGCTCGACTTCGTTTTGGCTAAGCAAAGCCAGTTGGCCCATGTCTGCGTTGACCGCATCATCATTGCTCAGTTGTGCAGCCTGAATGACCTGCAAACGCGAAGACGATTCAGCCAACAGTGAACGAACTTCGTTGAGTTCGGTTTCCATGTCGCTAAGCCGTTCTTTGTGGACGTCGCGAACCTTGTCGCCTTCCAAAAGAACAGGAACCGATGCCACGTAACCGCGATAGGTTTCGTCGGCTTCGATTAGTTCGCGTTCATGCGTCTCGCGTGCTGCCTCGATCAATTCAACGGCCAACTTGCTGCTGTCTTGATCTTGCGAATCGATGTAGGCCTTGTAGCTGTTGTAAACTGCGGACAAAACCAACGCAGCTTCTTCGGGTTCTTCGGCACGATAGAAAACTCGCAGCACCATCGCATCTTGGGCTGAACCTTCGCCACCGCGTTCGACTTCGATATTTTGGATGATGTGATCCACGGCGGATCCGCCGTTGCGAGCGATCTGTGCAAACGATTTGAATTGGTTCAGTTCGCCCATTTCGATGGCTTTGGCAACGACCTTGCGAGCGACGAACAATCGCATGTGGGTCGCAAGTTGATCCTCACCAAGGCTATCGCTGCCGGCCGAGCCATCGCTGATCGTTCCGCGGTTGGTCATCTCGCTGGAACGCTGTCCGACCAGAACTTCGACGCTGGATTGGTAGCTCTTTTTAGCGGTCTGGAAATACAGTCCGCTAAGCAAGACGCCCATCACAGCGCCGAACGTTAGCAATCGCCAACGACGGCGAATCATTCCGATCGGATCGATTTCGCCGGTCACCATGCTGATAGTCTTGCTGGGTTTTGTCATCGCGTACGAACTTGTTCAAGGATTGAAAACGAGTCTCATCAAAACAATCGGAACAATGGTCGTGAGCGTCGAAATCAATCCCGCTAGTTCTGCGGCAAACAACGGTTTCAACTCAGATGACCGAAACAACAACGACGAACGGCATAACCGTTACAGATTGACAATCCATTCCAGCCACGTCCATTCGAACGAAAAAACCTCGGGTCCAATTTTGGAACCCGAGGTTTCGTTAGACGAACTTGAAGTGGAAGGATTCTTAGAATTCTGCTTCGATGACTTCACGCGATGCCTTGGTACCGAGGCTGCCCCAAAGGCCGTAAGGGCTGCGGCTGCCTGGAACGCTAGGAATGGGTTGCCCCAAAGCCACATTCGGGTTATTTCGATTACCCGATTCAATCGAATCGGTAATGAACTTAACGGCTCCGTCACCCATCAGTACGTGAGCACCACCTTGGTGACGACTGCTGACCGACATCATGCCGTAGTTCTTGTCGGGGCTTGTCGCTAGGAGCGGTCCACCCGTATTGTCGAGCATACCAAGGTCATTTGCCGAACAGATCGGGCTGTTGGGCGGCAGAATCGTGTGGACGACTGAGTAGACGGGGTTGCCGTCAGCCCAGCGAAACCCGCGGCCTTGTGCTGCTGGCCCGGTTGCAACACCGGCGACTGCCCAGAAAAGAGGCCGAAGGGGATCGGTAGCCGCTGCGCCACCGGGCGCACCACAAAGATTCGGATTGTTCAGAAAATCGGCTGCCGCTAAACCCGTTGCAGGAGTCGTAGTGACGCTGCGGTCACCAAGGTCGGTCGCGATTTCGCCCATCATGATCGTGTTGGACAACCCGTCCAAAATGTCGCGGAAGGCGGCGCGTTGACGAGGAACGAAAGTACCACGTTGACCAGCCCGAGCTCGTTGTGCCACGGCCGAATTTTGCACCAGCAGATTGGTCGTGGGACCGTGTGTTACACCGTCGGTGCTGTCACCCAAGCAAGCTGCGTAGTTCGTACGACCAAAGGCTGGCAAGCCAGTACCCGGGTCGCTTGGGCAGCGAAGAAACGGAAGTTCGGTTGACCACGGCGTGTAGAAAGTAGCTGTGCCAACGGCCTCGCCGGCGCTGTCCGGGGTTGGTCCCATGGGCGGATAGATGATCGCACCCGCAACAAATGGGTTGCTGATTTGCTCCCACAATGCCTGACCTTCAACGAATGGAACGATACCCACAATCATGCTCAGCTCTTGCCGATTATCGATTGCCGAAGGCAGGTCCCATGTCACTCCGTTGGTAGAACCGGTTCCACCCTTGTGGATTGGAAGCTGGTTGTACGCGGAGTGGTAATTGTGAATCCCCAAACCGAGTTGCTTAAAGTTGTTACTGCAACTCATGCGGCGTGCGGCTTCGCGTGCCGCTTGAACGGCTGGCAAAAGCAAGCCAACGAGGACACCAATAATCGCAATAACGACCAAAAGTTCGACGAGTGTAAAACCTGACGATAAACGTTTCTTCATGGATGGTTCCGATGTGTTTGGAAAGCGGTGGGAGAATAGCTGTTTAGAAAGGGAATCTGTTTTTTTAAGTTTTGGTCCGCCGCCAAAACGGCCCAGTTAGTATCGAAACTAACTTGGATTAAACAAAATCAGCCCTCGGCTACACTTAGTACGCGTGAGTAACCCCTAAGTGCCCAACATAATACTGCGAATAACAATAATTTTCTGTATTCATGAATGAATCGTCCATGTTTTCCCGCGATTCGATTCAACAGAGGGGGTCGCAAGCATTCGTTGCCCTTCGGCACGGATTTCCCTGTCCCAGATCGATTAAAAACGTAGCTGATCCCGCCAGGGTTCAGTCGAGCTTGATCGGATCGCGGGCTGACCCCAACGCCGTGACGGGTTTCCAAATTGTTTAACCGCGTGGGCATCGCCTGGGCCGCTAAATCTTTGGTATTGACATAGTATTTTGCAATTAAGAATTTGTTCCGCTTTCAGTCCAATGCGGCCATTCGAATCGTAGGAGGCAACTCGATCGATTTCCGTTGCGGGCTTGTC
>NZ_LWSK01000108.1 GCF_001642955.1 Rubripirellula obstinata | reverse complement strand
ACAGTGCGCGGGGTGAGTCCACGGCGGGGGGCCGCCATGCTACTTTTCGCCCCGCGCGTTTCGCCCCGCATGGACGCGCGGGGCGATGCCCACGCGGTTAAACAATTTGGAAACCCTTCACGGCGTCGGACTGAACCCTGGTGGGATCAGCTACGTTTTGAAACCGTCGCTGCCTTCGCATCTTTGCGTGCCAGCAACTTCTTTTGGTATCTGGATTGAACCACATCCACGATGATCAACACTGCCAGCACAAAGTAGAAGGTGCTCTTGGCCATCGGCATCACGTGATGGCCAAAGAATTGCAAGTGAGCCAGGTGACCGCCCTCGCTCACCAACATCACGCCGACGATGAACAGAATGAACAACCCAAGCACTTCGTACATGCGATTCTTCTTCAAAAATTCGGCCACGCGGTCGGCCAACAAAATCATCATCAAACCGCTGATGATGATCGCGGTCGCCATGATGTAAAGATTCTTGGTCAATGCCATCGCACTTAGAATCGAATCAAACGAAAACACCAAGTTCATCGCGACAATCAAAGCGATCGCTCGGCCAACCGAACTGGTCGCTGCGCCTTCGCCCTCCTGAGTAATGTCATCGACAGCCAGCAAGTGATAGATCTCTTTAATCGCCGTCCACAAGATAAACGCACCGCCAAACAAGACGATCAAACTGTGGCCTGAAACCGATGCCTTGCAGAAATAGGTATCGCATTCAAACATCGATGATTGCAATCGATCGACCATTTGTACGACGACAAACAAAAGCACGATTCGGAAAATGATCGCGAGCCCGATTCCAAGCCGCCTGACCTTGGATTGTGATTTCTCCTCAACCCGTTTGCTCTCAATCGAAATGTAAAGCAAGTTGTCGAACCCCAAGACAATCTGCAACAGAACCAACATCCCGAGCGTAAAGATCCCGGCGGCCGAGAAGAAGCTTTCAACGGGAGTCGTCGTGCTTGCCGTATCAACGACTTCGCCCACCACGCTGCCGACATCGGCCAAAGGGATGGATGCCAGATTCAAGCCAACAAATTGAAGTAATTCCGTCATGTCCTAATTCCGTTGCGTAGGTTTGCCATCGTGGGTGGTGCGAAGCATAGCATCTGGCCGTCAGCCAAAGCCATCGGTAGGACGATGCACCAATACTTGTTTCCAGACACCAGATAGGACCTGATTCGACTTTTCAAACCTTACGGATGAACGACTCGGCATAGCTGCGGACTTCGCTGCCGTTCAAAACGTGAACAGTTCTCAATTGGCCGACCTGTTCATCGCTAAAGGAACTCAGGGGCACGTGGATCAATTGTTTTTTGTAACGCCGAGCCAATCTGCGGAATCCGGTGCCCGGTGCGAGCGAAGATAACACTGCGATTTGTCGTCCTCGGCTGTGCATGCAGGCCGCCGCGATCACGCGTTCTTCCAGCGTTTCAGTAAAGTCCAACCGTCGGTCCAACCAAATGTCGCGAATCGAAACGGGCGGGTACAGGAACATCGCGCCGCCATAAACGCTCATGCCGATCCCCGGTCCGACCATCTCTTTTTGGAAATCGGTCGCAAAGAACGCCAGCGTTGATTCGTCTTTGTGTTCGGCAAACCAGGTCGTTCGCCAGGAATACTCGCGAGGATCCGCAGGGCTGTCGAACAGCATCACGCATGCGTCCAGTGTTCCCCGGCTTGGCGGAACGACTTTGACGTAAATCTGTTTTTCGTACCAATGCCTCAGCGTGTCGCGAATGTCGATGCCGTCTTTGACGCTGGTCGTGAACTTTTCGGTACGCGCAAGATCGTTCCCCATGATCGCCTTGGCGCGGTCGAACACTCGAGTGCGGAAGTTTTCGATCTGATCATCTTCGGGCGGATAACTGCATTGGCTATGGGGATTCCATCGGTACTGCCAGTCGTTCTTTTCTCGGTCATTGGGACGTCGCTGTAGTTGCAGCGTCGTCCAACTCACCGGCGGGCCGGGCAAGCGACTGACCAACGAAACGACTTCTCCATCAGGCAACCTCGCTTGATCAATCCCAAGAGTCACTTTGGTTTCCGACTCAGTGAACTCTGACGTAATGGAAAGGTTTTCATAAAGATATTCACTCGCCCGTTCGGCAACATGCAAAGCAAACGCATCGCCAAGGATCTGTTGGGCTGCGGTAACGATCGTGATTAGGTCAGGCGTCATCCGGCGATGGATCAACGACAGGTTTCGCGTGTACTGCAAACACTTTGACAACAACAGCGGCGTCACGCGTCGGGATCGTTTTCCCAATTCAGCCTTGTAGGAATCACGCGCCGCCAACAGCAGTTCTTTGACACCATCGATCTGAACATTATCGTCGTTTTCCAGTTCTGATCGCGCTCGTTCGTGAAGATGGGTAATGAACGGCAATTCGCCAAACAGAAACATCAACGTTCGCTTGTCCACGTCAAACTGAACAGGGGCATCGGTTTCTTCGTGCTCAGGAAACGAAAAGCCAGCAAAATCGACGTCCGATGGGTTGCGAATTTGAGTGTAAGCTTCGCGAATCCAGGGCCAATGCAAGACGCTGGTGACCAGCAGAATTTTCTCGTGTCGTTGTTCCAGTTCGCACAGGCGTCGTGCCATGTGAACCATCCGTTGCCGTGTTCGTTCGTCGGCCGGTCGCGTGATGGTGGGCAGAACGGCGGCAGCAAACTTTTCAGGCGAAACCTGACGCACCGCATACGGATCTGGCATCGCGGTTGCGTAGGGCTGGAAATCGTTTGTTTCCAAATCGATGTAGGCGCGTGGGATTCGTTCGCCCATTGCCGCACGAATCGCCATGATCACGCTTTGGCACGGATCGATCGGGACGTAACTGGCTGGTCCTGTTTCAGGTTCATCATCTGGATCGTTATCGTCGCCGGGACTCCAAGCCGTCGGTTGTTCAAACGAAGTAAGTGGCTTTTGGATGACGATCGACGGTTTAGGCAATTCCAAAACCGCTGCTTCGACTGGATCAGCAAACGAAGGCGGTAGCGGTACAGCAACGCAGTCAAATTTTTCTTCTAGCAACCATCGCCTAGCGGTCAACGAAAACTGTCCGCTGCCGTGAATAACCGGCAGGATCGCAATCGATTTGCCAATGCGAAGCAATTCAGGAACAAGTTCAGATTCTTCACTCATCATCTATCTCCCCTAACTCTGCTTCGATCTGTTCAATCGTCGGCAACGACGATCGCAGGTCATCCGGCAGGTGTTCGGTGATTTGATACTCGCTGACGCCGATGGGTTTGGCCAGGTCGCGGAGCGAGTATTCGACCTTGATGTCGCTTTTGCTTTTGCAGATCAGGATTCCGAGCGTCGGGCCGTCGGCGTCGGTGCGGACTTGACTGTCGACGGCTGAGATGTAGAAGTTCATCTTGCCAGCGAACTCGGGCTTGAACTTGACGACCTTCAGGTCGATCACGATGTAGCAGTGGAGTTGCAGATGATAAAACAGCAAATCGATGCTGTAGTCATCGCCATCAACATTGAGCTTGTATTGCCGACCAACGAAGGCGAAGCCCGCGCCGAGTTCGAGCAGGAACTTGGTCAGGTGATCGACCAGGCCGTCTTCGAGTTCGCGTTCGTTGTGTCGCTCGGTCAGCGTCAGGAAGTCGAAATTGTATGGATCGCGGAGCAGTTGCCGGGCGAGGTCACTTTCGGGCTGCGGTAACGTGGCCTCGAAATTGTCGATCGCCTTGCCTTCTCGCAGGTGCAAACCGGACTCGATTTGGTGCGTCAGCACGGCACGCGACCAATTGTTTTCGATCGTTTTCTGGAGGTAAAACAGGGCGTCGGTGGGGTCGTCGAGGCGTTGAAACAGGCGAACGTTGTGACCCCAGGGTATTTGCGAAACAAGCTGTTTCGCGGATGACCCAAATTGCGAAACAGCTTGTTTCGCAATTGGATTAACTTTTGGGATCGCCAAACCTGCAGCAGCTTGTTGCTCAAATACGGGCAAGCGACGCCAAAACTGAACCCACTGCCGCATGTATTCTAGGTTTCGACGAGAAAAACCTTTTATTTCAGGGAATTCGGCTGATAGGTCTTTGCCCATCTGCTTCAGGAAACGGTCTCCCCACTTGGCTGTTTCTTGCCGTTCAATAATCTGTTCGCCCAGGAACCAATACAGTTCCAGCATCGCGTAGTTGATCGCCACAGCGGCTTTGATCTGGGATGCTTGGACTTTGCCTTTGATCGACACGATCCAGTCGCGGTATTCGTTTGAATGGGAAATTTCGTCCATGCGATGCCTTTATCTTTCCGGTTCAGAAGCCTTTCCCGTCCTAGTCATCGTAGTCCTTTCCTTGTCTCAAAGTGGCATAGAGGCTTTCAGCTTATGATCAGAGGAACCACAGGCTGGAAGCCTATGACGTCTACTGTTCCGCCACTCCACTCGTGGAAGCTTGAGCGACTACTTTGGTTGATGCGAGGAAAGGAATTCGATCGTTCGCTTCGTCACGGCTTGATCGTTCATCAGAAAGCTGTGCAGGACGGGGAATGTTTCTAATGCTTCGGCACCGTCCAAGGCGGCTTCATCGACGCTGACCACAAAGTCGCCCGAACCGTCAACGAGCGGGTTTTGCAGGGTGTTGGCCGACACGTCACCGGCAATGATTAGGAACGGGAAATCCGGTGTCGCCAGGTTACCCGAAAACGTTTCCCATTGCGGTCCAAGTTCCAAACCGCCCGTGCCAGTGATCCAGCCATACAGCTTTGTCGGAGCCAACCGCCGAGCAATCGCGGCACCTTGATTGGGCGGTCCAAGCATGACCATCGATTGGCAACGCGGCAGGATTCCGGTTGGGTCACCCTCTCGTTTCAAATCGCCGATCAAATGACGAACAATGATATTGCCCATGCTGTGACCAACAAAACTAAACCGCGTCGATTTGGGTTGCGATTCAAGCACCGATCGCAATGCTGCTGCATGATCGCCGATCGAACCGCGTGTGCTGGCGTAGGAAAAACGAATGGTGCGAACAGTGCGGTTCTGATCCTGCCCATCAATTTCGTTTTCAATCAACTGCGATTCAATCAATTGCGATTCAATCAATTGCGCCAGCGGCTTCATGCAGTGACGCGTTCGCATCAAGCCGTGCAGCAAGACGACCGTGTGAGTCGCCTGTGCCTGATCTTTTACCGGACACAATTCATTCAACTTTGATTCGCAGGCATCGCGTGATCCCCAGGCTTGGCGAACGTCGCTGTCATTGAGCAAACGCCAGTGGCCGGTCAAAGCATTTTGTTGGATTCGGTGTCCATCGCGATCGGCAAAGTCGGTCCACAACTGGGTGCCGCCAGTGGTTTTCAGCGGAACGTTTAATCCATTTCCCATGAAAGTTCCTTGATCCGATTGACCTGAAAATTGAGCGGTGAGGTGCTGAGACGATGCCGCCGCTACCAGTGCAACAAGCGAAGCAATCATGAGCGTTTTCTGAGTTGGGCGTTTCATTGGTTTTCCAAATTCTTTGCGTAGGCTTTTTGAACACTTCTCGCCACCACGCAGCGGGTCAGGCCGTATTCATTACTGCCCGATGGGTGTCGTCACTCATACCGAGGGACGTCGAACGGATAAATGCAAATAGTCGTAGACCGCTGTGCGATCGGAATGTTTGTGAATAGTCCCGGAGGGCCGGAAGCCCTGTGCCGGGGATGTAAATCCCCGGATGGCGGCGTTGAACCTCCGAGCCAGAGAAATGATGTGGGTGGCAGCCATCCGGGTGCTCGCGCACCCGGCAGTGGGCTTCCGGCCCTCCGGGACTAACCGTGCAGTATTTCATGCGACGTCCCGAAGGGAGAAGTGTAGGCTTTTTGTTCCATCACTCTTAAGTGCCCAATGGCTCGGTTTTCTTCGCGGAAAACGCGTTCCTATTTTGAAATCACCAAAATCGCCGTTTCCGCATTCAAATTGGGGTCATTGTCAGGCGAGATTTCTTTCTGTGTCGCGGAATCAAAGTACAGTTCTTTCCGAACCTGAATTTCCTTATCACGACACAGATCCAGCACATCAGCGATGCTGGGAAAGCGGCGGTTGGGGGTGTCGTACCAAGAATAATTGAACTGACCGGGCGCGCGAGGCGATCGGCCTCGCTCGACATAGGCTTCGCGTAGCGTTCGGTAAGCAAAGTTGGGGAAACTGACAATCACCAGCTTTCCGACACGCAACATTTCATCAAACAACTCAGCCACGTTGGACACCGCCTGCAACGTCGCACTCAAGATTACAAAGTCGAATTGCTTGTCGGTAAAAGCGGGCAGTCCATGGTTCAGGTCATAGTCAATGACATCAAGTCCGCGACTGGCTGCTTTCACGATGCTGGCCTGCGCGACTTCGACACCGACCAAGTCGCAGTGGTTCCGGTCACGCAGCGATGCAAGCAGGCTCCCGTCGCCGCAGCCTAGGTCCAAGACCGAAGCACCAGGCGGAATCTGTGACAGGATCAATTCTTCGACCGGCGACAAAACCGGTTTTGATGAATCTGTTTTGCCGAGCCTGGCTTCGATGATCGGTGCGAATTGTTGAATGTCTTGATTGACCAAGAAAGCGTCATGGCCGGCCGTCGAAGTAATTTCGGCGTAGGTGACGCGTTTATGCAGCATCGCCAGCGCCGCGACAATGTCTTGTGATTGACGCGGCGTGAACAACCAATCGCTGCTGAAACTGACGATCAAGAAATCAGCATCCGATTCGTCAAACGTCTCCATCAACTGCAGCCGATTTGCACCGAGGTCAAACAAATCCATCGCCATCGACAAGGTGACGTAGCTGTTGGCGTCAAATCGAGTGGTAAATTTTTCGCCCTGATGCGCCAGGTACGAACCGACGCTGAAACGTTGTTCAAAACTGGACGCAATCTGACGTGGATCGTGGCGATCGGGATCAAACTTGTCCTCCATCGCTTCGCTGGACAAATAAGTGATGTGGCCGAGCATTCTGGCAATCGCCAAACCGGTGTCTGGACGATGCGGTTGGTCGTAATACTGTCCGTCGAAGAAATGCGGGTCGGTTTGGATCGCATTGCGGGCGATCACATCGAACCCGAGTGCTTGACTGGTTAGCCGCGGCGAGGAAGCGATCACGACGCATAAGCGAACTGATTTTGGATGCCGGGTCACCCAGGTCATTGCTTGGTGCCCGCCCAGTGATCCGCCGACAACGGCTCGCCAAGATTGGATCCCCAAATGGTCCGCCAACCGACGCTGAACATCGACCATGTCCGCCACGGTGATTCGCGGGAATTCCGCGCCGTAGGGTCGTGGCGGATCGGTCGTCGGATCGATTTCGCCCGGTCCGGTCGTGCCGCGGCATCCGCCAAGCACGTTGGGACAAACGACAAAAAAACGATCGGTGTCAATCGCTTTGCCTGGGCCGATTAGATCTTCCCACCAACCCAGGTCATCATCCGCGTCATGCCGGGCAGCGTGCGAATCGCCTGAAATGGCATGACACACCAGCACCGCATTGGATCCGTCGTCGTCCAAGGTTCCCCACGTTTCATACGCGCAAGTCACCTCGGGCAATCGACCGCCAAGTTCAAGTTCGATCGGGCCGGCAAAGCAAACACTTTTTGCGTGCCGCAGTTTGGTTGCCGATCGAAGGTCATCAGTGCTGGAAAACGAGTCGGTCATGCAGTCGCCGCAGCAAGCGCCTGATCCAAATCAGCGATGATGTCGCCCACGTCTTCAATCCCAACGGACACACGGATGTATTCAGGCTTGACGCCGGCTTGAGTTTGTTCGGCATCGGACAACTGTTGGTGCGTCGTGCTGGCGGGGTGAATCACCAGTGTTTTCGCGTCGCCAATGTTTGCGAGGTGCGAACACAGCTTGCAGGAATTGATGAACTTCTTGCCCGCTTCCATTCCGCCCTTGATGCCGAATCCCATGATCGCACCCTGGCCGTTGGGCAGGTACTTCTGACCGCGTTTGTAATCTTTGTGTGATTCCAATCCGGGGAAGTTGACCCATTCGACTGCATCGTGTGCTTCCAGGTGCTTTGCGACAGCCAAGGCGTTTTCGCAGTGTCGTGGCATACGCAAATGCAGCGTTTCAATTCCCATGATGAATAGGAATGCCGCAAAGGGGCTCATTGCCGCACCGGTATCACGCAGCCAATGCGTTCGGATGTGCAGCAGGTACGCGATGTTACCCATCGGACGCAAATGTTCCTCGAAGACCGCGCCATGATACGACGGCGACGGAGCACAGAACTCGGGCCACTTTTCCGGTTGGTCTGCCCACTTGAAATTGCCGCTGTCGACGATCGCGCCACCGATGTGAACGCCGTGTCCGCCCAGGAACTTTGTCGTGCTGTAGATCACGATATCGATTCCATGCTCGAACGGCTTCAACAACATTGGCGTCATCGTTGTGTTGTCACAAAGCACCGGAATCGCTCCATGCGGCGCGGAATGTGCTGCGTCAGCGATGGCCTTGAAATCAGGAACGTCGTTCTTTGGATTGCCGATGCTTTCCATGTAAACCAGACGCGTGTTCTCATCGACCAACTCGTGAATCTTTTCAGGTTGATCGGGATCAAAGAAGCGAACTTCGATGCCCATCTGTTTTAGCGTTTGCGTGAACAGCGTCCATGTTCCGCCGTACAGCGACGTGCTGCTGATGATGTTTTGGCCGCTGTGAGCCAGCGTTAGAACCGCAGCACTGATTGCCGCTTGTCCCGACGCAAAGCACAGCCCCGTCACGCCGCCTTCGAGTGCAGCCAAACGCTTTTCCAGCACATCAACGGTGGGGTTCATCAACCGGCTGTAGATGTTGCCGAATTCAGTCAGCCCAAATAATGCCGCAGCGTGATCGGTGTCATTGAACGTGAAGCTGGATGTCGCATAGATCGGCACGGCACGGCTGTTTGTGTCTGAATCGGGTGCATGTCCAGCGTGCAATGCCTGGGTGCCGGGTTTGTAGGTGTCGGTCATTAGGTTTTCCTGAAGATTTAGGGGTGTTCTACAGCCGTCTGGCATTCTAACGCCCAAACAAGCTCCCGAGCACCATGCTGATTTGATCCGGTTTTGATGCGAATTCCGGGCGGGTAAATGCCTTTCCAGAACCTTCACGGAATCTTAATCAGATCGACGCATGACCTTCACTATTTTCGAGATCGGTGTCCCTATATTCCCCCCTCACTGACGAATCAATCACTCACGGGAATGAATCCAGATGTTTCGATCGAACAGGCATCCTTCGGCAGGCAGTGACGCGGGGATTTGCGTCACCCGAAGGTCTAGTCGCAGAGCTTTCACACTCGTCGAGCTGTTGGTGGTCATTGCGATCATTGGCGTCTTGGTTGGATTGCTTTTGCCAGCAGTGCAAGCGGCACGAGAAGCGGCTCGCCGAATGAGCTGCAGCAACAATCTGAAACAAATCGGCTTGGCGATGCACAACTACGCCAGCGTGTATCGAGGTTTCCCCGCCAGCCGCGTGAACATCAAAACGCCAGACTTTGAAGCGGGATGGCAAGTGATGTTGTTGCCTTACCTCGAACAGACTGCTTTGTTTGAAGACTACCAAACCAACTTGACTTGGTCGCATCCTGACAATCTTCCGGCAACTGAGAAGAGCGTTCCAGCGTTTTTGTGTCCCACCGCACCCTCGGAACGAACGATGCCGACGACTGCGATTATGGAAGAGCGTGATATCGATTACGGGTCGCCGCGATTTGGTTCAAGCGATTACGCCGCGATCAATAACATTCGTCGCAGTTGCTGGACCGTTAACAATTCTGAAATGCCAGGCCGGATTCAACGACAACTTCCTGGGGCACTGTACTCCAAAGATCACAAAGACCCACGAGTCGTTGGCCGCGGCATTCGGTTAAGCGAAATTCTTGACGGCCTGTCCAATACCTTGATGTTGGTCGAAGACGCTGGTCGCCCAGAGCTTTACATCAACGGAAGGCTTGGCCAAAACCCCGATGGAGGCGAAGTTTGGTCGGGGACTTTCTTTGTCGAAGAAGGCTGGGGTTGGGCCGATCACCAAGACAGCATTAGCTTGGACTTTGCTGACCCAATCACCGGCTTGGCAAACAAGACCGACAAGAGCGCGCCCTACGATGTCAACGTTCGTGGTTCCGCGGTGATGAATGCCACCAACGACGGTGAGATGTATTCGTTCCATCCCGGCGGCGCAATGTCGCTTCGCTGTGACGGATCGGTCCAATTTATGAACGAAAGTATCGACGGGCTGCTGATGGCAGCTCTGGCAACCAAGCAAGGTCGGGAGGTCATCGAAGAAGAATGAAAATTTCAAATAAAAAGAAGACAACTTTGGGTTTCACCTTCACCGTTTCAACCTTCACCGTTTCAATCTTTGCAGGGCTTTTGTCTTGTGGAGTCGCCAATGCGGTCAAGCCGTCGATCAAAACCGTTTCAGATAAACCTTTGTCGGTCGAGTTCATTGGCAAGGTCGAATTTGCAGGTGACGATGTCGATCTGAGCGGCCTTGCGGACGGATTGGAAGATCAATCACCGTCGAATCGTTTGGGTGGCTTTTCGGCGATCGAATATACGGGTAAAGGAAATCGCTTCGCGGTCCTGGCCGACCGAGGTGCGGGCGATGGAGCCGTATCCTTCCCATGCCGAATGCAGTTCGTCGATCTGCAAATCAAGCGAGAAGGCAAAACGATTCAGGCCGATTGGATTGAAACCGTTTTGCTGAAGGCGATCGATGGAGTTCAACTTGACGGGTCGAACACCACCGCCATCGTTGATCGTTCGCAAACACGCGATCAACCCTGGCACGCCATGGACCCCGAAGGCATTCGCCGCTGGGGAAATGGCTGGTTGATCAGCGATGAATACGGCCCCAATATCGGCAGCTTCAATATCGACGGCCAGCTTGAAACGCAGTGGCAGTTACCGACGTCCCGCACTCGATGCAAAATGTCTGAAGCTGAATTGTTAGACAAAGACAGTTCAAAGAATCAGGCCATTGGGTGTTATGACAACAAGGGCCTAGAAGGCTTGGCGGTGACGCCGTCGGGATCAACCGTTTGGGCTTCGTACCAAAGCAGTTTGCTTCAAGACGGCGAATTGGTGGGTGGACGGTGTCGTGGCGATTTCACTCGTTGGATTGCGTTTGATCGTGACGGTAAGCGGACAGCCGAAGTGGCTTACCCAATGGCCAGTCGGAAGTCGGGCATCAGCGAATTGCTGGCCTTGGACGAAAATCGAATGCTGGTGTTAGAACGCGATGGCAAGACAGGCAAAAAAGCAAAGGTCAAGCGAATCTATCTTGCTGACTTGCGTAACGCGAGCGAAATTTCCAAGGTGGATTCGCTGCCACTGAGCCAGTCTGATAACCTGAAACAGTCCGATCCGATCAAGCCAGTAAGCAAAAGACTTCTTATTGATTTGATGGATCTGGAAAACGAACTAGGGGATGCCGCAACGGCCGAAAAGCCTGAAGGCCTGACCTGGGGACCGCCACTGGAAGACGGTCGGCGAACATTGTGGGTTTGCTGGGACAACGATTTTGATCCCAGTCGAAAATCCTACATCGCGTGTTTCGCGATCAACTAGTTTTTGCGAGCTGTTAGCGATTAGGCCTGCGACGATACAGTCGCAGGTCGTTGGGGCCGCAGAACATCAGAAGTAATGCGCCCGGGACAGCGCTGGCCTCAAAAACGGCCTCGTGAAAATCATCTTCGCCTGGCCATGGATACGAATACACGATTGCGAAATCGTCTAAGTCCAATCCAAGCTTTTCGTAGGCCGGCGCGGCGGCGTGACCGACGCTGGGCAGCCACGGATCATCGGCCAACGATTCAGAACCGGCGGGCAAAAAGTTCCCTTCGATCAGTTCGCCGCCTCGGTCCCAATGCCGAAGTGTCTCGCGGCCGTGACGAATCAATTCTGATTCCGCCTCGATGCCAATCGCGTCAAGCTGCAGCGAGCTTGCGAGTGCCGTGACGACTGCGAAGCCGCAGCCCCATTCTAAAAATCGTTTGCCGATCGTCAGTTGGGTTTCTAAGATCCAATCGAGCGATTGATAGACGTGGCAAAAATCCGCAGCGACAAACTGTTCGATTTGTGGTCGGTCCCATTGATCTTGAAACGCTTCGATACGATGTTCGTCACGTTGGATAGCTTCGCGAACCCAAGGTGGAATTTCACGAGCATCAACCGCGGACGGGATCGGGATTTTTGTAAGCATTCTGGTTGCATGGACCGTTCAATGGACCGGACTTGTCAAACCTGTTTTCTACCATGACGCCATGATTGAACATGCCCCCAACACGACCACACGCAACATCGCGGCGACAAGCCAAGCGGTGTCGCGTGCCGATTGCGAATCGCTGATCATTTGCCTGGAAGGCGGTCGGTTTGTGATTGCTGCCGTGGATAACGATCCGTTTCCCGTGTTGATTTGCGAAGACAAGCCTGACTTGCGTGAATTGGCCGTCGGCGACACGGTGGACTATCGCGGAGATTCCTGCAAAGTACGTGCGGTTGAGGTCTTTCGGTAACGATCGCCAAGAGGGCATTTGCGTTAATCAAAAGTAGGCCGTAGCGAGCGGAGCGAGTTACGGCATCGCCGCAGAACCCTGCCGTAACTCGCTTCACTCGCTACGGCCTACAAAAGTTTGCCAGTCAGGGGCCCCACCACCTCCTCCCAACGCCGCGAAGGGTTTTGGTCCCGGAAAACACGTGTTGGTTCGTTTAGCCGCGTGGGCATCGCCCCGCGCGTCGCGCCGCCCCGAACGCGCGGGGCGATGCCCACGCGGTTAAACGGTTTAGAAACCCTTCACGGCGCTGACCTGCTCCCCTATCGGGTTCGGCACCGGCGATCAATCGGGTACGGTAGAATCAGTGCTTACCGATTGAACCCGTATTTTCTTTGTTCCGAGTCTGACTTGCCCGAAAGCCTGCTGAATTATCGGTTGAAACTTGGAACCTATGCTGGGATTCCACTGTTCGTTCATTGGTCATTTTCGCTGGCCGTGATTTATGTTTCATTGCAGGTCATGCATGCCGGACCGCAGCAGATGCTTTTTTCGATCGCTCAATTGTTTGGTGTTTTTCTGTGCGTGACGCTGCACGAATACGGGCATGCGATGGCCGCGAGAATGTACGGCATTTCCACCGCTGATATCACGCTATTGCCGATCGGCGGCGTCGCGCGGTTGAAGAAGATGCCACGCATCCCTTGGCAGGAATTCATCGTCGCGATTGCTGGTCCCGCCGTGAACATTGTCATCGCCATCTTGCTGGCGATCACATTGGCGATTTTGGTGGACCCGGCGCTACTGCGAGCGATCGGGACTTACGCAATGGTCTTGCAAGAACCGATGACGGACGAGACTCGGGACATGCTGTTAGATCTGTTCAACCAGCCGTCATGGACCGGCTATGGAGTTCTGTTGTTGATCGTCAATCTAGTGTTGGTGGCTTTTAACATGATCCCCGCTTTTCCGATGGATGGCGGCCGAGTCTTTCGGGCGGTGCTTGCGATGAGCATCAATTATCGCACGGCAACGCGGATTGCTTCGCGAGTCGGAGTTGTGATTGCGGTGTTGATGGGATTTTTTGCGATCCAAAGTGATCCACCGCTGCTGTTTCCATTGTTCATCGCTGCGTTCATCGCCTATTCGGGACTTGGTGAAGCGAGGCAAGTTGATTTGATGGAATCAGTAAGCGGACTGACCGTGGGGCAAGTGATGTTGCGAGACACTTCTGCGTTTTCAATGGATTTGAATATCAGCGAGTTGCAGCGTCGTTGGCAATCGATTCCTTTGACGAGCGTTCCAGTGGTTTCGATTGCGGGAACGGTGGTTGGTGTGTTGTCGTTGCGAGACCTGACGACCCAAATTGAATCCGGCGTGGATCCATCAACGACGGCTGGTGAGATGGTCGATCATCGAAAAAGTTTTGGCCCGGTGCGGGCAGAACAAGCATTGCAGGAAGCGATCGCCCAAGTCGGAAAACACCATCGCCAGATTCCCGTCGTTGACGAAAGCGGAGCCCTGGTGGGCACACTCGACCTGGACACGATGATCCAGCGATCTGCGATTCAAATCTCGTCGGATGCTCCCGCAAACAATGATCCAGCGACGACGCACTTTGATCAGCGGTCTTGAGCTGAATTTTATGAGTTCGCTTATTTAATTTCGGCATACAATACCAGCTCCGAAATTGTCTTTACCGCTCTTCCGCACCAATGGGATGGATTCATGCGTCGAACACCGAGACTGGAATCACTGGAAGGTCGTCGTTTGTTGGCAGGCAATGTTGGGGAGTGTTCTTCGACATCGATGGACGAAGCCGCCGAATTCTCGACACTTGGTGTTTCGGCTGCCGATGCGGGATCGACCCGCGCGACCTCCGCGAACGTGGGTTCGGTTGACGGCACCATTCGGTTGGCAGGATCGCTGGGCTTCTTTGATCGAGTCGATACGATTGCGTTTACGGTTGATCGGGACGCCGAAGTTCAATTGCAACTGTCCGGTCTGAACCGAGATGCCAACCTCTACTTGTCTGACAGTTCAGGAAACGTGCTGGGACGCTCGACACGTTTTGGTACGCAAAGTGAACTGATTAGTGAATCGCTCGATGCGGGCGAGTACTTCGTGACCGTGGCCACTCGTTCGTTTTGGTCGTCTCGTTATCGATTGACGATCTCTGCAGAATTGCAACCCGAAACGCCGCCAGATCTCGCGGATGCAACACCGCCGCTTGCACCCGGTGCAGGAACGACTTTGCAAGACGTTGGCTACTTTGGTGGATCACGCGATTGGAATTTGAATGCGGTGGGAGCACCCGAATCTTGGGCAGCGGGTTACACCGGCCAAGGAGTTTTGGTGGCGGTGGTCGATACCGGCGTCGATTTAGATCACCCAGATTTGTCCAGCAACATCTTCGTCAACGCAGGCGAAATTGCGGGCAATGGAATTGATGACGACGGCAATGGGTTCGTTGATGATGTCAACGGTTTTGACTTTGCCGACGGTGACGCCGATCCCAACGACGTTGGTGGACATGGCACGCATGTGGCGGGAACGATTGCTGCGGGCAACAATGGTTTTGGGGCAACAGGCGTTGCACCGGGCGCGACGATCTTGCCTGTACGCGTGCTTGGTGCAAGTGGTGCTGGCAGCACCTTGGATGTCGCCGCAGGCATTCGCTATGCAGCGGACCTGGGCGCGGACATTATCAACCTTAGCCTGGGCGGTGGTTATAGCCGTGCGATCGATTCAGCAATCGATTACGCTCGCGCGTTAGGCTCGTTCATCGTTGCGGCAGCGGGCAACGAATCGTCGGCCGTGCCTGGTTTTCCGGCTCGGTTTAGTGCAACGGATGACAACGTGATTTCCGTCGGTGCCTATTCGTCGTCAGGGCGTTTGGCGGGATTCAGTAACGACGTCGGTTCAAGCCAGTCCGTGCAAGTCGATGCGCCGGGAGTCGGCATCTACAGCACGTATGTTGGCGGCCGTTATGCGACGCTAAGCGGGACCAGCATGGCCGCGCCGCATGTCGCTGGCTTGGCCGCATTGACGTTGTCGGCGAACCCGGATCTGACCAGCCCCGAATTGAGAGCTCTGTTAGCGTCCGGTACCGTTGGCCGTGCGGTTGGTTCGGATGCCGTCGGATCCGTTACCGCGCAGACCACGGTGGGCTATGCCGCAGCAGGATTTGGTGGAAGCAGCAATGCTTCGTCACGCTTGGCAGGTGGCTCGGGTAACAGTAACCGCATCGATTCCGGAAGACTTAGAACCACTGGGATCGACGGGACATCCTTTGATTATCGAGCGATCGCAGGATCCAGCAACGCCCAAGCGTCTCATTCCGCAAACGAAGACACATCGATCACCGATGACTTGATTCCGCAGTCTCTTCATCCGCAAGATGCGAACGACGCGGCTTTGGAATCATTTCAGCTTGCTGCTAGTCAGACTTCGACGACGCCGATCGCTGATCTCGAACCGTCCGCTGACGACGCTAGCCCAAACGATTCTTCTTTTGAAGCTTTCGTTTCGTCTTTCCAGTCAATGACTGTTTCATCAATTCCTGAGCAGGCGAAGGTGTGACCAAGATCACTTTGACGAGTGATCCCCAACGCCGTTAAGGGTTTCTAAATTGTTTAACCGCGTGGGCATCGCCCCGCGCGTCTACGCTGAACGAACCGCGCCGGGCGATGCCCACGCGGCTAAACGAACTAACACTTGTTTTCGCGTGCCCGTATCCTGCGCGTGCTAGGCGTCTGAACCTGTTAGACTGTTTGGCCAGGCTGGCATCAACGCAGATTCCGAAAGTTGCTGTTCGTTAAAGTTCGAAGCAATGATCATTGGCCTGGTTGGATACCACACCTTGCTTTTCACGCATCGGGTCATTGATGAATATGGAAGACTCACAGTTTTCGCCTGCGTCTCCTCAGCGGCGATTTAACACTCGGCTGGGCTTGATTCTGTTTGCGTTTTATTCGCTGCTGTATCTTGGCTTTGTCCTGATCAGCGCGTTGGCGACTGACATGATGGAGATCACCGTAGTCGCTGGATTGAACTTGGCGATCGTCTACGGATTTGGGCTGATCTTTGCGGCATTCGTGTTGGCGATGGCCTACGGATTGCTTTGCAAAACTGAAACAACGCCCCCAAGTCAGGAAGACGTTCAATGATTTACGATCCAGCTCCTTTGGCAGTCATTGTCTTTATTCTTTTCGTTGTCTTTACAGTTGGCCTTAGTTTTTTCCTGGGCCGCAAAGCAAAGTCGTCGGCGGGGTACTTTGCGGCACATGGCCAGATTCCATGGGCGGTCAACGGAGTGGCATTCGCGGGCGACTACTTGTCCGCGGCTTCGTTCCTGGGCATTTGCGGAATGATCGCAACCTACGGCTACGACGGGTTTCTGTATTCGATCGGTTACTTGGCTGGCTGGATTGTTGCCTTGTTTGTGATTGCCGAGCCAATGAAACGGCTTGGGAAATTCACGTTCGCCGATGCCTTGGATGCCAAGTTCAATTCGCCCGGTATCAAGGCGGCCGCTGGGATTAGCACGTTGGTGGTTAGCATTTTTTATCTGATCCCACAAATGGTCGGCGCGGGCGTTCTGATTCAGCCTTTGCTTGGGTATCCGCACTGGGTTGGCGTGGTGATGGTCGGCGTGGTCGTGATCATGATCGTTGTCACCGCGGGGATGGTTTCAACGACATGGGTTCAGTTTTTGAAAGGCTCGCTGTTGGTCTTGTTCAGCGGGATCTTGGTCGTGATGGTGTTGGGAAAAGGCCTGAATGCCAAGCCAGACGCTTTCGAGACACTCGGTCCGGTCGCTCGCGATTCGCTGGCTGGATTTGTTAGCGAAGATCGAAAAGTCATGCCGGCCGATGATGGATGGCAAGACCAAGACTACATTCGATTGCGTAAAGCCGGGGCATCAGGTTTTGATCTGTTTCGTGTTGAATCGGTTGATGGAACCGACAACGTTCTGTTACGCGAAGCTCAGGTGATACGCACGACTGATGGCCAGCGATTGGTCGATGGTTCACCGATTGGTACTGACGCAGATCAAAAACAACTCAGGCCCGTGGGCCACGTTTCAAAACTGCCCGATGGCCAAGAGCAAACGGGACCGTTGGGGCCGATTGAATTCTTCAACACGATTCGTGACAGTGAACTGGTTTTGTGGGGCAATGAGACCGTCGTTCATGATGATGGCTCGAAATCAACGGTGTACTTTCAAAAACCGACCGATGGAACACGAGTGCTACGTCCAGGTGAACATCCCAAGTTCGCGGGCATCCGAGGGGACAACACGATCGACAAAATCAATTTCCTTTCCTTGATGCTGGCGTTGTTCTGTGGGACTGCATCTTTGCCTCACATTTTGATTCGATACTACACCGTCAAGGATGGCGCGGCGGCTCGCAAGAGCACGATCGTCGGCATTGCAACGATTGGATTCTTTTACGTGTTGACGATGTACTTGGGGCTGGGCGCGATGACCAGCGGTGCGATGGATCTGAGCGATAATAATATGGCTGCGCCGTTGTTGGCTCGCAGTTTAAGCCCATTGCTGTTCGCGATCATATCAGCGATCGCGTTCACCACGGTGCTGGGAACGGTTAGCGGTTTGATTTTGGCCAGCAGTGGTGCGGTGGCTCATGATTTGATCGGCGGAGTGCTTGGCATCAAACTTAGCGGTGAGGCTCAGGTGCGGGTTGCGAAATTGGCGGCAGTCGTCGTGGGGATCATCGCAATCATCTTGGGAATCTTGTTCAAGGAATTGAACGTTAGCTACTTGGTCGGTTGGGCTTTTAGCATTGCAGCGAGTGCGAACTTACCGGCGCTTGTCATGCTGCTGTTTTGGAAGCGAACGACCAAGGAGGGGATCATTGCCAGCGTTGTGATGGGCGCAATGTCTTCGCTGGGGTGGATTTTGCTGTCTTCGGACACCTACGCGAAGGTCTACGGATGGGATCCGGCCGACGCGATCGCTCCGTTCAGCCAACCTGGGATCGTCACGATTCCGTTGGCATTCTTAACGCTGGTTGTGGTTTCGCTGTGGTCGCAGCCCAAGCCAGCGATTGGTTAGTTCGTTTAGCCGCGTGGGCATCGCCCCGCGTGTTGTGCTGGCCCGAACGCGCGGGGCGATGCCTGGGCCGCTACATCTTTGGTATTGACATAGTATTTTGCAATTAAGAATTTGTTCCGCTTTCAGTCCAATGCGGCCATTCGAATCGTAGGAGGCAACTCGATCGATTTCCGTTGCGGGCTTGTC
>NZ_LWSK01000107.1 GCF_001642955.1 Rubripirellula obstinata | reverse complement strand
TCGCCCCGCGCGTTCGGGCCAGCACGACGCGCGGGGCGATGCCCACGCGGTTAAACGAACTAACCCGTGTTTTCCGGGACCAAAACTCTTCACGGTGTTGGACTGAACCCTGGCGGGATCAGCTACGTTTGAAAACAGATTTTTAGGCGTCACCGATCCATCCCTTAACGGTTTTGGCGTCTGGTAATTCACATTGCCGGAACTTTGTGATACGCCCATTTGAGTTATCGAAAAACAACAGTGTTGCAGCGGTTAGGTCGGATGCTGCGGGAGAATCAATCAGCAACGACGAATCATTCGCATTCATCTGGCCGAGAACTCTCAGTTCAAAGTCATGCTGACTCGATCGAGGCACCCAACGCGAAAACGTTTCCGCTCCACCACAACTCGCCATCACAAAAACGCCAACCGATGGACCGTCTTTGAGCACGTTCTGAAACGCAGCGGAACCACTCACGCCCGCCTCACTGTCTAGCGAGAAGCTAAACGATTCATCCTGGCGCAGATCACGAAATCTTTCCAATTGATCGATCAGTATCAAAGTGGGTGACGACGAAGATTCCTCCGGTGCATCTTTCTGTGACTCCATACGTTTCGACACCAACTCAGCGATTCGAACCATTTCAGATTCGCCATCACGCGGCGAGATAGACGCTGCCTGAATACCAACGCCAGCCATCCAAGGACCGATCGCGGCATCGTCATCGGCACGCGAACCGTCGAAGTGGATAACACTAAGCTTTCCATCCGACGTTTTGATCATGCCTGCGACCGAGGAAGCCATGACGTGAACCGCGGAGGCTGTCGATGCAACTAGCAATACGTTTCGGCCTGTGTCACGTGTTAATTGTAAAGAAACAGGTGGCCCGATCTCCACGGATTCGCCAAGCAAACCGACAAGTGCGCCAGACGAACCGGCGTCATGGATGGCTTCGCTTGCCAAAGATGGCGTCCAATGGCACGGACGGTTGCCCTGGAAAATAACAGCAGCAGGCATTACCGCTGCATCGACTTGATCCCTGGCAGTGATACTGCTTAGGATTTCGCGGTGTCGCGTCGGTGATAACCACGCGACCTGAAACGGTTGATTGCCTTCGACCAATCCGCCCGCGTCATTATAGATCGCTTCGCCTGGTCGTTCGATCAATCGGGCGGCGGTGTTGTCATCGGACAGTACCAACGCCGCGTCGGATTCACTGCACTGCATCGCGATTCGAACGGCCATTTGCCCCAGCGTTGCTCGAGGCAGCGAGTAAGCACCGGCCAGCGATTGGCTGCTCAAAACGACGTGGATCCCAAACGATCGACCTTGTCGAACCAATCGATCCAGCAGCATCGAGCAATCGCCCGCCAAGCGATCATCACGAACAAACAGTTCTTGAAACTCATCGATCACCAACATGATTCGCGGCATCGATTGATCGGATTCTTTTCGGTATTGATCTAGTTCCTGCACGTTGGCCGCGCGAAACGCTTCACCGCGTTCTTGCAGTTCTTTGTCCAGACGCTGCAACACACTGCGACCAAATTCACGTTCACTTTCAATCCCGATCACACGTGCGTGAGGCAAACCAGTCTCGGCATAGACCTTAAACTCGACGCCTTTTTTAAAGTCCAACAGGTAAAAGTGCAGTTGATCGGGACGATAGTGATAGGCACCTGACGTGATGATCGAATGCAGCAGGGTGCTCTTGCCGGATCCTGTTTTCCCCGCGATCAAAACATGCTGCTTGACGCCCTCGCCCAACTTCAATGCCAACAGGCGATTCGCACCCTGGCTGCCGACGGCGATTTCGACTGCGTCATCCGTGGAACCTTGACCTTCTGGGACCGCAGACAAAACAGTATCCAATGGAACCTCGACTCGTGCTGCTTTCACGGATGCTGTGCCGATTTTTTCGACCAAAGCCTCTCGAACGGGCGGCCGTGGAGGGGACGCAGGAGAGAACACTAATTCCTCAACACCTTCGACCTGCACTCGCCAGCCATTTTCCGAATCAACACAAAGCGATAGAACTTTTTCGCCCGATGGAAGCGGCATATCGGATGGCCAAGGTTTCGACGAATCGCAAACAAGCACGGTAAAAATTCCGCAGCGAAGCCCGCTGTCGATGACCGCCTGAAGGTGCTTGTGCCCTTCACGCGACAGCCCGTCGGGAAAACCGACCGCCGCGATCGCGCGATAGGGTTCGGACATCGAACCGGCAACTTGGTTGTAGTCTTCGATACGCTCGAATCGGTCACGCAGCGATGATTGCAGAACATCCTCGATATGACTTGCAATTTCTGCCAACCGTTCTTCGATCTTAGCGTCAGTGGTCCAAACGCGATGTCCGATCATTGCCGGATCATGATCAGCCAGAGCCATGAAGCTGGTGAAATGCTGGCCACGTCCTAACGGGTCGATCAAAGTCAGCTTTGCTTTTGACGGCGCGGCACCTGCAAGCAAACGCCAAAGCACCTGATGAGCTAAATCAATCGCTCGGTTCATCGACGCTTCGTCTGCCTGGATCACCAAAGCACTGTGCAACCGACGGTGCAAAACAATCGGCACTGATTCAGGGATTTCTGAATCAGTTTCCGCCACGATGCCTTTTAGATCTTTACCGATCGACAACGATCCAAGCGGCAAATAATCGACATGAGTTGCGTTCGTGGTATCGGCATCAAGCCATGAACTCCAAGCAGGAAAATCAGATTCAACCTGTTGCTCGGTTACCTTCATTCGGCTCAGCCCGCGACTGATTCCGTGGTTCAATCGATCCTGCAGCCCCTGTTGTTCTCGCGATCGAACCGACGCCGAAAGTTCAAGCTGTTCGTTGCTTTGTGAATCAGTTTGCGATAGCGTTTGAGTAATCTGGCCGGCGAGCGTTTCCGCTTTCGCATTCATTTCGGCGGTCACAGATTTCATTCGCTGGGCGTAGTCTTGATCCGCGATCCCCAAGACCTCGACCAAATGTTTTCGGCTATCAGCTTCCTCCGTTGCAAAGCGTTGTTCAATTTCGGCCAACTGTTCTTTCTTCCAGCGATCCGCTGCAGCGATGTGTTCATCACGTCGCCCAACCAATTCCCTGGACGCATCCGCAGCGACACGAAGAGAAATACTGCGTCCGGCTTTGGCTGTCTGATCCGCGCAGCGAGCAATCCGTTCGACCTTGGGGTACAGCTCGCGAGTCGTTTTCTTCAGCGGCCACAGCAAAATCAAATAGGCACCGAAACCCAAGATCCCTGCTGGAATGATTCCGGCGGCAGCCCATAAGTAGCGATTTTCGGTGACCACCAACAACGCAATCGCCGCCCACACCACAATGAAACCCGCAACCGCGGCCGGCAGATAGAAAGAATCAACGATCTTTGACGCCGCACCTTCCTGCATGTCATCGACGACTTGTTGGCACTTTCGAGTCAGCACTGCAATCGTGTCTACGGCTTCTTTAACAGACGCAGGTTCAGGCTCACTGAAATCTTCTTCTTCTGGACTTGCTTCGCCGACCTCGGGTAACCCATCCAACCGTCGGATGGTCAACGCTCTGGCCCATTCAACGTGCTCGGCAATTGGAACGAGTGCCTCGTCGATGCGTTTGGTTTCTCTGCGTTGGTTTTGCCCAGGTTGATTTTTGCGGTTTTCAAATTGATGCAATACGGCCTGATGGCGGCTTTGCACTTTTCGTTCAATCGTCTGGATCTCTTCCGTTTTTTTTCGTCGAAAAACGACTGCCATTCGATTCAATTCGGTACGTCCCGCCACCGCACGTCGCTCGTACTGAGACGTCAATTCTTCTTCGGTCTTGTCCCAGTGGTGAAGCATTTCTTGCCGTTGGCCGCGGCATCGCGACATCACCTCGTCTCGTTGCTGCTTCAACTTCGCAGCTAAAGATTCGCCCTGACTAGCATGCTTGGCCGAAAGCTCGCACTGCCGCTGACTGGTCGCCTGGATCCGATGACGCATGCCGGCAAGTAACTTGCCAAACCGATCGACGTTTAACAACTTAGTCGGCCCAACCGAAGAATCTTTCATTTGATCGCCTTGCTCACTGAACCACCGATCCAACAGAATCCATGACAGCTTTATTCTACTCGCTCAGCGATCGCTCCATTGGCAATGGGGATCGCTCAGTTGCCGATTGGCTAGATCGATCACAGACGTGAATTCGTGCAAAGCCGCGGTCAACCGACTTAAACTTGGCCCCAAAGAAGACAGATGTTCACGTTCAAATTGGCTGCGTCTTGCGTCGGCCCAATCCGTCTTGGTGTCGCTCCACAGCCGGGAGAACTCGACGAAATCCCGCTGAAATCGATTTTCACAATCAGTCAATCGTCCGGTTTGGAATTCGGAATCGCGCGAAGACATTGAGGGTGGCCTTTTGGAACGAGCGGGGAAATAGTGTCGCCTTTGCTCTGCGAAAGTAGCGAATCCGCTGCTTTCGCGGAGCGAAAGGCGACTATGGAACTTCGCTTGTTCCTTAGTTAAAAGTCCGAAGCATTTTTCGACCTTTGTACAGATTGAACATGTCGCCCGCTTCCAGGGGACGTGACCGCCCGGACACGGGTTGGTCCATCGTTTCTAAACCATCGGTGATAACAATGCAGGGTTTTTCTTCTCGCAAGGCCGAAAAAACGCCAGCCTTTTCGTCCAGGAAAACACCCAACAATAATGGCTCTAGTGATTCGTAATCGCTTCGATCGAGGTGATCTTGAAACGATCGCATCGCCCTGACTTGTGCTTCGTTAAGCTGGTCGCGAGGCACCGCAAAAATCTCTGGGTGATCAGCATGCCAGCCAGCGTAGATTGAATAGATATCGTCAACGGGCAAGTCGGCGACATCGGCGGACAGTGAAAACGCAACCGGTCCGGTGATGCCAACGTTGCTGTAGATCTGGTCGCCAAAGCTGTATTCAAACCGTACCAGAAAAACGTCAATCGGATCCTGGAAGCTTGGCCATAACATGCGACGCCGGTCGACGACCTCGATGCCGGTTGGCGGCACGCCCATCTGCTGCGGCTGAGTCAACCAGAGTGCCATTTCTGCTTCCGCGGTTGCTTCCTCGCTGCGGAATTCTTCGTCCACTGAATCGCCAAACTGCAATTCGTCCGCATAGTGGATCGCGCGCAGTCGCGCCGCGGGCTCCGATGCAAGCTTTAGTAATCGTTCGCGACCAATCACGGCACCCAACCGAGCCAACGCCCCGGCGGCTTCGCATTGAACGCGGCGATGCTTCAATTCAACGGTTTGATACAGCTTTGCGATCGAGGATTCTTCCCCCAGTTGGCCGGCGGTATCGCAAAGTGAAACCGCCAGCGCCACCGCTTCGCCCAAACGGTCCTGGACGGTTGCCACGTCATCGCCAAAGAAGTGCGGATTCTCTTCAAAACTAGCCAGCCGATTGGTGACTTCGCCAAGCAAGGTGTTAACCATGTCCGATCGACCGGTCGCCGGATGTTGGTCGATGCGTCCCTTGCGAAACAAATAGTTTGCTAGATCCAATAGTGGTGAGGCGAGTGACGGATGTTGCAACGCGTCCAGCAATTTTGGATAGACCGCCGTGACCGACCAATCGTCGTGCTGCATCAGCGGGCTTAACACTTGCCCCGCTTCGATCCACTGCTTGGGCGGGGATTCGATCAAGCGATCCACCAGCAAACGCAGAGATTCATCGGTCCGCAGCATCGCCATCAATTGCAAGAGTAAATGTCGATTGGGCACGGTATCCGGCAGAGCAGATTCCACTTTCGCGATCGACGCCAGATCCAAATCTTTGCCGATTTCTCCGCCCGCAGCCAACGTCACGTGGTGAATGACTCGTAAGATCGCACCAACAACAGCCGGATCAGCGGTCGCGATCGAATCGCTTTGAGCAGCCAATTCAGTTAGCAATTCGGAACCACGATCGATTGCCGATTCCGCCAATTCACGCAATTGCCATCCGGCGGCAACCGGATCGGCATCGGGCGACAAAAGGGCTTCGAGCGGCGGTGAAAAGTCGGTCATCGGTCAAAACGGTGTTGGCGGAGATTTAAGTTAATCCGCGTGCCCAACGGCCCGCGCGTTTCGTGCGGTCCGTTGGATTCGCGTGGCATGTTAGGCCGACTGCACTTGCTTTAGCCCCGGATGGGCCGTCAGCACTTACTTTAGCCCCGGATGGGGCGTCAGCAGTTACTTTAGCCCCGGATGGGGCGTCAGCACTGTGCCGTGGGCCTTGGCCCACGGAGCCTGACGCAGCAAAAAAACCGAAGCCCCGGCAGGGGCGACAGCGAGCAAATGCCGGTTCTATTACCCCTCCGGGGCAGTTCAATGTTTAAAAGTAAGTACCATTTCTGATTCAGGCCCCGGCTGATCTGGCACGCGGAACAACAGGCACAATGTCATCTTGAACACAGTCTGATCGAAAACCGACGCCATCAAAACCCGGCGACTAGATCAAGAACGAATCGGCGTCGGCTTTGGGGGCTGGCTGATAGTTCAGCGGTTCCATGCTGCTGCCGGCGCGGCCCTGGGAAAGGCTTCGCACCGCTCCGCTGTAGCCGAACATTTCCTTTAGCGGGGCGTGGGCAGTGATCACCGTCATCGCTCCGCGAGCTTCCGTGGCGGCGATGATCGCACGACGCTGCTGCAAATCGCCGACCAGTTCGCCCATGTAGTCCTCGGGCGTCGTGACCTCGACCTTCATCACCGGTTCCAGCAACACTGGGCCGGCTTTCTGCATCGCATTGTCGAACGCGTCACCCGCGGCGATGCGGAACGCGACTTCATCGCTGCCTTCTTCGGCAACCTCGGCGGCGTAGGCTTCGATCCGAACACCCGACAACGGGAACCCGGCAATCATTCCGCCACCAGCGGCTCGTTCACGCAGTTCATCCATCGCCGCATCGCGCATCGCATTAGATAGCGGCGTGTCGGGCGGCAGTCGATCAAACACTTGCACCGGAGCAGATGAATCATCCAGCGGAGAAATTTTGACGCTCAGGCGAGCGAACATTTGAGTCGCGCCGATTTGACGGTTACACACACCGACAACGTCGGCCGTCCCACCGATCGTTTCGCGATAATTAACACGCGGCTTATAAAATTTGACGTTCAATCCAAAGTCACGGGTCAGGCGATGCTGGATCACTTCGAGGTGCAGTTCGCCCATGCCGCTGATCAACGTTTGACCTGTCTCTTCATTTTCCAGAGCGTGAAAAGTTGGGTCTTGGCGACGAAGCATGTCGAGCGTTTCTTCGAGCTTCTTTTTGTCGCCCGTGTTTTCGGGTTCGATCGCCATCGAGATGACTGATTCGGCAAACTTGATGCTGGGCAATTCGATAAGTTCTTTGGTGTCGCAAACGGTGTCACCGGTGATGGCGAAACGGGGTCCGATCACGCACGCAATGTCACCGGCGCTGACGGTTTCAGTTTGCCCTTCGCGATCTTTCTTGGTCGCGTGGATTTGCCAAATCTGAGCGATGTTTTCTTTTTTGTCGCGGTTCGGACAGTGAACACGTGAGTTCTGTTTTAGTTCGCCGCTGTAAACGCGGATCCAATAGTTGTCGCCAGTTTTGGCGGGCAGAATTTTGAAGACCAACCCGCAAAACGGTTCCTTTACATCGGGCTTGCGCAAAAGTTTTTTGCCATCCTGTCCTTTGTCTGCTTTCTTGGGGTCGATCCCTTCGACGGGCGGTCGGTCCAGGGGACTGGGCAGGAAGTTTCCGACGGCGGTCATCAACGGCTGGACGCCAATGCCGTGCAGGGCCGATCCGCATAACAGAACCTGGATCTTTCGTTCCAGCACACCATGGCGGAGTGCAGCCAAGATCATGTCACGCGAAATCTCTTTCTCTTCCAAAGCCAACATCGCGGCTTCTTCGCTGAGGTCGTAAACTGCTTCCAACATTTGCTCGCGCCACAACATGGCGTCGTCCAGCAATTCAGCCGGAATGTCGGTCTCGGTCACTTCCTTGCCTTCGGTTTCGGGATCGAATTGCAGCATCTTCATATCGACCAGATCAATCACGCCGCGAAACGGATCGGACACGTGAGCGGGCCCTTGGCCGACGGGAATTTCGATCGGTACCGGCCGGCCGCCAAGTCGCGGTGCGATGTCGCCCAGCACCGCTTCAAAGTTCGCTCCTTCGCGATCCATCTTGTTGATGAAAACGATTCGCGGAACGTTGTATCGATCGGCTTGTCGCCAAACGGTTTCGCTCTGCGCTTCGACACCTTCACGAGCCGAGAAAACCGTCACGGCACCGTCAAGCACTCGCAAGCAACGTTCAACTTCGGCGGTAAAATCAACGTGGCCGGGCGTGTCCAGCAAGTTGATGTTGTAGTCTTTCCACTTGTACTTCACGCAAGCAGAAAAGATCGTGATCCCGCGTTCTTGTTCTTCCGGGTCATCGTCGGTGTCGGTGGTTCCGTGATCGACGCGGCCAACGCGATGCTTTGCACCCGATAGATAAAGCATCCGTTCGGTGACGGTGGTTTTGCCCGCATCGATGTGGGCAATGATGCCAATGTTGCGAAGCTTGGATATGTCGGAGGCCATGGTGTTGCCGGAGGAAAACGCAGGTCTTGGATCGAAGTGATTTGTAAGAATGTAAACCAGAGCCACGATGGCTCGAAGGGGCGAAGCAAGTGTAGGCCGGAACAAGCGAAGCGAAGTTCCGGCAGTGGTGTTGGTCGGATTGCCGGAACTGTATTGCCGGAACTGCGCCGCTGTCGCGTCTTGTTACCGGCCTACGGTTGGGGGCGACAGCGCATAAAAAACCGCGACTCAGAACGAATCCGGTCGCGGCTTTGAAATTCGATGGGACGCTGTTTACCAAGCGAAGTGGGCGAACGCTTTGTTAGCGTCGGCCATGCGGTGCGTGTTTTCTCGCTTGGTGTAGGCGACGCCTTCTTTCTTGTAGGCAGACAACAATTCGTCGGCCAATTTCAAGTGCATTGGACGACCTTTCTTGTCGCGGACTGCGGTTAGCAACCAGCGGAAAGCGAGGCTTTGTTGACGAGCACGATTGACCTGCATCGGAACTTGATAGCTGGCACCACCGACTCGCTTGCTGCGAACTTCGATGTACGGCTTAATGTTTTCAATCGCCGCGTCGAAAACTTCGATGGGAGTCAGATCAGCGACTTCACCGCGTTTTCCGATTTCTTCCAATGCGTCGTAAAACACTCGCTGGGCGGTGGTTTTCTTACCATCAAGCATCAAGCAATTGATGAACTTGCTGGCCAACATTGAATTGAACCGCGGGTCGGGCTTCATCTGGGTGCGGCTGGAAGTGATACGTCCCATGAAATGATTTCAGTCTAGGTTGTTGAGTTGGCTGGATTGATAAGTTGGCGAAACTACTTCTTCTTCACGCCGTAACGACTACGCGATTGCTTACGGCCATCGACGCCCAATGCATCGCGTGAACCGCGGACGACTTGGTATCGAACACCAGGCAAATCGCGAATACGACCACCGCGAACGAGCACAATCGAGTGTTCCTGCAGGTTGTGGCCTTCGCCGGGGATGTAGACCGTGACTTCTTTGCCGTTGCTCAATCGAACTCGCGAGATCTTTCGCAGTGCCGAGTTGGGCTTTTTCGGCGTCATGGTTCGCACTTGCAGACAAACACCCTGCTTTTGAGGGCACTTTTCTAGGACAGGCGACTTGCTTTGACGCTTCTTTAGCTTGCGGCGTTTGCGGACGAGTTGATTAATGGTTGGCATTGATTGCCCTGGTTACAGTTAAAAGAGGCAGTTTGAAGTGGCAGGTTTTTTCGTGACAAACTTGTGGTTGTGGTCGCGAAAGTATCGCGACCGCCAAAATAATGTCAATAGCTTCCAACTTTTTTGATCGAAGTGCGGTTTCTGGCGATCGCTAACGCGTGTTTGTTTTGTCGCCGGGAATTACCGGTATCGAGGCCTAGACGACGATGTTTAGGTCCACTTTTGTTCACGTTACAGCAATAAAGTCACTTTCCCGCCAGGGTTAAACAAGCATGACAACCACAACGATTTTAGAGCAAGTATCCTCCGCAGAAGAAGCTCTGACGCAGGCCGCCAAACCGGTTCCAAGCGAATCAAGCGAGTGGCCGACGTCCCCGATGCTAGAGGATGTGGTCACAGCGATTCGCCTGGACTCTCGCCGCGACTCACTTCGATATGCCCTGCGAAGCAATGTAGGGCACGACGGAGAGTAGCCGAGTTTGTCCCAAACTCGATCCATTTGTAGCCGAGTTTGTCCCAAACTCGGTCGATTTGTAGCTGAACCGGCCACGGTTCAGCCGAGGTGGCCGGGGGTGCCGGCCAACGCCTCAAAGAGTGTTAGCCCAGTAAAACACCATTGTTTCGGTTAACCGCGTCGGGCATCGCCTGGGCTGGTGAAAATGCTTGCGTGTAGGGAACCTGGATGGCTTTGGGGATTTGTGGCTGACCGGCCTCGGTGTTGATTGCAAATTGCAAAATGAACATTGCAAAATGTAAATTGACCAGCGAATACCGCTTTCCAAGAATTTTCAATTTGCAATGTTCATTTTGCAATTTGCAATGTTCGACTGGTTCGCGAATAACATCACCCACCGCATTTTCATCAGCCCAGGCATCGCCCCGCGCGTTTTCGCCCCGCATGAACGCGCGGGGCGATGCCCACGCGGTTAAACCCTTCACCGCATTGCCTGCCGGCCTGAACCCTGGCGGGATCAGCTACGGTTGGTTTCGCGGTTCCAATCGACCAATTCGTCGTAGCGGATTCCTTGTCCGCCAAACAGATCCAAGGCGCTGCCGACGGTGACGTCCAATTTGGATTGGCTGGCCTGATCGATGAACTGGACGTCTTCCATGGCAGCAACACCGCCGGCGTAAGTCATCGGTAAGCCTCCCCATTTGCCCAGTTCAGCCACCAACTGTTGGTCAACACCGCCGCACAGACCTTCCACATCAGCGGCGTGGATCAGGAATTCGTCGGCGAATTCGGAAAGCCAATTCAGATTGGATTGCGTGATTTCTAAGCTTGTGATGGTTTGCCAGCGGTCGCTGGCCACATGCCAAGTTGGATGTTTGTCGTCGTCGCTGGTTCGACGGCAACTGAGGTCGATCACGATCCGACTTTTCCCGATGGCCGTAACCAACTGGGCGAGCCGGTCTTCCAGAATCTGCCCCGCTTGATCGAAAAGCCACGAAGTCACGATGACGTGCGACGCGCCGGCATCGAGCCAGTGTTTTGCGTTGCTTGACGTGATTCCGCCGCCAATTTGCAGCCCGCCTGGGTAAGCTGCCAATGCCGCCGTGGCTGCTTCGTCGTTGCCAGGCCCCAATTTAATGACGTGGCCGCCGGTAAGTTTGTCGCCTGCGTATTTTTTAGCGAACCAGGTCGGCGGATGATCGGCAACGTGGTTTTCGACCGCAGAATTGTCTGCATCAGCCAGCGTGCCGCCAACAATCTGCTTGACGCGGCCTTGGTGCAAATCGATGCAGGGTCGAAATTGTGTCAATGCATCAGATGGGGATTAGGTGTTAGGAAATGATGGGCATACGCTATAACGGGTGGGACTACCAAAGCTTAGTCTCCAAGCCACTTTTCGCCCGCGTCATCATACATGTCTTTTAACGAACGATCTTCCCCGACGGCCTTGGATCCGCGATTGACCAGCTTGTTGGGTGGGCTTCGACATCGAATTCGCCGGTTTGTTGTTTGGGATTCAGTTTTAACCATCGTTGCCGTTTTGATGGCGGCGTTTTGGTTGGGGTTTGCACTCGATTACTTCCCAGT
Source organism: Rubripirellula obstinata (assembly GCF_001642955.1). GTDB lineage: Bacteria > Planctomycetota > Planctomycetia > Pirellulales > Pirellulaceae > Rubripirellula > Rubripirellula obstinata. The sequence goes on along the minus strand of NZ_LWSK01000107.1, from coordinate 7,062 downwards.
GATTTTGGGCGGCACCGAAATGCCTCGGTTGGCCCGGCTGATCCTGTTGGTCACAGCCATCGCAACGATCGGTTTCTTGGCCTGGAAAATGTTGATCGGTCGGCTGCAACGACCGCTGCCCGATGATTCGCTGGCGTTGTTGGTTGAACGGCATCATCCCGATCTGGGTGGCCGGTTGGTGACCGCGGTTCAGTTAAACCAACCTGGACGCGACGGTGATTCGCATTCCCCCGAATTGCTCCGCCAAGTTCACGAACAAGCCGCTGCAAAGATCAACGAAGTCGATCCGGCAAGAGTTTTCCGCTTGGCTCCGCTGGTGAAAAAAGCAATGATCGCGGCACCCCTGTTACTGGCGGCGATCGTGATGCTGGCGGTCAGTCCTCAGGCGTTTGGCCGAGCCGCATCGCGGTTAACGCTGTTGTCGGACGACCCCTGGCCTCGACGCGCGCAGCTTGAAATGGTCGGCATCGAATTGCCCGTCGTTTCAGTGAACGAAAACGACACGTCACCACCGACTCTGATTCCTTTTGTTGACAAGGTTGTTCGGTTGCCTCGCGGCAGCCAAGGTGCGCTGCGAATACGAGCGAAGGCGGATGACGGAGCCGAGTTGCCGGTCGTTTGCACGGTCCACTACGAGACCACCGAGTCGCTCGAAAGCAGTGGCGATGTTTCGGAATCATCTGGTCAGTCGAACATGCGGCGTGTCGGGCGAGTGACTGACGGCTACCAATCTTTTCTGTTGGACGGACCACCGCTGGCCAGTTTAAGCGATTCGGTTTTGTTGAGCGTTCGCGGATTGGATGATCGACTGGATGGTTATCGAATCGAAGCGGTCATGCCGCCCGTGATCACCGAGATGCAAGTCGGCGTGCGGTACCCGGACTACCTTCGGCTGACCAGTGGAGAGCAATTGACCAGTGGCGAGCAATCCGGTGAATTCGATCGCTTGACCGCTTATCAAGCTGGGTTGCGATTGGCCGAAGGCAGCAACGTGACATTGATGGCCCAGTCCAGTGTTCCGCTTGGCGAAGCTCAGGTGCGAGTGCGAACGGTGGGCGACGATGAGGTTCCGTTTACAGTGGACTACTCCGATGACCGCCGTAGTTTGCGTTTAAAAATCGAAAACTTCACCAGCCCAACAACGGTCGCGATCGTGCCGATCGACGCCAGCGGCATTTCGGCTCAGGCACCGTACCGATACTTACTTGGCGTGGTCCTGGATGAGCCGCCGGAATTGAAAATGAAACTGGTCGGCATCGGCAGCGCCGTCACCGCTGCGGCTCGGATTCCGATCGAAGCACAGGTCAGCGATGATTACGGGATTGAGCAACTAAGCTTCTCGATCACTCCATCGTTTTCCGACACCAGTGATCGCAAGGACGAAGAGCCCGTGACGACGTCCAAGCAACCGACCATTGACCGGGACGGCAAAGCGGTTTCCGAAATGGATCTGCGAGATTTGATCGCGGCGGGAAGTTTGCCGGAATTGGTTCCGGGCAATGGAGAAAACGGCGATGCGATCAACGTGATTGGCGAAGCGTCCGACCGCTACAACTTATCTGGAAGCCATCTGACTCGCAGCGAAGTCTTCCGTCTCCAAATCGTGACGCCTGAAAAACTGCTGTCGCTGATGGAGCGTCGTGAATTGGCTTTGCGATCGCGGCTGGAACAAACGATCAACGAAACCAGGGGCCTTCGCGATGCACTAAGCCTGTTGCAACGCGGTTTGGAAACGGAGCCTGTCGCTGATGCCGAATCCGATCCGGAGAAAACCGATCAAACCCGTGTCACTCAGGTTCGTCGGCTTCGTGTTCAACAAAGTGGATTGCAAGCCGCCAAAACATCCGAAGAACTGTCGGGCATTGCCGCATCGCTGGACGACATCTTGTTGGAAATGGTCAACAACCGAGTCGATTCGGTGGACCGACAACAACGAATCGGCGAGGGCGTTCGCGATCCACTTCGCCGCATCGTCGATGATCCGCTGGCAAGGCTTCGCGAACAGATCACCGACGTCGAACGCTCGATTGCCGATCAAGGCGTTGCAGCGGAGAAGGCTGCCGATGCCGTACAATCGGCCGAGGATGTTTTGCTGCAATTGACCGCGGTGCTAGAAAAAATGCTGGACCTGGAAAGCTACAACGAGATACTCGATATGGTTCGCGGGCTGATCGAAGACCAGGAAAGATTGATCGACGAAACCAAGAAAGAACGCAAGAAAGGCGTATTGGATCTGTTTGAATGATGAAACGAATTTTGATGCCGTGGTTTATTTTGCTGTTTGCGTTCTTGACGATCGCAAACGGGGATACCGATGCGCTGTCCAAGCAACAGGGCGGTGTGGCCGAGCGTTATCAGCGGCTGGAAGAATTGCTGCTGCGATTGGCCGACGTTGAGGCTGCCGAAAATCCAGAACGGTCGGCGCTGCTGCGACGTGCGGCGCGGCAATCGCGTGACAAGTTTGTGCTGGAACGTTTGCGAACGGCGTCACAATCGCTGAAGAATCAAGAGTTTCAAAAAGCTGTCGAGAATCAAGCGGGGGCGCAAACGGAATTGGCGTCGCTGTTGAAGTTGTTGATGAGCGAGGATCGCAGCAAACGGATTCGCGATGAGAAAGAACGCTTCGCAAAACTGATTAAGGATCTGAAACGCAACCTGAATAACCAGCGGAGTGCTCGCGCGCGAACCGAGAATGGTGCGGACCTAGAACGGGTCCAGAAGGAACAGAAGGATGTGACCGAGCGAAGCAAGGAACTGAGCGAGCGGCTCGATGAAGACGATGATTTTGAAGAACAGAAAGACGAGAAGAAAAAGGACGAGTCGAAAGAATCGAAAGAGAGCAAAGATGGGTCGGAGACTGAGCCTTCGAGCAAGAAGTCAGAACCGAAAGACGGAGAATCAAAGTCTGGTGAAAAGTCTGAGCCAAGCGAATCCAAGCCCAGTGAATCTAAACCCAGTGAATCCAAGCCCAGCGATTCCAAACCCAGTGATTCCAAGCCACAGGACGGTAAGCCCCAACAAGGCGAATCGCAGCAAGGGGAATCTCAGCCGCAGCAGCCACAATCGCCTGAGCAAGAGGTCCAGCAGCAGCTTGAAAAAGCGATCGAGAACATGAAGCAAGCCGAGAAAGAGCTCGATCAATCCAAGCGTGAAGAGGCGACTGAGCAGCAGCGGCAGGCCGAAGAAAAACTGAGGGCCGCGATCGATCGGCTGGAGCGGATTTTGCGTCAGCTTCGGGAAGAAGAGATGCAACGAGAATTGGCAAAATTGGAATCGAGACTGCGTAAAATGGCGGCAATGCAGACCGAAGTGCTCGAAAAAACAAAAACTTTGTCGGCGACTCCAAAAATTCAACGCGATCGCACGACGGACCTGAAAGCGGGCGATTTGGCATTCGACGAGAAGAAAATCACCCTGGAAGCCGACCGTGCGATGCTGCTTTTACGCGAAGAAGGCAGCAGCGTCGCGTTTCCCGAAGTCGTTGCCGGGATCCGTTCCGACACCGCTGCGGTTGCTGATCGGCTCGCTAGGACTCAAATTGACGTCGTGACGCAAGGAATCCAGGCCGATATTCTGGTCGCCCTGGAAGAAATGATCGCAGCCCTGCAAAAAGCTCAGCGTGACCTCGAAAAACAGCGTCAGCAGCAACAGCAGGGCAAACCCGGGCAATCCGGACAAGGCGAACAGCCGTTGGTGGAGGCACTTGCGGAACTAAAATTGCTACGCACCATGCAATCCCGGATTAAATCCACCACGGACCGCTATTCAGGGCTGCTAGAATCAGGTGAGTCAGCGGGAGACGAGGTTTTGCCGCTTTTGCAAAATTTGGCTCAGCGACAAAACCGCCTGTACCAGATCACCAGGGATTTGGTAACTAAACGGAACAAATGATATCGAGGTAATTGTGAAGCAAACGTCACTCGACCAAACCCGCAGCGCGATCCGCGTCTTGCCCAACGTTTTCGTCACCTGCCAATTCTTCTTGGCGGCCTCGCTATTTTTCTCCGGCTCGCTGGCCAAAACCGCATTCGCCCAGGCACCCGTTTCGCAAAGATTACCGCAAAGTGGTTCATCGCAAACTGGTTTTGAAAACGACGCGAGCTGGCAAACCTACAACGCCAACACGATGGCCCGGATGCTGCGATCGGCACTCGATCAATTAGGCATCACGCCTGACCAAATGGATTTGTCGGCCGACGAATTCCTGGACGCGATCGAATCACGCGACACCGATCCACTGGACGCCTACGTCGAAGTGTCACGATCACGTGTCGCCGTCGTCGATGCTCTGATCCGCCAATCGTCGGACAACATTGCCGAAGCAAGCCAGATGATCGACCCAAACACGGCGGTCTACGCAGCGATTGAGTCGTTGCCAAAATCGATGCGAATGAGCGTCCGAACTTGGCTTGGTCGCGAATTGGTCCGAGCACGCTTGTACGACGAAGCACTGCCAGTCATCGCCGAAGTCGATCCGACCGAATCGATCGATCCGGCCGCCGTGCTGTTTTATCGCGGTGCTTGCTACCACTCGTTGTTGATGAAGAAAGAAGCGTTGGCCGACCTGCGGAAGCTGCTGGAAAACGAAGACGAGATCCCTGTGCGTTTTTCCCGAACCGCCAAGATGATGATCGCCGACATCAAGCCGCTAAAAGAAGATTCGCTTGACGAGATTTCACGCTTAATGACCGACGTTTCGCGTCGTTTGGATCTTGGCCGCAGTGACGAACAAACCCAAGACCAAGAACAAAAGATCATCGACAAGCTGACCAAGTTGATCGAGAAAATCGAAGAGCAACAAAAGCAGCAGCAACAGCAACAAGGCCAATCCAGCGGCAGCCCATCCGACGGCCAAGGTGGTCAAGGTTCGCCGATGCAGGACAGCCAAGCCGCCGGTGGCAGCGGCAACGGTGACGTCGATCGAAAGAAAATCGATGACCGCGATGGTTGGGGCAACCTTCCGCCCGCCGAGCGACAACAAGCCCTGCAAGAGATCAGCCGCGACTTGCCCACCCATTATCGCGAAGCCATCGAAGCCTACTTCCGCAAGTTGGCAACCGAAGGCTGATAGGTCTTTGTAGGCTCGGTATTGAATTGGTAGGCCGTAGCGAGTGGAGCGAGTTACGGCATTTGCGCCCTGCCGTAACTCGCTCCACTCGCTACGGTCTACTTCAATCCGCTTAAGGCTTGATCCACACCACCGGTTTTTTCCGCCGGGGATAAACCTCGTTGCACAGCAAGCACTTTGTTCCGTCGCAACCTCTCGCGGTGCAGTGTTCCCGGCCGTAGAAAATGATTTGCAGGTGCAGATCATTCCAGGAATCTTCTGGGAACAGCTTCTTCAGGTCTGCTTCGGTTTGCACCACATTCTTTCCACTCGATAGCCCCCAACGCTGAGCCAGCCGATGGATGTGGGTATCGACGGGAAACGCGGGAACACCAAACGCTTGGCTCATCACGACGCTGGCGGTCTTGTGCCCCACGCCGGGCAGCGATTCAAGCTCTTCAAACGAACGCGGAACTTTCCCGTCGTGTTCCTCAATCACCAGCAATGCCAACTTCGCCAGATTCTTGGCCTTCTGTTTCGACAGCCCCAGCGGACGAATCACTTCCAAAATGCCCTGCTCGCCCAGATCTCGCATTCGCTCAGGTGTCCCCGCCACGCGAAAAAGTTCCGGAGTGATTTCGTTGACCTTTTTGTCGGTGCATTGGGCACTCAGCAAGACCGCCACCAACAGTGTGAAATCGTCGACATGGTCCAGCGGAATCGGCGGATCCGGGTACATTTGGCCCAACCGGATCAACAAGTGGTCGGCACGTTCTTGTTTGAGCATCTGATTCCTGTTATTTCAAATCATTGCCAAGCATTGGCTAATTCTGGGGCAGCGGTAAACTACCGTCCAGAAGTGAATGAGCAAAACCCTTTGAAAACTAAATGGAGTGCCACGAAGTATGGTCCGAGAATTAAAGATTTGTGTAGGTTTATTAGTCGTCTGCCTTGCCACCGCCACCGCGCAGGCTCAATCCGGTTCGCGAATGCGTCCGAGCGCGACCGCGGGTAAATCGCCCGCCGCAGGCCAGATCACCAAGAAGGTTTTCTTTGATGTTTCGATTGGCGGAGAGCCAGCGGGACGGATCGAAATTGGCTTGTTTGGAAACGACGTGCCGCAAACTGTCGAAAACTTTCGCTCGCTCTGTACCGGCGAACGTGGCACGGGCGATTCCGGCAAACCGCTGCACTACAAAGACAGCATTTTCCACCGAGTGATTCCCGGCTTCATGTTGCAAGGCGGTGACTTTACGATGGGCAATGGCATGGGCGGCGAAAGCATCTATGGCGAAAAGTTTGATGACGAATCATTCCTCTACGTGCATGACGCTCCCGGCTTGCTGAGCATGGCCAACGCGGGACGCAACACGAATGGATCGCAATTCTTCATCACCACCGTGCCCACACCGCACCTCAACGGCAAACACGTTGTCTTTGGCCGCGTGATCGGTGGAATGGACGTCGTCAAAACCATCGAAAAGCAACGGACCGGTCGAAGCGATCGCCCCGTGGCAGAAATCAAGATCGTCGATTGCGGTGAACTGAAGTAGCAACCAACCGCTTCCGATAAACTTTCAAAATTGCTGATGCCATCACCAGGCGTCAGCGATTTTTTTGTAGACAATCGCGTGAAGAAAGAAGACGCCTAGCTACCCAACGCCGTGAAGGGTTTCTAAATCGTTTAACCGCGTTGGGCATCGCCCCGCGCGTCGTGCGGCACCGAACGCGCGGGGCGATGCCCAACGCGGCTAAACGAACTAGGGAACGAGCGGGGAATAAGTGTCGCCTTTCGCAGGGGACGTCGTATTAATTACCGCCGGATTGGTATCGTCACTCATCCCGAGCGAAGTCGAACAAATCAAAGCAAATTGTCGTGGATCGATCCGCGATCGTAACGCTGGTGAATAGTCCCGGCGGGACGGAAGCTCTCTGCCGGGGATGTAAATCCCCGGATGACAGCGCTATCTCTCACTAATTCTCTGTAACCAATTCTCTGGCTCGGTTTCGCGGAG
>NZ_LWSK01000106.1 GCF_001642955.1 Rubripirellula obstinata | reverse complement strand
CGATCCATAGCGAGTTACGGCAATTTGCGCAACGCCGTAACTCGCTATGGCTCGCTACGGCCTACTTTCAAGGGGCGTGACAAGTTGACAACGACACATTTTCATCAGACCAGGCTGAAGCCAATGCCACTTATCTAATTCGGCTTTGCTTTACAGCGCTGCTGCGTAGCGTGCGGCGACTGCATCCCAATCAACCACGTTCCAGAACGCGGTCACGTAGTCGGGGCGCTTGTTTTGGTAGTTCAGGTAGTAGGCGTGTTCCCAAACGTCCAAGCCAAGCACTGGAACTCCGCCGATGCCGGCGACTTCTGCGCCCATTAGCGGGCTGTCTTGGTTGGCGGTGCTGCCGATCTTTAGTTCGCCGCCATCGACGTACAACCACGCCCAGCCGCTGCCAAAACGTGTGGCTGCTGCGGTGGCGAATTGAGACTTCATTTCGTCCAGCGATCCGAACGCTTTGTCGATCGCAGCGGCAAGGTCGCCTGAGGGCGAGCCGCCTTTGCCAGCGCCCATGACGGACCAGAAAAGCGAGTGATTGGCGTGTCCGCCGCCGTTATTGCGGACGGCACCCTTCTTGTCCGCTGGAACGCTGCCCATGTCGGACACTAGGTCTTCAATCGACTTTGATTCCAGGTCGCTTCCTGCGATCGCGTCGTTGACTTTGTTGATGTACGCCTGATGGTGCTTGGTGTGGTGAATTTCCATCGTTCGAGCGTCAATGCTGGGCTCGAGAGCGTCGTAGGCGTAGGGTAATTCGGGAAGCGCGTAGGCCATGGCCAATGCTCCGTTTGTTGGTTGAAAGGTCGAAACAAATACTATCAAAAAACGATAGCGGTCTGTCCAGATCCGACAACCCGGCACCAGGTAATAATTGCCAAGCCGGAGCGATAATTTAGCCCTCTTGCCGTTTCAGTTCGCCCATCAGGTAGCTTCGCAAGCTGCTGATCACTTGGCTGTAGCAAGCGGTAACATCGCGTCCGCGACGGTCCCGATTTCGCAGCGGTTTCAGGTTCACGTGAACGTTGGTCAAGCTAGGCAAACTTTTTCCAGGATTCGCGACAGTCCCACGACTTTGAGCCGTTTCGGAAAGCGTCAACTGAGCCTGAATCGCCATTCGCTGGTCAACCCGCCGACGTCCACCGCTGGAATAAGTCGCGTTGACCTTGATCGAAACTTGGTTTTCTTTGACGACGATAATCTCGGCACCATGGTCAGCGATAAAGCCACGCAGTTTTTCGATCGCCAGATCCACCGGAACCGGTGTCACGATATCGAACTCGCCGCTCTTTTCCACGCTGGATCCACTCAACCAGCTAAACCAACCCGATTTAGGCTGATCCGTCGTCACAGCTTGTTCGCTGCCCGACCCCAGTTGGATGACGCGGTTTCGTCCGTTGTCTTTCGCCTTCAAAAGTGCTCGGTCGGAACGAGCCAAAACGGACTCGGCCGTGTCACCGGCTTGGAACTGAGTCACACCAAAGCTGGCTGTTACCGATTCGTTCTGCAAACTCGGAAGCGGAGTCTTTTCCAGCGCTACCCGAATCGCCTCGGCACGCGAAGCCGCGGTTGCGTTGTCGCAATTGGCTGCCAACAGCAAGAATTCTTCGCCACCGTATCGAGCGACCAAGTCGCCATCGCGACTATGTGATTTCAGCACCGCCGCGAATTTGATCAACGCTTCGTCACCAGCCGGGTGGCCGTGAGTGTCGTTGACGCTCTTGAAATGATCGATGTCACAGATGATCAAACTAAACTTCGACTTACCGCGAGCAGCTTTGCTGGTCATTTCCTTCAACTTGTCGTCGAAGTGTGCCCGGTTGGCAACCTTGGTCAATGCATCTTGAGTGCTCTTTTCGTGCAGCGTTTCGATTCGACGCTGCATCGTTTTCTGGTCCGACATGTCACGGAAGATCGCAACCGCTCCATGGATTCCAGGTTCGGCACCGGAAACCGGCGTAACGGTTAATTGCACCGGAGTTGCCTCGCGGCCGGGTTGTTCCATCAACAAGGACCGAGTCGTCGATAAGCCTGAATTGATTGTTTCAGCAATCAGGCATTCGTCGCCACCATCACGCTTCTGCGACAGGTCTCTTAGGCGAAGTGTTTCGTTACTGAATCGCTTTCCGACGATCGCTTCGGCAGTGATCGACGTCAATTCATGCATAACATCATTCCACCTGGTGATGATGCCTTCGGCGTCGGTAAAGACGACACCATCTTTCATGTTGTCAAGCAACTGATGGTAGAACAGTGTTTCGCGACGGGTCGTTTGTCCAGCCGCCAGCGAACCTGATGTGGGCAGCCCAGCACCAGCGGCGATTGTCGCGGGACCGGTCCACATGGATTGAGACTTATCGTCGGCGAGTCCATGCAACCAACGATTGACCACGCAACCTTGCAGCAGTTCGGGGCGTTCTTCAAGCATTCGGCTGAAGTCGGCAACCAATTCGGGATCAAATTGCGTGTGTCCGCCTTTGTTTAGTTCCTCAAGAGCACGTTCGCGGCTAAGTGCCGGTCGATATACGGTGTCCGTCGTCATTGAATCGAATGCGTCGGCGATCGATAGCATGCGTGAACCGATGGGCAGTTTGGCACCGCTTGGTCCATCGTCCAATCGGCGACCGTCGAACCAAGTTCCGGCGTACAAAACGATGTCCAGTAATTCTTGGTCACCGGTGCAACCTCGCAAAATCTCGCATCCAAGGGGCGCGATCAGATCCATTGACAACTGTTCATCAACGGTCAGCTTTCCGGGTTTGCGGAGGATTCGATCGGGAATGCCGATCTTCCCCAAATCGTGAAGCAGGGCTGCGACTTCGATTCGATCGCGAAGCTCGTCTTCTAGCTTCATCCGTTCGGTCCATGCGGAACAGGACAACGCGACGCGCAGACAATGGGCCGCAGTAGCAGCGTGCTTGGTTCGCAGTGCGTAAAAAAGGGACGTCGCCATGCCCAGGCGAACGACCGCTAATCGGTTCTCAAAGCGGACTTCGGATGCCGGTGAATCGGATTCTTTCGCACGAGGCGAAGACTGCTGGAGGCCTTCTAGCAGGCGTCCGACCCGAGAATGATCTTCTTCGTTGGAAGTTGCAGAATCACTTTTGGGCGGAGCATTTTTGGGCGGAGCATTTTGGGCGGAATCGGCGACCTGCTGATCAACCGATGGATCGTTAGCCGCACCCGGATTAGGTATCAATGGCAACACATTGGGGGACGGGCCGCCCAGGAGAGAGCTATTTGTGTCGATTATAGGAGTCATAATGACCGTTTGTGGGTCCACGTGGTGAAGAACATCGCCTAGCTACCATCAACCTAGGTCGAAAAACAGGGCGAAGCGTCAAAATTTCGGGGACCAACATTGCAATCAGAATGATGGCGTTTGGGCAGTGAATGCTTGCGATTGAAGGTCTTCCTACCTAGGATGCAGTGGTAGCGTGCCGATTCGGCAGTGACCGTCGCTTTTTGGCGGTCAAACCGAAGCCTCATCTACCACCTTTTCTTTTCTGATTGCTGTTATTCGATGGTGCTTTTCGCGTGAGTCTTTCTGAAGTCGACCGACTATTGCTGCAGCGCTGCTTGGACAGTGCTCCGCGTGCATGGGAAGACTTTATTGATCGCTTCCTAGGTTTGGTCGTCCACGTCGCCAATCACACGGCAACGACCAGAGGATTGTCTTTGGACACCGCGACACGAGATGATCTGGTCGCTGAGGTGTTTTTGGCTTTGGTGCGAGAAGACTTCGCAGTGCTTAGACGATTTCGCCGCAATTGCTCCTTGGCGACTTACTTGACGGTGATTTCCAGACGCATCATTGTTCGTCGAATGATTCAGGCAAGACGCGGCCAACTGGCTACTCGCGTCGACGAGGCCGCCGAATCAGAAAGCAATTCCGTGCCCCAGCGAATGGAAGATCGCGAAGAAGTCCAGCAATTGATGTTACGGCTGGACGACAAAGAAGCAAACGTGGTTCGGATGTTCCATCTGGAAGGCAAGACCTATCAAGAGATCAGCCAAGCGACGGGCATCAGTGAGAACAGCGTTGGCCCTGTCCTAAGCCGAGCTCGCGAAAAGATGCGCGGCAGCCAACCGGGCGGCAACGGCCGGCATTAGAAGCGTCTTTCGACCTACCTCATCTAAGATTCTGCAGAACCTGTTCCGACGGTAGCGGATCAATTTCTGCAAGCGGGCTGTCGTCGCGCGCGAAGAACATCAGGTGCTGCCACGGCAATTGGTTGTACTCTCGAACCAGCTTCAATCGGTTCGCACGATACTCTTTGATAATTTGATGCTTAGACATTTTATGACGCGGTTTGATTGGCACGCTGGGATCTTCTTCGCGGTATTCCAGCAACGCGATAACGCCCTCGGGTTTAAGTGATCTTCTTATCGACCAAAGCATCGATTGCGGATGCGAAAATTCGTGATAGACATCGACCATCAACACCATGTCGACTTCGCCGATCGGCAACCGTGGATCATCCACCTTGCCCAGAATTGGTTCGATGTTTTTGAGTGCTTGCTGGGCACTTCTCGTTCTTAGCTTTTGCAGCATTTCGCGTTGAATATCGACCGCCAACACGCGGCCATCCGCGCCAACCTCCTTGGCCATTGGCAGCGTCCAAAACCCATTCCCGCAGCCCATGTCCACGACCGTCATTCCGGGTTCCAAACCAAGCTTGTCGAAAGATTCGCTGGCGTTTTCTTCCCGGTCTCTTTCAGGACGAATCAACCAGGATGCGCCACGGTGCGACATCGGTTGAGCGACCACGCGACCGAGATACGAACGCCGGGGTTTCTCGGTGGGCCGCGAATCGGGTGCCGGATCATCACCAAGTGACACTGCACCCGGCATCATTATCGCAATCAGAAACGCCAGCAAACGAAACGCAACGGCAGAGTTCTTAGATTTCGCTTTCCAGTGAAAGCTCGAACTTCGGGTCAAAAGCGTTTTCAAAGTCAAAGACATCATCGAAGTCCTCGCGGCGATCGGAATCACTTTTACGCATCTGCTCGATCCGAATGAGATTGTAAACCAGCTCACCAAAATCGCCGGTGCAGTGAATCCCCCAGGAACCCAAAACGATGCGTGCGAGATAACCGTACTGCTCGATCGCGTACAACCGGCAAGACTCGCTCAACTGCTGACCGGTGATGTGATGCGAAGTTGTATGGCTGGAATCGTCCTCGCCAAAACTGCTTGTTTCAAAACTAGCTGGATCAAAATCGGTCGGATCGAATTCAGTTGAGCTTTCAACCGATTCAGGAAAGTGCTCTTCGCCGAGTTCTTCTTTGTCGATGTTTTCGTGAGCGAATTGCAATGCTTCGCGAATGAACTGATAGGCTTCGATCTTGTACCGCGTGTCTTCGCTTAAAAGATCTCGCATCGCCTGCAACGGAGATTTCATGGGACTGTCACAACGCGGGGAAGAGGAATGAAATAACAACGAATAAAAACTGTAAAAACCGTAGCTGATCCCGCCAGGGTTCAGTTCTGCATTTCTGCATCGGCACAAGTCCAACTGACCCTGGCGGGATTAGCTACGTGACAATCGTATTCTCTCTACCAATGATAGTTTAGGCGGGCAATCGACGTGAGCCCAGCACTTCGTTGGTAACAAAGAACGCCTATTTTTTTGCCTCACGATCTTTCTTTGCATGACTTTTTTTGCGACGGGCTGTTTTCTCGGGATCTTCGCCGTGACGGATCACGGATACGATCTCATCGGCTTGCACCAAAATTCTTCGTTTGTCCTCGGTGCGGACCACCAACTGCCCCGCCAAAATATCTTGGGCCAAAACGGTTGCGTTACCGTCCCGCGTTAGCACGAGGCTACCGGGCGCAGGCAAGTCTTTGGCCATCGATTCGTAGGTGTCGAATTCGTATCGCAAGCAGCATTTCAGCCGCCCACAACGGCCTGAGATCTTGGCAGGGTCCAGCGTCGCCTTCTGCAGTTTTGCCATCTTCATCGATACCGGCGGCATCTTGCTTAGGAAGCGTGCGCAGCAGATCGGTTGTCCGCAATCGCCGTAATCCGCCAACAACTTTGCTTCGTCGCGGACACCAATCTGTCGCATTTCAATGCGGGTTTGAAACTGCTTTGCAAGATCTCGCACCAGTTGTCGAAAATCAACTCTCTGATCGGCCAGGAAATAAACAACGATCTTCTCGCCACCGAGAATCCGTTCGACATCGACCAATTCCATTTTCAATTTCAAGTAATCGATGCATCGCTGACACTTGATTCGGTCCTTTTCGATCAGACTTTCCAAATGGTCCGTTTGCACCCGATCGTCCGCCGACATCAAACGCAGAATACGTCCTTCGGTCGGTTCTTCCATGTGATCGATCGCCGCCGGTGTGGCCTCGCATAGCACGGTGCCAATTTCGGTTCCCCGCGTCGAACGCACCACCACGTCATCGCCGTAGCGGTACGTTTGTTTGGCATCCATCACTCCTAGGGTTCGCATGGAACCACAGCGAACCACATATTGAAGCGGAGTTTGGCTTTGCTCGATCGACTGATTCACAATTAAGGTTGATCTTTGCAATACGAAAGTGCCAACAACGCGTAGGCTGTCACAAGTTGGCGGTCACCTTCCATCCAACGATCGTTTTCAGCATTGACCCACGACCCGTCGCTTTGCTGGGCATCAATCAGAGTCTTTGCCAATTCGGATCGCCAGACATGCGGCGTGCCCTCGGCGTCGTCTAGGATTTTGATACCCGCGGCATCCAGGGCTTTGGCGAAGGTGTGGTAATAGTAATACAAGCCGGCGGCACCCATGCCGGGATTGGTTTCGAGCGAATAGTGGTTTCGAAGGAACTCCATCGCCGCAATCACACGTGGATCGTCAGCGGTCAGTCCCGCGTAGATCATGCTTTTCAAACCTGCGTAGGTCATCGAGCCATAGCTTCGTAATCCGCCGCCGGGATTCTGTCCGGCTTGGCTTTCACCGCCCGCCGCCGGTGTGTAGTAGAACCCGCCATCGCCAACGGCACTGGCATGTTCAGTGTCGTTGCCTTGGCCTTCCAGGTTTTGAGTCCTGGTGACAAACTTCAAAGCCTTTTGGATCGCTTCGTCATCCGCATCGTTGCCAAGTTCTTTGAGGGCTTCGATCAGAAAAGAAGTGTTCGACAAATCAGGTCGTTTGTGCCGACCGTAACCAGCACCACCATACGCAGCGTCTTCGGGCGTCGCCCCCTCGCCTTCGTCCCACTGCAATCCTTTCAGGAACGCTTCCGCACGCGCCAGTTGGCTGTCGTAGCGATCATCACGATTGGCTTTAATCAACGCACCCACGGCAATCGAAGTTTCGTAATTCCGATAGCGGGATCCGGTTGCGTAAATGCCGCCGTCGCTTTGCACTTTGCTTTCGATGAATTCAAGTGCTTTCACGATCGCCGGATCATCGATCGCTTTGGGTCGGTTTTGCAGGATCGCTCGAACGCACAACGCCGTCACGGCCGCACCGGTTTGCGGACTAAACGCACCCTGGTCGTCTTGACCACGAGATTTCAGGAAGCTGATGCCCTGATCAACCGCTTTGTCGATCGCCGCATTGGAAACGGAATCTGCGTCGGCAGGCGGTGCCACAGTCTCGGCGTGCAGGTTAGCCATGGGCCAAGCCAATCCGGCGACGCAGACCAATGACATGCAAAACATCTGTTTAAATAGCATCGAAACCCTTCCATCTTTGTTTGTCGTTAAATTTGTTCGTCGCTTGAGAGTGATTCATTCGCGAAAGCGTCAGGCAGCCAAGGCGACACAAGCCTCCCGAAGCGATGCAATCGGCAATTCCCGAAGGACCGATTAACCGGCGCAGCTTAAGAGGCCCGCGTAGACGGCCAGCGTCCTGCCCTCATCTTACGCTCAGAGTCAGCAAACGTGCAGGATGGGCACGAAGTTCGACGATTGAAACCCTACCGGACGCCGTACCGGATGCCGTTTTCCCCGCTTTTCGTTTTATGCCAGCCAATCTCCCGCACCGAATCGACAAGGCTCAGAATGCCGTTCCGGCATCGATGGGGCAGATACGCAGTCGCGGGCGAAAAACAGCAACCGTCAGCGTTGGCGTCGAAATCGCAGGCCGTGAAATTGCAGGCCGTGAAATCGCAGGCCGTGAAATTGCCGATCAGCAGCCACCGGATCGGTTCCCTGAAAGGGAAAAGCCAACCGATTCAGAAATTGAGCAGGGTCCTGAAGCCTGGCTTCGCGCCCACGCCGGCGACCTGGTCGGCCATCTGCAAGCCTGGTCCATCGATCTCGACCAACGCGAAGCCAACCTGAACGCCCGAATCGCGTTGCACGAACGCCGCGAACGCCAATTCCGCATCCAGCGATCAGAGCTTTCTCAGCAACTCGCCCATGGCCAAGCCAAGGTCGACCAACTACGCCGGCAACTAGAATCAAGAACGCGTCGATTGGCATTCGAGCAACACGGGTAGCAGCCAACGCCATGAAAAGTTTCAAAAGCGTTTAACCGCGTGGTCATCGCCCCGCGCGTCCACGCGGAACGAACCCCGTTGGGTGATGCCCAACTGATGCCCAACGCCGTGAAGAGTTTTGGTCCCGGAAAATACGTGTTCGTTCGTTTAACCGCGTGGGCATCGCCCCGCGCGTACGCGCCGCACGACGCGCGGGGCGATGCCCAACGCGGTTAAACAATTTAGCGGCCCAGGACGATGCCCCAATGGCACTTACTTTAGCCCCGAATGGCAACGCCGTGAAGAATTTTGGTCCCGGAAAATACGTGTTCGTTCGTTTAACCGCGTGGGCATCGCCCCGCGCGTCCACGCGCCGCACGACGCGCGGGGCGATGCCCAACGCGGTTAAACAATTTAGAGGACCAGGACGATGCCCCAATGGCACTTACTTTAGCCCCGGATGGCCCGTCAGCACGTAGGACGACAGGCTGAAATGCTGGCGGCCTACGAGAAGTTTCTTTCTACGACTGGTTTCGCTTCTGTTTGGGCGTTAGAAAAATTTCCTCTAATTGACTCGGTGGAATTGCGATGGCTCGAATGTAGTCTACTTCAAAAGACTTCCGCGTAGCCTTCATCGGATCCAGACGCAGGTAATGAATGGTTTCATTCCAGCCAGGCGCACGGCTCATGTCAATTAAGAAGGTGTGAAATTGATTGTCTGGAAAGACTGGCAGCTCGACCTGTTTATCTTCGCTGATTGCGTCGCCCCGCTTCCCCCAATAAACCTTGGTTAAGATCGCTTCAGGTGGCACCTTTAGGCGAAATTCGATCACGTTGTACTTTTCTGCATCGACATTCAAAGTACGACTTAGCACGTACGGGTCAGCATCCTGCGAAGTGCCTCGCAGCACGCCATCGGCCACCACAGCGTTAGCAATGGAACGTGTTTGCCAACCGCTCATTTTTCCATCAGCGTCAAATTCGACCAAACCCAGCGTTGGATATTTGTCGGCAATCAAATAATCAAGATCAAAAATACAGGACCTTGCACCTGAGTTTCCGATGGGGTCCAGTCGGCAAGAACTTGCATCGAATTGCCAAGCCGACGATCTCGATGGAACCTTCTGACGCGTTTCGGCAAACGCATTGGGCGCATGCAAAGGTGGGAAAACGACTTTCCGCGACGCTTTTACTTTTCCGCTTTGATCGGTGAAAAAGAGTTCCGTTTCAACCAGACGGTTTTTCCGAATCGCAAGTCTTAGGAATGAAAACGCTTCATGGTCATACTTCGCTTGCAACTTGAATTGAAATTTCGGGTCATGTGTTCCTGGATCGATTTTTCCGTGCAAAAGGCCACCGGCCCCGCTGAACGAAGAATGGCCTTCGGGTGAAATGGAATAATGGTCGGCTAGGTCGTTTGAAAAATCACAGAGAACTTGGCTTCGCAGCCCGCGGGGATCCGCTACAAAACGCGGGCCAATCGATCGAACAAAGTCATCTCGGTTTGATTCAAACTCAAAGAACACTCGTTGACCTTTGCGGTTGATCAATCGCCCCGCTTCGCCCGATAGCAGCGATCGCTGGATCGCTTGCGATTGATCATTCGCAGCAACGTTGACTTCAACTTCGCCCTCAAACACATGCACTTCGCTCTTGCCCGAGGCGTCGACGCGAACGCCCGCCTCCGTTCCTAAATCAATCACATCACTGTCAGGTGTGCGGATGGTAAAGCCGACTGCAGCTTTGGGAATTCGAGAAGTGAGTTGCCCAGTGTGCAACAAAACCAGGTCGCGATTGATTAGCTCAAAGCTTGAAGGGCCTTCGACGGTAATCACCGCGCCGTGGCGATACGTGATTTCCAGGACTCCTTTGGAAAGTGTCAATTTGCCGCCTGGCAATTGGTGCAAAGAAGGGTCAACTTGTTGACCGGAATCCCAGAACGCACCGGAAGCTTGGGTTACTTTGGCGAAGGAAAGAATCGAACGTTGCGGGGTTTCATTTTTGACCAGTGAAACCGGTGCAACGATCGCCGCCGGCCGGATCGATGGAACCAGCGAACGCGACGATGTTGGGATCACCTGCCAAATCGCGGTACCCGGCCTCGAAGACTGCGGTCGTGTTGTTGTTTGCCCGCATGACAAGTTCCAGACCGGTGATCGAATAGGTATTCCCCGCCGACGCATTGCCCAAACGCAAATCAAATCGGCTGGTTGATCCAAAGTTTGCCGAGGCGTTGTTGAAGAGTCCCGTTGTGGCCAGCGATGGCACGGCAGCCGATCCCGAATTAACCCAATTCCCCGTCACGCCAAGTGCGGATCCTGGAGTGGAGAAAGTGATCCCAGAATTGATCACGGTGAATTGGCCATTCGACGATGCGATGGAGTTGCTGGTGCCAGAAAAATTGTTCGATCCATCGAACGTGATTTCGGTCAAAACCGCGGCCGACGCAGTGCTGGAAACAGCGAACACCATCAGGACCGCGAAACTACAAATTGCTCTTTTCATCATTCTTCAAACCTTGGTGAGTAAAAATAAAGAGATGCCGTTGATCGGCTGGCAACCACTTCGGAAGACTTTGCCTGTCGGGTTGGATCTACCGCTGATTCGGAATTCCTCACTAAAATTTCAATAAATTCTGAAAAACCAGAAAGTAGACCTGGTCAACCTGCATCTAGCCGCCAAACGTTGCCCACTGCTGGTGCTTGCGTTTCGTAGCAGGGGAAGGTCACAATGGATGCGAATAGCGGCACCTGGCGATTCGCGGAAATCTTCTGCGATATCCAGACTTCTGACCCCATTTCAATCCTCGGAGACCCATCTATGGCCCGCCCCGTCACCCTTTTCACTGGCCAATGGGCTGATTTGCCGATCGAAGAAATGGCGCGCATGACCGCCGACTTTGGTTATGACGGAATTGAACTTGCCTGTTGGGGCGATCACTTCGAGGTGGATCGGGCGATCAACGAAGATGATTACTGCGACAAACGACGCAAGCTTCTGGACGATGCCGGGCTGCAATGCCACGCGATCAGCACGCACCTGGTCGGACAAGCCGTTTGTGACATCATCGACGAAAGGCATCAAGCGATTCTGCCTGATTACGTTTGGGGCGATGGAGATCCAGCCGGTGTGAACGAACGTGCGGTGGAAGAAGTGAAGAACACGGCCAGAGCGGCTCAGAAATTTGGCGTCGATGTCGTCAACGGCTTCACCGGCAGCAGCATCTGGCACTTGCTGTATTCCTTTCCGCCCGTTCCGCCCAGCATGATCGATGCGGGCTTCGATTTGTTTGCCGAGCGGTTCAATCCGATCTTGGATGTCTACGGCGAGTGTGGTGTTCGATACGCGTTGGAAGTTCACCCGACCGAAATTGCTTTCGATATCTATACGGCTCAGCGAGCCCTGGAAGCACTCGATCATCGCCCCGAATTTGGATTCAACTTCGACCCCAGCCACTTGATCTGGCAAGGCGTTGACCCGGTTGCCTTCATTCGCACCTTTGCCGATCGGATCTATCACGTTCACATTAAAGACGCGATCGTCAAGCTGGATGGATCGTCAGGCATCCTGGCCAGTCACCTGAATTTCGGTGACCCGCGTCGCGGTTGGGATTTCCGCAGTCCCGGTCGTGGTGGTGTCAATTTTGAAGAGATCATTCGCGCGTTGAATGACATCGGTTACGAAGGACCGCTTTCAATCGAATGGGAAGACTGCGGTATGGAGCGTTCGTTCGGTGCTCGCGAAGCATGCGAGTTCACCAAGAAGCTCGATTTCTCACCCAGCACGCTGGCGTTTGACGCAGCCTTTGATGATACGAATAGCTGATGATCGAAATTAAAGTGAACGGCCGGTCGGAACAGATTCAGTCTGAAATGTCGGTCAAACAATTACTCGATACGGTCGAAGTGCCGCCGAATTACTTAGCCGTTGAAGTCAACGGCGACGTCGTGCCACGCGAGAGCTACGCTGATAAAATCGTAGGTGCTGGCGACGAAGTCGAAGTCGTCACGCTCGTTGGCGGCGGCTAGCACGAAATCCTCACGATGCAAACTTCACAAGACAAAATCGAAACCAACGAAATCATCGGCCAAGACACATCACTAACCGTTGGCGGTCACACGCTGGCGAGTCGATTGATTGTTGGCACCGGTCGCTACGACACGATGGATCAGATGCGAGATTCGCTCGATGCATCGGGGGCTGATTGTGTGACTGTCGCGGTCCGCCGCGAACGTCTTTACGATCGCAGCGGAAAGAACATTCTGGATTTCCTGGATCTGGACCGATACACGTTGTTGCCCAACACAGCCGGTTGTTACACCGCCGCCGATGCGATTCGTGCCGCAAAGCTTGGCCGCGAGATCCTGAAAACGCTGGGCAATCCAGGTTCCGATTGGGTCAAGTTGGAAGTGCTTGGTGACAGTCGCACGCTGCTGCCCGATCCGGCTCAAACCGTTGATGCATGCGAAGAATTGACCAAGGAAGGTTTCAAGGTGCTTTGCTACACCAGCGATTGTCCGGTGACCGCACAGCGTTTGAAAGCGGTCGGTGCCGCCAGTGTGATGCCGGCGGGAAGTCCAATCGGCAGCGGCCAAGGTTTGCTGAACCAGAACAATTTGAAGATCATTCTGGAGTACCTGAAAGAAGACGATCCGACTTACCCCGTCATCATTGATGCGGGTGTGGGAACGGCCAGTGACGTCAGCGAAGCGTTTGAGCTGGGTGCCGATGGCGTGCTTCTGAACACAGCGATCGCGCACGCTCGTGACCCGATCCGCATGGCACGAGCGATGAAGTACGCGGCGATGGCAGGCCGTGACGCTTACTTATCAGGCCGCATTCCACGCCGACTGTACGGCACCGCCAGCAGCCCCAGCGAAGGTGTCATCAGCACGCGACCTTACGGTTCGTCGGGCGAAGTTTCTTCGTAGGTTGGCGATCCAATGCCGGTGCCGGAACTTCGCTTCGCTTGTTCCGGCCTACATCAAAATTTGGCCTACATTCAATTCAGCACTGACGTAGGCAACGTCTTAGCCTGACAAAACGCAGGATGCCTGTCGCTGAAATGACGGCTCCGACACCGGCCAGCGTCCAGCCGATGATGACGATTCCGGGTGTGTCTGGAAAGAATTTTACGGCTGTTAAACCTGTCGCTGCCACCATCAAAGCAGTTCGGCCATACGCCAACAGCGTTCGCTCGTTCGCCAAGTCGGTGCGAACAAGAGCCAAGTGATCTCGACGTGTCGAATCGCCAGATTTTATTTCAGGGGCCACAGATAATTAAACTCGCGAACTGTTGTTGTCGTGGGAATGCGGCGGCGGTTGTCGTGGGAAAGCGGCGGGTTGGCCGTACCACTTCGGATGATAGCCGCTGCGGACGGCCAGCAGAATTGCCTTGCCGTGCATGTGTTCGGCTCCGTGAGTGTAGTCCCATTCGAGTCGTTCTTCGTAGTTCAAAATCCGTAACTTGGACTCTGGCTCGATCGCCCACGACGCCAATTGATTCGGTGAAAAGTAGTTCACGACGGCATCGGCCGTTTCGCTGACCGGTGCATCGTTGTCACAGCCCGGCGCGACGGGGCTGCCGGGATCCTCGGTCGTGTGAACTTCGACAAACAACACGCCACGATCACCCAGCGACCCGACCATCGATGACCAAACCGCTTTCGCATCTTCGGCCGGAACATGATCCAAAACGGTCGTGCCGATAACTACGTCGTAATGGTTGGCCGGCATCTGGAATTGGCGTACGTCGCTGACTTTGGTGCTCACACGATCACCGACGCCAAACTCTTTGGCTCGTTCAGCGATGCGTTGCAATCCCCGTTCGCTGATATCAACCGACGTCACGTGGAAACCCGCCCTCGCCATCGCCAAGGTGTCGCGTCCCGCACCGGCACCCAAATCCAACGCCCGAGCACCGCCGTCGAGGCCATCGCGACTGAACTGATCCAAAAACGCGGCAAGGGAAGCGGAAGGTGTTAAGCCGTAAGCGATCTCGTCGCGATTATAGGCATCGAAGAAAAAGTCGCTGGTGGGATTAGACATAGGGAAAGCTGTGTGTGATCAAGATCCAGGAGTAAGAAGCTTGGTACTTTAGGCTCGCAGCAAACCCCATCAGCATACCGTAGCTGATCCCGCCAGGGTTCAGTCGAGAATAGGAACTGTCCCGAAACAGCTTCCTGCTTACGCGTTCGGGTTGGGATTTCATGGAATCCGATCTCAGGAAGTTGTTTCGGAACAACTCCTTGGGAACGAGTGAAAGGCGACTATAGAAAGTCGTACGTTCCAGAACCAGAACCAGAACCAGAACCAGAATTCAACTCAACTGAACCAGGACTCAACTGAACCCTGGCGGGATCAGCTACGTTTTGAAACGGCATCTCATCGGAATTTGGTTCACTCGGTTGTGAATTCGTTCATGGCGACGCTCTCGTAGGACGCGATCATGCCTCGGACCTGGTTGATCGACTCGCCATCTTTTTTTGTGAACGATTCTACCGTCGTCGTGGACTTGAAATGCTCTGAATGGTCGCCACGCTGGACCGTCAGGGTTGTCTCGCTTGGCAACACGCCAAGCGACGATAGTTTTCGGCTTAGCGACATTCTGGCGAAAGGTGGAAGTCCGCGGCGGCGAAGCAGGCTAAGCCTGGACGACAAATCACTGAATCGTCCAAAGTCTTTCGCCATCGTGTGCGAGTGGACAGTCTGAGTCGTGACGTCGTAGCGAACGCCAAAATGTTTGGCATCGTCGGTGTTGGAAAACTCGGCGGTGTAGCCATCGACGCGATCGCTCGGGCGGACAACGGTTCCGATACCAAGATCGCTTGGATTCGCGGAACCGGCTTTCACGTTTGCGGTAAATTCGACCAGCTTTGTGGTGCTGATGCTGGTTTGGTTTTTGGCTTGGCGATCAATCAGGATCACCTGCTTTTTGGCGGGATCGTAAACGGTCACGATTCGCGTCTGAATTTCCGGCAAATCGTAGATCACGCCCCCATCAAATAGCAGGCGATGTTGGGCGACGGGATCGCTGGTTTCGGACTGGTAGATGCGTTGGACGACGGCAAACGCCTGGTCATCGATTCCGATTTCCAGAGCCGCCGACGCTGGGACGACGCCCGATTCATCCGCTTTGGCCGTTTGCGGATTCAGCAGCGGAATTCCCAGCAGAAAGAGGATCGTCAACGCGGCCGATGAGGGCAAAAAACGGAGCATGGCGATCGAATACGTGGACAGAAGTGAAGCGGGGGCCTGTGTCATGTTGGTTCAATTCCCAGGCCGATCTGGACATTTTGCTGGCCGACAACGTAGAACCCTGGTGCATCTGACCGGTACTTGGATGCACTCCAACGAGTCTTGCCGATTCAAATAGCGTAGAAAAAGCGGCCCGCGAAGGTCCAGGTCAATCATGCGACGCACACTCCTGTTGATTCCCCACGAAATCGCTTCCCTGCCCGTTTTCGGATTTGGCTGGCTGCTGATCGGGTTGCTGATCGGATTGGGCGTTCGAATCTTGGTGGCGAAAAAACGCCAAGAACTTTCATTTGGCCAGGCCGCGAAATCCGTGATCGCAGGCGAAGGCATGATGTGGGCGATCGCGGCAGCGGTGATCATGTTCGTCCTGCCCTGGGTCGAACTCAAAAACGTCGATGGCGATCCCGTTGGCTTAGCGATTCGTGGGTACGGAATGATGTTGCTGGCCGGTGTCGGCTCGGCTGTTTACCTTGCCGCCTTTCGTGCCAAACGACGCGGCATCGATCCTGATTTGATTTACGCGATGGCTCCCTGGGCCTTCATCGGTGGCATCGCGGGGGCTCGTTTGTTTTACGTCGTCCAATATCGCGACCAGTTTTTTAGCGGATCGATTGTCGAATCGATCGGCAACGTGCTGCGGTTTACCGAGGGCGGTTTGGTGGTTTACGGATCGTTCATTGGCGGTGGTTTGGCGGTTGCCTATTACCTGTATCGACATCGTTTACCGGTTTTGACGTTCGGTGATGTGATCGTGCCCTGCATGTTCTTGGGCGTGTTTTTTGGTCGGATGGGATGCCTGATGAACGGTTGCTGTTACGGCGGAAGATGCGAAGCAGGCCCGATGGCAGTCCAGTTTCCGCCCGAAGCGAAGGTCTATGGTGACCAGATCGCTAGCGGCGAATTGCTGGGGTTTAAGTACGATGCCGAGACTCGCATGATCGTCGAAGTGCGGCCGGATTCGCTGGCCGATCAGGCTGGCATTTCGGTGGGGTCGCGGTTGGATGAATTGGGGCCGGACTATTCGACCTTGGACCAGGCTCCGCGAAATTTGCCAGTGGAAGATGTCCAGTCCGGCGTCTATGTGACGGTCGATGGCAGGCGGACTCGCTGGACGCCATCTCAATTGCCCGCCCGAGCTTTACCGGTGCGGGCGGCTCAGATTATCAGCAGCGGCAGTTCGCTGGTGCTGTGTTTGGCCCTGAGCGCCCTCTCGTTTTTTCGGTTGCGAACCGGTAGCGTCATGTTCATCGGGTTCGCCGCGTACGCGATCTTGCGATTTGTCTTAGAATGGGTGCGAGTGGACGAGGCGGGCCAGTTCGGCACCTCGCTTTCGATATCCCAGTGGGTCAGCGTGTTTGTGATGGCTGGCTCCGTCGCCGGTTTGCTTTGGCTGTATTATTCCAAAGAAAGGCCAGCGATCCCCGACGCCGAAGTAGCCGTTTGACGATCCAATTTATTCGACAAGGAACTAGCTGTTTTGTTTGAACGTTCGCGAGTACCGGAATTGATGGACGACCCGGATTTGCCTGCGGACGTTCATCAACAAGCACTGATCGGACTCGCTAGGCTGAACCGTTTCAGCGGCATCAGCGGCCAACTGTACAAACATCTTCGCCGCTTGGCGCTCGCTCGCCCAAATCGACGGTTGCGATTATTAGACGTTGCCAGCGGTTCGGGTGACTTGCCAATTAGTTGGGCAAGGCGAGCAAAACGCGACGGAATTGAGCTGCAGATTGCGACCACCGATTTCAGCGACACCGCCGTCGAAACACAGTTGGCTGCCGCTCGCCAAGCCGGCGTCACGATCGATGCGATTCAGCATGACTGTTTGAAGACGCCGCTACCAAACGGGTTTGATCTGGTGACTTGTTCTCTGTTCATGCATCACCTGGAACGGCATCAAGCGTGCGGGTTGCTGCAATCGATGCAACAGGCGACCGAGGGTACGATCCTGGTTTGCGACCTCGAACGAACTCGATTGAACTTGGCGATGGTGGCCGTCGCGTCACGAATCCTGACTCGTTCGCCAATCGTTCACTTTGACGCGACCGCCAGTGTCCGTGGAGCGTTCACGATGCCGGAATTTCAGGCGATGGCAACCGAAGCGCTCGCGCGTCCGGTCTGCATTCGTCGTCTGTTCCCGAGTCGTTTTATTATGACGGTGGACGAAATTGCGGTGGGCGAAAAAGCGGTTGAATCTTCAGTGGCGTTCGCGTAATTCATGGCTGAAGCACCCCGGATTTTGATCATTGGTGGCGCTGTTGCTGGCGCGGCGTGTGCCATCGCGCTGCGAGAACGCGGCGTCGATGTCACGGTTGTTGAAAAGGAAACTTTTCCACGGGCGAAGGTCTGCGGTTGCTGCCTTGGCGGATCAGGGATCAAACAATTCGATCGTCTTGGTGTGTGGCAACAGGTTTCCGATGCCGGCGTCAGCACCAACCAATGGGTCGGATACTTTGATGGTCGCAAGATCCAGCTACCGATCGGGCAAGGCGTTGCGATTTCTCGCGAGGCCCTCGACCCGATCCTGATCGAGCGAGCGGTCAGCTTGGGCGCGTCGGTGCATTTTCAATGCGAAGGCAACGTCAAAGAAGTTTCTGAAACTTCGGTGACCGTTGAATTAATCAGTGACGCAAAAACAACGATCGAATCCTTTGACGCCGTCATCGTTGCATCGGGTTTGAGGTCCGGCGATGCAATCGGAGTGTTGCCATGGACTGAAAAACCACACGGTCCGTTTGGCGTCTCGTTCATGGCTCGATTGGTTCACGAGTCGTCTGGTTCGGACAAAGAACACGCGGTCTCGCCCGGCCAGATCGTGATGGTTTGTGATGACGATGGTTATGTTGGGTTGGTTCAATTGGCCGATGGGCGAGTCGATATTGCGGCGGCATTGCAAAGCGGCGGTGGCGCTGCGTCGAGTGGCAAGCCGGTCGATCGAGTGTGGTCGCTGTTGAACCGTGGCGGATTGCAATGCAATTTTGAGGACGTTTCGGCTGTCATGACGACGCCGCCGCTGCGCCGAACGCGACGTCCGGGTGCCGGGCGAATTCTGGCGGTCGGTGATGCAGCCGGCTATGTCGAACCGTTCACCGGCGAAGGCATGACGTGGGCGATGGAATCAGGAATCGCCGCCGGTGACCTGATCGCGGACGCATTCTCACGCGGCCAAGCTGGCCAATTGGGAGAGTTGTGGGACGCTGAATTGCGGCAATTGCTGGGAGCGAAAAAGCGAACTTGCCGCGTGGTTACGTCGGCGATTCGCTCGCAAGCAGCACGATTTGCCGCTGCCCGAGCGTTGGCGGTTTTCCCCGGATTGGCCAAGCCGCTGCTGAGTCATTTGGCGAAGTAAACCGGGATTTGGCGGCCTTTGGGAATTGTTCGGAAATGGTTTTTTGGGATTGGATTCCACAAGATCCCTCGCCTACGCGTTCGGGTTGGGAATTCCTTTGACCAGACTTGTCACGGGACGAACCAATACTTCTTTCGTCAGGCCAAGTGAGCCTGGAAACTGAATTTCAATTACCGGGGGGTAATGATGAATCGTATTCTTCGCCAAGCCATGCAAGACTGTGACAATTACGTGATCGAGATGGATTATGACGACGCGAAGGGCAATCGCACGCACCGCGTTGTCAGCCCGATTCGCTTCATGGGCAGCTATCGCTTTTTAGGATTGTGCCTGTGCCGCGAACAACCGCGACAGTTCCAACTTTCACGCTGCAAGAACATCCGCTTGGTCCGTGCCGAACAGGTCAGCATGCCAATGCCAATCATCGAATCCTCGGCCATGGCAGCAGCCGTATGAGACGCGGTGCCGAACCGTGGCATAGGCTTCCAGCCTGGCCTGATGAAAATGTGTCGCTGTCAACTTGTCACGCCCCTTGAAAGTAGGCCGTAGCGAGCCATAGCGAGTTACGGCGTTGCGCACATTGCCGTAACTCGCTTTGGCT
>NZ_LWSK01000105.1 GCF_001642955.1 Rubripirellula obstinata | reverse complement strand
GTAAATTGACCAGCAAATACCGCTTCCCAAGAATTTTCAATTTGCAATGTTCATTTTGCAATTTGCAATGTTCGACTGGTTCGCGAATAACATCACCCACCGCATTTTCATCAGCCCAGGCGATGCCCACGCGGCTAAACGAACTAACACGTGTTTTCCAGGACCAAAACTCTTCACGGCGTTGAGAGAAGTCCCCAGCAAAATCCCTCGCTGACGCGTTCGGGTTGGGAAACTGGAAAGATATTTCGAGCCAGTTTCTCAACCGCCAAAGATGGGGCGAGTCGGAACGGGATGAAACCGCGGCCAAGGAACCTCGGGCGGTTCAGGCGGTTTGGCGTATTCGCCGTTCTCTGTATCAAACGGGTCCACGGCAAGCGATTCGCCACCAATGTAATCGAGACTGCAATCGACGCTGGAACCAATCGCACCCGCAGCGTGATCCATTCCGTTGGGCGAGTGCCCGTGATTCGGTCCAGCAAACGCTTGTGTTGCGGCGGGATCAACAACTCCCGTTTTCCACGAACCAAAGATGCCGCCATGATCGGTTGGATCGTGGTAGCGTTCGCTGGGCAGATTGAGTGCGACGCAGCCGCTGCTAATCATTGTCAGCATGAAGCTAACAAAAAGCAGGGTTCGCGGTGGTTGATGATGCATGGCGGAGGAAACCCCGTCGAGGATCCCCCCACGACAGACCTACATTCTTTTCTTTCATCGACAGCCGCAGCCAAAGATCTTGAGGGCTTTAATAAAAATTTTCTAATCCGTATTGGTTACCACGGAGTTGTCCCGAATCAACTTCACGAGATTGGATTCCACCAAATCCCAACCCGAACGCGTCAGCGAGGGATTTACCTGTCAATCGAGATCCCTCGATTACGCGTTCGGTTTGGGAAACCGGGAAGCTATTTCGGGAGGGCTAGGAACGTGGGACTTTTAATAGTCGCCTTTCGCTCCGCGAAAGCAGCGGATTCGCTACTTTCGCGGAGCGAAAGGCGACTATAATTTTCCCGCCCTTTCCTTACCAAGATCAGCGAGGCGAAAACGAATCAGGATTCAACCACAAAGGCTTGTAGAAATGGCATGAATTCACTCAAACGCATCCTTCGATTGATTCACACCGTATCTGGCGGCGTTTTTTGCATCGTCTCATTGATCGTGCTGCTGGCGATCCTGACCGCGATCCCCGTGTTGCAATTGATTGCGTTTGGATACTTGTTGAACGTGGCCGGACGCTTGGCGGGCGGAGCGAGTTTTTGCGATTCGCTGCCAGGACTTTCGCAGGCAGGCCAAATCGGTTTAGCGGCGACCGCATTGATCTTGGCTTCGTTGCCAACTCAATTACTGGCACACTGGGAATCGGTTGCAGTCTTGATCCAACCTGGTTCAACCCGCGCCAGTGTCATGCGGTTTTTTGCTTTTGCAATGTCCAGCATCGCGATGGCGTACCTGATGATCGCCTGGGGATTGGGCGCGAGATTGGTGGACTACGGTTGGCCAGTTTCATTCTGCCTTGGACCGCGAAAACACCTGCGACGTTTCTTTTGCAAAGGGGCTTGGTCGTCACTGCCGAATCGATTGTGGGACTTCACCGTTTCTTTAGAACTACCAAGTTATTTCTGGCTCGGATTGCGGGGAGCAGTTGGCACGTTGATTTGGTTGATCCCCGCATTCGTGATCATCTTTACTTTCCGCGAGGGCGACACCGGAGCGGCAGGGTTGCTGGGGATGATCGCGATGTTGGTGCTGGGCATCGCGATGATGTACTTGCCGATGTTGCAGGCCCAATTCGCTGACGCCAATCGCCTATCAGCTCTGTTTGATGTTCGCCGAATTCGGTCAGATTTTCGTGGAGCGCCTTGGGCGTGGCTGGCCGCAATGCTGTTGACGCTGCTGGTCTTGCCGCTGCCACTTTACTCTTTGAAAATCGAGGCAACGCAGCAGGAAGTGATGTGGTTGCCTTGCGTTGTCTTCGTCGCATTCATGCTGCCGGCCCGCGTTGCGACCGGGCTGGCACTTCGCCGATGTCGCCGAAATTTGTTGGCGGACGATTCGTTTGCAAATCCCAAGTCGCCTGACACTTGGCCGACCATTTCGCGTTGGACGGTCCGGTTGTTGATGCCGTTAGTGGTGGCGGTTTACCTGGGTTTTGTCTATCTATCCCAATACACTAGCTGGGATGGTTTGGGGACGTGGATCGCCCAGCATGCGGTGCTGATTCCGGTGCCCTTTCGGCCTGTCGATTAAATCATAGTCGCCTTTCGCTCCGCGAAAGATGCGTCCGCAAACGCTACTTTTGCGGAGCAAAAGGCGACTATAAATTTGGATCTACTTTTAAATCGACAGGCCGTTTTGCCAACGGAACCTAGCATGTCCCACTTTTCCCAAATTGCGATAGAATGACGCGGGCCCATTCCTTCTCACCGCTGCTTTTGTATGCCACCTCGTCACCTGAACGTCATTCTGATCACCGCTGCGATCAGTTTGCTGTGCTACTTCACCCATCGTCGCACGCGATCGGCGTTGGTGGTCGGCGATGCATTGAATCTGATTGACGCTTACTACGTCGATCCCGTCGATCGTGGCGATTTGCTGAAGTCCGCCATGTCGGGATTGACCAGCGGCTTGGATCAGCACAGCGAATTCATCTCCAATGACGACTACGTCAACTTTCAGGACAGCATTCATCAGGAATTCGCGGGCATCGGAATTTATGTGGAAGAATCCAAAGACGGCGGCCCCGTTCGAGTGGTCACGCCTTTGGTCGGATCACCAGCGTTGGAAGCGGGGATGTTGCCGGGCGATGAAATCTTGAAAGTCGATCAAGAAGATGTCTCGTCGATGTCGCTGCGTGATGTCAGCGTCAGGCTAAAAGGACCGATGGGAACGACGGTCGCTTTGACGCTTGGCCGAGATGGTGAAAACGTCGAGCTGACCGTGCGTCGTGATCGAATCGAATTGGAATCGATCGTGGGTGATTACCGAGACAAAGACAACGACTGGGTCTATCGATTAAGAGAGGACGAAACGATCGCGTACCTGCGAATGACCAGCTTCGGCGAGAAAACAACCGAAGAACTGAGGCAGGTTCTCGTTCAGTTGGACAACCAGTTCGCAGGCATGATCATCGATCTGCGAGGCAACGGTGGTGGTCTGTTGGATTCTGCGATCGCGGTGTCGGACATGTTCTTAGATGCGGGGAACATTGTTTCCACGCGAATTCGTGGCGGCGAGATCGAAGGCACGTACAATGCCGAACCAGGCACCTTGGTGGACCCTGATATTCCGCTGGCGATTCTAATCGACGGCAGTTCCGCCAGTGCCAGTGAAATTGTTTCGGCAGCGCTTCAGGACAATGGTCGCGCGATGGTCGTGGGAACCCGCAGCTACGGGAAAGGCACCGTTCAGAATATCTTGCCACTGCAATATGGACGCAGTGCCTTGCGTTTAACCGTCGCACGATACTATCGTCCCAGCGGCGTCAACATTCATCGGGACAAAAATGCAACCGAAGAAGACGCTTGGGGTGTTAGCCCAAATGAAGGCGCGCTTGTCGAACTGAGTCCCGAAGCACTGCAGAGTATTGCAAAACGATGGCGAGAAGCCGCCTATCCGTCATTGATAGGAATCGATATCGAGCCAATCGTTGCAGAATCAGAAGAGACGACTGGCGAGCCAGAGGCAGAAACCGAGGCTTTAGAAACCGAGGATTCACAACTCGCCAAAGCATTGGAATTGATTCGCGAGAAACTGCCGGCAAAACCTGCGAAGTCGGCTGCTTGAATTGACGGTAGTGTTTTTTTAACTTTTGAAAACAAACGGGGACAACACTTAGATGGGTTTGTACGACCGAGACTACGGACGCAACGAGCGGACGCCGTGGGATCGAATTGAATCGCCACGCAGCATCGCCATCACGTTGATCGTGATCAATGTCGTGGTGTGGCTCGCCCAAATGTTGTTCATCGCCGATTACACTGATCCCGAAACGGGCCAAGTCATTCGAGATCCGGTGACCGGCAATGTGTTGGAATACAACCAATTGATCAAATGGGGCAGCGTCAGCGGCGACACGCTGATCCGACCTTGGTTGTGGTGGCAATTCATCAGCTACGGATTCTTGCACGACGACAACAGCCTGTTTCACTTGCTGTTCAACATGATCGGTTTGTTCTTCTTTGGACGAATCATGGAACGCAAATTGGGACAGCACGAATTCCTGCGGTTCTACTTGCTGTCGATCCTGGCCGGTGGAATCGTCGGTGCCGTGTTCGATTTTGTTTCGATGCAAATGACGGGCAGCGGTTCAACGATGACGATCGGTGCCAGCGGCGGTGTCGTGGCGACCGTGATCTTGTTCGCTTGTTACTTTCCGTATCAAGAAATCTACATCATGGCGATCTTGCCGATCAAAGCATGGATTGCGGCGACGTTCTTTGTGCTCAGCGACCTGGCCGGCGCACTCGGCATCATGAATGGGATGGGGCCAGGTTCGAACACCGCATTTACGGTTCACTTAGCCGGTGCAGCTTTTGCCGGGGGCTATTTTTATTGGAAGTGGAACTTTAGCTATTTGGACTTCACCGCACTTTCGGATCTCCCTGACCGCATGCGAATGCGTGCTCGCAGAGCCAAGCTAAAGATCCATGATCCTGACAAAAAGATGGCTCGAGAAGCCGACGACGCTGATCGGATTTTGGCAAAGATTCACGAACAGGGCGAATCCAGCCTGACATCGTCGGAACGAAAAGTATTGCAACGCTACAGCAAACGTCAGCGTCAAAAACGAGAACTATAGAATGTCTGAACGAATTCATATTGTTGGTATCGGTGACGATGGCCTGGACGGACTGACCGGACAAGCTCGACAACTGATCGAAGACGCAGGAATCTTGATCGGTAATCAGGGCCTGCTCGACAAGGTCGCTAGCGAGGGTGCTGAAAAGATCGTTTCCAGCGGAACGCTCGAAAAACTGAAACAGCAGATCCTTGATTTACCGGATAAGCCGACCGTGCTTTTGGCCGGTGGCGATCCGCTGTTTTATGGCATCGCCCGTTTTTTGACCGAGACGTTTGGCAAGGATCGCTTTGAAGTCGTTCCGCACGTTTCCAGCATGCAGTTGGCGTTTGCTCGTGTCAAAGAAAGTTGGGACGACGCCTATCTATCCAACTTGGCCAATCAACCGCTCGACCGAGTCGTCGATACGATCCGAACGGCCGAGCGAGTCGGCTTGTTTACGACCGAGGCAATTTCGCCTTCGGTCGTCGCTGCTGCCTTGCTAGATCGACGCATCGACTATTTCACAGTTTACGTTTGCGAAAACTTGGGCACGCGTGATGAAACGGTAACCCAGGGTGAATTGAAATCGATTGCCGAGCAGACATTTGGCCCGATGAACGTGATGGTGTTGGTGCGGCGACACGGTGCAGCCGATCGGCCCAGCGGAAGCCAACGTCGGCGTCTGTTTGGGAATCCCGATGACCTGTTCCTGCAGTCGCGCCCCAAACGTGGACTGTTAACACCGAGCGAAGTTCGTTGCATCGCGTTATCAGAAATGGATCTCAATCACGAAAGCGTGGTGTGGGATGTCGGTGCTGGCAGCGGAGCACTCGCGATTGAAGCAGCGTCGATCGCCAGCAGCGGAAAAGTTTTCGCAATTGAAATGGATGCCGAAGATTATGGAGTGATGATCGAGAACAGCAAAATGTTCAACGTCCCCGCTTTGGTCCCCGTTCACGGTCAAGCACCGACCGCCTGGGCCGACTTGCCGGACCCCGATTCAGTCTTCGTTGGCGGCAGCGGGCGAATGGTCCCTGAATTGGTCGCCGGCGCGGCGAAACGGCTCAAAAAAGGTGGGCGAATCGTGGTCAATGTTTCTAGCCCCGATAATCTGGTCGCGGTCGAGGCTCAGTTGAAAGCGGCGGGTTTGCGAAGTGACGTTCGCATGATCAACATCGCCCGAGGCCAATACCAGCTTGATCGAGTCCGATTCGACGCACTCAATCCGACATTTCTGGTCCTCGGCGCGAAAGAATAACGCCTGCGAATTCCCGAACTATGCTAGTGCATCGCAGGCCGGAACAAGCGGATCAAAGTTCCGGCGATCCAACTTCCCTTCCAACGATTGAGAATCTTCGATGCAGGTTCGTAAAGCTGTCATTACGGCGGCAGCACCACGGCAAAACCGCCTTCCATTGCAACAACTGGTTGATTCCAGCGGTGAAGACAAGACAGCGTTACAACTGATTGTTGACGAAACGGCGGCTGCCGGGATCGAGGAAATTTGCTTGGTCATTCGCCCGGAAGACCAGCAGGCTTACGAATTGGCGGCCGGGCCTCATTTGGCCGCGATCCAATTCGTGCATCAGCCGGAACCGCTTGGCTACGCCGACGCAATTCATCGTGCGGCTGACTTCGTCGCTAACGACGCTTTCTTGCATCTGGTCGGCGACCATTTGTACGTCAGCTCCACCGGCGTGCCATGTGCCAAACAGCTCGTTGATGTCGCCAAAGAATACAAGTGCAGCGTGTCCGCGGTGCAATCGACCCGCGAAAGTATGCTGCCCTACTTTGGCGTCGTTAGCGGTCCGCGATTACCTCAATCCCAGCAACCTAAATCACAGCGTCTTTACGAAATTGAACACGTGATCGAAAAGCCAACACCAACACTTGCCGAACAGGAACTCGTCACGCCTGGTTTACGAAGCGGACACTACCTGGGCTTTTTTGGCATGCATGTGTTGACCGCCGACGTGATGTCACTGATTAGTGATTTAACGAGGGGCGATTTGGCGAGCGGCGATTTGGCTAGCACCTCAAACGGCAACAAGCCTTGTCTTTCGGACGCGGTCGCGGCGTTGCCATCGCGGGGTAGATACTTGGCACACCAGATCGAAGGCACGCGATACAACCTGGGCGTCAAGTATGGGCTGCTAAAGGCTCAGCTTGCAATCGGATTGTCGGGCCGTGATCGCGATGAAATCCTTGTTGGAATCATGGATCTACTTTCCAATCGAGTCGAAGGACAGAACGTCGAATGCACCGCCTGATTGAAATCATCCTCAGTGATGACGAGTCGATTCGAAATCAGTCGCTGGAAGCCGTTTGTGAAGGACTTTCGCTCGAATCATTACTGTTGGCTGCAGCGGAGCTGGATCAGTTTCGTCGCCAAGAAAAGAACCTGTACTTTCGAGTGCGAGCCCTGTTCTTTTTGGCAGCGATCCATCGATACCATCTTCCGAATCGTTTGACGCCCGACCACCAAGGGCTGATTCCTTTTGATGGTTATGGGCATCTGTTGTCGCGGCGGTTTCTGGAAGCGATTGACGTTTTCTTGCAAACTCAGGCAACTAGCGGACCGAGTGACGGGATCTGCAGCGCGCTCGCCGAAGCCTATCACAAGCTTGGATTCCAAACGCTGGCGGATCAGGTTCGCGCCAGCGTTCGCGGTGTTCGCGGCAACCAATGGATGTTCCGCATTGGGCATCCCGACGACCATCCGCTGCGTATTCGGCCTGAATTGCTTGACATTGATCCCGAAACCGGCGCTTCGCCGCTGATCCGGGAATGCACCGCCGTTCGCATGGATTTTTCGCATAGTGCCTGGAGCGACATTTTCTTTCTTGGGATGGACTATCCCCAAGGTGCTCGCGTCGTCAACGTTTCCGTTGACCTGGGCGTCCGCGGCCGTGATCCGCATCCGGTGCCACCGATCGAAACCTTTCTGCGGATCATTGATGTTCCGGTGATTCGTTTGACCAGCGTCGACCTAGGCGTTTCAGCCGAGGTTGAATCGATTACCGAGATGTTCGATTTCGCGAGGGACTATCTGGGATTGTTAAAGGCGGCCGTGATCGCGGCGGGGATCGTTCCGCCTGGCTTGGAAGGCTCCGATGCAAAGATTAGTGATCTGTTGTCGCGTTTGGTTGGTCCTGGTCGCGGAATCGAATTGGTCAGCAAGATCAATGATATTCCCAAAGGATCACGATTGGCGGTTTCAACAAACTTGCTGGGATCATTGATATCGATCTTGATGCGAGCGACCGGCCAAGTGCAAAGCCTGCAAGGCACCCTGACCGAAGCCGATCGCCGTATCGTGGCGGCTCGTGCGATTCTGGGCGAATGGATCGGCGGCAGCGGTGGCGGTTGGCAGGATTCCGGCGGCGTTTGGCCGGGCATCAAATTAATCTGTGGAACCCAGGCAACTGAAAAGGATCCCGAATTTGGGATCAGCCGCGGACGTCTGATGCCGGTTCATCACGTTCTAACCGACGATGAACTCGCAAAAGAATCCACCCGAGAAAGAATTCAAGACTCGCTGGTGCTGGTCCACGGCGGGATGGCTCAAAATGTCGGTCCGATCCTGGAAATGGTGACCGAGCACTACTTGCTGCGCAGTGACAAAGAGTGGGCGGCCAGACAAGAAGCGATGGAGATTTACGACGAAGTCGTCGCCGCAATTCGCACAGGCGACGTGCGGCGGATTGGCGAATTGACGACGCGAAACTTTGAAGGCCCACTGCGAGCCATCATTCCCTGGTCAACGAATCGGTTCACCGATCGCCTGATTGAAATCTGCCGTGATCAGTATGGCGACCAGTTCTGGGGATTCTGGATGCTCGGTGGTATGGCGGGCGGCGGGATGGGGTTCATCTTTGATCCCAAGGTGAAAGAAGAGGCAGCGGATTGGCTAAGCGAGAAAATGGTCGAAGTGAAGCGATCGCTCGACACCGCGTTGCCTTTTGCAATGGATCCAGTCGTTTACGATTTTTCAATCAACGACAACGGATCTTTTGCGGTGCTGTTGACCGGCGAAAACGCGATCATGCCCGATCGATACTACGCTCTGGTCATGCCCGAATTGCTGCGAACGCCTCTGCGTGAATTGCCACCGGGCCGACGATCCGAAATGGCTCAGGTGGCGTCGCGAATCGAGGGCAATCAGGGAAGTGATACCGCCAAAATGTTGGTTCGCGGCTTGTTGCCAAGCGTCGAATCCTCGCAAGCGAAACAAGAGACGTTGCCTGAAATCCTGGATCAGTGCGGATTCGATCGCCAACAGCATGAAACGATTCGCGAGGACTTACTGAAAGGCCGAATTGGATTGGCATCGAATCGGTTGGCTTCCAGTACGACGATCACGGACGTCAGACCGCAAGACGTCATCGATTTGCGTGGCAAAATCGACCAAAAACACGTCGTCCTAGGTTCACGTGCGATCGCCGATGGACAAGTCGCGGTGATCACGTTGGCAGCGGGCGTTGGAAGTCGCTGGACCGAGGGCGCTGGCGTTTGCAAAGCACTGCATCCGTTCAATCGGTTTGCGGGACGGCATCGCAGTTTTCTGGAAGTGCATCTGGCGAAAAATCGCCGCATCGCGCAGCAACATGATTGCGTAATTCCGCATGTCTTTACGACTAGCTATTTAACGGATGGCCCGATTCGCGAATACTTGGCCTGCAATGATGACTTCGGCATGCCACAGGTTCACCTTTCAACAGGTCGTAGCATCGGTCTAAGAATGATCCCAACCGAACGCGACCTGCGTTTTCTTTGGGAGGAAACGACACAGCAAGTCCTCGATGCTCAACAACAAAAAGTTCGCGAAAGCGTTCGGGCGGCGTTGATTGGATGGGCAAGGAATTCTGGTCAGGCCAGCGACTACACCAACAACCTGCCGCGCCAATGCGTTCACCCAGTGGGCCACTGGTACGAAGTCCCCAATCTGTTGCGAAACGGATTGCTGCACAAAGTGCTGACTCAGCAGAGCGATTTAAAGTATCTGCTCTTGCACAATATCGATACACTCGGCGCGACCGTCGATCCAGGTTTGCTGGGACACCACATTGATGGCGGCGCAGCACTGTCGTTCGAGGTTATCACGCGGCGATTGGAAGATCGCGGCGGCGGCTTGGCATTGGTCGGCGGCAGGCCAAGATTGGTGGAAGGCTTAGCGATGCCTACCGAAGACACCGAGTTCAATCTGACGTACTACAATTCGATGACGACGTGGATCGATATCGATGCTCTGCTTACGTCCATGGGGCTGACCCGTTCGCAGCTTGATGATTCCGCCAAGGTTGACCAAGCCGTTCGGCAGATGGCCAATCGGATGCCGACTTATGTCACGCTAAAAGACGTCAAGAAACGGTGGGGACATGCACAAGAAGATGTCTTCCCAGTTTCGCAGTTCGAGAAACTGTGGGGCGACATGACTAGCTTGCCCGAAATCGATTGCCAATTCTTTGTCACGCCGATGCAACGAGGCCAGCAATTGAAAACCCAGTCCCAACTCGACCCTTGGAAACGAGACGGAACTGCCGACTACATCGATTCACTTTGTCAGTGGGATTGAAGGTAGGCCGTTTTTAGCAGAGCGAAATACGGCACCCTATCACCCAAAGCCGTGGAGAGTTGTGGTCCCGGAAAACACGTGTCAGTCCGTTTAGCCGCGTTGGGCATCGCCCCGCGTGTTTCGTTCCGGGTGTTTCGTTCCGTGTGGACGCGCGGGGCGATGCCCACGCGGTTAAACAATTTAGAAACCCTTCACGGCGTTGGGCATCGCCCCATGTCTAAGCAGCTTGGCTCTTGGCCATGGTGACCTTCAGCAGTTCGACTTCGCTGTTGACGTTGGTCTTTTCAAAGACGCGTGATCGATGCTTTGATGCGGTTTGCACAGAGATTTGCAACTGGGATGCGATCTGCTTAAGAGTGTCTCCCTCCATCAACAAATGAGCGACTTCCGATTCGCGTTCGGTCAGCACGTCCCACTGATAGTCTGCAACACAAGGTTCGCTCGCTTGTTGTTTCGACTTCTTATTGTGAGCGATCGCCAGCTTAATCGTTTCTAGAATCTCCATTGGCGGACGATCCTTATCAACGAAATCAAACATGCCTGCACGGAACGCGGCGCGACACGATGTCGTGTCGGCGAAACCGGTCATCAGAACGCTGGTCATCGGAAGCTTTTGCTCAGCGATGTGCTGGAACAATGCCAACCCATCCATGCCAGGCATCATCATGTCCAAAAGCAGACAACCTGATGGAAGCTCGGCTGCGTCAACCAAGAAAGCACTTGCACTCGAAAAACAGGTGGTCTCTAGGCCCGCTGAATCACAGAGCCGCTTGATGAAATCCCGGTGAATTGCATCATCGTCGACCAGGTAAACTCGGTCTTGTGTTTCAGCACTTTGGTTGACGCTGGGAATACTCGATGTGGGAAATTGGTAGGGCAACGAATCGGTTGCGTTTTGCATTAGATCTACTTCGATAAGATTGTGGGGTTCAAGCCAGCTCTTATTTCTTCGCTTTGTGGGGAAGAGCGGGCACTATTCCGTTATCGATATCCAGTAACGCTTTATCCCGAAGAAAAAGTCACGGTTGCAATTTTCATCCAAACCAACGTTGGCTTGAATCGGTTGCACCGTCCTGTACACCGTTCAGAAACCGGCACATTTTTTCGTGTTCCAGAACCTAAATTGGGCCGCAGAAGTTGCCTAACCCAAGCAAACAACGTGCTGCAACCGTTGCTGGCTTGATAAGGGGAGAATCAGCCGCATAGCCAAGCATAAGCATAATACCGATGCAGCTTCTAATTTCCAGTTTGCAGCATGGCCACCGCCATCGCGATTCACGGTGAACAGAATGCTGGTATGCAAATCGGCAAACGTATTTGTAGGCCGTAGCGAGTGAAGCGAGTTACGGCTTTTTTGCAGTCCTGCCGTAACTCGCTCCGCTCGCTACGGCCTACTTTTGAACTTACGGCCGGCGTAATCTGGGAAGCAAACTGGGATGAATTCTTCAGTTAGCTCTGACAGTATTTGTAGGCCGTAGCGAGTGAAGCGAGTTACGGCTTTTTTGCAGTCCTGCCGTAACTCGCTCCGCTCGCTACGGCCTACTTTTGAACTTCCCACCAGCGCAATCTGGGAAGCGAACTGGGATGAATTCCTTAGTTCTCTTCGGTTACCTCTGACAGTTCCGGACCCGTTTCCTCTGAATCTTCGCTTGGCATTTCGGCTGAACCTTCTTCCGATTCTTCAGCGGGTTCGGCTTCGGGCTGATCTTGTTCCTTCTCCGCTGCTTCCTCCAGTTCTCGTTCGCGGCGAAGCTCTTCTGCCTCAAGCTCCATCTTTCGTTTCCGAAGATCTTCTTCGGCGTCTAAACGAATCTGCGCGTAACGAGTCGGGTCAACACTTCCTTCGTATCCCATCATTTCCACAAACGTCTTCAGCGGGAAGTCGTCTGGAATGTCTTCCGAGTCGATCAATGTCATGTATCGCCGAATCGAGCGGTACAAGTCTTCGGCGCTGTCGTCGATGGTCAGGATAGGATAGTCATCAAAGATTTCTTGCCAGACTCCGAACGCTTCTTCGTATAGCTCGATCGCCTTGTCCAGTTCCGCTTCTTCGTTGGCAAGTTCGGCGTCGTAGATCAGCTTTCTCGCTCGAACCGTTCTTGTTTCCTGTTCCGCATTGGCCAGTGCTTTCCAATAGGCATAATTGATCTGTGTTCGGTAGCCATCGGTCTTCCTAAAACGCTCGTCAAGAT
Source organism: Rubripirellula obstinata (assembly GCF_001642955.1). GTDB lineage: Bacteria > Planctomycetota > Planctomycetia > Pirellulales > Pirellulaceae > Rubripirellula > Rubripirellula obstinata. The sequence continues at coordinate 7,551 of NZ_LWSK01000105.1, read as the reverse complement.
CGTTCAGCTCGCCAATCAACTGAACCGCTCGCAAACGAACACTCGGATCAGAATTACGAGCGATGCTTTCGAGCCCATTGTTCAAGCCGGTGAAAAAGTTCTTAACCAATTCTCTTTCCGACTGACTTTGGTCGGCTGCTTTCTTTCGCAGAATCGCTTGTCGTTTTGGCGGGTAGGTTGCGATTCTCTCTTCCATAAACTGATCGAACACATCACCGGTGAGTTTGCCGAACTCTTCCAGTTTCTCTTCGCGACGTTGGTAAAGATCATCCATCCCATCCAGCTTGATCGTGAACGGCGAGGTGGTGGGGATGCTGCGGTTACCGAAACGAGCCCAATCTTCGGATGCCATCTGCCATGCATTTTCGGCGCGGTCATCCAAGATGCCTTCTTTTTCGATCGATTCGGCATGCTTGATCCGCCACTTTGGTCCGGTCTCGTAAAAGTTCAGCGGTGTTTGACGATTGATGGCAACGCCCGAATCAACCAGTTCGTAACCGTAGTTAAGCCACAATCGACCGACCAGCCAATTGTCTGGCTTGCCCAGCGGACCGCGAGCCTCGGGGCTGTCGACGGCAATGTCTTGTTCGATCAATGATTCGTGAAGCACATCGTCTTCGGAAAACAGACGACGGAATTGACGTTTCTCGTCAGCGGTTCCCATCTTTGATCCATAGAACCAACCGGTGTACCAAACCAACCTAGGTGCTTCGCGATTTTGACGGACACCGCGTGATAGAAACTCGGTTCCCTCGCGAACCATTTCGTAACGCTGACGGTAATCGTCGAATTCCGTCGAAACGTTGTACGCAAGATTATGAGCTTGGTGTTCCCAAACCTTTTCAAAGTGCGGCTGAAGCAGAGCGATATTGTTGAGCGTCGCTTTCAAACGATCCCATTCGTGCAACACCTTGTATTCATGAGCCCGATTCCAAAGCAAGGTTGCGGCAACACCACGAAGCCCCAGCGTTGCCAGTTTCATCGTTTCGCTGGCAGGACTGATTTCCCCAAGGTCGCTTTCGGAAATGTTGTACTTGTGACGCAGCTTAGAAAGCTCGCCACCGCTATCACCCGACGAGGGTTGGCCAAGTTTGTAAAGCGGCAACAGCATCGCCAAAAGGACGACGATGTAGATGAGCTTGCGACGAAAATTTGAAGAGCGATTCATGCCGCGATCTCGCGAGTTTTCAAGAAGAAGTAGCTAACAAGGAACGCCAAGATGCAGTAACCCAACGTTGCCGCGGCGTGCCGCAGCAACAACGCGCCGAAGATATCAAAACCACTAGCGGCGAACTCAGCCGTACCAACCATCTTGGGCAGGTTTGGAAGTGCCGTCGCGATCGCGTCCAAGGTGTAAACGATGCCCGCGTCAAAGGTTTGGATCACCGTGGCGGCCGCGGTGTCAACATCCAACTGCGTCGTCATCGCATCCTGTTTCAACAAACGAACCAACGATTCAACCGGACCACCGCCGCGTGCGATTCCCGCGTCAATGTAGTGACGTGTGTCGTAAACCTGTTCGGCCGAAAATCCTAGCAACACGCATACTGCCGTCGCCACCATCGCAACCGGACCGCTCAAGAACGTGCTAAACATGACGCCAAACGCGATCACCATCGTCATCTGTAACCAGATCGAAATGTAGGCCTTGAAGAAGTTCCAAGCAAAAGAACTCTCGTCCGGCCGCAGGTAGATGCCGCTGCGAGTCATGCCCAAATACTGAGAACTATCGATACAACGAATCGCAATCGTCAATCGACCGTTTTCGTCCACTAGATCGTCAAACACGTTCAGCATGCGAGTCTCTTCGCCCGCGGTGCCTTCGATTTCGATCGGTAGGATTTTTTCGTCAACCGCGTATTCATCCACAACGAAAGCGATCGGGTTCGATTCGATGGCTTTGGTCGGATGCTTCATCGTGATCGAACCGCGAATCCCCGTTTCGATATCGCCTTTGAAAGACCGGTAGGCACGAATCGATAAGTCGATCGGAATGCCATCGGCGTATCGTTGTGGAGTGACTTCGCGGAAGGTGTACTCGGCTTTGCCAAGCGTTCCACCTTCGACATAGCCGTGCTGGATCTTGCGAGTCCCGCTGGCCAGTCCGACAAGACGCGACACACCGGCACTGCCGTAGCCGCCGGCTAATTGTTCGTTACCAACATCAATCCCGGCGTCTTTCTGTTCACCGCTACGGTCGAAAAACGCGATCTCGCCATAGGAAGGAATTCGGGCTCGCAGCGCCCGCTCGGGCGGACCGATCGTAAAGTCGCCGTCGGCGGTTCGTGTCACGACGTGCAAGTGACCGCGAACCATGTTGGTCAGACCGCTACGTGCGGCCCCTTCTTCTTCACCTTCGCCAGCCGGTTCGATAGTAAAGGTGTGTTGGTGATTGCGAACGTAATCGGTTTCGCCAACGAGCGTGCCGTCGTCTAGTTCCTCAACTTCGGTGACTTCCAAGTGAGTGTGACGCAGTCCCCGCGTGACAAACAGATAACTGGACAAGCCCATCGGAATCAGGATCAGCGTACCCACGCCGACGAAGCCTACCATGCGTCCGAGCACGATTTCGGTCGCACGAACTGGCTTGGTGACGATCGAATAAATCGTCTTGCTTTTGATTTCCGCTGGCAACGAAAATGCACTGATAAACAGGGCAAGTGCCAACACTAAGTAGTTCGTCGCGGTCAAAACAAAGCTGATGTAAAGCCGAGCAGGATCATCGCTTTCAGGGTTCAGGTACCAACCGGCCAACAGCAGCACGACCAAGAACAACCCAACCACGAACAAAACTTTTCGCCGAATGGCTTCTTTAAATGCCAACCGGGCCAACGCGTAGATTCGCCGCGGCGATGTTCCTGGTAAATCGAATCGGACTAGATCGCGAATCGTTCGGGCAACGGCATAGAAGCCTTCCACCGGTCCATAGCGAACCGCGGAAATGATGTAGCCAATGATCAGACCCAACACGATCGCCAAGATGATCAGCACCACACCCTGCAGTGCGGCACTTTCCAAAAACGCACCGGGACGGATCAACCATTCGTAGAAGGACCAAAAGTCCTCTGGTTGCAGCGTCATTGTTTGCCCTCGCCGTCGGTTTGCTGAGCTGATCCACTTTGCTGATCAGAACCAGTTTGCTGACCGGCATCGGCCGAAACACGCCGAGCACCGGGACGAGCTTCGCTTTCACGGACAATGTTCAAGAACAACTCTTCCATCGTCGCGGTCGGGTTATCAATCGATTTGACATCGCCGCCATGTCGCTTGATCACGTCGGCAATTTCTTGCTTCGCTTGATCACTCAAACCCGTCGCGTGAACTTCAGTCACGTCCTTGACCTTCAACAGATCTGAAACTCGGCCCAACTCCTTCAATTCGCCCTGGTGCAAAATCGCCACACGGTCGCAAACGTCTTGAACGTCGGCCAATTGGTGGCTGCAAAGCAGGATCGTTTTGCCTTGGTCGCGAAGGGCCAAAATCAGGTCCTTCATTTCGCGAGTTCCGATCGGGTCCAGCCCGGTCGTCGGTTCGTCCAGCAAAATCAAATCAGGGTCGTTGATCAACGCTTGAGCCAAACCGACACGGCGGGTCATCCCTTTACTGTATTCCTTCAATTGACGGTGACGGGCACCGGACAGACCGACCAGCTTGATCAATTCCTCGACACGTTTCTTGCGATCGGCGGCCGACATGTTGAAAAGTCGCCCGTAGAAATCCAGCGTCTCTTCGGCCGACAAAAACTTGTACAGATAAGACTCTTCTGGCAAATAGCCGATTCGTTCATTCTTGCTGGTCTCGCTGGCGTCCTTATCGAACACCAAAACACGGCCGCTGGTGGGAAACAACAGCCCCAGGATCAGCTTGATCGTCGTGGACTTGCCGCTACCGTTGGGTCCGAGCAGACCGAAGATCTCACCTTGCTTGACCTCGATATCCAGCGATTTGAGGGCATTGACCTTTTTCCGGCCCCAGAAATCCCGATAAATTTTGCTCAGGTTGCGAGTTTCGATGACCACGCCAGAATTGGCGGCCGATGATGCGGCTCCGCGATCCGAAATAACAGGGTCAGAAACGGCAGTGCCAGCCGAAGCATTTTCGGCCGAGGGTGCTTCGGTATCCACAGGCGAAAGAATCCGTAGGAGAAATCAAGTAAGAATAGGACGAATTGCCAATGCTTTCGCTACGCGGCGGCTGTCCGTACGGTTCGCTGGCGTACTAAAATCATTTGACAAAACGAGAACGGAACCAACTTGACGCATTTTTCTCCTGCCGGTGTCACGAATCCTCAGCTTTCCAAGCGATATGCGAAAGCGATGGAATTCCTGTACGACCGTATCAATTACGAAAAGCTTGCCAACTCGGGCGGGAAGTATCCGTTCCGGCTTCGCCGCATGGTCGAGCTGCTGGTCCGCCTCGATTTGACCCGTTTGGTGCATCCTTCGCATTTGGAAGGCCTAGCAAAAGTTCCAGCTACCCCAGAAAACACACCCCAGCAAACCGTTCCGATCGTCCACATCGCCGGCACCAAAGGCAAAGGGTCAACGGCAACCATGGTCGCATCCGTTTTGACCGCGGCGGGTATCAAGACCGGTGCCTACACCTCGCCCCACCTGCATCGGCTCGAAGAACGGTTTCGCGTCGATGGACTGCTTTGCGAGCCGGCGGAGTTGGTCGGTCTCGTCGATCGTGTTCGCTCCGTCGCCAACGAAATGGCGAAGGACGATGCGGGTGAACCCACCTTCTTTGAGTTGACAACTGCGATCGCACTGCTGCATTTTCATCTATCGAAATGCCAGGCGATCGTGCTGGAAGTCGGGCTGGGCGGACGCCTGGACAGCACCAATGTTTGCCTTTCAACCGTTTCAGTGATCACGTCGATCGGGCTGGATCATCAACACGTTCTGGGAGACACCAAAGAACTGATCGCTGCTGAAAAAGCTGGCATCATCAAATCAGGTGTTCCGGTGGTTTGCGGCGTGACGGAAACCGGCCCCCAAGCTGTGATCGAAGAAATCGCCTTGGCGAACAACGCGACTTTGTATCAGATCGATCAAGATTTCAGCGTGCAGTCTCAACCCAATCAAGATTGGGGCTCGCAAATATCCTTTGACGCAAACAACTCGGCGCTGCAATCGATCGCCGATATCAATCTGTCCCTGGAAGGCATCCATCAAACGCGCAACGCGTCATTGGCGATCGCTGCGATTCAAATTCTGATGCAGCAAACGACGCATTCAGTTGAAAACGATGCTTATCGTTTAGCGCTCGCCAATGTAACCTGCGAAGGACGTATTGAACGGTATCGGTTGCCAGGCGACGTCACGGTACTGATCGATGCGGCTCACAATGACGATTCGATCGCCGCGCTCTGCGATGCGATCAACGTCCGCGGCGGATCGGCTTCACAACCCATGACATTTATCTTCGGCACCAGCATCGATAAAGTCGCCGAGCCCATGATCCGTCGCATTACCAAGCTGGCTGACACCTTGGTGCTGACTCAGTTCACCAGCAACCCGCGGTTCACCGATCCCGAGAGCCTGCGGAATTACATTCCAACATCGTGGCAAGGGACTTTGATGGTCGAGCCAGATCCGCTAACCGCATGTCGGATCGCAGTCGAGAAAGCGACGCCCGGCTCGACGATTGTACTGTGCGGATCGTTTTTTCTGGCAGCCGAAACAAGACAGTGGTTTGCTGCGCAGAAGTTATAACCACGGATGGCTTCCGCGAGACCACGGATTTCAGGGCCGAGCAATTATCCGTGGTCCCGCGAAAGCCATCCGTGGTTATTTTTCTATTCCCGATGAACCGCTTCCAATTCTTCCAACCGCTCGATCCGCTTATCAGCTTGGTTCATGAGAGTTTGGACGATCGAGATCCTGGTATCCAGCTCAGCGGTAAGCTCGCGTTGCAGGTCGAACATTGCCACCTGCCATCGCTGGGTTTCCGGTGGAGCGTCGGATAACGGCAACACTGGATCTTTGCGGGTTTGGATTTTCTTGAGTTCTCGCGACGCCGCTCGGGCTTCGCGGTTGACTCGTTTTCCCATCTTCATTTGCCGCCTAGCCAAGACCCAGCCCAAGATCAGGAACCCGGCGACCATCCACAATTGTGCTCCCTGCATCGATCCAAAACCGCTGGATTCTTCCGCCGCTGGACCTGCGACCTCAGCAACTTCACTGGCTAGCGATGTAGCCTCGGTTACTAAATCGGTGTCGGCGAGAATTTGAAACAGCGTCAACATGAATAGCTCAGATCAGAATTAGTTCCTCACAACCTGCGTTACAGCGATCCGATCGCAGGATAAGATAGACCATCATCATCCATGATCGGCACCGACGCTGTTGTCAGCCGAAACAAGTGCCAAAGATTGCCCTCGAAAAGGTTAGAGAAGAAATGACGGTTGTTCCAATTGATTCGTTAAGCTGGACACAACGCTGATGCGAATCAAGGTTTGGCACGCCACCAGTTCTCGGCAAGACCCGGGCCGGGTCGAACAGGTATGCGAAAGCTATCTGGATTCGGACGAGCGGCGCAGAGCCGATCAATTTCGCCAGCCCACCAGTCGTAACCAGCACGTCATTGGTCGCGGCATGGCGCGCCGTTTGATTGGCGATCAAGCGGGCGTGAATCCAAGCCAGATTCAATTTGGACTTCACCAATACGGAAAGCCGTTTGTCAGTGCCCCCGACGATGCCGCCCGTCCATTCAATGTTGCGCACACCAACGGTCTGGTCTTGTGTGGCCTTGCTGAAGAACAACCAACGAATGTTCCACCGCTAATCCAGTTGGGTGTTGACGTCGAAGCAATCGACCGGCGAACCGATCCCGCGATCGCCGAGCGGTTCTTTTCGAAACCCGAAGTCGATCATCTGCGAGGCTGCGTCGGCGATGCCGAACGACGTTTGGCTTTCCTAAGAATTTGGACGCTAAAGGAGTCTTTCATCAAGGCGATCGGGACGGGCATGTCCACGCCGCTTGCCGATTTTGCGTTCGATCAAATCGATTCAGCGCGACCCGTAATTCGCATGCTAAGTGATACGCTGGACGTCGGAGAGTGTTGGCAGTTCAGCGTCTTTGAACCGAGACCCGGCTTCATCGCCGCGACAGCAGTTTGCACAGGCAAGCAAACCCCCGTACCCGAACTAATGCTGATGAGCTTCGATGAAATGGTTTGAAACCGAACCGCAACACGCGAAGTTGTCTTTTGCTCAGTATTGTTTCCGCAGTATTGTTTGTTCAGCATTGTTTCCTCAGGGACTTCACATTGATCCCGTGAGCCGCGACGCGTAAGCGGCCGGGCATACCGCGCATACCCGAGACCTCACGGCCAACAACACCGCCGCTCCTGCCCGTTCAAACGCCTGACCTCTCTCACTCCGCGGTGGAAATAACAGCGATGCCTAACGCCGTGAAGGGTTTCTAAATTGTTTAACCGCGTGGGCATCGCCTGGACCGCTAAATCTTTGGGATTGCATCAGTTCTCGTTTGCGCAGGTTTCATTCTCACCGCGACGTTGAGTGCTTCCGCCGGGCTTGCCCCGGA
>NZ_LWSK01000104.1 GCF_001642955.1 Rubripirellula obstinata | reverse complement strand
GCCGCGAAACCGAGCCAGAGAATTGGTGAGAGATAACGCTGCCATCCGGGGATTTACATCCCCGGCAGAGAGCTTCCGTCCCGCCGGGACTATTCACCAGCGTTGTGATCTTCGTTTAGCCGCGTTGGGCATCGCCCCGCGCGTTCACCCACAACGAAACGCGCGGGGCGATGCCCACGCGGTTAAACGGTTTAGGAAACCGTCACGACACTGGGTCGTAGGCGTCGCTGCCCAGCCCGCGGCCTCGCGGGATGAACAGGCACATGACGATTCCCAGCATGTATAGGAACACCAGCGGGATCGCGAGCGCCACCATGCTGGTCACGTCCGCGGGCGTGACGATCATTGCGATCACGAAGATCACCAGAATCGCAATCTTCCAACTGTCGATGTAGGCCTGAGTTTCAAACAGTCCGATTCGTTGCAGGAACAGCATCACAATTGGCAACTGAAACGCGATGCCAAACCCCAGCGGCAACAGCAAGACAAAGTTGACGTAGTTCATTAGCCTGAGATCGACCGCGACCTCCATACTGCCGTTGAACTCTAGCAGAAACGCGATCACAAAGTGCAGTACAAGAAAGAATGCTAACACGACACCGGTGATAAACAGTACGACGCTCACGGGTAAATAGATGTAAACATAACGTCGTTCGTGCGAATGTAACCCAGCGGCAATGAACGACCACAAGTGATAGAAAACCATAGGCGAAGAAAACACGGCCCCCACAATTAAGCCTGCTTTGACCCACACCATGAACGACTCTTCAATTTTGAGCGTGCTTAAGCCGGTGTTTGATTCACGAAACTGAACTTTGGGCTGTAGCAAATCAGGCGATGGCAAGGAGGTTAACAATTTCGCAAGATCGCTCGAATCAACGATCGCGTCCGCTTCGGGTGTCGATGTCGCGTCGTCCAGGTCCGGCTTTAATTTTGGTACGCTGATCGAACTTGCAGTGAGCGACTGGTATTCGTCGGGAATTGTGTAAATCACCTCTGCGGCAAGCGAATGCTCCATTAAGAAATCGCGAATCGGCTTGACCTCGTCGCTTTCGTAATCGTAGCCAAGCTTGAACAGTGCTCGGTTGGCTTGAAATTTCGCCATCGCCGATTCGAGCGGTTGTTGGATGAACAGAATCACACTGTCGGCGAAGAAGAGGCCGATCAACAAACCGCCGGCCAGCCAGAGGACTGCTTTGACCAAGCAGCTCCGCAGTTCTTCCAGGTGCTCCCCAAACGTCATCGAGGAATTCTCGAACAAGTCGTCCTTTGGCTGCGAAATTTTTGGTCGTGCGTTTCGATCCACCTGTGGTTTCTCTTTCCGGCATTTTGGCTAGATTCACGTTGGTGATACGTGAGTTCAATACGTGGGTTCCGAGGCCCATTGTAGCAGCCGACAGGATTTTCGCTTCGGGACGACTCAGACGCTTTCCAAGTCATTTTTGGTTGTGCGATTCGGCATACATTCGTCCTGAAATTGCTTTTAGAACACAAACCGACAACCCCAGATCAATTCCATGCAACCTTATCCTTTGCAATTTGAACCTGTTTTGAAGCAAACCATTTGGGGCGGTCGTCTGCTTGGCGAAAGGCTTGGCAAACCGATTGGATCGGATTCCAACTACGCTGAAAGTTGGGAAGTCGTCGATCACGGCGACGATCAAAGCGTGGTAGCCGATGGTGACTTAAAAGGCAAAACGTTATCGGCACTGATCGCCGACGATGCCGCATGGATCTTGGGAACGGCTGCCAACAGCGAGACTGCATTCCCGTTGCTACTGAAATACTTGGACTGCAATCGAGTCTTATCCGTCCAGGTTCATCCCGACGATACCTACGGTTTGGCGATGAGCCCGCCTGATTTGGGCAAGACCGAAGCTTGGTACATCGTCGACTCGAAACCGGATTCGTTGATCTACGCTGGATTGAAATCAGGCATCGATCGGGTGGCGTTGCGCGAAGCAATTGATTCGGGGCAAACCGAACAGGTGCTGCATTCTTTTCATCCCGATCCGGGTGACTTGGTTTTCATTCCAGCAGGAACCGTTCACGCGTTGGGGGCAGGATTGTTGGTGGCAGAGATTCAGCAATCAAGCAATACGACGTTTCGATTGTTCGATTGGAATCGAGTCGGTGCGGACGGGAACGCTCGGCCGCTGCACATCGAACCCAGCTTGGATGTGACGGACTACGAATCAGGTCCGGTGGCACCGATCACATCCGATCCGTTGGCGACAGGTTGGCAATCGATGGTCCAGTGTGACAAGTTTGTCTTGCGGATTTTGCGATCGGGCGAAGCTGAAATTGGTGGCGATGGCAAGTTTCACATCATTACCGTTCCAACGGGTCAAGCAATTTTGCGGACCGATTCGGATTCGTTGACTTTGACTGCGGGATCAACCGTGATGTTGCCCGCGGCGATGGGCAAATGCGTCATCAGCGCCCAAGCCGAATCCGCCGTGATGGCGTCGATGTTGCCGTAGTTGTTCGTTAGTTTCGGCATGACCGCACACGATTGGTGCGGTTTGCGGGAACGTTGGACGGGTTTGCTATCGCTGGGGTGCCGCGTGAAACGAAACCTTTCCATAGCTAGGGATTAGAAATCGTTTATTTGGCCACTCGGATCTTTCAGATAGATCTATCGATGTGGACGAAGAAGCCTTTATCCTGGCGATTCCTCCCCCCATCCAATGAAGGTCATCGGTCATGCGCCGCGATCGCTCCGTTTCCAAAATGATTGCCAATTTTTTGGCTGCAAAAGCTCTGCCTGCAAGATCTCTGACGGCAGCCATGCTCTGTCTGGCAATCGCATCGGTTTCACTCTGTTCTGGATGTCGCCAGGGCGGTTGGTTGCCAGCGCCCGGCCCGATGTTACAGCAGCAAAGCCAAGCGATCGTCAACGATCCTTTCCCGCAAAACGACATCGGCCCCTACGAAGCCGCCTCGCGTCCGCCGGATTACCAACAGCCGTTGCCGGAAGCCGTGCGAAACCGAATCCATCGCGATTCGACCTTCGGGTTTGGTCGCTAGGAAGCGAGGATTGCGAGAGATTGATTGCAAATTGCAAGTTGAACAATGCAAATTGCAGGTTTTTCGTCGAGAACAGTGTGAGTGAATTCGCAATTTGCAATGTTCATTTTGCAATTTGCAATCTTGTCAGGAACGTCGCCTGAGTTCCCAAGCACATTTTCATCAGCCTAATGCCAGGGTGTAGAAAACCCTCTTGTCATGCTAGTTTGAACGGGAATTCCCCTGTTTCATTCCCTTGGCACTCGCATGGCCCGCAAACGTAAATCTCGTCCCGCTTCCGCAAATGCTGTCACCTCGGGGCCAATTCGGCTGCAGCGATTGCTTGCCAGCGCCGGCTTTGGGTCTCGCCGTCAATGCGAAGAATTGATCGAAACCGGCCGTGTCCACGTCGATAAAGATGTGGTCACCAAGATGGGCACCACGGTGGATCCCGACGTCCAAAAAGTGATGGTCGATGGGCAACTGCTGAAGAAACAAAAACTGGTCTACTTCGCCGTCCACAAACCGACGGGCGTGGTGACGACCAATCGTGATCCGCAAGGCCGACCGCGAGTGGTCGATTTGGTGCCGCCTAGCGAACGAGTGTTCCCGGTCGGGCGGCTCGATCGAAGCAGCGAAGGTTTGATCCTGCTGACCAACGATGGCGAACTCGCCCAGCGATTGACTCACCCCAAGTACGGCGTGCGAAAGATCTATCGCGTCATCGTGGCCGGTCGGGTGACCAACGAGACGATGAAGAAGATGCGGGAAGGCATCTATATCTCGGAAGGTTTTGTCAAAGTCGAAGGTGCCAAGCTGATCAACGCCAAGGGCAAGGCGACCGAGATGGAGATCACGCTAAAGGAAGGTAAGAACCGAGAAATCCGCCGCATCCTGGCGAGGCTTGGTCACAAGGTTCAACAACTGCGTCGGATCGCAGTGGGCCCGTTGCGTTTGGGTGATGTTCCAGCCGGCGCGTACCGACCGTTGCTGCGTCAAGAAGTTGAAAAGCTTTGGGAGGCGGTGGAAGCGGCCGAGAAATTGGCGGCAGCCGAATCTTCGCGTCCAGCCAAAAAATCGAAGTTCAAGAAACCGTCCGCCAGTAAGACCGGCGGTCGTAAACCGTCTGCCAACAAAAGCCGCCCCGGTAAGGCTGCTAACACTGCTAAGACTGGTAAGACCACTGCAAAGAAAGCGACGCCGCGGAAAACAACCAAGCGAACGCGAACGTCACCTCGGGCCGATCCCGTGTCGTTCCTGCCGCCGAGTGAGATCGACAAACGTGGCGGTGGCAAGAAAGTCGGTGCCGTGATTGGCGGCGATGCCACACAACCGTCCAAGCCAAAGAAGAAGAGCAAGGCGAGCGTTAAGAAGACCAAAACATCGGGCAAGAAGACTGCACGTAATTTTGGGAAAGGCAGCGGTAAACCGACTGGCAACAAAAAACGCCGACGATAGTTTTTCTCTTCCATGTTCTGGCCGGTGTAGCTACGGGCTACTTTCAAACTTCACCCGTCACTCTTCAAACTTCCAACATGTCGCAAGTCCACGCCAACTACTACGCCGATTCGATCTCGCAGGTCTCTGCACCAGCGGTACTGAACGAGCCGATTGCTGAAAAAACGTTTCGACTGCGAATTGAGGTTCCTGAAATCGCAGCCAAGGTGACGCCAGGTCAGTTCGTGATGATCCGCATGGACGGCGTCAACGCGCCGCTGATCGGCCGAGCACTGGCGGTCTACGACGTCATCGCGGACGACCAGGGCAAGCCGACTTGGATCGATCTGGTCTACCTGCGAAAGGGCGCTTTAACGACACCGCTTTCTGGCAGCCCCGTTGGAACTCCGATCAGTGTTTGGGGACCGCTGGGCAACGGGTTCAACGGTCGGCCTTGCAAGAAACTGTTCATGGCCGTTGGCGGAATCGGTCAAACGCCGATGCTGTTGCTGGGCCGCGAAGCGTTGGGAACTCAATCGTTTGGCTCGGGTGACCGGCCGTCAGGCTGGGCCGATGAAGTGGAATTGATCTACGGTGCTCGCAGCAGCAACCTGTTGGCGGGCGTCGATGATTTCCGAGCCGCGGGATTCGGCGTGACCCTTTGCACCGACGACGGATCGATCGGACAGCAGGCACTTGTGCCCGACGTCTTGAAGCAGCAGCTAAGTCAGATTGATGATCGATCTGGGATTCGCGTCGTGACCTGCGGTCCAGAAATCATGATGCAAAAAGTTGCTGAGCTTTGTGTCGAACTCAATGTCGATTGCCAAGTATCGATGGAAACGCCGATGGCGTGCGGCATCGGAATCTGTTTTTCATGCGTGGCCAAGGTCAACCAAGACGACGGCCAATGGGATTACAAACGAACCTGTGTCGAAGGCCCGATCTTTGACGCGTGCAAAATTTGCTGGGACTGAGTCTAAGTCGCAGCTGATCCCGCCGTTTGTTGCCCATTTCCACACGGCCTACGTCTTTTCATTGACAAATGACGATTGACAAATAACCAATGGAAAATTGTACCCGCTGAGTTTACTCGTTTGTCAGCCGCAACCGATTACATCACTTCCGTTTTGAAGCCGTCTTTACGCAGCGAACTCTTGGTCGCCCCAGTGGGCCAGGTTCATCAGTGGCCACAACAATAGACCTGCAGTTTCCGGTGACTCCACCAATTGCGGCAGCAGTTCTGGGTGGATCAGTTCAGATAAGAATGGACTGGTCGCGAGTGTTTGCTTGACGCGATTGGTCCATGGTCCGCTCAACCACTGGAAAACAGGCGTTGGAAAACTCTGCTTGGGGCGATTGATGATGGCTTCGGGTAACCGCTGGCCGGCAACTTCACGGAGCAAACGTTTGGTGTGCAACGATTGACTGTCGGCAAGTTCGTTGCTGGTTTGGTCCGGGTCGCAACCGTCGTAGATTCGGATGTGATTTTGGAATGACACTTCAGCCATCTGCTCACACAAGACATGGTCGGTGAATGGCACACGGCCTTCCAACGACGCTTGCATCGTTGCGGTATCCAGGCGGCTGAGTTGGCCTTCCAGATTGACGCGATGGATCAACCGATAGATCTTGCGACTGGCCGATTCATCTTCGTGCGTTCCGGCGGCTGCTTCGTACGTTGCATCGATGGGTTCGTCATGCTCGGCCGCGTCCCAGACCTCTGGTTTGAAGACATGCGGTTTGAGCTCTCGTTGCAGAAACGAATTTCCTGCAATGAATAAGTCTACTGGTGATCGAAAAGAATCGCGGCCATATCGTTGGGCGAGTTTTAAACGAAACGGTGTTGTTCCTGATGAGCCCATCATGGCGTGACGCACAAAATCTTCGCCCGTCCAATGCTGCGCCGCGTAGCCACAGAGCATCTCGTCGGCTCCTTCGCCACCCAACGCGACGTCCACTTTTTGTTTCAACTGTTTGGCGATTAACAGAATGACCGGGTCGCTGGGCGTCGACGCGGGCAAACGTGACGCTCGTAGCAATTCGCTCCAGGCCTGGTCGTAGTCTTCCTCGCTAGACCGCACCGATTCGAATTCACAGCCAACCGTTTCGGCGGTTTGCGATGCCGTTTCAACTTCTTGGCCCGCGCCGCAAGCGAAAAAGCTGCCGCCGGATTGTGACATCACTGATGCGATTGATGCTGAATCGATTCCGCCGGACAACAACATGCCAACGGGGCGATCGCTGACTTGCCGTCGCTTGACCGCATCATCCAAGCCGGTTTCAAGCGAAGCGACGGCTTCGGCAAAGTTGATGGTTTGATCTTCGACCGGCAATTCCCAATAGGTTTCGATTTGCGTGCCGCGGGAATTGACCGTCATCCGCTGAGCCGATTCGAGCTGATAGATCCCCTCGTACATCGTTTCGCGGCCAAGCGTCAGGCGAAACGATGACAGGTAGTGGCTGATGGCTTTGTAGTTGGGACGGCGCGGCACATCGGGATGCTCAAGCAACGCCGCGATCGAACTAGCCACCAGCAAAGTCGTGCCAATGTGCGTGTAAAACAGAGGTTTCACGCCGCATCGGTCTCGTGCGATCAGGACCTCGCCGCTGTGAAAATCGACTGCAACCAACGCGAACATTCCTCGCAGGTGATCGACGCATTGCTTGCCCCAAACGCGAAAGGCGTGCAGCAAGGTTTCGGTATCGCAGCGGGTTTCGAAGGTAACACCGTGATCCGCAGTCAGGGTGCGACGCAGTTCGTCATCGTTGTAGAGTTCGCCGTTGTAGGAAATCGCGTAGCGACCATCCGGCGTCGCCATCGGCTGTCGGCCCGCCGAGCCGCCGCGGATCGCCAATCGTCGATGCCCAAGTAGAACGTCGTTGCGTGCCAGGATTCCATGTCCATCGGGACCGCGACGTTCCATCACGGAATTCATGCGACGAGCAACCTTCAACAGATCCGCCGACATTTTCTGGCCGGGTGTCACGATTGCTAAAACGCCGCACATCGAATTTGGTTCTCTTTCTTACTTGTTTAATCGCGTGGGCATCGCGCCGCGCGTCGCACGGCACCCAGCGTGCGGTCGAGCCGCGCGGGGCGATGCGCACGTGGCTAAACGATTTTGCCATTGCCTCTGTCAGGATGAATCGACACTTCGCCCTCAACCAATTCGCAGTTCCATCATGGCCGTTAGAACGAGCACATTCGGATCAATCGCGCCAGTTTCACACTGGACCCGGCTATCAAATCTGACCTTGCCGTTAATTTCGGGCCGGTGATCAGACGCGTGCTAGCCTTTTTGTGGACCTAACCGCTCTGGCTGGACGATAAGTCAATCAGTGCGTCTCGAAACAACAATGCAACGATAGAAAGTCTTATGGGGCGAATTCAGTCATCGATCGGCTTGATCACGGGAACCGATATTGCCGGTACCGTCGATCAATTGATGGCCATCAACGCCCAACCACGTGATCGGTTGCTGTCGCGTACCCAGACGCTGCAAGCGGAACAACGTTCGATCGACGAATTGACCGCATCGGTTATCGGCGTGCAGTTTTCAGGTGCTCAGCTTTCCAACCTGTCCACGTTTCGGTCGAAATCAGCAGCCTCGTCGGACTCCGACGCTTTGTCCGTTCTCGCTGGCAGCAAGGCGACCGCGGCGACGCACGATGTGCGAACCATTCAAACCGCTGCGACTCACACTGTCCGTTCCCGAGCGCAGTTCGATTCTGATTCGGAAGCATTAGGCCTGACTGGCACGATCAAGATCACGCCGGATGGATTCCTGGACCAATCGGCTTCGTTGAGTTCTTTGAACAACGGTCGCGGAGTGGATGCAGGGAAAATCCGAATCACTGATCGCAGTGGTAGCTCGGCCGACATTGACCTAAGTTCCGCTCAAACGATCGACGACGTCATCACGGCGATCAACGATGCCGACATCGACGTCGCCGCCACCACAGTCGGCGGCAAGCTGCAATTGACCGATCAAACCGGCAGCACCAGTTCCAACCTGGTCGTGGAACAACTTGGCAACGACGAAACCGCGGCTGATTTAGGTTTGTGGGGCATCGACGTCGCCGCCGATACCGCGACCGGATTCAATCTGACGTTTAACGTGGATGCCGACACCGACCTTAGCCAATTGCGACAGGGCAAGGGCGTCCGGTTAGACGACGGAAACGACTTGTCGATTAAGTTGTCCGACGGCAGTTCGTTGGATGTTGATTTCGGTGACTTTGGCGGTGCAGAGCAGCCCACGATCCAAGATGTCGTGGACGCACTCAATGCCGTCGATCCAGCAAAGATCTCTGCATCGTTTACATCCAAGGGAATCGAGGTTGTTGACCTGACAACCGGCACCGAAGCGTTCTCAATTTCCGATGCGACCGATTCTAAAGCTGCCAGTGACCTTGGGTTGGTCGGATCGACTTCCAGCGGCGATACGATCACTGCCGAATTCGAAGCCGAAGTGCTGCGTGGAACTTCGATCGAAAAGCTTTCCGGCGGGTCGGGGCTGACCGGTTTGACGACGCTTGATGTGACGACCGCTGATGGAAGCTCCGCTGCGATTGATCTTTCATCGGCAACGAATACAGCCGAGATCATTGACGCGATCAATCAATCGGGGCTGGATATCATTGCCCGCCTGAATGATTCAGGAACGGGGCTTCGCTTGCGAGACGTTTCCGGCGGGACCGGCAACTTTGTGATCTCGTCAGCCGATGATACCGCGGATTCATTGGGCGTTGCCGCCAACACTGAAAACGACATTGTCGTTGGAACAAACTTAAACAAACAGACCGTCAACCGCGACACACTGCTAAGTTCACTACGCGGCGGAATAGGCGTTGATGACGGCAGCTTCACGATCACCGACAGCGACGGTGGTGTTGCGGCAATCAACATTGCCGCTGACGGTATCACATCGGTGGGCGGTTTGATTGACAAAATCAACGGCCTTGGAATCGATGTTACTGCATCGCTCAGCGAAAGTGGCGACGGAATTACGCTGGTCGATAACGCTGGCGGGACGGATACGCTAAAGGTCAGCGACAGCGGAAACGGAACCACCGCCAGCGATCTTGGAATCGCCGGCGAAGCGACTGATCAGACCATCAACGGAGCGACCGTTTCCGCGCTAGCGGGAACGCAGGCGGATGTGATCCAGATCGAAGCGACGGATTCGTTGGCGTCGATCGTCGAAAAACTGAACGCGTCGGAAAACTACGCTACCGCCGCAGTAGAATTGAACAACGACGGTTCCTACGGACTGCGAGTTCGCAGCAACAAAGGCGGCGCGGCGGGCCGGTTTGGTTTGCTGGTCAATGGTTTTGATCTTCAAATCGACACGACCGCTCAAGCTCAAGATGCAAAGATTGCCGTATCGACTGATGGTGGAAGCGAACGATTGCTTTCGTCTTCCGATGGTGTTTTCGACTTAAACGATTCCGAAGCTTCCACGGCGACCGTGACCTCATCGACTAAGCTGAGCGACTTTGCCAGCGGTGCCGCCAGCGGCAGTTTTCTGGTCACCGATTCAGCGGGAACCGTCAGCGCGATCAATGTTACGGTGCAAGGCATCGAAACGGTTGGCGAATTAGTTCAAGCATTCAATGATTTAGGGATTGGCATCGAAGCGTCGGTCAACGAAGACGGAACTGGCATTTCAATCGTGGACACCGCCGGTGGAAGCGAAAAGCTAACGATTACGGATGTCGGCAACGGCATCGCCGCCAGCAGTCTTGGGATCGCTGGCGAAGCAGACGACGAAACGATCGCGGGCGAAACCGTTCAGGCTTTAAATGGCACTGGTCAAAGCAATGAAGAAGACGATGCGACGGGGCTGACGTTTACGCTGAAAGAGTTGTCCAGCGAAACGATCTCGGTCACCGTTACCGAAGATTCCAGCAAGATCACCGCGGCGGCCAAGACATTTGTTGATCAGTACAACAACCTGGTCGACAAGCTGGAATCGTTGACCTTCTTTAATGCTGATAGCAACGAAGTCGGATTGCTGTTTGGGTCGAGCGAAGCCCAGCGAATTCGTAGCGGCTATTCGCGTTTGTTGTCCGGTGCCATCTCGGGTGCTGGCAACATCAAAACCATTGGCCAAGTCGGCATGCGGTTCAATGACGAAGGAAAGCTTGACCTTGATTCAAGCAGGTTGGCCAGCGCCGTCGAAGATAGTCGAGAAGACGTCGAGTCTTTCTTCACCACCCAAGACAACGGGCTTGCCGATCGACTGGACAGCTTGGCCGAATCGATCGCCGGCGTTGATTCGGGATTGCTGCTGAACCGTCGTCAAACGCTGACCACGCAAGTCGAACGCAACAACGACCGCATTGAAACGCTGAACTCTCGATTGGAAGATCAAAGAGAGCGATTGCTAATCAGTTTCTTCCAAACGGAAGAAGCGATTTCAAAGATTCAGAGCAATTCGTCTGCGATCGAGCAAATTCAACGCATCTCTTTGTAGACAACCTTTTCGTTTCGTACTGATTCAAGGATGAACATGAACGACAACCCCAGCAATTTTCGTCCGCAAGGATCTGACAACGGCAGCCAACAATATCTGGATGCCAGCATCCGCACGGCGTCGCCGGCAAAGATGCGTTTGATGTTGCTGGAGCGATCCGTCGAAGTCGCTCGGATGCTTTCGGCGACATGGCGATCAGGCGAAGCCCAGGGTGCAAACGAGCAGTCGCTGCAGTTGATGGAACTGATCAGCGAACTGCTTTCCGGTATCGCCGGTGGCAGCAACGATGCTGAAAATAAGCTGTGCCTGCAAGTGGCCGACTTGTACGTGTTCTTGTTGCAGCATTTGGTGTTGGCGGAACAGAACAGCGATTTTGGTGCGATCGATGAGATGCGAATCGTGCTGGAAGCCGAAACGGAAACCTGGCGATCGGTTGTCGCTCAGGAGATTTCCGCCAAAGCAGGTGGATCGACCGGCGCTGCTGCACCGATGTCGTCCGGTTCATCTCCGGCGGTCAGCGGTGGACTAAATTTCAGCGCTTAATTTGATCAGCCTGTCTCTGGCAGTTTCCTTTCGCCTAAGACCAAGAAAGTAGGCCGTGCGGAGTTCCGCGACACACGGCGAACCCGGCAAATGCCGTGTGTCACGGAACTCCATTCGGCCTGCGTGATGGCATCTGAATCGTGCCGGATTTCGGGGTTTTGCCGGATTCCGGTGGCTGAAATGCAATTTGGTGCAATTTTCGGATCTGGTGGCTGCGATCGGTTTTCATCGCGAGTACAATCAGGGTGCGAGTGGAATCACGCACCGATGGCCCGCCTGGGGATGTTTTGTTCAGTAAACTTCAAAGCATTGGGCTGACGCGCGAGATCGCCTCTTCCACTTAGAAATGTCGATCACTCGATCGCTTGTCCGGACCATTCCCTTAGGAAATCTGTCGTGAAAACCCCCATCTCGCTAAGTCTGAACCCAAGCCGTCTTCTTCTAAGTTTGGCTGCCGTCGCAATTGCTGTTGCTTCGATGACGTCATCGGCCATGGCTGACAAGCGGCCACAGGAAGACGCATTGACGCTGGAAATGTTCGCAGCCATGGATGCCGGTCAGGTGGATGTCAAAATCATCCCCCAGGATGCGACCAAGGCAAACATCATCATTAAGAACCTGACCGAACAACCTGTCCATCTGCAATTGCCCGATGCATTCGCCAGCGTTCCCGTGCTTGCACAAGGAATGATGGGTGGCGGCATGGGCGGTGGTGGAATGGGTGGCGGCGGCATGGGCGGCGGCGGAATGGGTGGCGGTGGTCAAGCCGGTGGCGGCGGAATGGGTGGCATGGGCGGCGGCGGTATGGGCGGCGGTGGAATGGGCGGCATGGGCGGCGGAATGATGCGAGTTGCTCCTGAAAAGACCATGAAATTCGCCGTCAAAACAGTCTGCCTGGAACACGGTAAGAAAGATCCCAATCCGAAAATGCCCTACAAAATTGTTCCGATTGAAGAGTTCACCGACAAAGCAGATGTCCGCGTCCTGTGCGAATCACTCGGCTACAACCAAGTCTCACAAAACGCGGCACAGGCGGTCGCGTGGCACTTGATGGATGGTATGTCTTGGCAAAAATTGGCCGCCAAAAATCGCGTTGAAAGCAAATACACCGGCAACGTTGCGTGGTTTAGTCCCGCCGAAATGCGAACCGCTCAGATGGTGGCCAGCCGCGTCATTCAAGTTGCCCGCGAGCGAGCCGAAGCCGACAGTTCTAGCTCCAGCAGCGCTGTTTCCGACAGCGAAAGCTCTGAAGGCTACGATTCGAATAGCTAAAGCGGGCGTAGGCCGGAACAAGGAGTCTTCGACGCAGTTCCGGCAATCCGCGCCGGCGATGTCTGCCGGAACTGCGCCGAAGCGGCTTGTTCCGGCCTACGCCTACGTCAATTCACGGAGCGTCACGTAATTCCGGCGGGGCTCTTTTGGCGCGACTCTTCCCGAAACCGGCTTCGGGCGGGTATCCTTTGGCGATGCTTACCGATGCTCTCTTTTCACCAACCACGCTATTGTGGTTGGCCGGTGCGCTGATCGCGTTCTTTTTGCTGATCGGCTCGATGTCTCAGCGGCGAATTTCGTTGACCGCATTGCTGCGCCGCTATGTCAGTAAGAACCAAAGTGACTTCAAGCAGCCATCAAGCGACGCGGCCGACAAGAAACGTGCTCCCAAGAACAAAACGCCTCCCCAATAGTCCGATCCACTCATGAATAAACGCGTCTACATCCAGACCGTCGGTTGCCAGATGAACGTCTTGGACAGCGAGATGGTGATCGCCGACCTAAAACGCCACGGCTACACCGTCGTCGACAATGCGATGGAAGCCGATTGCGTTCTGTACAACACCTGCAGCGTTCGCGAAAAGGCCGAGGAAAAGGTCTACAGCGCGCTGGGCAAAGTGAAGACACAGAAGCTTGAAAACGAGTCCAAGATCATTGGCGTGATGGGCTGCATGGCTCAGAAGGATCAAGAGATCATTTTCAAACGAGCCCCCTACGTTGATCTTGTCGTCGGCCCAGGGCAACTGCACAACATTCCGAAGTTGTTGGACAAGGTTCGCGGTGGCGAAGGCCGACAGATGGCGGTGTCGCTTTCGCGAAAAGGCGGCTCGCAAGCGTCGATCGCGCGCAGCCACGAAACCTTTGACCCACTTCGCGATCCAACGATGCGGCCGACGCCGTTCCAGGCTTACCTACGAATCCAAATCGGCTGCGATAAGTTTTGCACCTACTGCGTTGTGCCCAACACGCGCGGTCCCGAACAAGGCAGATCGCCTGACGACATTCTGGCCGAAGCCAACATCCTGGCCGATCAAGGATGCTTGGAAATCACGCTGCTGGGGCAAACCGTCAATAGCTATAAATACAAACACGACGACGGCAGTGTCACCGACATGGCGGCTCTGCTGGAACAGTTGCATGAAATCGATGGAATCAAACGAATCAAGTTTGTGACCAACTACCCCAAAGACATGACCGAACGGCTCTTGGAAACGATTCGTGATTTGCCCAAGGTGTCGAAATACTTGCACGTGCCGGCGCAAAGCGGCAGCGATGAAGTGCTGAAGCGAATGAAACGCGGCTACACCGTCGCCGATTACATGGCGATGATGGAACGGATCGAACGGATCTTGCCTGACGCAGCGATCAGCAGCGATTTCATCGTCGGTTTCTGCGGCGAGACCGAAGAAGATTTCAAACAGACGATGGAGCTAACCCGCCGCTGTCGTTTCAAGAACAGTTTCATCTTTCAATACAGCGTCCGCGCGGGAACGAAAGCCTTCGAGCGTTTGGAGGATGACATTCCGATCGAAGTCAAAGCCCGACGCAACAACGAATTGCTGGCCGTTCAAGACGAAGTCGCCAAAGAAGACAACTTGAAATTCGTCGGTAAAACGGTCGAAGTCCTGGTTGAAGGTCCGAGCAAAAAAGCGGTTCGTGACGGCAACGTTAGCGACGAAGATAACGGCGATCACATCGTGCAAATGATTGGTCGGACTCATTGTGATCGTATCGTGGTGTTTGACGGTAACCGTCGCCAAGCCGGCCATTTCCTCAGCATTACGATTGATGACGCCAGCAGCCATACGCTGGTCGGCCGCGTCAAAACGGTCGAAGTCGTCTCCATCGGCGTTTGATCCAAAAACGAATACGCACCTCCTACTTTTGATCATTTCTTCAGTCATTCATTCATGACCTCTAATATCTCACCGACCTCCGCGATCGAAGCCACCACCATCCACGTTGAAAAACTAGACAACGGGATGACGGTGGTCGTTCAACCCATGCCTTGGCAACGAACTGCGGCAATGGCGTTGTCGCTACGTGGCGGCGTCAGCGTCGAAGATCCGTCCAAAGGCGGCTTGGCCGGAATGGCTTGCGAAATGGTCCAGCGGGGTGCCGGTTCCTACAGCAGTCGTGACTTGGTCGCAGTCCAAGACAACCTGGGCATCGATCGCAACAGCGGCGTGTCCACGTCGATGACCTCGTTCAGCGCCGCGATGCCAGCCGATTCTTTGCCCCAGTGCATCGCGATCCATGCTGACGTTGTCCGGCGTCCGCACCTGCCATCGGACCAACTTGACGACGCACGATTGATGTCGATTCAAGAACTGCGTGCCATGCAAGACGAACCGACTCATCGCGTCATGCGTCGGCTAAGGGAATTGCATTACGGCGAGAATTTAGGGCGTTCGATCTTTGGCACCGAATCAGGGCTGACCGCGATCACGCCTGACGACGTGCGCGATTACTTTACAGATCATTATCACGCTGGCGAATCAATTTTTTCAGTCGCGGGCCGCGTCGAGATTGACCAAGTGGTCACGATGGCCAAAGAGGCGTTCGGCGATTGGAAGAGTCTGCCGGCGACTGAATTGCCTGCCGTCGATCGAAAAGCAACCTACGAACATATCGAATCACCATCAAGTCAAACTCACATCGGATTTGCTTTCCCCAGTATCCCGTACGGCGATGATGATTACTTCCGCATGCGAGCCGGTATTGGGATCCTGAGCGATGGGATGAGCAGTCGATTGTTTGACCGCGTTCGCGAGCAACGTGGACTCTGTTACACCGTGTCTGCGAGTTGCCATTCGCTCAAAAAAGCGGGTGGAGTGTTCGGGTACGCAGGCACGACCCCTGAACGTGCTCAGGAAACGCTCGACGTTACGCTCGGTGAAATCGCACGTATGACTGAAGATCTTCAGCAAGCGGAACTCGATCGT
The DNA here is from genome assembly GCF_001642955.1 of Rubripirellula obstinata. Classification (GTDB taxonomy): domain Bacteria; phylum Planctomycetota; class Planctomycetia; order Pirellulales; family Pirellulaceae; genus Rubripirellula; species Rubripirellula obstinata. The sequence goes on along the minus strand of NZ_LWSK01000104.1, from coordinate 4,478 downwards.
TGGAAGGTGCGGATCCAAAGTGGTTTGATCATGGAGCAAGAATCCAGTGCATCGCGAGCGTCATCGTTGGCGTCGGATCTGTACCAAGTCGGACGCGTGTTGACGACCGAGGAATTGGAGTCCGCCATTGAATCGATCACGCTGGACGATATCCGCGATCACTGGGACAAAAACCCGCCAACCGATTACACGATCGTCACGCTGGGACCGAAGGCATTGCAAGTCAAGCTTCCGTAGTTGACGTAGGCCGGAACAAGCTTAGCGCAGTTCCGGCAATCCAACACTCAGCAATGCAATTGCCGGAACTTCGCTCCGCTTTGTTCCGGCCTACGCAACTTCCCTCTTCACACTTCACTCTTCAAACTTCTTTCCGATGCCTGAATTTCGCGAAACCACGCTTCCCAACGGACTACGCATTGCAGCGGAGATTGATAACCGCGGCTACTCCGCCGCGTTCGGTTATTTCGTCCGCTCGGGTGCTCGTGACGAAGTCGATCATGAATCCGGATTGAGCCATTTTTTAGAACACATGATGTTCAAGGGAACCGCCAATCGAAGTGCCGCCGATGTCAATCGCGAGCTTGACGAATTGGGCGGTCAAGGGAATGCGTATACGTCCGAAGAGCAAACGGTTTACTACGCCACGGTTCTGCCCAAGTTCCAAGATCGGATTGTGGACTTGTTGTCCGACATGATGCGGCCGTCGCTGGCGGAAGTCGAGTTTGAAACCGAACGCGACGTGATTCTGGAAGAGATTGCCAAGTACGAAGACCAGCCGCCCTTTGGCGCGTTCGAACGAGCGTTGGAGGTTTACTTTGGCCCGCGTGGTTTGGGCAGACGTGTGCTGGGTACCTCGGAATCGATTGAAACGATGAAGTGCGAAGCAATGCGAGCCTATTTTCAACGGCGTTATCGCCCGGAAAACATGGTGCTGGCCGCGTCGGGCAATGTTGATTTTGATGGACTGGTCGAGCAAGCCGAAAAGCTGTCCGCCGATTGGGCATCGACCCCGATGCCATCGACGCCGGACCCCGATGACGACAAGACTGTGCCGGCGGGAATCAGCATTGATCGTCACCTGGAAATTCCCGACGCTCATCAGGCTTACCTGATCCGAATGACGGACGGACCATCGGCTGCCTGTGATGACCGCTTTGCCACACGGGCCCTTGCCGCCGTGGTCGGCGACGAAGGTGGCAGCCGGTTGTTCTGGGATTTGATCGACACCGGCAAAGCGGAAGTCGCAACAGTCTGGCCGCAAGAATTCATGGACACCGGCGCGTGGTTCACGTACTTGGTTTGCGACCCGGCCGACGTCAAAAGCAATACGAAGTTGATCGAGGATGTGATCGACCGAGTGGTCAAGGACGGCGTCCAAAAAGAAGAACTCGATCAGGCGATCAACAAAGCAACCGCCGGATGCATCATGCAAAGCGAACGCCCGAGCAACCGATTGTTCGGACTGGGAAGCCGCTGGCTGACGCATCGCGAATACTTCAGCACCGACGACATGCTGGATCGCCTGAAGTCGCTTGACGTCGCCGCCGTTTCCGCCGCCGCAAAGAAATACTGCAGCGGTGAATCAATCGAGATCCTGGCCGCCAAATCGTAGGCCGGAACAAGCCGCGGTACGCGGCGCAGTTCCGGCAATGCCAAGGCTTCTGATGCCGGAACAACGCCGCACACCGCGTCTTTTCACCAGCCGACGTTCACTCATCCTCTTCGTCATCATCACCATCGCGGTAATAAGTCCGCAGTGATCGCGGTAGCGGATCAACGGCAAGCTGACCCTGCAATTGATCGCTGTCTTTGGCCAGACGCAGCACTTCAATCACTTCACCGTAACCGGCACCCACCGATGCTAGCCCCGCGATGACGGAATCAATCGCAATGCTGGTCGTCGCTCGCTTGTCTTCTTCACCCGCTTGAAAACGACTGATTTTCAGTCGTCGGGGCAAGCCGTTTTCGTCAATCGACGATGGGTCCGCCTTGATCAAGATCCCGGCCGGTCCACGCAGGAACTTCGCCAGCGGCAAAGACACACCGGATCCGAAGATCACGATTTCGGGTGATTCACGAAGCGAGACAACCACGGCTGGCGATTCGCTGGATTGGATTTCGTACAACCAAAATTGTCCGAGTGATTTTCCGCCGAGCATTCGCTTGGCATCACTGCGACGACGAAGCGAACAGAACGCTCCGTAGCGAGTTTCCATGCTGGGGCTGTCGATCAAACGCCGCAGGGCATGCTCGGCCATCGGATGCGGCAGCTCTTGCAACGCCATCAAGGCCGGCGCGCGGAACGCGGCGACTTCGCGAGCCGATTCTTCCAGCACGTCCACCGCTTCTTCGCGGTCCATGTAAGCGAGCGACTCGGCCGCGTAAAAGCGGATTTCGCGGTCGTCTGATTTCAGTGCGTCCAACAAAGTGGGAACGGCACTTTCACCAATGCCTTCCAGTTGTAGCGCCGCGTCGGCAGCCGTTGCTGGGGATGACAACTGCTTCGCCAGTCCCGCCAGCCGGCCTTGGGTCTTCGATGATTCAGGCTCGACACCGATCGCCCGCACCACTTCGATCATGCGGTAAACATTGTTGCGGTATCTGGGGTGGATTTCTAATTCGATCAGATCGTCTTCGCGTGGATTGGCGATGCCTCGGCGAGTCGCACCGTCAAAGAAAAAGAAACGTTTGTTGATTGCCTTTGAAATTTCAATCGCAACTTTAACGTGCTGATATTCGGGTCTTAGAACCAACGACATCAGTCGGTCTTCCTGAACCCGTCCGCCGGAGATCACGTTGCCTTCGATTCGGTTCGCAATTTCGTCGCCCGGATTGTGAGACCCACGAGTGACGACGGGACCGGTCGCGATCGCCAGCACTTCGCCCGAGTGAACGCTTCGCTGCATCATGCGTTGCTGCAAACGAATTTGACGTCGCAGCCGAGTATCAAGTAGCCAGCCACCGCCCAGGTCAGACACTTTTGATTCGTCCGGTGCAAGGACTCGGATATCGATCGGGTCACCGCGACGAGCACCCGGCGGAATCAACGCTCGGACTCGAACCAAGGCGTTGGAATCGAGTTCTAAAAACCGATTGGGATCCTTGATGTCGTGTCGCTTCATCTCTTCCAGCAATTCATCACGGAACTGCGACGGGTCGGCTGGACCACCGGTTCCGGCTAGTTGATTGACTGAACCGACGCCGTCAACCTGAATCGGGTGCAAACCATTGGGAACGGCAGCGTCACGAACAAGATCGGGTGTCTGTGGAGCTTTTTTTAGTTCGAGTAGTTTGGCGTCATTGATTTCATTTTCAGATTTGGGCTTCCAGAACGACGTGCATCCGACCGATGCGACAAACACCAGCGAGCAAAGCACCGATGTGACCAGTAACCGGGAACCGGAAGCGTGACGTTGGCCACCAGGACGAGCTCGGCGTGTTGTGAATTCCATGACTGGCATCGCGGCGCGTTCGTGGGAAGATAAAATCGAATGAGTTGATTAAGATGTGCCTCGGGAATACGGCATTTGCGAGAAAAAACGCAAGGTCGCTTCCCACCCATCCAGTTTCCACGTCTCAAACTTCACCCCCAAACTTCGATCCATGGCTAAATCAAACATTGTCTGGCACGACCACTCCGTTTCACGCGATTCTCGTGAAACACGTCTCGGCCAGCGTGGCATTGTGGTTTGGTTTACCGGGCTAAGCGGTTGCGGAAAGAGCACGATCGTCAACGCACTCGATCAACTGCTTTTCGATGCTGGCCGAGCTACCACGGTTTTGGATGGAGACAACATTCGTCATGGGCTGTGTTCCCCGCCCGAACGTTTGGCAGAAGAACATAGCGACGAATTTGCGAAGCGTTTTGGACTTGGTTTTGGGGAAACTGACCGAGAAGAAAACATTCGCCGGATCGGATCAGTCGCGGCATTAATGGCTGCATCGGGGCTGATCACTTTGACGGCATTCGTCAGCCCGTATCGCCGCGATCGGGACCGGGTGCGGAAAATTGTCAACGATCAGCGTGAGGGCGATTTTGTGGAAGTGTTTGTCGATACACCGCTGGAAATCTGTGAAGCTCGCGACCCCAAGGGGCTGTACAAAAAAGCCAGAGCGGGCGAAATCAAGAATTTCACCGGCATCAGCGACCCCTACGAGGCTCCTGAAAACCCAGAAATTCATCTCCGCGGCGGCGATGATCGCACCCCGGTTGATCAGGCCACCGAAGTCCTGGGATTGCTGGCCGATCGGATGAAACTCGCGTCGTGATCGTGTTACAGGTTTGCATTTTCGGGTCAAACCGTAGGCCGTAAATCGTAGGCCGTAGGCCGTAGCGAGTGGAGCGAGTTACGGCATTTTGCAGCCCTGCCGTAACTCGCTCCACTCGCTACGGCCTACTTTAGGGCCTCCATCCGATTAGCTTACCTGCACCCCGAGGCCTCACGGCCAGCGGCTCACAAAAACATTATCGTCTTATA
>NZ_LWSK01000103.1 GCF_001642955.1 Rubripirellula obstinata | reverse complement strand
GCTAGTATTCCGCGTCACCTCAATTTTCGGGTAGCGGAACTCGCCAAGAGTTTCGGCTACGAGGGGGACGCCGAAAGTCTACGCGACTTCCGCTACCTCCTAACCGAAGATTGAGCTGACATGGACTACTAGGTGCTGCCGTGCCTTCGGCACTCAGGAAAAACGAAGCTCCAAAATACATGCTTCGGGCTGTGATTTTTGTGGCTCACTTCACAATTCGCCAGCATCGATGGATACGTTTGTTGCGGTAGTCCTCGGGGACGGTCTGTTTGCTGATTTCGTGGATGGCACTGGCGTCGATGGCCGATTCGTCAAACTTTAATCGTCGGAAGTTACTTGAAAAGTAAATCACGCCTCCGTTGGACACCAGCGGTAGTAATTGATTGATCAGCGGAACCGCGTCACGCTGAATGTCCCAGTCTTCTTCGGTGCGTTTGCTGTTGGAAAACGTGGGCGGGTCCAGCATGACAAGATCATAGGCGTGGCCGGGGGCATGCTCAGTTAGGAATTGGCGGATGTCCGCGGCGATAAAGTTGTGTTGGTTCCCGACAAACTTGTTCAACCGCATGTTGTCCCGCGCCCAATCCAAGTAGTTCTTGGACAGGTCTACGGTGGTCGTCGATCTTGCAGCTCCGTCGGCTGCGTAAACTGAAAACGAACCAGTGTATGCAAACAAGTTTAGGAACCGTTTGTCTTTGGCTTCGTCACGCACCATTGATCGCGTTTCGCGGTGATCTAAAAACAGACCTGTATCGACGTAATCTTGTAAGTTGACCAGGAACTTTAGTCCACCTTCGCTGACTTCAATTCGGCTTCCCGTTTGGTCAACTTTTTCGTGTTGGGTTTTTCCACGTTGACGCATTCTTGTTTTTAGGTGAACGTTAGCCGGGGCAACGTCCAGAGCTTTCCCCGCTGTTTCCGCCATCAGTTCCAACCAGTTCGCGTGCTGAGCGGGATCGCGGTCGTGGGGACGTTCATATTCAGTGATGTGCAAGTGGTCTTCGTAGCGATCGACGACCAAAGGGATCTCGGGGACATCACGTTCGTACAAACGGAAACAGGTAATGTCACGGCGAGTTGGCCAACGTCGTAAGTGTTTCGCACGATTGTTTAAGCGAGCGGTAAACAGTTCGGCCTGATGAGCCGCCTTGTCGCCCAGGGACCCGAACGCGGCATCGCCTTTGGCATGGACCAGCGTGGTGGTTTCGCCGTCACGCTGTTTGGTTTCCTCGACTGGTTTGGGGCCACCGTATTGATAGTAGGTGCATTCAATGCGACCGTTGTAAAGTTTGCGTCTGCGATCGGCACTGCGTCCTACCAGCGATTCAAAGTTTGGATAGGCCGTCAGAACATAATGCGACCAAGTCGAAAGTTTGCGAAACACATTGGGCAAGCTGCCATAAAGTTCGTCCAGTTCGCGGCTGTACGGGCGAAACTTTTTGGCGATATCGCTTCTGGGGTTTGGCCGCGACTTTTCTTGGGACGTTTCGTTCGCACCAAGCCGACGGCCGTACGGCGGATTTGTGATCAAGCAACCAAACCGACGTTTGCTGGATATCTGTGTCGCGTCGGCGACCTCAAAGTGAACCTCGTTTTCGACGCCCGCTCGTTGGGCATTGTCGCGTGCGGCCCGAAGCACACGGCCGTCGATGTCGCTGCCAACCAAACGGCAATCGAGACTTGCTAATTGATTGGCGACGGCATCGGATTTTAGGTCGGCAATAATCTGGCCATCGAAGCTTGGCCAAGATTCAAACGGAAAGTTGCGTTTCAGTCCCGGTGCGATCTTGCGACCGATCATGGCGGCTTCGATCGGGATGGTTCCGCTGCCGCAAAATGGATCGATCAGCGGGCGGCCAGCTTTCCAATAACTCAGTTGCACCATTGCCGCGGCCAACGTTTCTTTTAGCGGAGCCAAGGAAACGTCGGTGCGGTAGCCGCGTTTGTGCAGGCTGTTGCCGGTTGTATCGATGGTCAGGGTGGCAACGTTATCGAGTAGCGTGATATCAACTTTGAACAACGCACCGGTTTCTGGCAATTCCTCGCAACCATGGTCTCGCTGCAAGGCCTTGGCGATCGCTTTTTTGACACTTCGCTGGACCGCGGGCACACTGGTCAGTTGTGATTTGACCGATCGACCGGTGACGGGAAAGAGCCCATCGACTGGGATGTACTTTGCCCATTCAAATGCTTCGGTGGTGTCAAACAGAGCATCGAAGTCGGCGGCCTCAAATTCGGCGACCCGCAAAAGAACACGGTCGGCAGTGCGAAGCCATAGGTTGGCTGTCGCGACGGATTGCCAGTTTCCGTGAAAGAGAATCCGTCCCGAGGACACAATCGTCGACTCGATTCCCAGGTCGGAAAGCTCGCGACGAACCACGGCTTCCAGGCCAAACGCGCAGACTGCAATGAGATCAAGGGATTCGTCGATGATTGGGGATCCTGAGGGAAGGGCGGCGTCGGAATTGTGGTGTGCGGCTGCAAGTCTTGTAGGGGATCACAGTTGATACTTGTTGCTTTTTACGACGTTAAGAGCATAACCAGTTTCCGAAGACCCGTTCAGCAGGCTGCCTCAGCAGGCTGTCTCAGCAGGTCGGTTTTAACGATTGCCCCTAACCCGACGGTTTTCTTGGTCTGCCTGTGAGTGTTGTGCTTCGCAATCATCTTATCAGGAATGTTCGCGATTGCGCGCAAGGCTGGATCATCCCACTTGGATCGTGGTCGAATTGATTTGCTTTCAATTCGCGAGCCAATTGATTTGCCATTTTCTTAAAGCGCTGCCGATCTGTTTCACTAAGGACCACCCCCGATGTGCCACTGCGTTGTAGTGCTGCGTCCGCTTCCGTCAAATCACCAAGCGATTTTTTCATGGCTGATCAAAACGACAATCGATGCTCGCGGCAAAAAACGGCGTCTGCAAAGCGGATCGCGCTTGCAGCCATGATTGCGTTGGCTAGCAGCATCGGAACAAATCTTGATGCGTCCGGTGAGATTCCTTCGGAAGCGAATCATGGATCGGTCGCCGGGGAAACAAGGATATTGCTCCATTCGGTCCCTGTGTCGGAACACGTCACATTTCGGGCTCCGCTTTCTCCCGTTGTCGTTACGGCGGGGATTGATCAAACCGATGCAAAACCATTTGAAGCAAGGCAAGTGACAGGCACGACGAGTGCAGATGTCTCGAAGAATCGACCTTCGTATGCGCAAAGTCCTTGGCCCAACAAAACCGACGACACACTAAAACCATACATTGCACCTGATTCATTGGCCGACATGGTTCGATCGGGAAGCCCCCGGCAGTCAATCGTGCCCGCTAGGAAATTCGAAACTGGATTGAGTATGCCGTCGGATTTGGAAACGCGTTTCGACGATACGCGTGAATTCGATTCCACTCATTCAATCAATCATGTCGGGCGTCCGATTCACTCCGACGCTGTCAATGTTCGGACTCCTGATTTTGATTCTTCCTCTGATACTTCGCAGTTCAATCCAATTGTGAGCGATGCCTCAAAGTTGTCTGCTGACTTTTCAAAACCCAAAATCGATACCAGCAGCTTGCAGCAGCGAACTCGACGTATTGCTGACAAGCAGGGGTTCCAAATGTTCTCGATGGAGAGCCTGCAGCCACCGCCGGCGGAAGTTTCGCTTCCTGAGGCACAAGTGTCTACCGCTAACAATAATGCAATCATCCACGCCAAGCGGTTGCGGAAGCTCGCGCAAGCTGCACTTGCCGATTCGCGGTCACGTCTGCAGCGGCGGGCAACGCACACGGCCAGGAAGCATGCACTCGAAGCATTGCGATTGTCGATCGATATTGAAGACGCACTGGCTGGTGGTAACCAACACGTTCGAGATTTGAGAATTGCTCAAAACGCGATTCGCGAGGCAAAAGACTTCGAGGGAGTCACCACCACGGTTGATTGGCGAAGCATTCAACGCATGGTAGCCGTTCACGAGACAGAGATTCTGAAATCGCAAGACCTGAAGACATTGTCAGCGGTGCAGGCGACGGATGCCTATTTGAATCTGGCGAGAACGAAGTTGGTGTCCGCAGCGGGGCATTCTGCGTTGGCGGCTGAGTCGATGTTGCTGTTGGGCATGATCGAGAAACAAGTGCTCTCGCGTGAAGACGTTCATTCCGGTGCAGTAAGCCTGACCTATCACGGTGCGGCGACTGAAATTCAGCCCTCCAACGCCGAAGCACATCGTGAATATGGGCGGACGCTGCTGGAACAGGGTTTAGTCCGCCAATCCATTCTCTCGCTAAAGCAAAGCGTTGCAATTCAGCCTTCTAGAACTGGCTATCACATCCTGTTAAATGCGTCGCGCCGGGGTGGCGATTACGACTTGGCTCAGCAGTGCATTCGCGCGCTGGACGATCCATCGCTGTTCAATGACACCGCCGTCGTTCAACTGCCACCAAGCCAATTTGCCGCCAGCTATCGTCCGACACCGCAAACGATTAACGCGATTCCAGCGACGTCTTCGCCAAAGCCTGACGTCAAGGATCCGGAGCCGGATCAAGAAAAAACACGCATTAGTTTTCGTTCCTTCTTCCCATTTGGGCGTCGCTAGTCCTGGCCTTTTTACTTCCTAATTTTACCTTCCTCTAAACGACACACTCCCCCTGGTTTCCTCCCTATCGGTTGACGTTTCCCTCGTTGCCGAGCAAGCAAAGAGTACGCGTAATGTTTCCCCCAAACATTCGCTTCACTTGCCCAATGCTGTTCTCGTTGTGCCTTGGCATGACACTGAACTTTACTGCGATTGGACAAGAAGCAAGAACAAATTTTCCACCATCGATCCGAAGCTCACTTGGATACCCTGTGTCAAGCGAGATGCTTGAGTCACTGTCCAGTCCGCGTGATAGCGAGTTATTTCCGCCCGCACTTTCTGAGCAGACCATCGCAACACCGGTGTCACATGGACATGCAACGCCACTGGTCGATTCGTCTTTTGATCCAACCGTAGCCTATGCCCCATCTTGCGGATCGGGTTGCGGGGCTTCGTGCGGGGGATCGTGTGGTTCGTCATGCGGGTCAGCTTCATGCGGGTCAGGGTGCGGGTCAGGGTGCGGGTCAACGTGCGGTTCCTCTTGTCGATCTTCTTGCGGCGGATCGTGCGGTTCGACCTGTCAGCCACCTTCGCAGTGCAATCAGTGCATGGATTGCGTCGATCGCGATGGCGAAGGCATGATCGGCGGCGTTGGTATGAAATTGGGCATCGGTCCCAAATGCGACTCAAAGAACCAATGTTGGCAGTGCCCCTACGACGCTCCGTTTAGTGTTTACGGTGCCGGCGAATATGCCGGGCCAGCTCGGACGCAGCGAGTTCACGAATATCGTCTTCGTACCGGTGACCTAATCAGCTTTACGTTTTTAATCACGGAACTGAAAAGCGAAGGTGCTTATCGGTTGGTTGTTGGCGATGAGTTGTTGATTGAATCAGAAGCCGATGACGAATTGACTCGTGGGACGCTTGAACGCGGTTTGAAAATCCAGCCCGATGGCACGATCACACTTCGCTTGATTGGACAAGTCTACGCCGCTGGGCAAACGATTGAACAATTGCGCGAAGTGTTGGAAGAGAAGTACACTGAGTTCTATCCAGAGCCAGCCGTTGACGTCACGCCCGTTAATACTGGCACTGCGGCAAACCGAATCCGCGAGGCCATCAGCGGTGCTGGTGGTTTTGATCCTCAGCAGGTTTCCCAAACGGTGACGCCGGCTGGCGAAATTCGCTTACCAAAACTTGGCAGCGTCCAAGCCCAAGGTTTGACGCTTGACGAATTGAAGCAAGAAATCAACCTTCGCTATGACCGACACGTCGGTGGAATCGAAGTCGAGCCCTCGCTTCAGCAACAAGCTCCGCACAACGTGTTCGTGCTGGGTGAAGTCAACATCCCTGGGCGATACAACTTGGACAATTCGCCAACCACGGTTCTTGGTGCGATCGCGATGGCCGGTGGTCAAACGATTGGTGCGAACTTGCGTCAGGTCGTCATCTTCCGACGCGGCGAAAACTGGGAGCTGCTGTCAACGCTTGTCGATGTCCGCGGTGCTGTCCTAGGCCGAACCGCTCATCCGGCTGACGAAATTTGGATCCGTGACGGCGATGTGATTATCCTGCCAAGCACGCCGATCCAATTGTTTGACAACTTTGTTCGTCAAGTGTTCACCGAAGGCATCTACGGGATCATTCCGGTCGTCGCGACCTACGATCTTGGTGGTGGCGGCGGTGGAGCAGTGCTTCGCTAGCGAGCACCGCTGGTTAAGTAACGCGATTCGGGACTGATTCCCGGATCGCTTGTGACACTCGAAGCCCGCTGTTCATCGCCCCTTGGATGCTCGGTGTTTCGAGATGGTCACCGCAAAGAAAGATCGAGTCCTGCTTACTGCCCAGCGTATCGCTGTGGTCAGAGGCATGAACCGATCGAACCACTGGATCAAGTGGTCGAAGGGGGAGTCCATAGGGAACCCGGTAATTGGCAAGGTGTCGCAGTGGTGCGGCACCGCCAATCCAATCGGACAATTGCTTGCGGACCGCTTGATCCAAGGTGTCGTCATCGCCAAACGTTTCACTCTCATCGGAAACGCTTGTCGAGACTGACAACAAAGCTTGGCCCGCCGAAGCATATTCAGGTGCGACATTGCTGATGATCGTCGCCGTCTGTACCGGCCCAGTTTCATCGCCGCGAAGCATCAGCATCTTGGATTGGTTGATCGGTGCGGTGATATTTTTAACGCCACTTTCAATGGCGTAGTACATGTTGATCGTGCTGTTCCATGCCGTTTTCAATTCTTTGATTCCCAGCAACCGTGACGCAGCATCGCTTTCGGTTGCAACGACGATCTTTTCCGCTTCGATCACTTCTCCGCTGCTAAGTCGGATCGTGGTGCCATCAATTCCGGTGACGCTTTGCCGAAGCCGCACGGTTCCACGTGGCAATTGTTCGGCAAGTTGACGGGGAATCGCAGCCATCCCGTCGGCGGGAACGACCACATCACCTTCGGCAAAGAACCGGAACACAAATTCAAACATACGGCTGCTAACCGAAAGCGATTCGTCCAAGAACACGCCGCCGATAAAAGGTTCAAAGAACCCGCGGATCATTGAATCAGAAAACCCGGCTTGCCGAAGGTAATCAATCGTCGGCTGATCAGTTCGCTGATACAGATCATTCAAAGTTCCTTGGCGTGATGAACGACGTACCTTTGCAATCCTCAACTTGTCGCCTAGCGTGCCGACGGGATTACGCAGCGTGCCAATCGTGTCACCCGGCCGACGCCATGGGTCACCAAGAACTTGGAATCGGCCTCGTTGGCGAATCATCGCACCGGGTGCAAATTTTCGCAGTCGCAGTGCTTCATAGTCCAGCAATTGTTGACAAGCAGGATAAGCCGTCAGCAGCACCTGGAACCCATGGTCCAGCGTAAATCCATCGACCACATCGGTTCGAACGCGACCGCCCACTCGATCCGAAGCTTCCAAAATCGTGACGTCGTGTCCCGACTTGCAAAGATCCACGGCGCAGGAAAGCCCAGCCAATCCAGCACCGATAATGACGGTAGGCTTCTCGTTTTCAGGCGTCGTTGGATCAAGATGCACCGTCGTCATGCCTGGCGATCGCGGAGTCTTTGCTTCAACTGAGTCACTTGTGTTTGAAGTGCCGTTGTTTCGGTGCCCATCAACTCAGCGTCGGTGCTAATGCTGTCGTCCAAGAGCGCCTGCAAAGTCTGGATTGAGCCCGCGAGTTTACCCTTTCCGATTCCTTCTTCCATTCCCTTCTCTAATCCCTCAATCCTTCCTTCTTCGCGACCTCGGATCAGCAATTGGTCGACAATCGAACCAGGCACGAATTTCGTGGGGAAAACGCTGGCGACGGTTTGCTTGTACTGCTGGTCGTCGATATTTTTATTGACTGCCATTAGGTAAACTCCAATTGCCTTGATCCAATCCCGAAGTTGGCCGCGGCCGGCCAAACTACCAAAAACCTTCAGGATGTCGTGCAGATGCTGAACCAATTCAATGCTGCGACGTATTTTAGCAGTCGCAGCGAGCTTCGCAAAATGGGTTCTCCATCAATTTCCTGATCCGACAGTCGATTTAAGTCCAAAAGCGGAAATTCAAAGTTGACCTGATAAGCAGATAAAGCCTCCGGTCCATCGATCAAATCAGCTAACTTGCGAGCCGCCGTCCAGCCGGTTTCGCCGTGGTAAACGACCAGCGGCACGATTGGGCACAGGCCTAGACCATCTCGCAGACGCTTTTCCCAAATTCGGATGATGTACGACAGAAGTTGCAGAACTGTGGTCGAATCAGATTGGCTCTTGTGCTCGAACAGGAAGTAGACGTTGGCTTCCCGTGATTCGCTATTTTTGGGATGAGCCAATTCAACCGAGAACAGTAGGTCCGAGAATTTTTCACGAAGGTCAGAATCAACATAACTTCCTGTTTCCAGTTTCAGTGTTTCCAGTTTCAGTGTTTCCAGCTTCAGTGTTTCCAGCTTCAATTCCTTCAACGCCTCTGCATCAAGCTGAGTAGCAATCAGGCTTCGAGCACTGGGTAAGTGCGAGAGCGCGAAATGAAAGAAATTGTTGTGCGGTGTTGGCAGTTGATCCATGGGAAAACACTATAACCGATCATCGACATGACTTTAGTTCATGTGTTTTGGGCTTTGTCGGAATCCGATCCCATGAAGTCAATTCGGGACGACTCTTTAAATCGAACGATCTTTCGCTTTTTTTGAAACAAGTTGGCTCGTGGCGCTGTCAATCGTTGTGAAAGCCGCTGGTTCCGATCACACAATTGTTTGCGACCGCCGTATGTCCCTGTCCCCTGATGTTCTTTCGGAATTGATTCAGCGACATTGGGGGCCGCTGATGGCTTGGGTAGGGACTCAATCGTCCAACGTGGATGGTTCGAACGCCGAGTCTCTGATGGTTGAAGACGTTGTCCAGCAAGCTTTCATTAAGTTAGCGAGCCTGGATCACGTGCCTGAGAATGTTGTTGCATGGCTTTACGTGGTCAGTCGAAACGAGGCGAGAAACCAGCAACTTTCCAACGGTCGGCGACGGCGCCGCCATAGTCGAGTGGCCAGCGATGAAAGCGTTTCAGACGAATCGGTATGGGCTTCCGCCGAAGCGGTTGAGTTGGCGGAAACACTATCGCAATTACCGGATGATTTGCGTCGTGTGGTTGTTGCAAGAATCTGGAGTGATTTGACATTCGATGAGATTGCGAGCTTGCTGAATTGTTCTAAGGCAACGGTGTGGCGTCGGTACGAAACCGCTTTGACCCTTCTTCGAAAAACCTATGGTGTCTCATGTGCGACAAAGAATTGATAAGTGAACGTGAGCGTGCAGAACTGGAAACGGTTCTGTGCGAGCAAGATTTGCATCCCTCGGTAAAGACTCAGAACCGTTTAATGTTTGAATGCGGCAGGGCACGCGGGGTGGCCGAATCGTCCGCGTCCACACGCTCGTCGTGGTTGCGAGTCGCGGCGATGGTGATAGCAGTCGGGGGAGGAGTCGCCGCTGGTCGTTGGACGGTCAGTGATATTTCTACGACAAGCCAAACCGTTTCTGTCGCCGACCGAAATGAGATTTCCACTATGAGAAAGGAACCACAAGGATTCCATGCGGCAAACAGTTTCCTGTTGTTCAGAGAAAGAAGTTCACATCCGTCGTCAGAGACTTATGTGGAAACTCATGCGGGGATGACGCTGATGCGGCTAAAAACGGTTTGGAGTGAGCGTGTCGAGCGAAGGCCGATAACGGAAGTTCAACCGCTTCAAGATGCAGCAACAGCGATGTCAGCGGGACCGTTTTTGAATCCTATGAATCAGATCGAAATATGATCACTTTCTTTTCACCCCAAGAGCTCATCTGATGAGAAATCCCTTTGCGATGTTTTGCCTGTTGATCGTCATCGGTTTGCCGAATCTTGTTGTCGCGGATGAAGCAGGTGGCTCGATTGAAATTCGTTTGACGGCCCGGGAAGTAGATCCGTCTGAAACGTCGCTGCTTTTGTTACCAAGCGAGACGGATTTGGTTGAAGGCAATGCGGCTGTTGTGATGTTGCGGTTGATCGGAGGCGAGAATCCTTTCATGCGCGACCTCGCTCCGAAAATCCGAGACTTGTTGACGCTGCAACCCGATGACCCGCGAATTGAAAAAGAGTTCGCCTTTGATCGGATTTATCACGAGCTTTCTCGAGCTGCTTTGATGCGAAACGCGGCCTGGGAATACCAGCTTGATCGTGGCAGAGAATTGTTGCTTCCCGACCTGCAAAGTCATCGCTACATCGCCGGGTTCGGATTGTCGTTGTGGATTCGCAATGCGGTTACAAATCAAGATGCATCGCTTGCGATTGATGGCGTGCGCACGCAATTGGCCTGTGCTCGCCACGTTTCGCGAACACCAGTTTTGGTGAATCAAATGGTTGGTGTGGACATTGCCTTGATGTCGGTTGAAAGGCTTGAATCTATGGTCGGGAATGCTTGGGTACCCAATCTGTATTGGCCGCTGGCGATGCTGCCCGATTCATTGGTGGATCTGCAAGCCGCGTTGCAATGGGAGTCTGCATCTCTGCGGCGATCGCTTCCGTCGTTGGGCGATTCAATGCCGCCGATTGGTGATCCGGTGTGGAGCCGAATTGTTAACGAGTTCTCAGATCTGATGGTTTCCAGTGGTGCATTTGTTAATACTGAAACGGAAGCGATGGTGCTAAGGATGACGCTTCTTGTCGCAGCCAAAAAAGAGTTGCCAGCGATGCAGTTGTATTCTGAAAAAGAGCTTTCGCAGATGCCCGAGATGGAATGGGTCATGCGGTGGATTCTGCATGTGTCGAACAGGGTGAATTATCAAATCCAAGCCGCCAGTTCGCTCGAACCGCCCCAGGCAATTCCTGCGTTGCTCGAAATACAAAAGCGTAATGCGAAGATGAAGAATGACCTCGGTGCGCCGGGCGTCCCATTTGTCGAGAGCCCTGCCGACGTCTATCTATCGACCGCCAGGTTCAATCGACTCATCAAGTTATTGCAGGTTGTGGAAGCAATTCGTCACGAATTGGCAATCAATGGAGGCGAATTTCCGGCGTCACTCGATGCGATCACCGGTTTAGCAATCCCACGTGATCCGTTGACTGGAAAAGCATTTCGCTATCAGCAGCGCAAGCGTGTCGCCACCATTGAAACGCCGCCGGTTGACGGAATCACTGAGTCGATGCAGCGAAGGATCTCAAAAACCTACGAAATCCGGATCAACGAATGATCGTGACAGGCACCAAATCAAGGCTTCAAAACTGCGGCCTTCAGTGGTTCACGCCAGGTTTTTGTGACTGGATCGTAGAGCCCGAATAGTGAATAGAATTCCCAGTACGCGTAGCCCATTTTTCGTTCAACCGCCGCGCGTGTAATTGCACTTGTCCAGGTGACTCGGGTGTCCATATCGGCGTCTTGATAGACTCCATACTCACCTAGATAAATTGGCGTGTTGTGTTCATAGCCGAAGGCGAGCGCTTTGTTAAAATCCATTTGCACCTGCGTTTGCTCTTCCTCACTACCTGTCCAAGTCGTGCCCAACCACTTGCTTGCGTCCTCCTCGATCCACGGCGCGCCCTGGTGAGTAACTGCCATCGGTGAATAGTAATGAAAAGTGACGGCGATCCGAGAATCGTTCTCGGGAAGTTTTAGACTTGCCAAACCGTTCACCGAATTCCAATTGACCCCACCAATGACAATCCAGCGATCAGGGTTGGACTGACGGATGATCTTCGTGGTATCGGCGACCAGTTTATTCCAAATTTCAGCGTCAAGCTTGCCATGAGCTTCGTTGAGAATCTCGAAGGCTAGTTCGGGTGGATACTCGGCGTACTCACTGGCAATCTGTCGCCACAGTTCTAGAAAACGATCGCGATGTGCCATCGGATCCTCGAATATCTCTTCATAGTGATGCACATTTAAAACCACTCGCAAACCCTGGTTAAGGGCGTCGTCGACAACCGACTTGACTCTTCGTTTGAAGCTTGCTTCCAGTCGATAAGGCGGTTGCTTCGATGCGTGTGCTGACCAACGCACTGGCAAACGAATCGAATCGAAACCGGCTTCGCGGACGATTTGCAATTGACCGTCTTGCAGCTTGACGCCCCAATCGCCTTCGTTGGGAGCTTCCAGCGTATTGCCAATGTTCAGGCCCTTGCCAAAGAACGGCTGTAGGTTCGCAAAGTATTCACTTTCCAAAATGTGTTTGACGGGTTCGTCGATGCCAGATGCGTGAATGTCTACGATCGCGAATGACTTTGACTTGTCGTCACGATCAACCAAAACATTGATGCGAGCAACCTGCGTGGGGTCGAACGATTCGCTTCTGTTGCCGTACCAGTCGCCCACCATCATTTGCAAAGTCGCTGTTTGGCCTTTTAGAACTTGTATCTTTTGCGCCGACGCTCCTTTCACTCCGTCGCTCTTTTCATTTTGCAGCGACATCATCACGTCCAATGGCCGGTCCGATAGATTTCGAACAGTCATCGTCACGATCGGTGTTTCTGAAAGATCCCATCCGGCTTTTGGTGATCGAATTGAAACACCGGGATAATCTTGATTGGCTTGGGTCTGCACCACCAATTCTGACTTAGACTGCACCACGTTTGCGTACAGCGGTTGGACCAGATCATTGGAAATCTCTGCGGGATCCAGCAGCGTGATTCGGCTTGGTGACGCCTCGCAAATGAGGGCCGGCAATAGGGCGGAAACGACCACCAATCCAACAAAGCGATGGATAACTCGAATTGGCCAATGGAACATCACGATACCTTTTGCAAACGGTGTGTCAGTTTAAGTGGAAGATAGTTGGCTCGCCCCACCTTGTTAAGATCGAGCGGGAAATAGATGTCGCCTTTCGCTCTGCGAAAGTACGTCAGATCACACTTTCGCGGAGCGAAAGGCGACTTGGGAAAATCGATAGTTCCTAAGTTTTCGTTCTTTTACCCACACACGAAATCGATCGCACGCTCTTACTGCAAGCAAGCTTCAGAAAAGACCACGGATCAAATTGAAAAGGTCGCATCATTACCTCGATAGCGAGATAATTGATGCGACCTCGTTGAGCAACAGGATTCGCAACCTGAATCGATTAACGGCCGCCCGCAGCGTTGGCTCTCGCCGCCGCCCTTGATTGTTCGGCCATTTTTTTCGTATCCGCTCGAGACGGAGTTCGTGACTTCGCCGCCGCTCGGGCAGCTTCGATTGACTCCGGCGTTGAACGATACTTAGCCATTTCGGATTCGTCAAAAACGGATTGTGACGAATTGTTATCGCACCCAGTTAGCATCAGTGCCAACGCGGGGGCGATCCAAAACATTCGTAATAACTTAAACATGGTCAATTAAACAATTGAATGAGTAACGGGTAAGGTAGATTTAAAACTCGGCGTCGATAATCTCTTTGTTGGCTCGAGTTCCCAAGGCACCCCACAAACCGTACGGGCTAGCTTGACCTTGAACGGTCCAAGGATTGGTTGGTTGTGCAGCGCTATTGCCCGCTTCGATACTGTCGGTGACGAACTTGACCGCACCGTCGCCCATCAACACATGAGCACCGCCTTGGTGGCGACTGGACACAGTCGTGTTGACCTGTCCATCCATCGCACTCCAATGCTGAATCGACGTGTCAGACGCGGTGCAAATTTCGCTGTTAGGTGGCAGGACCGTGTAGACACCGCTGTTGATGTCAAACGCACTGGACCATTGCAAACCACGAGCCCAACGGGCGCCTTCGCCAGGAAAGCCTTCCGCAGGAGTGGGATTGGCTGCGTTCCAGAACTGAGGCCGCAAGGGATCGACGCCGTCACGGCAGGCGAGCGGATTATCAGCAATCGATGGCGTTCCAACGGATTGAATGACACTCGTTCGATTGTCCCGGTCACCCAGGTCGGTTGCGAGTTCGCCACACATGATGGTATTGCTTAAGCCATCCAGGAAATCTCGGAATCCCAATTGCTGGCGTGGAAAGAATGCTCCGCGGCAGGTGCCTCTCGGTTCAGGCCAACCAAAATCTGTGGCCGTCATCGAGTGATCCCAAGCCAGGTAAATACCGTTGGGCATAAAGTAACTATCGCCCATGTTGGCACCGTAATTCGTGCGTCCGTAACCGGGGGCTCCCACACCTGGATCGCTGGGGCATCGGAACGTACCAATTTCGGTTACCCATGGTGCGTAC
Source organism: Rubripirellula obstinata (assembly GCF_001642955.1). Lineage (GTDB taxonomy): Bacteria > Planctomycetota > Planctomycetia > Pirellulales > Pirellulaceae > Rubripirellula > Rubripirellula obstinata. The sequence goes on along the minus strand of NZ_LWSK01000103.1, from coordinate 5,957 downwards.
AAATCGTTGACATCAATACTTGGCCCCATCGCTGGCCAAGGCGGCATTCGCGCGGAACCATCAGCGTTCAAGCCATTGGGATTTACAATTTGTTCCCACAATGCTTGCTGCTCGATGAAGGGAAGAGTACCGACTAAGAAGCTTAGCTGGAACATATTGGTGTCTTGTCTGGTGTCTGCCGGCCAAACGGACGCATTGGGATTCCACGTACCAGTGCGTTGTTGTGGCACCTTATTAAAGGCGGCGTGATAGTTGTGCAGTCCTAGGCCAATCTGTTTGAAATTATTGCTGCAGCTCATCCGCCGTGCCGCTTCGCGAGCCGCTTGAACAGCCGGCAGCAACAAGCCAACCAGAACTCCGATAATGGCAATGACCACCAACAGCTCCACCAGCGTGAAGCCTCGGCGGTGATGACGTGTTTTAAACATGACTTGGGAACCTCAAAAGAACGAAAAACGAAAAAGTAAAATTGGTAATAATCGTTCACTGAAACAGTGGACGCGTCTGAGACGGCAGCATGTCATTCTGCATCTCAATCTCCTAAGTTGATCTAAGCTTGGCCACGGATTCTCTTTCGACCAATTCGCAGGCCAAAAGCGGCAATTCGCATGATCCAGCCGATATCAAATCGATCAGTCCCTTGGCCGCAATTCGGCCCATCTCGACGCCTGATTGCCGCAACGTCGTCAGCGGTGGTGACACATAAGCGGACAATGGTTCGTCATCAAATCCAATCAGCGAAACGTCTTCCGGGACCCGGATACCGCGACGCTGCAGTGCAAGTTTGGCTCCGATCGCCATTTGATCGTTGCCGCAGACGACCGCAGTGAAAGGCTTTCCACGTGCGAGCAAAGCGTGGATTCCCATCAGCCCCGAATGTGCCAAGAAGTCACCGTTTTGGATCAGGTCTGGCAGAACCTTTAAATTGGCATCTTCGAGGGCTTTGCAATAACCGTCGTAGCGAGAAATCGCGTCTTGGATATGCATGTCACCGCGAATGATTGCGATGTCGCGATGACCGTTCTCGATCAGTAACTGTGTGGCTTGATACGACGCACCAAAGTTATCCGTTACCACACATCGCTTTTCCCATCCCTTCACGCTTTTGCCAATCACAATCGCCGGCAATTCCTCTGGCAAATGGTTCAGCAGGTTTTCGGGAAACGTATCGTCGCCACCCAACGTCATGATTCCGTCGACACGACGACTGATCAGCTTTTGGATCATCTCGCCGCCAAAGTCTTCGCCCGATTGGCCTTCAATGAAAATGGGCGAGTACCCGGTTCCGGCGAAGCCGCGAATGACACCTTGCATGACCGTGTCATAAAGCGTGCAGCCGATCTCTCGCGAGACAACGCCAATGGTCATCGATTGCCCGCCCGCCAAACCTCTCGCGAAGACATTGACCTCGTAGCCCAACAACTTGGCTGCTTCCAAAACCGCTGTTCGCGTGTCCTGTCGCACGACTGATTTGTTGTTCAGTGCTCTTGAAACGGTGCTAATCGAGACGTTGGCTCGGTCGGCGATGTCCTTGATCGTGGGTGGCGTTAGCTTCATTATTACTCCAGAAGGTTGCCTTCTTTCACCAAGACTGAAGTATACACATCGTCACAAAATGATGCAAGCGTTTTCATTTTCTGCCTCAGTGGACACCAAATTTCGCCAAAAAAGTTGAATTCCCCATCGCCTTATGCAAGCGTTTGCAGTGAGTCGGCAAACGCTCTCGACCTGGTTTCTGTTTGTTTCATTTGTGCTCTTTGTGACCAGAAATCCTTCCGCTTGCCACTTACGGCTCCGAAGTTCCTTGCCGTCGATCAAACCGTTTCGAGGTGAAATTGATTCAGAGCTTCAACATTTGATCGAGCAGCTTTGCCAGAAGGATCCGGACCGACGATTGCGGATCCCGACGAAGTTGCATTGGCAGATCCGTATCCAGCTTCGCTACACCGAAGGAAAATAACGACGGATGTTGCGCGGTCATCGCATCCGTGGTTCTGCGAAAGCCATCCGTGGTTATAAGTTCGCAACATGTCTCTCCCCACCATTTCACCCAATCAAAAACTTGGATCCTAGATCGAGGAATGGATTCGCCGGTTTCGCGCCCGACTAGTATTCCGCGTCACCTCAATTTTCGGGTAGCGGAACTCGCCAAGAGTTTCGGCTACGAGGGGGACGCCGAAAGTCTACGCGACTTCCGCTACCTCCTAACCGAAGATTGAGCTGACATGGACTACTAGCAGTAGGATCAAGTGCTTCGCGTATTGACCTCTACAACGAAACGCTGTGACCGAATTGAGTCAGTTTTTCGGCGAGGGTTCGTTTGGGTTGGTAGTCGCCGTGGACTAATCGAATTTCGCCCGGTGGCTGTTTCATTTGGCTGACAAACTCGATCAGGTCTGCTTGGTCGGCGTGGGCGGAATAGCCGCTGATGCGGTGCATGTCGGCGGCGACTTCGTAGCGTCGGCCGTCTAGGCGAACCCATTTACTGCCGCGTGAAAGATGGTTTCCCGGTGTTCCGCCAGCTTGATAGCCGACGAACACGATGTCGGTGGTGGATCGATCGAGGAATCGTTTTAAGTAGTTGACGACGCGGCCGCCCGTACACATGCCACTGCCGGCAATCACAATCGCTGGCAAGTTGCTTTTGTCCAAGTAGTTCAGTGTGTCACGATGTTCACGATGATCGCCGACCGTCGTTAGATTTTCAAAGACCAACGGTTGATCGTCGGTTTGCATCAGATGCTGGGCTTCTTGTCCCCAGTAAGGTTTCATTTCTTTGTAGAGCTGCGTGAACCGGGACGCCAACGGTGAATCGACGATGACGTCCACTCGCTTCAGCAACGATCGGCCTGCGCTGGCCTGCAAGTCTTCAAAGATATGATTCATCTCATACAAAAGCGCCTGAGTGCGCCCGAGACTAAATGCCGGAATGATGGTGACACCTTTGTCGTCGAGTGTTCTTTGCAAGACTCGTTTCAGGATTTTGGTTCGGTCAGCGTCGGACGGGTGAAGCTTGTCTCCATAAGTGCTTTCCAGGACCAGCAGATCAGCTTGATCTGGGAACATTGGCTTTTTCAAAAGCGGGTCGTGGCCTGTTCCGATATCACCTGAAAAAACGACACGCTTCTTGTCCGGTAATTCCACTTCAAAAATCGTTGAACCCAACACATGACCGGCGGGACTTAATCGGATTCGCACTCCGTCCTGGATCGTTTGCCAAACGTGGTAGTCGATTGGGCGAAGAAGTTTACCGATGTGATGAAGAAATTTCTCAATCAATCGACGTGACCGCGTGAAGCCAATCTTGAGTGCGTCTTCCATGACCAGCGGCAGCAGTCTGGCCGTTGGATGGCTGCAGTAGATTGGTTTGTCAAACCCGGCGGATAGCAAGTAGGGAATACGACCCGCGTGATCGATATGCACATGCGTCAACAACATCGCATGGAGGGTGTCGATTGGAAATTCAATTTCAGGGCTGGGGTGTTTCTTCGCATCATCGCCTTGGAAAATTCCACAATCGACAAGCAAGCTATTTTTGTCTCCGTAGAAAAGTTGGTGACAAGAACCTGTGACTCCTTCGTGAGCACCATGGTGAACGAGTTTCATGCGGATTCCATTCGAGCGGTGTTGATCGGCCAGGAGAGTAGGGCTGCGGAGTAGAGCAGAAGAGTAGAGCAGGGCAGGGCAGACGGGCGTTGGGCGTTCACCCTGATCACCGTTATAGCTTAACAAGCTGAGAATCTACCGAGCGACAGTATTGAAAATGCATCTGTGACCGCACGTGTCCCGCGATCGGCGATTGAATGAGTATCCGGGGAAGGCCGGGCAATTCGACTTCCAACCAACCATATTCAGGAATTTACCGATGGCAAAGTACTACGTTCAATCTGGCACACTTCGGACGATCGTTTCAGCAGAATCGGCTGGCAAGGCTGCGATCTGGGCCGTCCATCAAGCGATGCAACAGGTTTTTCCGATGGACGGCGATTCGCCTGTGCCGCAAGACAAGCCAGCCGCTGTTTTGGCGAGCAAACTGAGCGTCAGCGAACAGGGGTTTGATCGAAATGATTCAGTCGTTACACCGACGATTGAAGTGGTTTCACAGTGGAATGAAATGGTCAGCACTCTGGATCGTTTGCAGCAAATGTTGCATCGTGCGGCCTAGGATCGAGCCTATGCCATTTCGCTTTCATGCTACAAAATGGGCGAATGAAAACAAAACTGTTATTGATCAGCGGATGGGCATTTGGCAACGATGCGCTTTTCAGTTTAGCCCGTGAATTGGAAGCAGAATTTGAAGTGGATCAACTGGCCGCCGAGGATATTCTTTCGCCGGGCCAGTTGAATCAAATGTTGCCTGCCAACCAGCCGTGTGTTTTGGTCGGTTGGTCGTTGGGAGGAATGCTCGCCCTGGAAGCGGCGACGAATCTGACCCCAGGTTCGATGCTTGTTCTGATCGGCAGCACCGGTAAGTTCTGTTCGGGTAAGTCAATCGAAGACAAAGAAATACCGCACGGTGTGCCGCCGGCCCAGTTGCGGTCGCTGTCGATTTCGCTGCGGCGACAACCGGAACAAACGGTTGCGAATTTTTACAAACAATCGGCGTTGCCGCATGCAGTGATCGATCAACCAGCGAATGTTGGCAACGACAACAAAAAACTGAATGAGGGATTAAACTACCTGGGCGATCGCGATTTGCGATCAGTTGCCGCTGACCTGCAAGTACCGACTTTGGTTTTGCATGGAACAGAAGATCAAGTGATCCCGATAGCAGCTTCGGAGGATTTGTCGCGGTTGTTGTGCCGTTCTAAATTTTTGGTTTTCGATCAGGTCGGCCATGACCTACCGATCCGTGAACCTGTCTGGGTAGCGAACCACATCCTTGACTTCTGGAATACTCAATCGACTGGCGACGATGCCCGATAGCAAAATGCCGAACAGCAAAATGCCCGATAGCGAGATGCCCAATACCGAGATGCCTAATAGCCAGATACAAGATCAATCGATTGGCTCGCGATTTACTGCGTCCTCATCCACCTACGATCGCCACGCAAACATCCAGGACCAAGTTGCTGTTCGCTTGATGGAACTGATCGACTCTGGGCCAGACGTTGACCGGATCTTGGAACTCGGTTGCGGTACTGGGCGATTGACTCAGAAAATTTGCGAACGATTTTCAGCCGCTGACATCACCGCAGTTGATCTTTCCGAAGCAATGATTGGTCAGGCCAAAATTCGTTTTGATGCAGGTATCAATGTCGATTGGGTGGCGTCGGATATTTGCGACTATGTGACGGATCAGATGTTTCCTTTGATCGTTAGCAGTTCGTCGCTGCATTGGGTGACGCCAATCGATCGCGCGTTTGAGGTGATTGACCAGTCGATCGAGCCTGGCGGTCAAATCGTGTTGGCGATCATGTTGCGTGACACGCTTGGCGAACTGCATGATGCCCGCCTAAGAGTCGCTCCGCACAAACCGCCGCAATCGCGATTGCCGATGATGGATGACGTATTAAACGCAGGGCATCGTCTGGGTTGGGAAACGTTGCATCAGTCGCAGTCCGTCTTTACGGTTCAATACGCATCGGCTCGCGATTTGTTGGTCGCGATTCATCAGCAGGGACTGACTGGCGGCAGCGTTTCGCGATCGCATCTACCGCTGACACGCGGCGAGATTGCTTCGCTGATCAAGGACTACGACTCACGCTACCAAAACGACAGCGGCAAAGTTATCGCCAGCTATCAAGTCGGTTTTTTGCGTTGCCGCAAAGTGGAATAAGGAGCGGGGGCTAACCCAATGTCGTGAAGATTTTTGGTCCCGGAAAATACGTGTTAGTTCGTTTAGCCGCGTGGGCATCGCCCCGCGCGTCCACGTGGAACCAAACGCGCGGGGCGAAAAGTAGCATGGCGGCCCCCCGCCGTGGACTCACCCCGCGCACTGTGGGGCCGCACGACGC
>NZ_LWSK01000102.1 GCF_001642955.1 Rubripirellula obstinata | reverse complement strand
TCCCTGATCGCCAGCATGTAGGCCGTAGCGAGCCAAAGCGAGTTACGGCAATTCGCGCACCGCCGTAACTCGCTATGGCTCGCTACGGCCTACTTTCTACTTTCTGGTTCCCATACGTAGCCTGGCCTGATGAAAATCATTGCATTGCAGCAAATTGGGCAAGCTGCACCATGGCCGACAACACAAACTGCAGCGTTGTGAAGCATTGTGGCAACGGCACATTTCCCTGATCGCCCGCATGTAGGCCGTAGCGAGCCAAAGCGAGTTACGGCAATTCGCGCACCGCCGTAACTCGCTATGGCTCGCTACGGCCTACTTTCAAGGTTCGTGACAAGTTGACAACGACACATTTTCATCAGCCCAGGCATCGCCCCGCGCGTTGTGCTGGCCCGAACGCGCGGGGCGATGCCCACGCGGTTAAACAATTTAGAAACCCTTCACGGCGTTGGGCCCACGCGCCCCGGTAAACCGGTAATGCTCAAGTCGCATTTCGCTCCGCTCAATAAGGCCCACCAGCAGGCTTCTGACAAAAGTCGGCGGCAGAAAATAGTGCACCGTAAAGCAGAAGGGCGTCCAGTTTTCCACCTCCCCCACGCAGCGAGATTATTCCCTCCTTGGGGCGACGCTACATCAGTTCGACGGGCTGAACCTCCTCTGAGGACAAGTTGACGGCGAGAACGATTGAAGGTGGATCGGTCGTTGCACTTCGATCGGTCATTCCTTCGTAGGCAAATTCGACCTGCCAAGTTTCTGAGGCCCCATCTTTCAGGCTCGCGCCGAGACATGAACCGTGCTCGTAGCCCCGATCCTTCATCATCCGTTCTGCCAGCTCGATGGCTAGCTCAATCTTGGTAATCGTACTCATAGCTTCTACTCCTGATAGTTACCTCGTAGACGGGTAGTTCAGCGACCAATCACGCTCAAGGTCGTTCAATTGATCCCAGATACGGTTGTTTTTGAGTCTTTCCAAAACCATTTGTTCACGCTGGGCTGGTGTGAACAGCTTGTAGTAGTCGTCCCCGTATTTCTTGTAATCAAGCATGTGAGCAAGCTCGTGGCTGACGTTCAGTCGCGTGGGATTTCGCGGCAGCGTCATCACGCCACGAACACCATCGAAACTGCCGTTAATTCTTTCGTGAAGATAGACGCCCCTGCGTTCGAGGTATTTGACCAAGGCCGGTATCTTCTCTTTCGGGAACAGTTCGCCGCCAAGTTGTCCGACTTCATTCATCAGGTCTACACTGTTTGGCTCAGAACTGAATCAGCTACTTCGTGACTTCCTCATCGACAAAACCATTCCAGTCATGGACGCCGTTTTGTTCTTCAAACAACTGCGGAACTTCATCGTATATTTGCCCGGCTGCCATTAAGTGCGGCACGCAATGAACGAAGAACAGCTCCGTCTGGTTTGCGAGACAAGCGGTGTCACAGTCGGTGGCTTCGTACGAATTCGCCAGCTTCTCCAAGTTGTCAGTTATGTCTGCCATGTGAAACGCAAATTTTTCCCTGAGATCATCGAAGTTCGCCAACTCTTCACGATCCCACTTCGCATCAAAGACGGCGCGAAACCGCTCTCTAAGTTTTTCGTGCTTTTCGTTCGTCATAGTTGTAGTCCGATATTCAACCAGTCCTTTGTCAGCTTTCCCAATCAATTCGGGAATGTGATCGTCCAAGTGATAGTCGATACCTTTCTGCTTTCCAGCGATCTTTTCATGAATCTTCTTTCGGGATATCGCCATATTCACCACGTTTGCATTCGGAGTTAGCCCACGGCTTCGCAGGGCGTTCTCCATTATATCAGCTGCCTCGTCCGCAAACTCCGCCGGTACACTGTTTGGGGCGTTATCAAACGCCGTGAGGAGTTTCTAAGTTGTTTAACCGCGTGGGCATCGCCCCGCGCGTTGTGCTGGCCTGGGATCATGTCATCGGGGCCTATTCTCTTTGGGGATGTCGTCTTGTTAGTCCTCCTTTTCTGCGACCTCTTTTACCTTGCTGATGGATTCCTCTGGCAGCGGGCCAATCAATTCAGCCAACAATTCGTTCAATCTTTCGCCACGTGCATTCAACGAAACGACCTTTCCATCGCGATCAACTAAAATCGCTTTGGGGATCCCCGTCACGCCATACTTCTTTGCAATGGGATGATTCCATGCAACACCCGTCTTGGGGTCGCCGACGATGTTGACCCAATTTGCATCGACGCTTTCGGCGTACTCTCGCATCTCCTTGACGGTCCGGTCCATGTTGATGCCAACGACTTCAAAATCACCTTCGTAAGCTTCCAGATTTCGCTTCATGTTCGGTATTTCATAGCGACAGGGTCCGCACCATGACGCCCAGAAATCAACCAGCACGACCTTGCCCCGATACGATTCCCAATCAAACGGTTCACCGCGACCCGTCGGGCCACTTAATTCGAGAGGATTACCCAGCAAACGTAACTGCCTAGCCGATGCACGCGATTGGTCGGCGAAAGCCAAAACCCGTTGGTCGTTACTGGATTCAAGCCGAGTCGCCAGATCTTCGTAGACTTTCAAAGCTAGTTCGGGCGACACCTCTTCTAAATTGCCAGCGAGCATTCCACCAAGCGAATAGCTTTCCCTGGACGGCCCCATTTGGTCTAGCAACTCGTTCACTTTGCCGATGACCACCTGCTGTTCCTCTTTCGACATTGATTCCAACGAAGCAATCTCTTGCTGAATCAATTGACGCGTTCCAATTGCCTTGATTTCAGGTCGTTCATCAGAGACCAAGTCTTCCACCAACGCATCGAATTCTCCTTCGGCGTCCGGTTCAAATTGTGACAGAAAAGCCAGCGCGTCCATCTGCTGAGCGATCGCACGAATTTCGTCATTGATCGTGACGCCGTCCATGTTTCGGATTTTGACCGAGGCATCAACAATCGCTCGAACAGCCTCGGGAACTTCGCTTGGATTCTTCCGTTGGCTTTCCTGAATGGTTTTGTTGATGAAGCGAAAAATCTCCTCTGCATCACCATCGGGAATCGCAAGCTCGTCTACCTCTGCCTGCACAGCAACTTCAGCAGATTTCGGCGACGGATTAGCTTTCTTGTCCGCCACACCTTCGCCCTTTTCAGCGACAGCAACGGCGACGGTTTCGCCAATTTCACTTGTCGAATCGGTACTCGGACCGCAACCAAGGACGCAGGAAAACAGCAGTACAGCAGTGCTGCAAAAGTAAACAAAGGCTCGCACTTATCAATCTCCAAAAAGTGAAAAGTCGTTATTGTTGAAACCAAGACCAACTTAGGACCGTCGGAACCATGAGTGGCGGGAAAATTGGTAGCGAAAGTCGCCAAGACTTTCGGTTTGTCGAATTGCCGAAACTCTTGGCGAGTTTCGCTACGCCACTTATTGTTCCGACGGTCCTTATCTCAGCAAAAGTAATGCCGAAGTTTACCAGGAAGGGTAAAGCAGGCCCTCCCCAATTCCTCAACACCTGCGAATCAGGGTGCGAATCAGGGTGCGGGCACGCTAGCCGGCAGACGTTTTTGTCGGCCTTAGCGAGCGGATTTGATTGCTTGCAACGCACGAAACACGGGAGTCACAGACAACGCCGTGAAGGGTTTCTAAACCGTTTAACCGCGTGGGCATCGCCCCGCGCGTCCATGCGGGGCGAAACGCGCGGGGCGAAACGCGCGGGGCGATGCCCACGCGGTTAAACGAACTAACCCGTGTTTTCCGGGACCAAAACTCTTCACGGCGTTGAATCACAGAGGTCGAGTTTGCATTCGGGAAACCGCTCGAATTCCTTCGTCTGGATCGCGTATTGGCCAGTATTCTAGGCCAATGTGTTGCTGGAAGCCGGTTTGGGCGATGGCTTCAAAAATCTGGGAATAGTTCAATTCTCCGCGATCAAGCTCATTTCTGCCCGGGTTTCCAGCGGCGTGGAAATGACCAATCGCATCGATGTTTTTCGTCAGCCGAGTGATGACGTCGCCCTCGCTGATCTGCTGGTGATAGATATCGAACACGACTTTGACGTTGGGACTGTTGACCTTTCCAACGATCTCAAACGCCTCGTCGCTACCAACCAAATAGTATCCCTTGTGATCCACGCGATCGTTCAGTGGTTCGATCACCAACGTGATTCCGGCTTCTTCCAACAAAGGTGCTGCCTCGATCAAGCCGTCAACGAGCGATTGATGCTGAACTTGTCTCGACTGCCCGGGCAGAAAATCACCGACCTGCGAAATAAGCGTTTTGCAACCGATCTGTTTCGCCGCAGCAATCGACTGCGTCAGTCCGGCGATATACAGCGGCCGTAATTCAGGATCAACCAACGATACGAATTTGGTGCAGCAAGCTGCGATCGTCATCGAATGTTTTTCAGCAGCCGCAACCATCGAATCGAGATCCTTTTCCCACCAACACCAAAACTCGATCGCATCGATTCCCGCATCGGCGACTCGAGCGATCGCTTCGGTTTCGGCGACGCCTTCAAAGACCGCGTCAATGCAGACTGAGAGTTTCAGCGTCATCAGGAATCATCATCCTCAGACTCTTCGCTCGCGTCTTCGTCAACCTCTTCGCTTTTCTTTGCAGCTCCCTTCGCCTTTTGCATCGCGTTCTTCTTTTTCTCTTCTTTGAACAACCTGAAGCGATTGGTTTCGATCTTTGGCGGCCACTGATTGTTCGACGTCTGAGTGTCAGCGGTTTCCCGTCGTGGGTCCACTTGGATTCGGACAATTTCCTTGTCGGTGATGAACAGTTTCTTCACTTCCTTGGAATTGTAACGCCAAATTTGTGCAGGAATCCGCACGGACTCGAACGTGTTATCGTTGTAGTGGACCCGAGCGATAATGGGCATCACCAAGCCGCCGATGTTTTTGAATGTCGCAACGTAGAAATTGGTGCTGCGTCGTAACAACGCGCGTTGGTCTGGCTCTAAACCATCCAGGAATTTTTGGTACGACTTTCGTGCGTCTTCATCAACCGCATGCTCGTCGTAATCATTGCTGTTGTAGAAATCATTCAACTGCAAGTGTGATGAAATCCGAACAGGCAAGTTTTCGTTTCGTATCTTCGACAAAGTCGGTTCCTGATCGTCCCGTTCTTTCCGCTCGCGTTCGGCTTTGTCATCCGGGTCGCCGTCGTCGATTTGAAAGAGCTGCAGATCGGTGATTGCGATGTCAACGTGATCGGTTCCGTAAAACCATCCTCGCCAAAACCAATCCAAATCGATACCTGACGCATCCTCCATCGTGCGAAAGAAATCGCTGGGTGTGGGCCGTTTGAATTTCCAGCGACGTGCGTATTCGCGAAACGCAAAATCAAAAAGCTCGCGTCCCAGAATCGTTTCTCGCAAAATGTTCAGAGCCGTCGCTGGCTTTGCGTACGCATTGTTGCCGAACTGCAGTATTTCCTCGCTGCCGGTCATAATCGGACGCTGGTTTCCGCCTCGCATGTACGGAACAATTTTCTCTGGATCACCTCGACGCGACGGATAGTCTTTTTCCCATTCCTGTTCAGTCAGGTATTGCAGAAACGTATTCAGCCCCTCGTCCATCCAAGTCCATTGACGTTCGTCGCTATTGACGATCATCGGATAGAAATTGTGGCCGACTTCGTGGATCACGACGCTGATCAGACGATACTTGGTGTCCTTGCTGTAGGTTCCATCTTTTTCGGGACGTGGACCGTTGAAGCAGATCATCGGATACTCCATCCCGTAGATCGGTCCATTGACGCTGATGGCAACGGGATAGGGATACGTGAAAGAGTACTTTTCGTAGACCTCTAAAGTGTGCGCGATTGCATGAGTCGAATACCTGCTCCACAAGGGTTCCGCGATGCCTGGATAGAACGACATTGCCATCACCGTTTTGGATTCTGGACTGTCTTTGCCTAACTTCACGCCCATCGCGTCCCAGATGAACTTGCGGCTCGCTGCAAACGCAAAGTCGCGAACGTTCTCCGCTCGGAAGGTCCACTTTTTGGTGGATTGACTTCGCAGTGGTTCGTTAGCTTTTGCTTCTTCGCGAGTGATGATCATGACCGGTGAGGTAGCAGTCTCGGCTTCTTTGAGCCGTTCTTGCCACAACGGTTTGAGGACTTCGTCCGGGTTTTGCAATTCACCACTCGCGGTGACGACCATGTTTTCAGGCGCAGTGATGTTGACGGTGTAGTCGCCAAGTTCCAACGTAAACTCGCCGCGTCCTAGAAATTGCTTGTGCTGCCAACCGGCGTAATCGGTGTAGGCAACGACTCGCGGAAACCACTGAGCAATCTCGTAGATGCAATTGTCATCGACGTTCTCGTCATCGCTAGGGAAGTGTTCGTATCCGGCGCGAGCGTTCGTGACTTTTGTGTTGACAATGTTATAGGAATAGTTGATGCGAAAACTAAACGATGCACCGGGGGCGAGCGGCTGGTCCAAATCAATTCGCATCATGGTTTGGACAATCGTATGCTTCAACGGTTGTTCGCCGGATGAATCTACCGATGCTTCGCCGACGGAAACAACACTTTCAATCTTGTGCCCGCCGTCGAAGACAAGCTGTGACAACTTCGATTCGATACTGCGGAACGAAGTCTTCGGCTGAAGCGTGGGGGCGACGGTTGCCAGCGTCGCGTCAGAACCTTTAGCGAACCGATTCTGGTCTAGCTGAACCCATAGATACCGCAGCGTGTGTGGCGAAAGGTTGTGGTAGTGAATCGTCGCTTCGCCAATGATCCGCCGGTTCTGGTCATCCAGCGTGACATCGATTTCGTAATCAGCGCGTTGTTGCCAATAGTCAGGCCCTGGCGACCCTGAAGCTGTTCGAGTCGCACCAGGAGTCGGCAACCAATCGTCGATCTGGAAAAAGTGATCTTCTTGATCTTGATGCTTGTGGTTTGGAAGCGGCTGGGCGAAAACCAGCGAAACGCCCGTCATCATCAGGACGACGAAGCAAATCAGCAGACGGGGCATGGATATCTTGCAGTGGGTGTCTTGGAGTTAATGTCAGGCAACAACTTTGGTAAGGTTCCCATGATAGTCACTTTGCAGTCTTTGATCCGCAGGGCTTCGCCGTATTTCCCGGCTCCCCCCCCTCCAACGAAAACCTCATGATTTCACCGACAAAGTGGACCACTGGCTATTGCACGAACGTTCATGCCGGCACCGATATGGCATCGATTCGCGAGAATCTTGACCGTTATGCCGGGGCGGCTCGCATGGGTGCGGGGCTGGATAGCTTGGGCGTCGGGCTTTGGCTGCCCGCATCGGCTGCCAAGGAATTGGCGGCAAGCGTCGGACCGTTCAAGGAATTTCTGGCTCAGCGAAGCCTGACGCCCTACACGATCAACGGTTTTCCCTACGACAATTTCCACCAAGATGTCGTCAAGCAAACGGTCTACCGACCGGGTTGGTGGGAACCGTCGCGGCGACAATACACCGAAATGTTGGCGGAGATTTTATCGCAGTTGTTGTCAGACGATCAGTCCACCGGATCGATCAGCACGCTTCCGATCGGCTGGCCGACCGATTGTGATCCAAGCAAGGCAAAAGAAGCCTCGGGCGAAGCACTGCGTACCCTGGCAAAGTTTCTGTCAAAGCTTGAATCCAAAACCGGCAAGCGGATCGTTGTCGCGATCGAACCTGAACCTGGTTGTATGCTGGATACGACCGAGGATGTTGTCGATTTTTTCGCCAACGAGTTGCCTGAATCAATGCATCGTCGGCACATCGCGGTTTGTCACGATGTGTGTCATTCAGCCGTGATGATGGAATCCCAAGCCGTTGTCATCGACCGGCTTGCAACCGAAGGGATTGGCATCGGCAAGGTTCAAATCAGCAGCGCCGTGGTGGCCGATTGGCAGGCGATGGCCGAAGGAAGACGACGCGAGGCGATCACTCAATTGAGTCAGTTTGCGGAAGACCGCTACCTGCATCAAACTGGCCGCGTCAATTCAGCGGGCAAGTTTATGCTTAGCGAAGATCTTCCCAACTTGCTTGCGAAGGTCGCCACCGATGGTGACCCGGTTTGGGGTGACCATCGCTGGGTCGTTCATTTCCACATGCCAATTTTTATCGAACGCTTTGGTCACTTATGCACCAGCCAATCAGACATACTGCAATGCTTGACTGCGCTGGCCGCACCTGGTTGCAAAGCCGATTTTACTGGGCATTTAGAAATCGAAACTTACGCATGGTCGGTGTTACCCGAATCGATGCGTAAACGAGGTCTTGCCGACGACATCGCCAGCGAAGTTCGCTGGCTTCGCCGTGCGATTGTCGAGGCGATGTAGCTTGGTAACTACGCCAAGGTGTAGCCTTCTTCACCGTGGTCGGTGATATCGAGTCCGCGTTGTTCGTGTTCTGGTAAAACGCGAAGCCCCATGACGGCGTCGATCAGCTTCAACAAGATAAAGCTGCCAATGCCGGCGAAGGCTAACGTTACCAACACGGCAACAATCTGACCAATGACAAGACTGGTATCGCCACCGGATTCGATCAGACCGATCTTTTCACCGCCCGCGACATCCCAACATGCTCGCGATGCGAACACGCCCGTCAAAACGGCACCTAAGATTCCGCCAACGCCGTGGACGCCAAACGCGTCGAGCGCATCATCGTACTTCAACCACATTTTCAATTTGCTGCAAGCGATGTAACAGCAAATTCCGGCGGCCAATCCCATGATGATCGCAGGCATCGGCTGAACAAAACCTGCGGCGGGTGTGATGCAAACCAAGCCGGCGACTGCACCACTGCTGGCACCAAGCACGGTCGGTTTCCCCAGTGCTGACCATTCGGTGATTGCCCAAGCGACCGCACCGGCGGCGGCTGAAAAGTGGGTTACCGCGAACGCGCTGCTGGTCAGTCCGTCAGACAGCAATTCGCTGCCCGCGTTGAAACCAAACCAGCCGACCCAAAGCATCGCTGCACCTAGCGCCGTGTAGGTCAAGTTGTGTGGCTGAATCGGTTCTTTCAAGAAACCCATTCGTGGACCGATCAGAATTGATGCGACCAATGCCGAGATTCCACTGCTGATGTGAACCACGGTTCCACCCGCAAAGTCGAGCGCTCCGCCAGCAATCCCGTCTTCGCCGTAAGCAAGCGGGCCGCCGTCCCAAACCCAGTGACACAGCGGGCAGTAAATGAAGGTTCCCCACAGCACTGAAAAGACAACCATCGAACTGAATTTCATTCGTTCAGCGAACGCACCGCAGATCAGTGCGGGTGTGATGATAAAGAACATGCCTTGGAACAACGCATGAGTCATCAGGGCGATGGTGCCGTCGTACATCGGCGTCAGAGGTTCACCGGCAGCTTCGCTCCAGAATCGTTGAACCCCATTCATGAACAGGTATTCGCCGTTTCCGATCCAACCGCCGGATCCACCAAACGCCCACGAATAACCGTAGATCGCCCAGATCACGGTCATCAATCCCATCAGGAAAATGCACTGCATCATCACGGACAAAACGTTCTTACGCCGAACCAATCCGCCATAGAACATTGCCAAACCGGGTGCGGTCATGAACAGAACAAGAGCACAGGATGTCAGCATCCAAGCATTGTGGGCGGCGGCGGGGCCGTTGCTGAATTCGGCGTCGGTCATGCCCGCAGGTTCAGAAGATACAGCAAGTTCAGAAGATACAGCAGGTTCAGAAGATTCAGCAGTTACGGCTTCCTCGGATTCCACCTCAGTCATCTCGGCTTTTGCAGTCGCCAAGTCATCCTGAACCTCGGCTTGCGCGGCTGCTTCATTAGCCGCCGAATCGTCTTGTGCCTGAACGATCGAAGACGACATCACCAGGGCCGCCAAACAAAAAACTATCGCGATTTTCCGCGAGATTGCGAAGCTCAGCGAAACGTTTGGAACGAAAAACACCGTCATTCTAGACACCTTCAAGAAAGAGAAACCCGCCTCGCCTCGCAATCAATCGTTGGCCGCCATGGGCGACGCATTTTCATACGTATTCAACTAGGGAATACGTACAGGTCCAAAAGAAATGCTGAGCGAAAACACGCATGCAATAAAGCATGCAACGACAATTAAGGGAAAACATAAACCTTTGCAGGTCGGTTCGCCACTACCTGACGCCCTTGATCGTCATTCAAAGGGATAGATTTTGCCCCGCCGGCGATCGTTCCGCTGTAGGCCGGAACAAGCGCAGCGAAGTTCCGGCAATTGCATTCTCAGTTGCCAGATTGCCGGAACTGCGGTGCGACTGTTCTCGCTTGCATCTGCAAGCGATCAAGTGCCAATCGCAAGGCCCCAGCAGATCGCGATCACGACCATCGCCAGCACCGAGGCAATCGTCTGCACATTCTGATTCGCCAGAAAACGATCCGGCACTCGGCAAGCGATCCAGCCAATGACGACGCCCGAAACAAATCCGGTCACGTGCGCGACCACGTCCGTTCGCTCTCCACCAACACCTACGAACGCCAACAGTAACACTCCGCCGATCAGTGGACGCCATCGCCGAAACACATTTTCGGTAGCCGATGTTCGAGGACGCAGAGCATGCGAAACCAAAATCCCCAACGCAGCAAAAACCGCCGTGGAAGCACCGATCGATGAATGGTCGGCATCACGAACAACGGCATTGATCGCGTTTCCAATTCCACCCGCCAAAACGATCGACAACCAAGCCACTCCGCCGCCCAAAATGCGGCCGGCGAAAAGCCCAAATAGCCCGCCGAACGCCAAGTTAGATAACAAGTGTTGAAGATCGACGTGCAGTGTTAGCGCCGTGAACACACGCCACCACTGGCCCGCTTTGACCTCGCCCGCCTGCATTCGACCGAGTTGCCGCCAAGGCAATTCGTACGCGGAAAATGAATCGCAAAACATCACCATACTGATGACCAAAGCGTAGACACCGACGCCGCCCATTGCACCATCGAAGATCGGAATTCGGGCTGCCTTTTGTGGCGCTTCGCCCGCGTTGTCTTGCTGGTGCAATTTCAATTCGTCCAGCGCCGCCGCACCGTCGTTAGGTGCAACCAAAATGACCCACCAACCGTCGTGTTGCATCAAATTGCTGGAAATGCCAGCCGACGCCAGCACCAATTGCGGTTCGCCGCAAGATTGTTGGCTACGAGTTTTGAAGACAACTTCGGTTCGGTTTTGAGCTTCATCCATGAATCGTTTCGTTATCCCTTGTCAGTAGATGTAGGCCGGAGATGTAGGCCGGAACAGGCGCAGTGCAGTTCCGGAAATCCAACGCAGTACCATGCAATTGCCGGAACTGCGCGGAGCTTGTTCCGGCCTACACATGTTACATGTTGTTAAGGAACGTCGGAGCAATAAGTGGCGTAGCGAAACTCGCCAAGAGTTTCGGCAACTCGACAAACCGAAAGTCTTGGCGACTTTCGCTACCAATTTTCCCGCCACCCATTGTTCCGGCGGTCCTAATCCGTCGATGACTGAACCCTGGCGGGATCAGCTACGTTGGAAATCGCTTTATGCCTTGTCAGCCCGCAGCACGGAAACAAAAGCCTTTTGCGGGATGTTGACGCTGCCGAACTGCTTCATCTTCGCTTTGCCCTTCTTCTGTTTTTCCAACAGCTTTTTCTTCCGCGTCACGTCGCCACCGTACAGTTTCGCAGTCACGTCTTTGCGGAACGGTGCGATCGTTGCCCGAGCGATGATCGTGCCGCCGATCGCTCCCTGGATTGGGATTTTAAACTGGTGTCGCGGAATCGCTTCGGCAAGCTGTTCGCAATAATGCAGCGCCCGAGCACGAGATTTCTCGCGGTGAACCAAGTACGCAAGCGCATCAATTGGTTCTTTGTTGACCAAAATATCGACCTTCACCACATCGGTGTTTCGATATTCGATGGCTACATAATCAAACGATCCGTAGCCTCGCGTGATCATTTTTAGCTTGCCGTAGAAATCAAACAGCACTTCCCCCAACGGCATCTCACTGGTGACCTCGACTCGGCCGGCCGACAGATAGTTCATCGTTTGACTATCGCTGCGATGTTCGCGGCACAATTCCATCACCGGACCAACGTACTCTTCCGGCGTCAGGATCGATGCTTTGATGAACGGTTCGGTCGCGGATTCAATGAAGGTCGGGTCAGGCCAGTTGCTGGGATTGTCAACTTCGATCGTGCTGCCGTCTTTCAGCGTTAAGTTGTACTTGACCGACGGCGCTGAAATGACCAAGCCCAGATCAAACTCGCGTTGCAACCGTTCCTGAATCACGTCCAGGTGAAGCAGTCCCAGGAAACCGCAGCGGAATCCAAAACCCAAGGCTGCGGAGCTGTCTTTTTCGTAAGTTAAGGCCGCGTCGTTGATTGACAGTTTCTCAAGGGCCTTGGTCAAATCCTGATACTCATCGGTACTCATCGGATAGACCGATGAAAACACGACTTGCTTTGCCGGTTGGTATCCGGGGATCGGCTTGTCTGCTTGTTTGTCCAAATGAGTAATCGTGTCGCCGATTTCGATGTCTTGGACGCTCTTGACGCCGGCAACGATGTAACCGACTTCACCCGCAGATAGTTCTTTTCTTGGAACGAGTTTGAATTGGTTGTAACCCAGTTCGTCAACTTTGTAGTCGCGACCGGAGTGCATGAAGTGAATCGTTTCGCGAGGCTTCAGCGTTCCTTCCATCACACGCACCTGCAAAATCACTCCGCGGAACTTGTCAAAGTGGGCGTCAAAAACCAGAGCTTTCAGCGGAGCGTCAGGATCGCCTGTTGGCGGCGGCAAATGCTTGACAATCCCCGTCAAAACATCCTCGATTCCTTCACCCGTTTTCGCGGACACTGGAATCGCTTGAAACGGATCCAGGCCAAGATCGGAATCGATCGCTTCGCGGGCTCGGTCGATGTCGGCCGCAGGCAAGTCGATCTTGTTGATGACGGGCAATAATTCCAGATCGTATTCGAGGGCCAAATACAGATTTGCGACCGTTTGCGCCTCAACGCCCTGGGAAGCATCCACGACAATCAATGCACCTTCACAAGCCATCAACGAACGACGAACTTCGTGCGAAAAATCGACGTGACCAGGAGTGTCGATCAGGTTCAATTGGTACTCGACGCCATCCTCGCCGGTGTAGGCCAACGTGACGGTATTGCTTTTGATCGTGATCCCACGTTCTCGTTCGATATCCATCGAATCGAGCATCTGGTCATGGAATTCTCGCTGTGTTACACCACCGCATGACTGAATCAGCCGGTCAGCCAGGGTGGATTTCCCGTGGTCGATGTGGGCAATGATGCAGAAGTTGCGAATTTGTTTCATCATTCGTTGTCAGACAAAAATCAGAGGGGGTGAACCCAACGCCGTGAAGAGTTTTGGTTCCGAAAAACACGGGTTAGTTCGTTTAACCGCGTGGGCATCGCCCCGCGCGTCGTGCTGGCCCGAACGCGCGGGGCGATGCCTACGCGGTTAAACAGTTCAGAAACCCTTCACGGCGTTGGGGTGAACAATGTGCCGTTATGGTACTGAATCGTCTAGCAAGCTGACACCTGTATGATTTTGAGACGTCAGGTACAGGTTTAACCAGACGAATTGGCTTGACTTCAAAAATATCCTTCATTCACGAACCCCAAATCTTTTTAGATGAACCAAGAACCTGATCCGGGGATTCGCTACCAGCGATGGGCGGTTGGCTACGCGGCCGCTTGGTTCTTTTTCATTTTGCTGGGGTATTTCGTGATTCGCCCAGTGCGCGACACCATGGGCAGCGTCGTCGGTTCGGATGGTTTGCGATCGTTGATGTGGGTCACGCTTGTGGTGATGTTTTTGGCGGTTCCGGCCTATGCGATGTTGGTGGCTAGATTGCCCAGGCGGTGGCTGGTGCGAGTCGTGTTTCATTTCTTCACGGCATGTTTGATTGGATTCTATTTCTTGATGCAGTGGGATTCGCAGCCTGTTCAGTGGTGGACGTCGCGAGTCTTCTTTGTCTGGGTGAACGTGTTCTCACTGTTTGCGACCAGTGTTTTCTGGAGCGTGATGGCCGACTCGTTCGACAGCTCTCAAGCGAAACGACTTTTCGGAATCGTCGCCGCCGGTGGAACCTCGGGTGCGATCGTTGGTTCGCTACTGACGTCACAAATCGCTGAACTTATTCCCACCGCAAAGCTGCTCTGGATTCCTGTTGTTA
Organism: Rubripirellula obstinata; assembly: GCF_001642955.1. Classification (GTDB taxonomy): domain Bacteria; phylum Planctomycetota; class Planctomycetia; order Pirellulales; family Pirellulaceae; genus Rubripirellula; species Rubripirellula obstinata. The sequence continues at coordinate 6,229 of NZ_LWSK01000102.1, read as the reverse complement.
CGATTCAAGCGGGATTGTGGTGTGCGTGGCGATTGGAGAATCAAACGCGGCGAATGCCTTCGAACGCACAACGTTTGAACCAAGCATCTGATCAAGGCGTTGCCGCTAAGAGCAATGCTAAGCCTGACCACGGAATCTTTGCGGGGATCGCGGCGGTGGGTCAGTCGCGTTACTTGCTGATGATCTGCCTGTTTCTGTTTTTTGCTCAGGCTCTGGGGACACAGTTGTACTTTCAGCAAGCGGAAATTGTTGCCGAGGCTTTCGAGTCCAAGTCACAGCGTGTCGCCTTCTTTTCGTACTTGGATCTGGGGACGCAGCTTCTAACCATCGCGATTCAAAGCATTGCGGCGGGATGGGTGCTGCGACGATGGGGCGTTGCTGTTGCCTTGGTTCTGCTGCCCCTTGTTTACTTTGCCGTGCTAGGATCGCTGGCCGTCAGTCCCACCTTGGCGGTCTTGGTGGTTGCGATGATTTTGACACGAGGCGTTGGCTACGGAATGACAGTTCCGTCGCGAGAAGTCTTGTTTACCGTGGTCAGCCGCGAGGACAAGTACAAGTCAAAGAGTTTCATTGACACCGTGGTGCTTCGCGGCGCTGACGCAATGTCGGGCGCAATCTTCGCCGAGCTTCGCAGATTTGTGACAACGACCACGACAAGCTTTTTGATGTTGCCAGTCGTTGTGATCTGGGGCGTGACGGCCTGGCGATTGGGCAGGCGACAGCAATCGCTCGCGGATTCGCTGCGAAAGGGTGACGCGAGTTAGGTGGATTAAGTCTGGGCCGCTAAAATTTTGGGGTTGCAGCAGTTGTCGTTTGCGCAGGTTTCATTCTCATCGCGATGGTGACTGCTTCCGCCGGGCTTGCCCCGGACGGAGCGGCAATTGGGAGCTACCTAACCGCAGATGTTCTTCGAAAGGGTACTCTCACGTAGGCCTCCGTTGCGGGCTTGTCCCGGCGGAGCTAGCGACTTGGCTACCCCAGCGCGATCGAGAGCGCGATCGAGCGAAATTCGTTGATCCCGCCGGGGCAAGCCCGCAGCGGAGATCGTGGCTGAAGAAGATTGGAACTGGCGTTGAGACGGAGCATTGGTAGCCGCCAGTTGTGATTCCGCCGGGACAAGCCCGCAGCGGAAATCGATAGAGTTGCCTCCGACGATTCGAATGGCCGCATTGGACTGAAAGCGGAACAAATTCTGAATTTCAAAATACGATGTCAATACCAGAGATTTAGCGGTCCAGGCGATGCCCACGCGGCTAAACGAACTAGTACTTGTTTTCCGGGACCAAATCTCTTCGCGGCGTTGGGTGACACCCCTTTTCCGGCCGCGTTACGGTCTATCGAATCGATCGATAGTTGAACGGTAAGAGTGAACCCCTGGCCGTCAGGCCTCGGGCAGTGCGGTAGGCCCGGCCGCTTACGCGTCGCGGCTCACTAAATCGATAGGCAGCGTGCATTCGGCATCGAGATTTCGTGCCGCTGCGGGCAGCTTTGCCTATTGCACAGCCATGGTCAGATTGCCGACGCCGGCACCGGCATCGAGGGACCGGTGCAGTTGGCCCAGTCGCATTTCGAGGGCGATGTTTTGCTTGTGCAGACGAGCCATTTCTTTCTTCATCGTTGCCAAGCTGTCCGCCATTTCTTGCGTGTACTGTCGAATCGCTGCGGTTTCAATTTTGAACTGGTTCAAATCTTGTTCCAGCTTGACCTTGATTTCAGTATTGGCGACCAGCATCCCGTTACTCTTGTCGATCGCTTCGTCTAGCTGACCCTTTTGCTCGTTCAATTCGTCGGTGCGATTGGCGAGTTCGGAAAGTCGCAGTCGAATGTGACGCAAGATGAAACGATAGTCATTGAGCGGACGCAGATAGTATCGGTCCAACAGTTTCACGATGCCTTCGTCGATCCATTCATCGGAACCGATTTCTTGGATCAGAATCGTGTCGCCTTTTCGGAACGTCGCTGGCTTGCCGTCGGCTCTTTGCAATCGAGCATCAACGGCGCGGCCGCTGCCGTCGAAGAAGCCGCCATCGAGAGCACCGCGTTGATCGGTGCTATCGACGTTCTCGGTGTGGTTCTTCAGAAACTCGACCTTGATCCATCGTGACAACGGCGGATCGTCGGCCGTGGCTCTTCGCCCATCATCCAAATAACTTTGCAGTGTGTCCGCATCGACTCGCTTGCCCAGCAAACGTTTGACCAATTCTTCATCGACTCGGCCGAGCCAGTTTTCGTCGCTCGGTGCGCTGCCTTCGGCGATGAACGGGCTGTGTCCGTCGAGTGGCAACAATTCATAGACCGACCATTGGCGAGCCTTGCCGCTATCGATGGCTTGTTTCTGTGCTTCTTCTAACGGAGTCGTCGGTGCTAGCGTGATCTGCGTCGCGGTGCTGGCGGTCACTTTGAATTCGCCGAGGTAAAACGTCGGCACGGCCATTTGTGTTTGTGGGTTGATCGCTTCGGCCAAACCGTAGACCACCAAACCTTCGGGGATCAGCGGCAACGTCGGCAGCGGTTCTTCGCCTTCGACGGGCGCGACCGGAATTACGGCCTCATCAGGGACAACGTTCAGGATCACCGATTGGCTGTCGCCGTTGGTCATCCGAAGTCCTCGCCAACTACGCCCCGCTTCGATTCCCAACTTGGCCACTTGGCGTGACAGATCGGTCAGGCCTTTGCCGGAGGTCGCGTCGCCGTACTTCAGCACGCGGTTCTCGGACTTCAGTTGAGCTGCCTGTAGTTCCAGTTCTTCTTTCTTTTTGTGCCATGACGCACGGCTCTTCAGGACGCCTGCGGTGGGAACCGTGAACAACATCGCCAGAATCATCAGGATGCAGACAGGAACGATCTGGTACCAGCGCCAATTTTGGGCGGCTTTCCAGACCAGGTAGAAGAACGCGATCAGGATGACCACGAAAACGCCGATGATGACAAACTTCATATTGGGTCCGAAGGCACCATGGGCGGAAAAGGTCGAAAAAGACGGCGGAAATTGATCCTATGAATACTAAGTTGGGCAATTTGCACCGTCAAGGAAATACTGCGTTTGAATAAGCTTTCTGAGGCCTTTCTGAAACCGTTCTGGCCCACAAAAATCGCTTTCGCATCGGTGGCTGTTGGACTCAGGCACTCAATCGCCCTTATTCCAGCCCAAACAACCGGACCATCCCGCACGATTAGATCGAGGGGGTCGGACAATTTCGTCCTCCCAAAGCGTCCCAGTGGTGCATCCGCGTCTATCAGCCGAATCGGATACTAGATGTTACGTTTTGTCCGGTTGTAAGTGATCGGCACATCATCTGGATCATTAGGAATCGGTTGCTTGGCAGATCTGACCCAACGCGAAAATCAACAAGTCAAACAGACCTGCGTCTTGTGGGTTCTGCTCGTTGCGATCGTTGGATTCTCGACCGGATGCCACCGGCAATACTATCGCCGCCAAGCCGATTGCGAGGCTCATCGCCTGATCGATCAAAAAGCGATGGTGGTCGCCCGTCCACCAAGCACTGGGATTCGCATCGACGTGGATCGTCAAAGCCGAATGTTCAATCCGTTCGACCTGGATTTCCAGCCGATGCCGCCCGATGACGGGGCGTCGAATCGATACATGCAGTGTGTTGACGGACGGCGTGGTTACCCGATGTGGGAAGCGGCCGGAAAAACCAACACGGTGGAAAGCCCAGATTGGTGGCAGTTCTTACCGCTCAACGAAAACGGAGTCCTGGTGCTGGACTTGGACGAAGCGGTCGAAATCGCATTGCTGCATTCGCCTCAGTATCAAAACCAAATTGAGAACCTGTATTTGACGGCCCTTGGCGTCAGCACCCAGCGGTTTGAATTCGATACACAGTTCTTCGGCGGTGGCCAAACGTCGCTGACCACGATCGGACGGCGAGCCGCCGGCGCGGGCGGTGATAGCAGCACCGTTTTTCAAGTCGGTACCGACAGCCGTATCGCCCCAGGCGGTCTTTCAATGCGACGACGATTCGCCACCGGCAGCGATCTGGTGGTCGGCGTCGCCAACAGTATGGTTTGGGAACTGAGCGGCCCGGATACGCAAAGCGCGACAACGCTGATCGATTTCACGTTGCTGCAACCACTGCTGCGTTTGGCAGGTCGTGACGTTGTGCTGGAGAGTTTGACGTCGGCGGAAAGAGATCTACTGGCGGCAGTCCGATCGTTCGAGCGATTCCGACGAAGCTTCTTTCTAAACGTGACCGTCGGCCGAGGTTTGGAAAGCACCATCACCGCAGTCGATGGAAACAATTCGGCCAGCACGGTAGCCAATCTCAACGGTTTCGACACACGCGGCGGTTACCTCGGATTGCTGCAGGACCAATTGGAGATCCGAAACAGTAAAGAGAACATTGCTCGGCAAACCGAGAACCTGCTAATTTTGGAAGACACGCTGCTGGAATCGTTGACCAACATTCCAGACGATCCTGGCAGCATCATTCGTGAACGATTGCAAGTGGCGCAGGCTCGTCAATTCTTGTTCACGTCACAATCTGGTTTGGTCAATCAGCAAGCGGCTTATGAACGATCCGTTGATGCATTCATGCGAACCCTGGGTTTGCCGCCCTACGTTTGCCTAAGCCTGAACGATCCGATTCTGTCGCGTTTCGAGCTGATTGCCCGTGAATTGCTAAGTCGGCGTCAACAGCTTAGCGCACTGCGTGTTTCGGTGGGCGATTTGAACGTGTCATTGTTGGCCGGCAACGAGATCACGATCGACGAGCAGACAGGTTTGCCGATTTCCCAAATCGATTGGACCGACGATGTTGCTGAAACGATCCGGCAAATCAGAGAGGCAATCGAACCGCTCGCCGATTTTAATCAAACCATCATCGACGAAGACTTGCCAATGGTCGTCGATGACATCAAGGCGTTTGAGGAAGCATTGCCTGATCGGGTCGAACGCGCAAAAGATTTACGCGAAGCCTATCAGGAAGAACGCGAAGGAATTTGTGGCCTGTTGAACGCGTCCGAGATTGACGAATCGATCTTTGACGTCGATGACCTGGAAGAATTGGACCAGGAACTTCGTATCGCTTATGAAAAACTGGAAGAGCGATTCCTGGGTTACGAAAACCGAATCAATGCACTGGGCAAAGTGCTCAAGTCATTGGACAGCGGTGAATCGGAAAAGCTGGATGGAAAAAAACTCTCTAAAAAATTGCGTAACGATGTCATCATCGCCACTCAAGACTTGTTGGCCGATATGGGTGATGACGTTTTGGCGTTGCAGCTAATTCAAGCTCGCGCTCGCACCGAGAGTCTTCTGTTGCCCGACGTCAAAATGGATCCGCGATCAGCCTTTGCGATCGCCAGCAGAAACCGACGTGATTACGCCAACCAAAAAGCGGCCGTCGTTGATGCTTGGCGAAACATCGAAGTGATTGCTGACGACCTGGAAAGCTCGCTGGACGTCTTGGTGTCCGGTGGCGTCGGAAACGTTGGCAGCAACCCGCTTCGACTGCGTTCGGACACGGGACGACTTAGCGTGGGACTTCGCTGGGACGCACCGATCACTCGCTTGGAAGAACGCAATGCTTATCGTCAAGCGTTGATTGAATACGAACAAACCAAACGCAGTTTCTATCAGTTCGAGGACAGCCTTTGGCAACTGCTTCGCGGCGAACTGCGTCAGCTTTACGCCAACCGATTGAACTTTGAACTTGGACGTCAAGCCATCCGAATTGCGGCGTCGCAGATTGAACTCAACGCGGACATTCGACGTCAAAACGATGATCGCGGAGTCGGATTGGGGCCAACGGCGGCTCGTGACGCGATCAGTGCGTTGAACGATTTGCTAAACGCACAAAACAACCTGCTAGGATTCTTCGTCAGCTACGAAGTCGTCCGCCGCAGCCTGGACTTTGACCTGGGCACCATGGAAATTTCGCCCGACGGATTGTGGATCGATCCAGGCCCGATCACCCCCGAGGAACTGCTGGCGCTGCCGGGGACCGATAGTTTGTAGCGGCAGGCCTAAACGGTGCAGGCGCTTGTAGGCCGGAACAAGCAAAGCGCAGTTCCGGCAATCTAACGTAGCACAATGCAATTGCCGGAACTGCGCTGCGCTTGTTCCGGCCTACATCGCGATGGAGTTCCTTAAAGATAAGTGCCCATGGGCGATGCCTGGGCCGCTAAATCTTTGGTATTGACATAGTATTTTGCAATTAAGAATTTGTTCCGCTTTCAGTCCAATGCGGCCATTCGAATCGTAGGA
>NZ_LWSK01000101.1 GCF_001642955.1 Rubripirellula obstinata | reverse complement strand
AAGCGGAACAAATTCTTAATTGCAAAATACTATGTCAATACCAAAGATGTAGCGGCCCAGGCATCGCCCCGCGCGTCCACCCGGAACGAAACGCGCGGGGCGATGCCCAACGCGGCTAAACGAACTAACACGTTTTTTCCGGGACCAAATCTCTTCACGGCGTTGGGCATCGCCCAGCGCTTCGTGCGGCAATCAGAATTAATCCAACACGGTCCAATGCGACTGCCGGAACTGCGCTAAGCTTGTTCCGGCCTACATTATTCGCAAAGCCGCTGTCACCAACCGTTGGTTCGCACGGTTTCGACGATTAGCGTTAATGCGTTTAGCGTCATGTGGACGATTAGCGGTAACGTGATGCTGCCGGTTCGGCGGTACAGATAGCCCAGCGCCAGGGCGAGAAAGAACAGCGGGACCGGCGCGGCACCCTGGCCGAAATGCATGATCGCAAAAATAAAACTGCTAATCACGATCGGCCAGTAAGTGGTCGGTCGCCAAGCAGGTTCTTCTGGCGATAACGAGCGTCCGCCATCCGACAAACGTTCCAGGCCTCCGATCAACAGCACGCGGAATAAGAACTCTTCGACCAGCGGTGTCACGATCGCGGTACACCAGAAAATGCCAAGCATGCGAATCGGCGAATCGGTTTGCTTCAAAATGTCTAATACCGGATGCTGGTATTCGACCAACTGAGACACGCCCGCACTGATTAACAACACCGGCGGCAAGATCAACAATGACGCTTTAAATCCGAGTCCGATATCGGACAGATCCAACGGCATTCCGAGCTGCGTGAACGCGTCTTTGCAGCGAACTCGCATCCACATCAACACGACGGCCATCGCGGCCGCGCCCGACGTGACGCTGGCCCAGATTTCGGCGTTGGGATTTCGTTCGGGTGGCTTGGGGATTAGTTCGGCGAAGTAAAAAGCTGCTTGAACGATTACCGTAAAGATCAGCATCAATCCAAACATGACCAAGGCGTCGCCCGCATTCCAAAACGGCAACTTTCTTGGTCGCTGCGGCAGCAATCCATCAAGTCGCCATCCATGTTTGATCAGAATCCGTACCCACGTGACGGCGCTGGCGATTCCCAATCCGGCCAGCATGACGCTGATGATCTGCATGGCGAACGTCGTCTGTTCAGGCACCGTGATCGAACCTTGGAAATTAAGAGTCGGTTCGCATCAGCTTTGCGGCTGCGACGACGTAGACGTAACCTGAATACAGCGTGATCAAGATCGCGGCCCACAACAGCACTTGGCCCGCTGATGCGACCCAATTGAGCGATGGATAGACCAAGCCAAGCAGGATCGCGACCACGGCGGCACACTGCACGACCATTTTCCATTTGCCCAATTGGTTGGCGGAAAAGTCGCCGCCGCTGCCTTCGATCATTCCACGCAAACTGGTGACCAGTAATTCACGTGCAACGATGATGGTCGCCATCCAAGACGCCACACCGCTTCCGGTAACTTCGACCAGAGCGATGAAGGTTCCGCAGATGATGATTTTATCAACAAATGGATCAAAGATTCGGCCAAGCTTGGTGACTTGTCCGTACTTGCGTGCCCAATACCCGTCCATCCAATCCGTGGATGCGGCGATCAGAAACAGAATCATCGCCGCCAAGTAGGCGTGCATTGGGATCAACACCATCACGGCGATTGCGAGTGCAAACCGTGCGCTGGTCAATGCGTTGGGGACGTTGTAGATAGAGGTTTTGTTGGCTGTCATCGTGGTGGTCATCGTCATCGCCGCACCTAGTGAACAAAAAATGGTGGTGCAACAACCTCTGTTGTCGCTGATCCACTAGAGCCCGCCAAGGTGGGGAGCGCTCGCGAAGTCGTAACCTCTGCGTAGCGCCGGGCGAGTTCGTTAGCTCAGCGGCGCGGCGACTAAGTCATAGCCGTCTGCCGCGACGATTTCGCAATCGACCAAGTCGCCGACGTTCATGGGGGAATCTGGATCGACACCAGAAACATAGACCGCTCCGTCGATTTCAGGCGCTTCACCGCGACTGCGTCCCATCCAAACTCCGTCTTGGCCTTCCAGCGGCGCGTCGATGATGACTTTTTCAACGCTGCCGACTCGCGATTGATTCCAAGCGAAAGCAATCTGTTGTTGAATCTGCATGATCTCGCCCTGCCGCGCCAGTGCGACTTCGCTGGGCACTCGGTTGGGCAACTTCGCGGCCGGTGTGTCTTCTTCGACTGAATAAGTAAACACGCCAAGATGCTCGAACTTTTGCTTGGCAACAAAATCACAAAGCTGGTTGTGATCGTCATCGGTTTCGCCAGGAAAACCGGAGATCAATGTCGTTCGCATGATCAGATTATCGATCCGTGAACGCAGGTTGCCCAGAATTTCTTCCTGCAAAGAACGCGTTGTCTTGCGAGCCATTCGTTTCAACATGAAATCGCTGGCGTGTTGCAGCGGCATGTCGATATACGGCAGAATCCGCTGGCTGCCGGCCAACGTGTCGATCAAACGATCATCGATGTACATCGGATAAAAGTACATCAGCCGAATCCAATCGATCGAATCGATTTTGTCCAACTCGGTCAACAATTCCGTCAGCTTTGGTTGCCCGTAAATGTCTTTGCCGTAGTAAGTCGTATCCTGGGCGACGACGACGACTTCACGAACGCCACTATCGCCTAGGCGTTTCGCTTCATCAACAACTTGCTCGATCGGCTTGCTGTAATGCTTGCCTCGCATTTTTGGAATCGCGCAGAACGTGCAAAGTCGGTCGCAACCTTCGCTGATTTTCAGATAAGCAAAGTGCCTCGGCGTGACGGCACGGCGAACGGCATCGGAAAGAGGCCGGATCGGAGCCGGGCGGAAGATCTTTTCTTGCTCTTCGACGCCGGCTTGCAAGCGATCGATGACTGAAACAATTTCGTTCCGACCAAAGACACCGATCATTGCGTCGATTTCGGGACGGGCTTCCAGCAACTTGCCTTGTTGACGCTCGGCCAGACATCCGGTCACAACGACGCTGCGAATTTTGCCTTGTTTTTTCAGAGCCAACATTTCGTCGATCGCGCCGAAGGATTCTTCTCGTGCTGAATCGATGAAGCCGCAAGTATTGACGACCACAAAATCCGCGGCATCGACTGAATCGACCATGGCGTAACCGTCCTGGTCCAATCGCCCGAGCATTTGTTCGGTGTCGACCAGGTTTTTGGGGCAGCCTAGTGAGATGACCGCATAACGACCACGCAGTCCATCTTGAACAGAAAGGCCGTCGGGGTTGATTTCAGCGGTGGTGGACTTGCGGGCCGGAGCGGCAGAGTCGGTGACGATGGGCAATTGCATTGCGATAGACTCCGCTAAACGCAGTCATTTGTCAACGGTTGCCCAGCTAGAAAGCAGTGTGAATTCAGCGAGAAAGCGGCGTGAATGTCAGACCGAAGAGACGGGGTTTGACGTCGTCGAAGCGAATTCAAACATTCGCTCCATTCGCGTCAACTGAAACACTTCAAAAACCGCTTTGGGCACGTCGGTCAGAACGAGACGCACGCCGTGATTCCGGCTCTTGGAATTCATCTGAATCAGCCCATTTAAACCAACGCTACTGATGCGATCGATACGCCCGAAGTCAACATTGATGTGATCTATCGGGTGCGAGCGACAGAGCCCATTTTCGATCAACTCGCTAAAATCGTGGAAAATGCGTCTGGCCGAATCGAACTGGTTTAGATGGTCCGATGAGAACGAAACGACAGTGTCACTGCCCTTCCGAGAAACTCTCATCACTTCAACCTGACTCATACATGCTCTTTGATTCAAGGAATCTTAGGATTTAAAAAGGGTACTTAGATTGGCGGAAAAACGCAAGTTCTTGCGTCACCGCCGGCTCGCTCAGACTGTTGGCGGTAGAACGGTTATGACGGGTTTCAAAATGCTAACGGCAGTAATTTACTCAGCACTTCCGCGTTGCGCCGCTGAGACGACCATTCGGTTTTCCCCGAAGAATTCGTTGATTGTTCCTGACAGGATCCAGCGATCGTCGGAAACATCGCTTCGCAAGGAAGCAACGATTCGTTGAAGCATCAGGTTTTCAGCCAAAATGATTTGTCCCAACTTGGCTGAGTGCTTGTCGGTGGGGGCGGATAAAGTGGTCGATGTCTTGGTGCTAACCAATCGGGTGGGTGAGTTGACCATGGAAACAGGTCCGATCAATCGGTTGCTGCGATAACTGCTAGATGTTCTGTTCAACTTGTTGCTTTGCGTTTGGGCCAGGCTGGGTTTGCTAACAATTTTCAGCGACTTGTCCAGAAAACCAAGCCTTGCACCTGAGGCGTCATTGGGGCTTTCGCCATTCATTTGGCGGTGCAGCAGAGATGATTGATCAGGAACAAACGCCCAGCGACGGCCAAGCATCAGGACGCGTCCTTCGGTGGGCGGAATCGCTGTTCCTTCTCGAATAACATGTCGAGCCGGGTGATCGCCATCGTCATGGGGCGACAGAACGGGTTCGCTGGCGATGACGTTCTGAATCACGGGAAGTGCCGCTGCCGTGATCGCCCAAAGGCTTAACAAACAGATCAGTTGCCGCGATCGCCCAACGGAAAAACGCATCGGCGACTTGGCCCACCAAAGAATAATTGGCAATAAAAGCATCAATGAATTCCGTGAGAAAAATATCGGGGAGGAATGCGTTAATTTTGCGGGGATCGGCCGTGTGTGGATGGGAGGGAGGGGTCCACACACGACCGATCAATCGGTGGCATCGGCGTTGCGGGCTGGCAAGCGATCAACCAAGTTGAGCGGATGTCCGTAGGCTGCTTTCGCCCTGGTCGCGGGGAGGGAGTCGCGGGGAGGGAAACTGCAGGGCGGCGCCGGACACCGGCATCAACAGGTCGATCGAGCTTGCGCGGCAAACGCCGACGCGGCGACTCAATCGTGACGGTGCCTTGGGATCACAATTGCGTGGCAAGTGATGACAGTGCCAACGGCGATCATTGCCAGTCCGAGCCATCTTGGTGGCTTGACGCGTTTCATCGGACTGGGGTGAACCGACATCATAAAGCTGGTCATCGTGCTGTTGTCCGCCACCGGGGTGCTCTTGGTGACACGAGCCAACATGCGTGTGGTGGGCTCGTTGAGAACAAACGAATCGATCATGCGAAACTGGATCCCAAAAAGGATCAACAAAATGCCTGCTAGAAAATAGCGATTGCGGTACATCGACATAGCGAAGCTTCGTCCTAATTAAAATTCGGTTGCGATTGACATCACATTGGCCGTCATCGTCTCGGCCTGGGAAGGAACAGCAACTTGGGGTCCATTGCTGTCTACAAGAGTGAATCGGCAACGAGTGGGCGATACTTGCCGAGTTCAGAAACATTGCCGGTTGGGCGGCCTGTTCCAATTTGGCAGACAGAGTCAATTGTAGCCGAGCTTGTCCCAAGCTCGCACGACTCGCCTGCCGGTCGGAGGTTGGGACAACCTCCGCTACATTCAGGGGTTGCTTGCCGGTCGGAGGTTGGGACAACCTCCGCTACATTCAAGGCTTGCTTGCCGGTCGGAGGTTGGGACAACCTCCGCTACATTCAGGGCTTGCTTGCCGGTCGGAGGTTGGGACAACCTCCGCTACATTCAGGACTTGCTTGCCGGTCGGAGGTTGGGACAACCTCCGCTACATTCAGGGCTTGCTTGCCGGTCGGAGGTTGGGACAACCTCCGCTACACTTTTTGATCGGGATTGACGTTGTCCCCCCATGGTGTTCATTCTTTGCATCAATAGCAGCACTCGCCATCGGTATGCGAGTGCCAACGAAAACCTTGGAAAAGCGAAAACGCGATGAGCACTGAAATCGAAGTCCGATTGCCCGATGGAACGACTGCCGCACATGCCCCCGAAACCACGCCGATGGATATCGCTCGCGGCATCAGCGAAGGCTTGGCTCGCGGAGTCATCGCGGCCGAAGTTGACGGCAAAATCGTCGACTCGTTCCGATCCTTTGGCGAACTTTCAACAGGCACCGGACCGGTTGACCTGAAACTGCTGACCTCACGCGACGCGGAAGCTCTGGATGTGCTTCGTCACAGCGCCGCCCACGTGATGGCTCGCGCGATCATGCGTTTGTACAAAGGCGTCTCGTTGGCGTTTGGGCCGACAACCGATGGCGGGTTCTATTACGACTTTGATTTAGACAAGACGATCAGCGAAGAAGATTTCTCGGCGATCGAAGCTGAGATGAAAAAGATCATCAAAGCCAAAGAGCCGTTCGAGCGATTCTCACTACCACGCGATGAAGCGGTCAAGCTTTGCCAAGACTTGGAACAAGACCTTAAAGTCGAACACATCGAAACCGGACTGTCCGATCAGGAAACGCTCAGCTTCTATCGCCAGGGCGAATTCGTTGACCTGTGTCGCGGTCCCCACATCCCCGACGCCGGCAAGATCAAAGCGATCAAGATGATGAGCGTTGCCGGTTCGCACTGGAAGGGCGACGTGTCCGGGCGATCGCTGCAACGCTTGTATGGGACCGCGTTCTTTGACAAGAAGGAATTGAAGGCCTACCTGGAACAAATCGAAGAAGCCAAACGACGTGACCATCGTGTGCTGGGCAAACAACACGGCCTATTTTCAATCAGCCCCGATGTTGGACAAGGATTATGCCTGTGGTTGCCCAAGGGAGCGCGGGTTCGCGTGGCGCTGGAGGACTTCCTGCGAAAAGAATTGCTCTCTCGCGGTTACGATCCCGTTTACAGTCCGCAAATTGGTCGCGTCGAAATGTATGAAACCAGCGGCCACTTTCCGTACTACCGCGACAGTCAATTCGCGCCGCTGTTTAGCAGCGAAGTGGGCGGGTTGTTGGACGCCTGGAGCGAACGACTCGGGGCAGGCACTTTGTCGGGCGACGACGAAGACAAGTTGATGGCGGCCGCAGAAGTCTTCGGCGTGACGCTTCCCGATTACAAACCATCGGCAACGGCGGACCGCAAACGCGAAGTTCTGAATGATTGGCAATCGCTGCACGAGCGTTACTTGCTGCGTCCGATGAATTGCCCGCACCACTGCCAGATTTTTAAAGCTCAACCACGTTCGTATCGCCAACTGCCATTGCGGTTGTTTGAATTTGGAAGCGTGTTCCGTCACGAACAAACGGGCGAACTGAATGGCATGCTGCGAGTTCGCGGGTTCACCCAGGATGATGCGCACATTTTCTGTACCGCTGATCAGGTCGAAGCAGAATTCCAGGCGACGATCGAACTGACCAGCTTTGTGTTGAAGTCGGTTGGGCTGGATGATTACCAAGTCCAGTTGTCGCTGCGTGATCCCAAGAGCGACAAGTACGTTGGCAGCGAAGAAAACTGGGACCAAGCCGAAAGCTCCCTGCGCGGTGTGCTGGAGCAATCCGGTTTGAACTTTGTCGAAGAGGAAGGCGAGGCCGCGTTCTATGGTCCCAAAGCTGATTTTATGATTCGCGATTGCATCGGTCGATCGTGGCAATTGGGAACAGTCCAATTGGATTACAATCTGCCCGAACGTTTCAAGTTGGAATACAACGGCAACGACAACAGTGCCCACCGCCCCGTGATGATTCACCGAGCCCCGTTTGGATCGTTGGAACGATTCACGGGAATGCTGATCGAGCATTTTGCCGGCGCGTTTCCGCTGTGGTTGTCGCCTGAACAAGTTCGCGTTCTGCCTCTTAGCGACAAGTCACTTGATTATGCGGTTGCCGTTGCCGAGCAATTAACGGACGCCGGTTTGAAAGCCACGGTCGACAACACCGGCGGCAAAGTTCAAGCAAAGATCCGCAACGCTCAATTGGACTTGGTCAATTACATGGCCGTCGTTGGCCCCAAGGAAGCCGAAGCCGGTCAGGTGGCATTGCGAGACCGAATCGACGGCGACCTAGGGTCGATGCCAACCGCGGAAGCAATCGCGCGGCTGAAGAAGGAAATCGAAGAGCGAACCGTTCGTCAGGTGTACAAACCAGATGAGAAACCGGCCGAAGCTTGATCGTTCTAACAACTATCTCACTTCTCGCTTTGGAAGAGGTGCAGCCAAAGCGAGGGAGAGGGTTTCTGAGCAACGTCACCCAACGCCGTGAAGTAAAAACCGATTGTTTCGTTTAGCCGCGTGGGCATCGCCCCGCGCGGTTGGGGCCGCACGACGCGCGGGGCGATGCCTTAGGTTTACCCACATTGGACGCATCGTGTCCTCGTGGTGTCTGGTTGAATTGTAGCGTGGAACTAAGGAGTTGCTGTTTTCCATTTCTCCACCGATTTCATTGAGAGCGGGGGCATCAACGAACACTTTGTGAGCTTTGTGAAACTAATCAAAGGCTTGCCAGGGCGGATGCCTGCGGTTGAATTGCAGAGCGACGAGTGTGCGCTAGCTTTGCAACAACACGGGGACCCGGCATGGATGGAACGAAAACAACCTTTGGGAAGACTCATTTTGGCGACGCACAGTTGGGTGATCGGCGACGCACCGAACGACTGGTCAAGATTGCTGATCAGATGGCACGCCGGCCCGGAGGATCGCTACCACACAAGCTCAATCAACCCAGTGACCTCAAAGCGTTCTACCGATTGATGAACCGGCCGGAAGTCACTCATCAGGCGATCCTTGATTCACACCGAAACGCAACGTTTGAGTCAATCGACGATTGCAATTCACCGGTGTTGGTCTTGCACGATTCTACCGAGCTGGACTTCGAGACTCACGAATCGATGCACGGGGAACTCGGCAGTATCGGTAACGGCTCGCGGCGAGGATACCTGGTCCAGAATTCATTGGCGGTGAACTCGAGAACCGGGCGTGTGTTTGGTTTGGTCGACCAGATTTTGCACTGCCGAGTCGATGTGCCCGAGAACGAAACGGTGGCTCAAAAACGCCAGCGTGAATCTCGCGAGAGCCTGCTTTGGCTGCGAGGCACTTCGCGTCTTCCGGCGACACGAAAGTTGGTCGACGTCTGTGACCAGGGAGCCGACACCTTCGAGTTCATTGACAAAGAAGTACACAGCGGACGTCGGTTTGTGCTTCGAGCCTGTTACGATCGCAAGATCACCATCGGTCACGATGACCAGGACGAAGCTCACAACGGTCATCTGAGGACCTACGCTCGCAGCCTGCCGGTGGCCGGAACTTGGGAGCTCAGCGTGACCAGTTGTGTCAAAAAGAAGAAGGCCCGAAAGAAAGGGCAAAGTCCTAAGAAGTCCAAGCGTCGTGCTCGAACGGCCAACATGGCTGTCGCTTACGCACCGGTGATGATTCATCCACCGAATTTGAAACGTGGTAATTACGGAACCGATCCGGTGAAGGTGTGGGTCGTTCGGGTTTGGGAAGTCGATCCTCCCGAGGGCGAAGATCGCTTGGAATGGTTTCTGATCACCAACGAGGTGGTATCGGATTTTGAGGCGGCGTATCGCGTCGTCGGCTGGTACGAGAAACGTTGGATCGTTGAAGAATTTCACAAAGCCAAGAAGACAGGCTGCCAGATTGAAAGTCCTCAGTTCACATGTTCATCGCGTCTTCAGCCGGCGATCGCCTTGCTTTCGGTGGTGGCTTTAAAACTGCTGCAGATGCGTGACATGAGCCGACAACGTGGTGCGAAGACACAGCCGGCTTGTTCGATCTTTTGTGAGCAGTACGTCACGATGCTCTGTGCTTGGCGACACAAGCAGCTCAAAGCTGACTGGTCGATCCATGATTTCTACTATGCGTTGGCGCGTTTGGGCGGGCACCAAAATCGCAGACGCGATTCGCCACCGGGCTGGATCACCATCTGGCGAGGTTGGGCCGACCTGCAGGCCATGGTTGCGGGAGCTGATGCCCTCGAAGAGCTCAGAAGATGTGGGTAAACCTAAGGGCGATGCCCACGCGGTTAAACAATCAACAAACCCTATACGGCGTTGGGCGATTCCCCCGCCGAACCTCCGAACTTCGCCCGCTGCGCGGGGGAGGTGAAAAGCTTCGCGCCCCCGACAAACTGCCGCACTTGGTTATGCGAACTAACTCGAACGATCTCTCGTACACCTAGAACATTTCCAAATCTAATCCCGCGATCGCCATGCTAACCGTCCAGTCGCTGACAAAAACGTTTTCGACGGACGATGCCGAAGTGCGTGCCGTGGACGACCTTTCGTTTCAGGTTCAACCTGGTGAAGTGTACGGATTGCTAGGTCCAAATGGGGCTGGCAAAACGACGACGCTGCGAATGGTCCTGGGGTTGCTGGAACCCGACGCTGGGTTCGCGGAAGTCGATGGCGTGCGTACTGAATCTGATCCGATCGGCGTCAAATCGCGACTCGGTTTTGTTTCGGCCAGCGATGGCGTCTATCCCTGGCTTAGCGTCCGAGAAATGCTGCTGTACTTTGGCGACCTGTACGGGGTTGCCCCGTCGGTGGCGGCCCAGCGGTGCGAAGACTTGGCGACACTGATGGGCATCGAACCGTTTTTGGATCGGCGAGCAGGCACGCTTAGCACCGGACAACGCCAACGCGTGACGTTGGTTAGAGGCCTGATTCATGATCCGCCTGTCATGCTGCTGGATGAACCGACGCGTGGTCTTGATGTTGTCGGTGTCCAAACGATTTTTGACTACATCAAACATTTGCGAGACGTGGGCAAGGCGGTGATTGTCTGCACTCACCGATTGGACGAAGCTCAACGGCTTTGTGATCGATTTGGCTTGCTGCATCGCGGCAAACTGCAGCACGCGGGTACGATGACTGACTTGAAAGAGGCAACCGGCCGCGAACACCTGGTTGAAATGTTTGTTGACCTGATGAAAGAGAACGCATGAGACTTTGGCGACTGAGTCATAAAGAACTCAAGGAAACCAGTCGCGATCGACGCACCATCATCACGCTGTTGATGATGCCGTTGTTGGTCTATCCGCTGCTAAGCATGGCGATGAATCGCTATTTATTGACCAGCGATGCGGAAGCGGTTCCTTACAAGATCGGCGTCGAAAACGAGGCCGACGGGCGTTGGGTTCAGGAGATCTTGCAGTCGCCCGATAGCACGCCGCCGGAGGAAGTTCTGAAATCGGCAGGCGGTCAAATGGCCGAGTTTGAACTGTTCAACACCAGCGATACGCTGGATGGAAAACCTACCACTGTGTCCGATTCAATTTCGCGAGGCACAATTGATGTCGGCATTGAATCCGAAGGTGACCCAAAATCCTATCGCTTGTACGCGTTTCGCGGTGACTTGCGGAGTCAGAACGCCCGGCGAATTTTTGTCGAACGGTTGCAGTGGTATCAGCTAAGCCAGCTAGAAAAAGCTGCGCCACAGGTCGTTGCACCCGAGTTTGAAATCGTTGACGAAGGCGAAGAGCAGAACGAACCGATCTTGGCGACCATTGTGCCGTTGGTGTTAGTGCTGATGACCATCACCGGTGCCGTTTATCCAGCAATTGACTTGACGGCGGGCGAGCGTGAACGGGGGACGATGGAGGCGTTGATGGCATCGCCGGTACCGCGTTTTCAAGTCCTGTTGGCGAAGTACTTTGCCGTTGTCGTGATTGCGATGCTAACGGCGATTGCAAACTTGGCGGCGATGTTTACGACGCTTTGGCTGGGCGGGCTTTTGCCGCTGCTGACCGGCAGCGATGTGTTCCCGTGGCTGCAAGTGCTACAGATTCTGGGCTTGCTGGTTCTTTTCAGCGGCTTCTTTTCGGCGGTGCTTTTGTCGCTGACCAGTTTCGCGAGATCGTTCAAGGAGGCACAGGCTTACTTGATCCCCGTCATGCTGCTGTCGCTGGCACCCGGCATGCTTTCGCTGTTGCCGGGCGTCAAGTTATCAGGCCCGCTAGCGGTCGCGCCGCTGATCAACATCGTCATGCTGGCTCGTGAAGTCCTTTCAGGAACCGTGGTCCCGGCGGCGGCAACCATGGCGGTGATCAGTACCATCGGTTACGCAGCGGCTGCTCTGTCGATTGCTGCGCATCTCTTTGGCAGCGACGCGGTGACTCGCACCAGTGATCAATCATTCGCATCGCTACTGAAACGGCCCAAGCGATGGACCGCCGTGCCGACACCGCAAACTGCCGCGATGGTGTTGGCGTTGTTGGTGCCGATCTATTTCGTTTGCTCCAACGTCTTGATGAAATATCTAAGCGGCATGCGATCAATCATGCTGGGCAGCCTGGACGACTTGCCGCTCGATTCCGCCGTCGCGTTGCAGAGCCGCAGCATGTGGTTATCGGCAACCACATTGATCCTGGTCTTCGGTTTGATTCCGCTATTGGCGACATGGCTTGGTCGCAGTCGATTACTATCGACTTATCGACTCCATCGACCTGGGGTGCTGGCTATCGTCGGCGCAACGATTGTCGGCCTGGGGGCGTGGGCTGTCGCGCACGAGGCGTTCGTGATCGCGGACGCGTTGGGGATCGGTGGGCTGAGTGAAAAACGGATCGCGGACACCCGAAAAATGTTGGAAGCCTGGCAGATCATCCCGCCGTGGGTGCTGTTGCTAACTCTGGCGGTGACGCCGGCGGTGATTGAGGAGCTCTGCTTTCGCGGGTTTTTGTTTTCTGCGGTGCTGCGAGTGATGTCGCCGCTGCGAACGATCCTGTTAACCAGTTTTCTGTTTGGATTGTTCCACGTGCTGACCGGAAACGCATTGCTAATCGAGCGATTCGTGCCCACGTTTTTGCTAGGCCTTATCTTGGGAGTGATCGCGTATCGAACAGGCAGCGTGATTCCCGGAATGGCAATGCACTTTGTCCACAACGGGCTGCTAGAAATGGTCGGTCACTATTACAAACAACTAGAATTCATAGGTGCCGACTTCGACAACCAAACCCACCTGCCGCCGCACTGGATCGCGATCGCCACAACGATCGCAGTCGCAGGCATGGCGATCGTTTGGTTCGCAGGAAGGCGTCGAACCTTGCTAGTTCCCTAACTGTTTAACCGCGCGGGCATCGCCTGGGCTGATGAAAATGTGTCGTTGTCAGCTTCTAGCGATCCATGAACGTAGGCCGTAGCGAGCCATAGCGAGTTACGGCGTTGCGCAAATTGCCGTAACTCGCTAAGGCTCGCTACGGCCTACGTTGCTTTCGCCCCATCCGGGGCTTCGGTTTTTTCTGCGTTTGATTCCGTGGGTCAAGACCCACGGCACCGTGCTTTCGCCCCATCCGGGGCTTCGGTAGCTGCCGCGTGGGTAACGCCGTGAAGGGGTTCTAAACTGTTTAACCGCGTGGGCATCGCCCCGCGCGTTCGGGGACCGCACGACGCGCGGGGCGATGCCCAACGCGGTTAAACGATAGGGAAGAGTAGGCCGTTATGCGTACGTGGGCGTTTCGAAACCTTCGACGTCCATCTTGGTTCCTTCTTCGATGAAGTCCGTGGACATGCCGAGGTCTTTTAGGAGTAAGCGGGACGTGATGCGGCTGGATTCGTAAATTACTGGCAAACCTGATCCGGGATGAGTTCCACCGCCGACCAGGTAGACGCTGTCGAGTTC
Organism: Rubripirellula obstinata; assembly: GCF_001642955.1. Taxonomy (GTDB): domain Bacteria; phylum Planctomycetota; class Planctomycetia; order Pirellulales; family Pirellulaceae; genus Rubripirellula; species Rubripirellula obstinata. The sequence goes on along the minus strand of NZ_LWSK01000101.1, from coordinate 6,925 downwards.
TTCAAAGCGGTTGCGAGGCCGGTTGTGCAGCATCTGGCCAAGGTTGTGTGCCAGGTTGAATGTTGCACCGCGATAAATCGCATAATCACTCTGCCAATCATCAGGCGTGATGCGATGTTCGACTTTGATCCGATCACGGATGTCGCCAAGCCCGATCGCCGAAAGTCGGTCGAGTGTTTTCTCGCGGAACGGATCGGACTCAACATTCCAGTCAACGTTTTCGCTTTCGTGTGGCACGGGAACCAGGACATAGATCGAACTGTGTCCTTCGGGGGCGAGCGAAACGTCGGTGACGCTGGCGTTTTGAACGTAGAACGACGGGTCTTCGCTCAGCACTTTCTCGACTTCGATCTCGCGAAGGTTCTGCTCGTACTTTTCTGAGATGTGAATGTTGTGGTGAGGAAGGTCTTCGTAAATTCCTTCGATGCCCAAGTACAACATGTAGGTGCTGCAGGAATACCGTTTTTGGGCGAGCTTTTCGTCGCTCCAACGTTTACGATTTTCGTTCGGAATCGTCTTCGTCATCCAATCTGCAAAGTCGGCGTTGACCACAAAGGCATCGGCATCGAACCGTTCTTCATCGGTGTGCAACGCCACCACTTTCTTGCCTTGCATTTCGACCGAACTGACGGATTGGTTCAGCAAGATTTTGACGCCCATCGATTCGGCGATCTCTCCCATCCGTTCGCTGACCCGACTGCATCCACCCTCGGGATGCCAAACACCGTACTCATATTCCAAGAACGACAGAATGCTAAACAGACTCGGACACTGAAACGGCGACATCCCCAGATACTTGGACTGGAACGCGAACGCGATCACCAAACGCGGGTCGTCGAAATAGCGTTCCAACTCTTTGCCAAGCGAACGCATCGGGTGCAAATGTTTTGCGGCCGCCAACATCGATGGACGAATCAGATCCAATGGCGACGAGAATGGCGATTCTAAAATGGGCCGAAACTTTTCCAGCTTCTTTCGATTGTCGTCCATGTAGCGACGCAGTGCCCCAACGTCCGAGGGCGAAAAGTCGGCGATCTGCCGATCCATCGCGTCCATGTCAGCCGAACAGTCTAGCTTGGCGATGTTCGATGGATCCTGGTTGCCAAACGTCAATCGATACTGAGGATCCAACCGGTGCATCGGCACTTCTTCGGCCAGCGTTTTTCCCACCGATTCAAAGATCTCGCCGAGCACCCGTGGATACAGAAAAAATGTTGGGCCGCAATCGAAGCGAAATCCATCTTTTTCGATCGCTGACGTTCGGCCACCAACGCGGTCGCGTCGTTCGATGATGGTCACGTCGCAACCGGCATGAGCTAACTGCATGGCGGTTGCCAATCCGCCGGGACCAGCACCGACGATGACTACTTTGCGTTTTGACACTGGATGGAATGGCTCAACTAGAAAATAACAGGAAAGTGGCGTAGGCCGGAACAAGCGAAACGCAGTTCCGGCAGTGGGAACACCATGCAATTGCCGGAACTTCGCTTTGCTTGTTCCGGCCTACATCGATTCTGGAAATCCGCTTTGGCGTTACTGTAGCGCACCGCCCAGGTTTGAACAGTCCAAACGGCCCGCTAGTAACTGCCTTCGCTGATTCCTTCTTGAATCTCGGCCCGCAGGATCGATTCAATGCTCACAGCAGTGACCTCGTCCGGGTTGGACGAGATCTTTTCGCGGTCGGCCACCAACTCGGCTCGCTTGATCACGCCCAGCGACAATTCCAGATCCAGCGGCTGGATCAGCCGAAAACCGCTGGCGACGGTGGGATCCTTTTTTTGGACGGGCGACAGAACTTCGACGAAATCAAACGAAGTCGCTCGGCCGTTGGCGACCGCCAAACGAAGCCGGTCAAACTGCAGTTTTGCACTGGCCTGCTGTTCTTCGGTGCCCGATTTTTCGATCAGCGATTCGACCGCCTGCAGGTCTCCCCACTGCAAAACCGGCAACCGCTGCAACCGCTGCATCACGCCGGCGGATTGCCAATCTTCCAACTTGCCACGTTCCATGTCGGCGGCCAATTCTTCGACGGCTTCCATCACAGCGGTCTTGGATTCCGGTTCCAACAGACTCTGTTCCAGTTCGGGCAAGTACGCATCGGTCAGCGTTCGCATCGCCAACTCGGTCCGCTTCTGATACAGCACCCAAGTTGAGAACGCACAGAAGATGAACATCATGATGCCCATCAGGACCGTCGCCGCCATGACGGCGGGCATGCATCCGGGGCCGTTGTCGATCGCTTCTTCGGAGATATTTTCAGCGACTTCATCAGTACCGATGTTTTCGCCGGTCGATTCTTGATTCGATTCAGTCACGGAATTCAATTTTCAAAATTTTGAACTTCAACTTTCCGGCGGGAACTTCGACCTCAGCAATCTCGCCAACTTTCTTGCCGACCAAACCTTGGCCAAACGGACTGGTCACCAAAATCTTTCCCGAGTCGTAGTCTTCTTCGCCAGCACCGACCAACGTGAACTCTTCCTCATCGTTGTACGCCATGTCTTCTACCGTGACCGTGCAGCCGAAGACAACTTCGTCCTTGGGCAGCGTCGAAGTGTCAACGATGGTGGCTCGAGCGATCTTGTCTTTCAGCTCGCCGATCTTCGCCATCACCATGCCCTGGTTTTCTCGCTGAGCGTGATATTCGGCGTTCTCTTTCAAGTCACCTTCCTCACGCGCTTCAGCGATCTTGGTTGTGATCGCCGGCATGTCTTCGTTTTCGAGCTTATCGATCTGGGCCTTGATCTTGTTGTAGCCCGCGCGAGTCATGGGTACCGAATCAGCCATGGCACCAGTCCTTTGTTTTCTCGTTGGAGAGACGTTTGTGAGCGAGATTAAAAAGAAAACCTTTCCAACCACCACGGGCCGCTGAGCCAGAAGGCAGGAAAGGTTGTGTTTCAATCAATTAACCAAATAGTGTCCCGGTTCCCCGGTGCGTTGTAAAGAGCGGGGAATCTAAAAGATCCAGGCTGATATCCAATGCTGGTGACGCTTTCGGCCCAATTACTGCTGGCCCCAAGCCGAAATTAGAACCACCGCTACTGTTAAACACAGTCCTAAAACAGCGTGTAGATGAACGGGGCCGCACCGCTGCCGGCCAGGATGCTGACCAGTCCGATTGACAACAATGCACCGACCAATGGCAACAGCCACCATTTCTTATTCTCTCGCAGGAACAGCACAAACTCGCTGACAAAGCCAAGTTCGGCTTGCTCCGCTTGCTGCTCAAATTCCGTTCGCGCTGAGTCGTCAGATTCGCTCATCGTATCGGCCTCAATTAAAACTGCTTGAAGTAACGTGATGGACCGTCCTGATCCCGACGTGCAATCCAGTTGCTTGATTCGCCATGGTGTTTCAACCGCAGCGGATCGTATCCTAACGCTCGAGCGATGATCGCCATCGGTAGTAAGATCGCAAAGAACACGCCGCCCAGCAACACATGGCTGACCAACCAAGCGATCGGGTACGTCAGACGTTGCCAAGTGCGTATCACAAATGGCTGCGTCGTCGGAAGCAAATAATACGCAACCGCGATCGCGACGCTGGTCACCGAAAGAGCGATGGCAAGCCCCGTGGCACTTTGCCGAAGCAAGTACGCAAAGATCATCAGCACTAACATCAGCGACAATCCAAACCACCGCCGCATCGATGCCGATGGAGCCGATTGAGTGTCCAGTAATGTCATCAATCAGGATCCAGTTGCGTTAGGTATTGCTCGCTCGACCGCCGCGCCGATTCAGGCTGTTCTTTTTTCAACATCAGGTATTCGCCAACGACCAGTGCATCCATTTCGGTTGCCATGAAACATCGATACGCGTCCGCTGCCGAGCAGACGATTGGTTCACCGCGGACATTAAAGCTGGTGTTGATGACCGCGGGACAACCCGTTTTGTCATAGAACTTTGTTAACAGCGAATGAAAGCGCGGATGACGCGACCGGCTAACGGTTTGCACGCGAGCTGAGTAGTCCAGATGTGTGATCGCTGGCAGGTCGCTTCGCGATTGCTGCACGCGTTGAATGCCGGGTGGGACAGATGTGTCCACCGGTTTTCGGCGGTGCTGCTGAACATCAAACGTGAATAACATGTACGGGCTGCTGGAAGTCCCGTCTGGAATTTCAAAATAGTCGCCGCAGTGCTCTTCCAGAATGCTGGGTGCAAACGGACGAAACGACTCGCGATACTTGATCTTCAGATTCATCACCGACTGCATCTTATCACTTCGCGGATCACCAAGAATGCTGCGGCTGCCCAGTGAACGCGGCCCAAACTCCATCGGGCCCTGCACCCAACCGACCACATTTTCCTCAGCCAATAACGATGCCACCTTAGCATCCAGTTCATCTTGGATCGGCAAATGCTGCATCACGGCACCCTGGTCACGCAGCTCTCGCAAATCCAAATCGCGATCTGTGATTGGGCCTAGCAGCGATCCGGATTGCGCGTCCGCGGGATTCGCGTCGCGTGAATTGCCTAGCAGTTGATGCCAAATCAACCAGGCGACTCCCAAGGCACCGCCCGCGTCACCTGCCGCCGGTTGCACCCAAATATTTTTGAACGGGCCCTCACGCAACAACCGACCGTTAGCCACACAATTCAGTGCAACGCCGCCCGCCATGCAGAGAGAATCCAGTTTGGTTTGCTGATGAATGTGGTTCGCCATGGCCAGCACAACGTCTTCTGTCACACGCTGAATACTTGCGGCGATATCCATATCGACTTCGCGAATCTTTTGCTCCGGTTTTCGTCGCTTGACGCCGAGCAACCGTTCCAACTTTCCGTCGGTCATCCGCAGCTTATGACAGTACGAAAAGTAGTCCATGTTTAATCGGTAACTACCATCGTCATGAAGTTCGATCAAATGCTCACGAATCAAATCGGCAAACCGGGGCTCGCCATAAGGTGCCAAACCCATCAGCTTGTATTCACCCGAATTGACTCGAAAACCGCAAAAGTATGTGAACGCTGAATAGAGCAGCCCGAGTGAATGGGGAAAACGAATTTCGTGCTTCAGCGAAATTTGATTCCTATTGCCGATGCCCCAACTGGTAGTCGCCCATTCCCCAACGCCATCGACGGTTAAAATCGCCGCCTCATCAAACGGGCTTGGGAAAAACGCACTAGCCGCATGGGATTCATGGTGTTCGCAGAAAACGATCCGACGTTTGTAGTCGTCGCCCAAATGCTTCCGAAGTTCACGTGGCAAATGAAGCTTGGTTTGCAGCCAAGATGGCATCGCGCGAAAGAAACTTCCGTAACCTCGCGGTGCATAAGCCAAATAGGTTTCAAGCAACCGATCAAACTTCAACAATGGCTTCTCGTAGAATCCGACGTAATCAAGATCGCCGGCGTTCGCATTCGCCATTTCAAGACATTGATGCATCGCTCGCATTGGAAACGCTTCGTCGTGTTTTTTGCGAGTGAACCGTTCTTCACTCGCTGCCGCGATCACTTCACCATCACGAATCAACGCCACCGCGGAATCGTGATAGAAAGCGGAAATGCCTAAAATCAACGTCACTGGATATCCTCAACAATTGCTATCGGGTTGGCATCATTCAAACCAGACCTATCCAACAGCGGCTTGATTCCCTGCAGCCAAGCCTGGGCGACTTGGCGGTGTCCTTCTTGCGTCAGGTGGATCGGGTCGCCGAGCGTGGTTTTGTTGCAGGGGATGATTTGGTTGCAATCGATCAACAACAGGTCGTGTTCAATCGCCAATTGTCGCACCGTGTTGGCAACCCATTGGCCGATCGCTTGGTTGGCCGCGATCTGCTCTGGTGCATCGCCAAGAAACGATTCCAAGCCTTCGCAGTGCTGGCTGGACGCCATCAGTTGAGTCGAGATCACTGGCACCGCTCCGGATGCTTTGACGGATTCAATCAGTGCGATGTAGTCACGCCGAAATGCTTCCCCGCCATCCTTGGTTACTCTGGAATTGGGCGATTGAGGTGGAGCGAAAACGGGCGAAGGATTTGGGAACAAACGGAAGCGCAAGAAACCGTACAGCGTACTGCGAGCGAGTGTTCGCTTGATCCATGATGGAGCGGGCGGAGTTCGTTGCAGTTCACTTTGCTTGGTGTCAGTAATCAGGAAACCCGTGTCGTTCCAACCCAGGTAGAGGATGACAATGTCGGGACGAAGCGGCGCGATCACTTTTTCGTAGCGGTGTCGGCACTGCGTGATGTTGTACCCGTTCACCCCGCCGTTAATCACTTCCGCATCGAAACCGACTTGCTGCAAAGCTTCCTCCATCACTCGGCAAGAATCTTCGCCTTCGGGGACCAGGTAACCAAACACGCTGGAACCGCCCATCACGGCAATTCGTACTTTGTCATCACTGTTCGTTTTAGAAACCTCGGGACCACGCAGTCCCATCGAATTCAGTTTGATGTGATAACCCGACGATTTGACCTCCACGTTTTTTCGTAGCGTATAGCCAGCGTCTGCATCGGAGGTCACCAAGGCTAGGCTGGTGACGTAGCAATTTGCCGTCCATCCACGACTCGCCAAATAAAGCCTCAGTGCGACTTCGCCGAGTGCCAACGAAGCAATCACGCCCAACGCAATTGCCATCGAAATGAAAACTCGCCGCCGTTTCGCAGAAAGAGAGCGAGGTCGTGTTGGCATGTTGGCGTGGATGGGAATGCGGCAGGAACAGGTTCTTAGGAACGAGCGGGGAATAAATGTCGCCTTTCTCAACTGGAACTCAGGGAACGTCGTCTTAATTACTGCCGGATTGGTGTCGTCACTTATCCCGAGGGAAGTCGAACAAATCAATGCAAATTGTCGTTGATCGATCTGCGATCATAACGTTGGTGAATAGTCCCGGGAGGGACGGAAGCTCTTTGCCGGGGATGTAAATCCCCGGATGGCAGCGTTATCTCTCGCTTTTTCTCCGTAACCAATTCTCTGGCTCGGTTTCG
>NZ_LWSK01000100.1 GCF_001642955.1 Rubripirellula obstinata | reverse complement strand
GTTTCGCGGCTACGCCGCGAAACCGAGCAAGAGAATTAATGAGATATAACGCTGCCATCCGGGGATTTACATCCCCGGCAGAGAGCTTCCGTCCCGCCGGGACTATTCACCAGCGTTATGATCGCGGATCGATCAACGACAATTTGCATTTATTTGTTCGACTTCCCTCCGGGATGAGTGACGACACGAATCCGGCAGTAATTAATACGACGTCCGCTGCGAAATGCGACACTTATTACCCGCACGTTCCTAACACGTGTTTTCCCGGACCAAAACCCTTCACGGCGTTGGATCCCACCTCTCCCGCCCCTCGGGAGAGGTCGAGCCAAAGCGAGGGAGAGGGCTCGGCAACGCTCGCCCCCATCCCGGCCACTGAAAGGTCCGACCTCACGTGAGCCGCGACGCGTGAGCGGCCGGGCCTACCGCATTGCCCGAGGCCTTACGGCCAGCGGCTCACCATTGCCTTTCGAGTATTGATTTAATCGACAAGCCGTGAAATTTCGACCTCACCCGCTGCGCGGCGGAGGTAATTGGTTGCGTTCACCGAGAAGTGTCGAACAATCGATCAAAAACCTATCCAAAATGGATCACGCTTGGGCGTAAAGACGTCCCAGGGGTGTCAGGTTTCCGCGGGTGTCAAATAGGGCTGAATTGCCCAGTGCTTTGTGGTTTGGTTGACCGGAAAACCATGCGTATCGGGCAATGTAGGGGGATGCGTTGAGAGCCGGAATCACGTTTTGCATGAACCTGGCTATCTTTTGTGGCGAGTGCTTATTCTGTTTTAGAGTTTTGGCTTTCCAGTCTGCGACAGCAAACTCGGTGATCCAAACTGGCCGACGGAAAGTACGGGCGACTTTCTCCATCCGCCGCACCAACGCCTGTGGATTGAGACCGCCGTAGGAGTGTGCGCCGATGTAATCAACGCGGAGATCCCGACGCTGGACACCCTTCATAAAATCCAACATCCACTCACGATCCGGGTGGGCACAGGATGGACTCACCAACGGAACATTCAAATCCATCAACAACGGCCACAAATCCAAAGCCTGATCGACGGTCATGTTGCTTTGATCTTTCTTATCAGGCTCGTTAAATCCCAACAGATATTTAACTTGGTCTTTCTTGACCAGCGCCGCAATCTTTTCAAGCCTCGCCTTTACTTTTTCTTTTTTGCCACCGCCCCAAACCATCGGGCAGAACTCGATGTCTTCGGGTAACCCCTCGGGCAGAACGCTGCCCCAGGTGTAGAGCCAATCTGGTTTCAAAGCTTTGGTGTACTCAAGCCAAGGTGAGTTTTCGCGTGCAACAAAGCAGCACCCTTTCTTTGATGCGGTTTTTCGACGGCTAGGTGCGGCATGGGCTACGCCGGTGATGGCGAGACCAAGGGCGGATGCTTGTAGAAAATGGCGTCGTGAAACGTTGGCATACTGCATGAGTTGGATCCATCACAATTTGAAAACTCTGTCGGCAGAGTTAACGTTGGCATGTTGTCGGAGTGCTTTAGATACCAGTCAGCTTGCTCAAACACGTTATCACAGAAGCAACACGAATAACTAAGCAACGAGCGGGGAATTCGTATTGTCTTTCGTTCCGCGAAAGTAGCGAATCCGCTGCTTTCGCCGAGCGAAAGGCGACTATGAAAAGTCGCACGTTCCTAACAGGATAGACACGACACCAGTCTCAATCAAATAGATCAATCAGATATCATCGGCTTAACTTTTTTCTGCCTCGCTAATCCCGAGTCCGTTCCATCACATCTTCGAGGAAGTAATTCAACTCGGCGGTGTCATCGGCGTGCAGAATGTTGTAGGCGTGCGCGGCGCTGCGGGCGTGGTAAAGTTGTTCTCGCAGATTGACGTCGCGTGTGATCGCGGTTGCGAATGCAGCCAACACTTCCAGGTGACGGCTTCGCTCGGATTCGGGTGTGGCCAACAACAGCACCGCATGAACAGGCCGATTGTCGGGCGCTTTCAGATCCAAACCTTCGGTACTAATTCCAAGCACGCCTTTGACCTCTTCGCCTTCTTTCAAAATCGTGTGCGGAATCATTAGGCCTTCGCCCATGCAGGTGGTCACTTCTGCTTCACGTTCCATCACCATCTCAACAAACTGTTTTTGTGGAACCGGCAACTTTGTGGTTGCATACAAATGATTGGCAAGCGATTTGATCACCTCTTCTCGTGAATTGCCTTTCAGGTCGACCACAATTCTTTGCTCTTGCAAAAAGTCGAGCAGCCTTGGCCGATCCTTGTGATCTTCGCCAACACGAGTCAGGGCGATTCGTGCTGCGCTTGGCCCAAGCAATTGATTGATCGCGAGCGCCGCCAAACCCACGGTCGTCACAATTTCCTGGACACCTTGAAGGTGTGGCTCAGATTGAACCAACAAAATTAATCCCACCGCCACGCCGCCGTGTGGCAAAAGTGCGAGCCCAAAGTAGTTGCGAACACGACTCGGCACACCCGCCACGCCCAACGCCGTAAACGCACTCAAATACTTGCCGCTAAGTCGTGCAAAAAAGTACAGAACGACTAGCGAAAAAGCGGCAGGAACTTGGCTGAAGTCCAATCGCATCCCCGCCAATGTGAAGAACAATGCAAACAGAACGCCACCAATGTTGTGCAAGTACGCCTCGGCACTGCGGACCGTTTCATGCCTCAAATTGGTGACCGTGATGCCCGCGAAGGAACAGGCAAGAATCCCCGAAACTCCGAAACCGACGGCGGCTCCCCAAGACCCCAAAATCACAGCCACCATCAGCGGACCTAAGAACGCGGGCCCTGCGATCGTTCGATTCAGCACCAATGCCAAGGAGGCACAGGAAGCTCCGATGACAAAGCTGGTTCCGACTTGAAACCCAACGTACCCGAGCGCCTCGAAAAAATTGTTGTCAACGTGCAAGAATGAAGACACAAACACAAACATGCCAACGGCGACCATGTCAATCAACGCGACCGCTGCGATCAGCGTGGACGTCAAGATACCGCGTGCGCGTGCTTCCTGAACAACCAATACGGTCGTCCCCGGTGCTCCGGCGATCGCGATGGCTGCCAACAAAATCGCGGGCCTCATCTCCATTCCACCGACGTAAATCAACAACAAACCGACAACGATTGGCGTCACGATCGCTTCGCCCAACAACAGCAGCGACAATCGTTTCCCCGCGTTACGCAGGTTGGCAAAGTAAAGTGCCGCGCCGACGGTGAAGGCAATGTAGCCCAGCACAAAATTCATGAACGGCGTAAAACGCTGCAGCGCTTCGCCATCGAGTCCAGGCAACGACATCGCCCGCAGCAGAATCCCGGTACCAATCCAACCGGTCACCTTTGGTAAACGCAGCAGCCCACAGATCTCACCGCCGACGATCCCGCAAACCAGCACCATTGCCAGGTTCAGTAGCGGATCATCAAAACGAACGGTTTCAAGAAAGCTCATGAATCTTGACCAAGACCAAGTATCTGACGGATCGTCGATTCCAAGATGGCGGTTCCGCCGAACTTCATCCCCAAAGCTTCGATTTTTGAAGTATCCATGGTCCGCTTCGCTTCTTTTGGCTGGCCCGAAATGACACTTGAACTGCCGGAAACAGCTTTCGCGATCTGGGCGACCTCGAAGTGGCTGATCATTCGATCGGTGCAGTTGAAAGTCTCGCCGCGAACAGGCTGATCGGTCTGAAGCAGCAAATCGATCGCCGCGGCGACGTCCGAAACATGCACTGACTTGCTTCCACCGGTAGCCTGAACATCCTTCCCAGCGGCAACATCCGAGATCATGTCATACCACTTCGAGTCCTCGATGGGTTCAGCGGCACCGTAGATCGATGTTGGACGAAGCGTGCAACAAGAAAGCATGCCTGAGAATCCGTAGGTGTGAACCAACGTTTCAACGGATGCTTTGTAAGCACCATAGAAACTGGATGGCCAAAGGGGATGCTTCTCATCAAGCGGTCGATCTTCGGCCACGCGATCGTGAACCGCGCCGGTGGAAACAAAGATGAATCGATCGACGCCATGTTGAAATGCGGCTTCGAGCAATTTCAAGCTGCCAATGATATTCGTTTCCAGGTAAGCGACCGGATCACCTTCGCCGCCAACAAAACTGCTGCCGGGTTGATACAGACCAGCATGAACAATCGCATCGCAATCCTTCACAAGCGCCTGCGTCGCCCGATCATCGCCAAGCCGTCCCTGGATCCATTGAATGGAATCGTCGGTTTTGATGGCGTCAATGTCGCGACACCACGCCGCCACCTGATGCCCTTGACCGAGTAAACGATGGGTGGCGTGTTTCCCAAGAAATCCAGTTGCGCCGGTAATGCCGATTTTCATTGCCCAATTCTAACCCAATTTGTTTGCAGAGAAGACGTGTTCACGTTCGGCGAGTGCTGCGGACCGATAAGACAGTTATTGTTGAGTCAATCGATCACGGATGAACGTTTGAAACCCAGTTAATGAAATCCAGTACCAAAAAACGATCGCAGCCGAATCGCCGCGAATCAATCAAAACCGGCGCTGCAATTGCCGCCGCAACCGCTGGCGTTGCGCTCTCTGGCGAGGCAAAAGCCGATTTTGCACCGATTCGTTCGCTGCCAGTGATCGCTGGCCGAGCAAGATCTTACGAGAGCGACCACAAAAAGCGAGCCATCGCCGATTATGTCGCCAACATGAAACCGTTTGGCGGATCCCTGTCACGTCACGGCCGTCATCTGCTGTCGCAAAACCCGCGTTTTCATTCGCCCTTTGATTTCGACATCTTGATCATTGGTTCAGGGTACGGCGCATCGGTTTGCGCCGCGAGATTGGCGGCGGCAAAAAAACCGGACACACGATTAGGGATGATTGAGCGCGGACGTGAATACGTTCCCGGTACGTTCACGGATCGGTTTCGCGATGCGACCAAGGAATCTCGGTTCAAATTGTTGGGACGCAATAAGAATACCGTTGATAACCCAGTGGGCTTGGTCAACGCGATGCAAAACGATGAAGTCAATGTCTTGTCGGGCAGCGGGCTGGGCGGTTCTTCACTAATCAACGCCAGCATCGCGATTCGTCCTGAGTCGGCCGTGTTTGAACAGTCGTGTTGGCCAACCGCCTTGCAAAACCCGCTTGCCCTGGATCCTTTTTACGGACGTTCGGCTTGGGAATTGGGTGCGGAGTTTGAACCGATTGATCAATCGCCCAAAGCAAAGGCACAACGATTGGCTGCTAGCCGAATGGGGAAATTTGGAGCTCGGTTCGAATCGGCAGCACTAACGATCACTCGCGGAGCGGCCGGTGATGGACCGATCATTAATCGGCAAGGCCAGCGACAACGTGGATGCACCGATTGCGGCGATTGCACGGCAGGTTGCAATATTGGTGCAAAGAACACCTTGGCGATGAACTACTTACCGATGGCCAGGTCTTGCGGCGCAGAAATGTACACGCACACCGAAGTCATTCGAGTCGAAAAGATTGGCGAGGGATATCGAATCCACTTCAAAACCTATCTGCCAGGACGTGGAAAAGATTTCAAGGCGGTCTGCGGCAGTGTGACCAGCCGAATGGTAATCGTCGGAGCGGGCAGCATCGGCAGCAACGAAATTTTGCTGCGAAGCCAAGGGTACGGCATGGAGTTGTCATCACAACTTGGCTGCAAATGGACCATGAACGGTGACGCGTTGGGGTTTGTTCGTAAGAGTGAATTTTTAACCAACATTGCCGGCACCAGTGCCTACGACACAAAAGGTTGCCGACCAGGCCCGACCATTCAAACAAATCTAACGTTTCCCAATCGTCCGAACTTGAAAGACCGAACACTCATTCAAGACGGAACGGTATCCAGGTCATACGCAAACATTTTGGGTTTGCTGATGCAAGACATGGACCTGGACCAAACGCTGGTCATGCTGGGCATGGGACACGACGGCGCTGACGGACGCATCGTGCTCCGCAAAGACGGTCTTGGCAGCGTCAAGTGGCCTGGACTGATGAAAAGTCCTTACCGCAAACTGATCCGGTCTGACTTTGCCAAAGTTGCCGAAGGACATGGCGGCAAATACAAGTACCTAAAGATTTTTGGCGACAACTTCATCACGGTTCATCCGCTCGGCGGATGCAGCATGGCTGACTCGCCTGATCGCGGCGTTGTCGATGATCGCGGCCGAGTGTTCGATATCAATCCGCAATACTCATTCGCCCCCGGATCGACGACGTCAACGCCTGTCCACAATGGACTGTATGTCGCAGATGGTTCAGTCATTCCAACATCGATCGGCTGCAATCCGTTGCTAACAATCTCAGCGCTCGCCGAACGCATCGCCGACGGCATTGTGGCTGAACCAGGCTTCACCGATTTGTTTGCCTAGGAACTGCCCCTAAATAACTTTCCGTTTTCCCAATTCGAACGCGTAACCGAGGGATCTTGTCTAACGCGAAAATCCCTCGCTAATGCGTTCGGGTTGGGATAAACTCCCAACCTCTTCTGGGAAGTACGATCAAAGCGCACTTTCGCGGAGCCGAAGGCGACTATGATTCTTCGCTCATTCTTTAGCTGACTAGATTTCCGAACAGGGCAGCCTCTTCGCCTTGTTCTTCGGCGTCATCGAAAAGCTTGCTTTCTTTTGTGGCCTTTGAAGCCAACGACAGTGCCTGTGCTTTCCGAAGCTCGATTAGCTCGCTGCGGATTTGGTTGAACTCGTCAGCCATTTCTGTCCAATAATCGTCGTCGCGAAAATTGAGCGGACGGTCGGACTCGTTTGCAACCAATCGTTGCATCTCTCTTCGCAAACGAAAAACAGGTCCAGCAAATCGGTTGGTTTGCCGAAGCATGTCGTAGGCGATCATCGGAGCCATCAATAACAAACCGGGCAACCAATAGATTGATTCTGCAAAGCATCCAAAGATTGCTTCACCCACGCTGATATCTTGCCGCGACATACATTCGGCGAAAATCAAAATCACGATAAAGTACAGAGCACAGGCGACGCTGTAGAACCCTGCCCTCTTCAACAGAGCGCCCTGAACTTTCTCATCGATCAGCAGTTGCTGACGCACGAAGACTGGTTTGGCATTCTGGCTCACGATCCAAACGCTCCCGAGATTGCATCGGAGGATTCTTTGAAGCTGCCATCGACGGCTGGCCCCAGCAGCAAGGCCGATCCGATCAGGGTTCCTAGGATCAATGCGATTAGAACGGCGTATTCGACAGCAGTCGCGCCGTCTTCTTCGACCAGAAAGCGAATGATCGGCTGAGTCCGTTTAAGCAATGACATGGTGTGCGGGAACGTTGCTGGAGTGCTATCCATTGATTGGCAAATCGACGCGAATCACGCGAAACCCGTCGTTACTGGAAACCTAGGACGGATCGGCAGCAAAACGAAAGAACCTCCGGCGGCGTGTGCTTGATTTCACCACATTCGTTCCGAATTTTCCGATATTGCAGGTCGAATCGCGGGACAACTCACTTTTCCGACCTGGGTTGGGCGCTGAAATCCTAACCCGCATAGGCTGTGAAGAAATGAGCAATCCCAAAACTTGTACTTTAACTTTTTCTTAAACTACAACTCTCACGGCGAAAGTTTAGGTTGAAGTTCAAGTTTACGTTTAAGAACGAGATAACTTCACGGCCTAGCAGCGTAAGCAAGGGATTGACGATATCCCTTGCTTACGCTGCAGGTTGCGAAGAATTCCCAGCTTCAAAAACTGATTCGCCCTGGGTCAAACCGCACCTCGCTGGTCGAACCCGCGGGCAGTACTCTATGTAGACCGAATTAGACCGATTCAATTTACGATCCATACCATCAAGACTTCCATGCTCGGCCCCATCTTCATCCGCGAGGCGACGGTTGCCCCCAAACGCACCAAAACTTACCTCGGTCGTTGCGTCTACGTGTTGGCATTCTTTCTGCTGCTATGCACCGGCTACCTGGTTCTTGATGGATCTCGGACCCTGACCAGCAGTTCGGACAGTGCGCGGTTTGGCGGATGGATGTTCACCTTGCTGGCCCCGCTGCAGTGGCTCGTCCTCAGCTCGTTCGCGGCCGTGGGTGCGGCTAGCAGTGTGGCTCAGGAAAAGGATCGACGAACACTGATCCTGCTTTTGCTGACTCGGCTGAGCGGCTTTGAGGTCGTCGGCGGTAAACTTGCTGCGACATTACTGTCGCCCCTTTCAATGCTGCTGGCGGGCTTGCCGTTGTTCCTAGCCCTACCGCTGCTCGGTGGTGTTTCGCCGACGCAAGTGGTTGGTGTCTTTGTCGTCACGGGCGCGTCGGTATTGCTGGCGGGAACGGTTGGAACCGTGGTCGGTATGTGGCGAGAAAAAACGTTCCAGGCGATCGCCATGACCGTGCTGATCTTGTTGATGTATGTCGGCGTTGGCGAAGCGATCGCGGCAGCATTTGGCACTTCAGAAACCTGGGCATTGGCCGCCAGCCCACTTCGCGCACTTTCCGCGGCAGCATCGCCGATGGTTGCATTGTCGTCCCAAACCGCCACAGGTATCGGTGCTTTTGTCCTGATCACGCTACTATTGTCAGCGTTGCTATTGATCATTGGCGTAGCGAAGGTGCGTGTTTGGAATCCATCACGCGAAGTTCGTTTCAAAACGCCCGAAGTTGAATCGTCTGATCAAGTCGGCGAGACATCGATCAACTGGAAGGTTCGCGAACCACGCCGAGTGTGGGACAACCCAATTCTATGGCGAGAGATTCGCACCTGGGCATACGGACGCAAGGTGGTCGTAATTCGTGTTGCCTTCGCTTTGTTGTTTGCGTTGTCGGCCGGGCTGATCTACTTTCAAATTCAGGACGGAACCGCATTCGAGCCCGGTGGACGCATCGGCCGCGCGTTGCCGGCGGTCACCTTGCCGATGACAGCACTGGGTGTGATCGGGCTGGTGTTGGTCAACGCGCTAGCCGTCAACGCAGTCACCGGCGAACGCGATGGTTTGGCAATTGATTTGTTGCTGGTGACCGATTTATCGCCGTCTGAATTTGTGTTCGGTAAATTACTGGGGGTCATGTACGTCGGCAAGGAAATGATTCTGTTGCCGCTTGTCCTGATCATTTACTTAGCGTACGCCGGAGTCGTTTCGGTTGAAAATGCCTGCTATTTGATCCTGGGCAGCCTGTTGCTGAATGTCTTTGTTGCGATGCTTGGCATTCATTCAGGACTCAATCATGTAGCATCCCGTGCGGCAACATTGGCCAGCCTGGGTACAGTGTTTTTCCTGTGCGTTGGAATCGCGATTTGCATGACGATCATGGTCAGCTTCCGTGGCGCGTTTCAGCTTCAGCTCGCGCCATTCCTGGTGATGATTCTTGGCGGTGGAGCGGCTTTGTTTGCTTCGCTTGGCTGGCGAAATCCATCGTCAGCAATTTTTATGGCATCGTTCACACTGCCGCTGATCACGTTCTATGCGATTACTCAGTTCTTGCTTCAGATTGATCATCTCTACGTGTTCTTTGCCATCACCGTTGGCTACGTCTTCACGATCGCAGCGATCATGATCCCGGCGCTAAGCGAATTTGATGTTTCGTTAGAACGAGACCGAGGTGCGGCGAGTGACCGAGCTTAGTGGATTGGTCGCGACGATGAACGGGAATTGCCCATGAGCAGTTTTGCAAGTTGGTTTTACGAAGCATGGCCGTTGGTCTTGGCGATGGGTGTTTTGATTCTGCTTAGCGCGATGTTCAGCGGCAGCGAAGCCGCATTGTTTTCGCTCAGCACACGCGACAAAAAACTGCTTCGGCGAGGTGGAATCGGAGGCAAAATTGCCACTCGCTTGCTGGCGGACCCTGAACCGTTACTTTCGGCGATTCTGTTTTGGAACCTGCTGATCAACATGACCTACTTTGCACTTGCTGCGATTCTGGGTTCACGTTTGGAGGCATCGTCGGGACATTCGGCAGCGTTCTTTTTGACCGCTTCGAGCCTGCTGGCGATTATTTTCTTCAGCGAAATGTTGCCCAAGAGTTTTGCAGTTCTTGTGCCAGTCCGTTTGTCAGTCGCGCTCGCGCCGCCGCTGGCGATGGCCGTTCGCGTGGTCAGCCCCGTGCTACCGATGGTCACCCAAGCGAATTCGGCCATCGGACGATTGTTGTGGCCATCATTTCAAGCCGAACCTGAAATTGATCTCGCTGATATCGAACGCGCCATTGAACTTGGCACCGACGACGCCGCATTGTTGCAACGCGAACGTCGGTCGCTGCGTAACTTGGTGCAAACAGCCGAAACCCGCGTCGGCGAATGGATGCGACCGCGAAGCAAGCTTTGGTTGTGTAACGAACCGATCCATCGCAAGACGATCATCGACCAACCGATGCGTAGCGGATACCTGATGGTGATGGATCCGGATGAAGAAATGATTACCAAGGCGATCGGACTAAGAACCCTTCGCCCCAGCCAGTTGGATAATCTTGATGGCGCAGCGGAGTCGGTGATTTACGTTCCCTGGTCGGCTTTGGTATCGCAGGTGCTTGATCGGTTGAAGGAAGAAGATCGATCGGTCGCGGTGGTCGTCAACGAGTTTGGTGAATTGCTGGGCGCGGTTTCGATTGACGAAATCATGCAGCAGATTCTTGCACCGCATCACGAAGAAGATTTGCGTGGCAGAGCTGCGATCACTCAATCAGGTCCGATGCAATACCGTGTTTGGGGTCTGACCAGTATTCGCAAGCTGATCAAAGAATTGGGTCTCGAAATCGATGGCGAAGGCGTCACGACGGTCGCCGGCTATGTCGGCCGGTATAACGAACGACTTGCCCGGATCGGTGACTCGGCACCGCTGGACAAATTTGTCTTAACCGTTGCCGAAGAAGACAAAGATGGTGTGTGGATCGATGTCAGTCCACAACCATCCGACGACGAGGCGGCATCATGACGATCGCCATCATTCTGTTCCTGGTTGGTTTAGCGCTGAGCGCATTTTTCAGCGGTAGCGAAACCGGGCTCTACCGGGTCTCGCGAACTCGCTTGGTTCTTGACGCGCTGAGCGGTTCACGTGGAGCACGTGGAATCATTTGGTTGCTGAATCGCCCCGAGATTTTTGTCGCGACGGCACTGGTGGGCAACAATCTTGCCAACTATCTCACCTCGTTGTCGATTGTGATGGCGGTCGGTGTGTTGTTTGGCAGCGGAAGCGCGGCTGAGTTGATTGGCCCGATCATGTTGACGCCGATTGTGTTTGTGTTTGGCGAACTGCTGCCAAAGTACTGGTTTTTCCAGGCTCCCAATCTGTTGGTCACCCGAACGCGTCCGTTCTTTTTGACCGCAGCATTGTTGTTTGCACCGATTTCATTGTTGCTAGGTTTCTTGGGCCGCATTCTGCAGAGAATCACCGGCCAGACTCCGTTCCAATTGCGATTGGCGATGGCACGCAGCGAACTCGATCAACTGTTGCGAGATGGCCATGAAGCGGGCATCTTGGCGGCGGGCCAACGAGCCGTTGCACAGAATCTGTTCGAGGTCGGAAACCAGAATGCAATCTCGTTTGGCGTCCCAGTCGAGCGATTGGCGACGGTCGCCGAACCGGTCGATATCGATCAGGCTCGGCATCAAGCACGGCGACGGAATCATCCCATCGTACTGGTCAGTCGAAAACGCCAGATCGTCGGCGCGCTTTGGTATGGCGATCTTTGCGTGCGGAATCCGGTACTCAATATGAAACCGGTCATCCGTGCCCGTGTGACCGACCGTCACTTGCGGGTCTTGTTACGTCTGTATGACGCAGGTAGTGACGTTGCAGTGTTGCAAGATGAACACGGCGAAGTGAAGTGCGTGGTCACCCGCCGCCAATTACTGCAACCGCTGATCAAGTAGCAATCAGCCCCTTTGTATCACCATCGTAGGCCGGAACAAGCGAAGCGAAGTTCCGTCAATGGCATCGCAGTGTCGTGGATTGCCGGAACTTCGCTTCGCTTGTTCCGGCCTACTTTGCTGATCGATATCAGTGGGACTTTGTGTAGCCCAAGTCGCCGAGGACTTGCAGCATTTCGTCGCAGGTTAGGTATCGGCGATGGTTTTCTAATTTGTATCGATCGATCGCTAAGGCCAATTCACGTCCGTCGTCGGACAAGCCCTGGTGAGAGTTTCCGAATTGACGACGCTCGGTCGCCGACGGTACCGAAGCCGATTCGCTTCGACGATCGGCAAACGGCTTGGCGTTTGTCGTTTCGTCTGTCTTGTTTTCAGTTGCAGTATTGGCTGAAACCACGAATCCCGTTGAGACAGCGGGTCCAGCAACAAAAGAATTTCCGATGGTCGTCATGATGTTTTCTCGTCGTGTAAGTCTTCAGGCGATCGCATGATTGGAAGTGATATAGATCCCATACACGTGCTATTGAATAAAACCTACCTTGCAAAGGTCACCGATGAGGTCAATTTCCGGACGTTGCGGCGATAGTTTTTGCTCAACCTAGGATGCCAAAAGTCCACCTGGCGCAGCTAAGAAGACTGCGATGCGAAAGGGTCGCCCTCACAATCCCGACAACTGGCAGAATCCGCGAATCATGCCGCAGCGACATTGTTACTCAGCGATATTGTTACGTAGCGATATTGCCACTCAGCGATTCAACGTGCTGACAGGATTGCGGTCAGCCGCCAATCTTTGTTGCTGTTGCTGCTCAAAAATGGTTGCCCAACGTTCTTCTTCCACCTTGGCCGGATCAATCGACAAAGCCGTTTGAACAAAAAGATCAGCGGAAACGAAATCGCCTTCATCCAAAGCCAGCATGGCCAGTTCTAGGTGCGGGGCTGCATCGCCCGGATCCTTTTGTCCAGCACGAACAAAGCTGCGTCTTGCTTCGCCAGATCGTCCCATCTTTCGCAGTGCAATTCCCTGCAACAAATCCGCTCGTGACGGCGTCTTGTCGGCTCCCATCGAATCTTCTAATTGATCAAGCGTCGCGAGCAAGCGATCGAAACGTTCTTGCGATCGATAGATATCCGCAGCTTGGATTTGCACCGCGGGAAAATCAGGTTGCAGTGCCAAGGCACGATGATAAGCACCGAGCGCTTCGTCTGCTTGGCCTGCCGCACGCAAACAGTCACCTCTCAATCGCCAGGCCTCCGGTGAATCACGTGAACCGCTCAGCGCCATTTGGCTGTGCTGATCGGCTTCGGCCAAGCGTCCTAATTCCAGATACATCTCACCCAATCGACCGACAAACCTGGGATCGCCTGCGCTCAATCGCACGGCCTGTTCCATTTGCTGTGCCGCTAGTTCTTTGTCGCCACGATTCCAATAGGATTCCGCGAGCCCCCAATGGGCACGGTCATCCGCTTGGGAAATGTCTAAGGCATCCGTGAACAGCGATTCGGCCACTTCCCAGCGACCATCATGCATCGCTTGAAAGCCTTGACCGGACAACCGCCGGGCAGCGATAGATTGGCGACTGTCACCGAACCGACGGATCGCGCGGCAACCGCACGAAGCCAACGTGACGCTCAGAAGAATCAGCAGGACGACCGATCGGAACAACAAAATCACCTAAGAGACTGTTTAAAACGTAGCTGATCCCGCCAGGGTTCAGGCCTAGATCGGGTTAATCTTGACTGAACCCTGGCGGGATCAGCTACGGGCAGCTTGCAAACAAACTGTTGGTTGGGAATAACAAATAGTGAACGCTGCTATCAAGACCGCTGGTCGGCGTGAAACTCAAATTCAACTCGCATTCGGGGCTTCATTGCCGGGATTGTAAGCCCGTTTCAGATTGCCCATGCTGTGATGAATCTTGTGGCTTCTTTCTCCTTCACCTCACCGACGCCTATCCCATGCCTGCGACCTTTGAATCACTCGGGCTGACTTTCTTGTATCCCGACAATTGGGTGATTGCAGAGCGTTCGGCTGAGGAAGGCATTGACGGAGCAACGTTTGAACTGCCCAGCGGCGGATTCTTTAGCCTTGAACGAATCGATCGCTTGGGCCCCGACCGAGTCGCGACGGCCGAGGATGGCGTCCGGGAAGAAACTCTGATTGAGTCGATCGAAAAGCTGATTGTCGCCGAATATGGCGAGGTCGAGCGGGAGGAATGGCCGCCGGAGAAGTTGGAACAAGCCGATCGGATCGTTGACCTGAACTTCTACTACCTGGACCTGCTGATCATTTCCCGGCTGATCTTCATCGGCCTAGCCGACGGCAAATTCGTGATCCAGATCCAAGCAGAAAGCCGCAGTTTCGAGGAAAACGAACTCGTCTTCGCCGCGATCATGAAACAGTTACAGGATTCGTGAACGTTCGAGACTAAATCTGATTCGGCCTCGCGTGTACTGCTCCAGCGTCATATTGTCGCTTTTAGGACGAGCAGATTGCTTCCAAACGATATTTTTGTGATGCTTAGCGGATTGTTGCCGTTTCTGATCAGACTCGGGCGTTTCCCCCACACATGCTGACCTTTCGATGCCCTTCGTGACGCGAAAAACCAATCGGCGCTACATCCTTTGGGTGCTGCTGGCGGCGTATGTATTTTTGCTGGGCGGAATTTCCGGGATTGAGCCTGCGGAAAAATCGGGTTTGTTGAACAGTGGGGAACGGTTTCCTTGTGAAAACTGTCCCTGCGGTTGTTCCACCGCCGAGTTTTGTTGGGATCAATGTTGTTGCCACAGCGATTCTGAAAAGATTGCATGGGCGGAGGCGAACGACGTCACGCCGCCCGCGTTCTTGAGTGCTCGGGTTGCGAAATCCTCCAGCATCATCGCCTCCGAACCAAAATTCGGTGATGCACCGGCCTGCAAATCTTGCTGCTGTTCTGCAAAACCTAAAAAAGTGGCCGCCCCAAAGAAGGCCAACGAAGCCAAGACGGCTGCCAAGCCTGCGACGACTTCGGTTGTGCTGTTTTGGAAAGCAGCTCAATGCCGCGGAGTGCAGTCGTTTTGGAAACTGCTTTCGATCGCAGTGGTGGTCAATGAGTCCAAGGAAACCTTGACTGCCAGGGTGCGATCGACTGGTTTGGTGCTCGCCGACGAGTCGGCTGATTCACCCGCGTATGCACCGACTCCGCCCGTCCCCTGGTCACGGGCTCTCTAGGCGACTTTCTGTTGCCGCTGCATTTTCATTGAATCGAATTTGAAACGAGGCTGAAGCTGCGCGCACTGGTGTGCGCGGAGTTGGCTATTCGATCGACGAGACTGTTTTCAAACGTAGCTGATCCCGCCAGGGTTCAGTACCTAGATCGCCTGAAACTCGACTGAAGCTCGCCTGATGTTCGCCTGAAGTTCGTCTGAACACTGGCGGTATCAGCGACGGGCAGGTCGCAGGCGCGCTCCCATACAAACACAACACCATCAATTCAGAAACAAAAATGATTTTCAAAACTCAATCAAACCTAGCTCGATGTCGCGGGACGATGCGGCGGAAAGCAAACGGCTTTACGCTGGTTGAACTGCTTGTCGTGATCGCGATCATCGGGATCCTTGTTGGACTGCTTTTGCCAGCCGTGCAAGCGGCTCGCGAAGCGACGCGGCGGATGTCGTGCAGCAACAACATGAAACAAATCGGTCTGGGGCTGCACATGCACCACGGAACGTTGAACCGTTTTCCGTCACAGCGAGATCAAACCAAAGCGCCGGTTCCACCATCGCAGCAGTCTTTCTATCGCTGGGGACCGCTGGGAATGCTGACGCCCTACTTGGAACAGTCCGCAATCTACGGAGCGATCGATCTTCAGAAACCGCTTTACATCTTCACCCCCGGACCGCCGCCAAGCGTGGTGACTCATCCGGACCTGGGAACCGAGGTTTCGTCGTTGGTCCCAACCTTTCTTTGCCCCAGCGATGTGAACGATCGGATCAGCGAAGAATGGGGTGCGGCGAATTATCACGCCAACAATGGGACCGCCCAAGATGGTGGCGTCTACGTTGATTGCGATGGCCTGTTTTACATCGACTCGCAAACGCGATTTCGCGACATACTCGATGGCGTCTCCAACACGGTCGCGTTCTGCGAAACCATTGTCGGTTCGGGGTTGGCCGACAGCACCCGCGGCGTCGCCAACATGGGTGCCGAACGAGTGACCGCGTCGGTGTGGAATGCCGGTGCACCAACAGTCGAAGATTCATGGTGCTTGGACGACGCCCGACCCGTCATCTTCAATCGCGGTGAAAAGTGGGCCGATGGTGCAGTCAACGATTCCGGCTATCACCATTTCCGAGCCCCCAACGCACTCGAAAACGATTGCTATTCACGTTCCGCCGCCATCAAGAGCGGTCGAAGCCGACACGACGGCGGTGTCATGGTCCTGGTGGCCGACGGGGCCGTCCGTTTCATCACCGACTCGATTGACCTTCAAACTTGGCGACGGCTCGGTTCAATCGCCGACCGCGAAGTGATTGAAGAGTTTTAAAGGACGGTCGCGAAACAACGTCCTGATTTCCCAACCCGAACGCGTAAGCGAGGGATTTTTTTAACGCGAGAATCCCTGGCTTGCGCGTTCGGGTTGAGGTTTGATGGGCCCAATTTCATGAAGTCATTTCGGGACATTTCTTAAAGCATTCCGAGGATTGGTGTAGGCCGGAACAAGCGAAACGCAGTTCCGGCAATCCAACACGCTACCATGCAATTGCCGGAACTGCGCTTCGCTTGTTCCGGCCTACGTTGCTTTGGTCGTTAAACGTAAATGCACGTAGGTGCCGCAAGGATGGGAGGTTTTGCAAAGCGAACGCCAAGCTTCCGGCCGGTCATCAGGAAACAGGTGAACGTCAAGAAGAATACGGTGTTCGATATAAACGCAGCCGTAGCCGAAGCAAGATACGGTTGAGAACCTGCGAGATTCCCATAGAGTGCGGCGATCAACAACGGCGATGCAAAGCCGAAATTTCGGTAGACCAATACTGTCCAACAAGCGTGGCAGCCGATTGCCAGGACGCTGGCAACTAAAACGATTCGACGAAGCCAACGACGAAACTCATCTTCGTTCGCCACCGCTGATTCGTTCACACCAAATCTTGCTTGCGTTTCTTACGGCGACTCTTGGTGATGCAATCGCTGCACATGCCTTGGATGATCATGCGGTGGCCGCTGACTCGGAAACCCATCTTCGATGCGACCTGATCGCGAAGACCGACCAATGCTTCGCTGGTGAACTCGAACAATTCTTTGCACCGCGTGCAGTACAAATGATCGTGAGCCGGGTAGCCGTAATCGAGTTCGTAAACCGTGCGCCCATCCAACTGAAAACTTTTTAGCAATCCAGCATCGACGAACTCACGCAGCGTCCGATAGACCGTCGCCGAACTGACGTAATTGTCTTCGCCTTTGGCGGGCAGCCGATCGATCAATTCGTCGGCGTCGAAATGCTCGTGCTCACTGAACACGGCGTCGATCAAGAATTTGCGTTGACTGGTTTGACGCAGCCCACGCGTTTGCAAATACTCCTCAAATCGCTCCTGAGGCGACGATGAAACGTTCAAACGTTGCAAAGGTTCAGGAGTGATTGAAGACGACATCAAATCTGCGATCGGCTTGAGGGCTTGGCAATGGACGCTTCTATTGTAGCCGATCAAACAGATCTTGCGATTGCGTCAGATTCAGCGAGCGAGCCGGAGCTGGCGATCTCGCTAAATCAAGCGAATGAATCGAGCATGCGATCGAGTGCAGCGTCAAGCTTTTCCGGTGTTTCGTAGTTACCGCTGGCGATTTCCCGCCTTAAATTGGCAACTTTGTCGAGCCGGATTTCGCCGCCACCCGCAATTGGCGACGCACTTGCCAGACGATTGACGCCTGACATTGCCGACGTGCTGCTGGTGGACGACAAATCGAGCTGATCGACGGGTGCCGCCGTGGGTTTAGCCGCTGCTTTGCCCGCTGCTGCTTCACCCGCTTTGGGGGCCTGACCAGCACGATTGGCTGGAGCTGCGTTCTGGGCAGTCGAAACTCGGTATGGACCGTAAATTTGCATCTTGTGATTGCTCCCCGTATTGGGACTGGAACCTTCATGCCGCCAAACCAATTCTCATAATCCTAAGAGAATGGTCACGACGTATGAATGGAAAAACCGCGAATGAGGTCGATCACCGATCCACGAAACATCCTGTTTCATCGGTCAGTAAACGTTTCTGTGAGTGGTGTTTGACCTCAGCGCCGCGATCCTTGTCCCAGGATGCAATCCGTCAGCGAAAAGAGACTTTCGAGCGCAAAGTAGACAGAAACTATGGAGAGTTATCGGCTACTTGGACGCCACGATTGAAACTAATCAGGTAATGACGGCTACTTTCCTGGGTTTTTTGGATCAATCGGACGGTACCAAAACCGTGAAACTATCTTCAAGGGCAATGACCAAACTTCTTTCGCCGATCTTTAATCAGATTCGTGGTTTTTCGATTTTGTTTTCCAACGCTCGGCAATGACCGTGTCAATCAGCAATTGACCGACATGGTAAATCAGCATCGGAAGCACGCTGACACCGCAATCGATCGCGATTTGCAATCCAACCATCAACGTTTTCTGACTGCCAGCAATGCCGCAAGCAATTTGCCCCGACCGGGGAATCCCGCATGCTTTGGCTAATCCGATCGCGATCCCCATCGCGACGAAATGAACTCCGCAAACCGATGCGATCAGCGTTATCCAGGACATGATCGTCCAAGATGAACTAGCGGCGGTTTCCCCGTCCACCGCAACCACACTCTGAGCTGCTCCCAACATCACCATCACCAAGATCCCAACTTGTGCAAACATCGACAGCGGCAATTTCCGCTGATCCGCCCAGTCTCCAATGGATGGGGCTCCAATCGAGCGTCCCGAAACGCTGATCCGACGCAGAACCTGAGCCAGCACCAAGGGCGCAACTACGATGCTAGCTAGCTTGGCGATTTGCTCGCCTGCTGAAACGTCACTCTGCCGCGCCAGCACCATCGCCAAACCAACCGGAACGACCACAAAGCAAGCCAAATTGGTCACCACCGTGGTCAAAATCGCGATCGAATCGTCTCCGTCGGCCTTTCGCGTCCAAACCGACGCCGACGCGAGCGTACACGGGACCAACGCCGCCACAAAAAGCCCACCAAACTGATCCGCCGGCAACCAAAACCACGTCGGCAACGCCAGCAGCGGCACCAATAACGTATTGCTGGCAATTGCGACGATGGCCGCCGCGGGTCGCTGCAAGCTTCTTCGGATCGCATCGGGACGCAGCGTCACGCCCATTGCCATCATGACAGCAAAGACAATTCCGCTGCGAAAATACGGCCACTGCAACGCCACTGCGATCGAATCGGCGAACTGGTAACCGACCCAAAAACAGGCGGCCAGCGCGATCAAAAACCAGTTTTTCGAGACCTTATTCCCCATGCGTGATTTGCCCAAGCGATCTATCGGCGGAATTGACCCAGATTCTATGCTCAGCTTCGATGCTCAGGCGACTCCTGATTTTAGCACGGATGCTGGAGACACTCTCGAATGCATGAACGAACCCAACGAAGCCTCGCGCGGCTGGTGTTCGTTCTCTGCTGCGCGGTGCCCACATTCTTAATTTTGACGACCATCCTAATCCAGATGTCCCCCTGGTATCACCGCCGGTGCATTGATGCCGTCCAGCAAACGATCGCTCAGCAAACCGGGTTGGTCGTCAGCATCGACGACTACCAAGTTGTCTCGCCCAGCCACACGCTTCTAAAACAGATCAAGCTAACCGATCCCGAAACCGGCCAAGAAGTCGCGACGGTTCGTCAGGTCGATTGGTCCACCGAAGACGGACGCACCGTCATCTTGCTGCAGCAACCCGAACTGCAAGCCGAGACGCTAAGCCAATCGTGGTCGCTGCTCCACGATCGTTTTCTCTGCCGCCCCGAACATCTTGGCGAATCAGCTCGGTTGGCGGCCAATGATTTAACGATCCATTCGCTTCACAGCCCGATCACGCTGCGTGACGTCGATGCTTGGATTGAACCCGATGGTGACAGCGAGGTTGGTCACCAAAGTGTTCGTGCCACCATTCATTGTTTGCTGGCTGGTTCCGCCGAATCGTCTCCGATTCAAATCACGCTGCTAAGAGATCGCAGCGAAGCAAAGCCAACAACCGAGTGGGCAATCGCAACCGGCGGCACTGCCCTGCCCTGCTCCGCGATTGCCGAATACCTGCCCGGTCATTGGTCCAATCTTGGAAACAACGCAACCTTCACCGGCACGATGGAGGGCGTCGCCGATGGCGCGGACTGGCAAATCAATCTCTCCGGTGCAACGCTTAGCAACCTTTCACTCGATCGAATCTTCCAACACCAAGCTCACCGATTCTCTGGCACGGCAACCTTAAAACTGCAGCGATGTCACTTGCACCCCAGCCAAAAAACCGTCGATGTGTCAGGTTCGATTCACGCGGTCGATGGGCTGATTGGTCGATCATTGTTGCAAAGCACGAACCAGTTTTTGGGTTTCGCGATCAACCAATTACCACCAGGCCATGAAGACGTCGCCTACGACTGCATGGCGATGCGGTTCAGCCTGAACGGACCACGGATGCGATTGGACGGAATTTGTCGCCAAGAAATCGGCTACAAAGACGCTCCGATCGGTGTCGTCATGGGCGTCGGCGGAATACCGATCGCACAAACGCCCAGCCTGGATCTGCAAGCCGTTCGGTTAATGTCAGTACTCGCGCCATCGCACAGCGAAATGGTGCCGGTGTCGCAGCAAAACCAAGCCCTGCTGAATCTGTTAATCCCACCCAAACGCCCCATCCCCGACATGAGCGACCGCCCACCGGCCCCCGCACGCATCTCCGGCGTCGGCCAATACCAAGGCGGCCCGCTGACCGGCGAGCGGAGGTAAGTCATCGTCGCCTTTCGCTGCTATGAGGGAATCTTAGTCAAGGTGAAATTCGGGTTTTCTTTGGAAGTTCCGATTTGCATCGCAAGCTGCTATTCGATCGTACGAGGGGTAGCCCGCAGATCATTCAACAAAG
>NZ_LWSK01000010.1 GCF_001642955.1 Rubripirellula obstinata | reverse complement strand
ATTTTTCAGTGTTCATTTTGCAATTTGCAATCAACACCGAGGCCGGTCAGCCACAAACCCCCAAAGTCGTCCAGTTTCCCTCCACGCAAACATTTTCGTCAGCCCAGGCATCGCCCCGCGCGTTGTGCGGCCCCGAACGCGCGGGGCGATGCCCACGCGGTTAAACGAACTAACACTTGTTTCCTTCACGGCTTTGGGCGATGAACTGCGGTTTAATGGTTTTGCGTTGTGCCTGCCGTAACTCGCTTCACTCGCTACGGCCTACTTTGGGCCTGACCAGCCGGTGCTTGCTGGAACCCCTGTTTGCGGGGGGCTAAATGAACGAATCTTTTGCTTTTCGTTCAAGCTTCGCCTGTTGGCGGTCGATCGACTCGATAGGCGTCCATCGCCGGAAAAGTTTACCAAGCCCAACTTCACGCCCCAATCGTCAAGGTCGGCTACCGATGATCGCCTCCTCCCCCCAAAGAATCGCGAATCTCCGATGAAATCAGCATCCAACAGCCCAACGCTCGCACTCACGCTTGCCTTAGGAATTTGCCTAGCCAGCGGTTGTAGTGGTTTGCGTCTGCCGTCGACCGCGTCGATGAGTGGCAATCCCCTGTTAAGCGGGACACTGTTTCCTGAGAAAGACACGTCGAGTTTTGTCAGTCCCGAAGGCATGCCAATGTCGCCGGGAATGCCGATGGCATCAAATTCGGTCGCCCAGTTGGTTTATCAAGGAACCAAGCAGGCCAAAGCCAACGGTGGAATCGTGCTACAAGTCGTGGGCGATGAAACGCCGGTGCGAGTTTTACCGCTGCCCGCCGAAGGCCAAAGCGTCTACGTCAGCCAATTGCTGACTCAATCGGGCGTCAAGAAGCAGCTTGGATCTGTAAAAGCGACTCTTTTCCGGCATTCGACCGGATCGATCGGCGGGATGCCGATGGAATGCAAGATGACCAAAGACGGCGAAAATGTGCGTCCTGAAAGCGACTATGCACTGCAACCGGGCGACCGTTTGCGAGTCGAAAAGGCAGGCATGTTGGGCGGTGCCGACTTGTTGGATTTAGTTCTGAATCGGTAACCACGTGATCATTTTTGGGTTTTCGCCGACAATTTAGGTGTACGGAAGCTGGGAACACGTTCAAGATAGTGGGTAACCCCTCACTTGCTTGTCCGATTCTCCACTACGCCGGGTGCCATTGCTCGCGATGCAACGCCGTTTCCCTCGCACTGCTTTTACGCTGGTCGAATTGCTGGTGGTGATCGCCATCATCGCAGTCCTGGTGGGGCTTTTGCTGCCGGCGGTCCAATCGGCTCGTGAGGCGGCTCGGCGAATGCAGTGCTCCAATCATCTGAAACAGATTGGGCTGGCGATGCACAATTACGAATCAGCCTTTCGGACACTTCCGTGGGGTGCCAAGGGCGGTTGGGGCCACAGTTGGACCACCGACATCTTGCCGTTTTTGGAACAGTCGGCGGTTGCAGAGAACGTGCCGCAAGGCGAAACCGGCTTTGGGACTGACACAACCGTGACACCGCAAGGGGTTCGATTTCGCGAACTGGCCCGCACGTTAATTCCCGGCTATCGATGCCCCAGCCAACCCGGGCCGACTCATTTGTCGATTCCAACTGACTTCATCAGCGGTCGCGCGGTGACGTCGTACCTGGGGAACGCGGGCAGCAATCCCCAACGCGACGACCACAGTAGTTTTGACGGCATGGGCAACTTGATTCGCCAGGGCATGAACGATTCCAATGGCGTTCTGTTGGCAGCAGATTGCGTGAGCGATCCATCGAGTGCGCCTAACTTTCCGGCGATCAAGTTCGCTGCGATTCTGGACGGACTTAGCCATACTGTTCTGGTGGCCGAGACAAAGTGGGACGAGACATGGAGTTGTGAAGAGTGCAATCACCATTCGTTGTACCATCCTCAATTTGACACCGGCCCGATCGGTCTTGGAGCAGACTTTTCGCAAGCGTTGACATCCTTCCTGATCGCCATCAATCCATCTTATTTGGACGGGCCGAACGTAACGGGACCAACGACGATTGGGCCGCCCATTGAAACTTATCCGATCCAAAATGTCTTAGAAATTTCGCCGGGCAGCTTTCACGCCGGTGGAGTCCAAGTCGTTCTCTGCGACGGTTCCGTCCACATGCTCAGCGACAGTACTGACGAAAAAATCCGTCTCGCGATTGGATCACGAGACGGACATGAGGTGTTGAGCCAAGGTGCAATCGACTGAACGATTTAGCCTTCGTATTCCCAATCAGTCGCTGGTAGTTCTTTGGCTTCGATTTTTTCGCCGAACGTCTTACCGTCGGAACTTTTCATCTCGCCAGCCTTCTTGAACCCTTCCAGAATCATCGCTTTCGCTTTCTCTGGGTCGGACTTGAACAAGTCTTTTGGAAAGTCTTTCTTGTCCAAGTACTTGTGAACCGCTTGGCCATACTCGTTGCGAGCTTTCTTTTTATCGGGATGCCTTTTGATGTGGCAAACATTGCAACCAGCTTTGGCAACCGTCTTGTACCAATCGGCATCTTCCTCTTTGTCCGAAAAAGACTTTTTGAACTCTTTGCCGAACTCAGCAATCGCGCTGGCGGGGCTAGCGAAGATCATGGGACTGGCAAACACCATCATGCTGCCGAGTAAAATTGCGAAGCGTTTCATTAAGGTTCTCCTGAGGGATGCAAAGCGGTCTTTGCGAGGCGGGGTGGGGACTACCATTAAGGCTGGGTGGGTCAAAAAGTCAATTCCTAACCAAGTTTAACGACCAATTCGGAATCGGAAAGAATTGAACGACAAAAAGGTGTTCGAAATCGCATCAAAACTCGGCGATCACTGGCAACGAAGGCAGTGACTCTTCTTCAAATCCGGGATTCGGCGTCTGGTCTTGGCGATAATCCGATGGCCGTCTGGAACTCATCGAAAGAGTGGGCAATTTCCCGGATGCCCAACTGACGTTCCACCTAGGTTGACTTTCGTCAGCCCAGTCCAGGTCCGCGTTGGCTAACGAATCCATCTCCGACACAATGACTTCTCCGTTTGACATCGTCATCCGAAGCAGTGGATCAGTCCGCAGAGGGTCCGAAACGTAGACATTCGAAGATCCTCCCAAGCGTAAATCCTGTGATCCTGAATTCACTTTTCGGGAAAGCGGATAATTGACGAACTCAAAATGCGGCAAAGAATCATCGACAATGAAGACGCAATTACGAGCACTGCGGTTGATTGAAAAAGGATAAGACCCGCTCGCACCCAAACGAACGCGACAAAACCCCGACGCAGCATGTGCCGTGACTCGCGTCATTAGCAAGATCATGGGTCCGACCGACGCCGACAATGGTTCGCGTGTACCAGCGGTATCGATCATTCGTCCCGAAACCGCCAGCAAGCCGTTGTTCCATCGCAGCCATAATTTGGCGGCATGGTCCATGTGAATCATGGTCGCCTCACCACGCACAATCACATTGTCAAAATCAATGGCAACCATTGGAAAGACATCTTGGTCGCGGCTGGTGGTTTGCTGCCTATCACGAAACTCACCGCCACGAAACTCGCGGTCACGAAAATCGCTATCACCAAAATCATCGGACGCGTTGCTCTTAGGATCCGTCACCACGTCGATCGCGTAGACTTCGCCGCGTTTGGCAGGATTGTTGATCGTGATCGTACTGGCACTGAGCGATAATTCTGTCCCGGCTTCGGCTTGAAACATTGCACCGCCATCGATTTCATCTTCGGGAACATCCCAGACGAAATGAATGTTTTGAAACTCAGCGATCCCCGGCCCCAACGTACACATGCTAGGTCGTTGCATGGTCATCGCTTCACCAGAATCAAAAACGATGATCGACTGATTCACAGTTGATTGAATTCGCAAGCTGTTAGCATCAATGCGAATCGGTGCGCTGTAAATTTTGGGGCTAATGATTTCCACAACGCCAATTTCATATCGCTTTGCCAATTCAATCCCTTGGGCAAGCGTTGTGCAATAGATCTGTCGATCAGCCCCGATGCGTACTTCGTCTCGCTGCGGCGCTGCGACCACTCGAATCGACGAAGGATCGAACAACTCGGCATCAGCCAGCGTGTCTTTGACCAGCGACAGCGGTTGTGCTTTTTCCCAGGCAACCAAGTCAGGCCGAACCACTCGTCGCACACTGTCGGTCAAATTGCCCGCGAATCCAACGGCGGATTGCAAGGCATCATTAACAGTCTGGTTCGCTCTCGCAGCTTGCTCACCAACCGAACCATTATTAAAGTCACGATCGTCCACGCCTTTGTTTTGTTGACTGCCTTGGCTGGTGCCATTGCTTCCGGCTTCCACTCCGCCGTTGCTGGCTTCGATTAACAACGGCGAGATTGGAATCTCAGTCATCGGCGGTGCCGTCAACATTGGCGGCGATGAAATGGTGCCCGTTGTAATCGGCGTGCCTTCGGCGTCCACCATCACGGGTGCTGACGCGGATGACGGAACCACAATACTCTGACGCGATGCCGCCGATTCCAAACGTAACCAAAGTGCAACAGCAACCAACAAGGTCGCTGCAACAACCCACGGCAAGTGTTTTTCGAGCCAGGCCAACAGCGGACCGCTGCTGGTCAATTCCACCGGCGCAACCGATTGGGCGCCCACCAAATTGTCACGCGCGGCGACTTCACGTAAGTCTGCAATCAGATGGTTCGTATCCTGGTAACGCTGAGCAGGTTTTTTCGCCAACATCTTGTTGATGACGGCGACCAGATTCTCGCTGACCTGTTTGCGAATCGCTCGCGGGTCAGGCGGCGGAGCGTTTCCATGGCTCAGCAATTTCTGCAACATCGTGCCGCCGGGGTAGGGCGGCATGCCAGTCAACATGAAGTACAGCGTGCAACCGAGCGAGTAAATGTCGCTTCGCAAATCAGCGTCGCGCGGATCGTGTGCTTGTTCCGGCGAGATGTAGTCGAACGTTCCAAGCGTCACGCCGCTGGCGGTCATATCATCGGCAAGGCCTAAACTATCACTGCGAGCCAAGCCCATATCAACCAACTTGATATGCCCTTCGCCCGCAATCAACACGTTCGATGGCTTAACGTCACGGTGAGTAATCCCACGCTCCGATGCATGTCCTAGTGCGTCAGCAATTTGACAGGTAAACAAAACGGCTTCATCGATCGACAACACTCCCTTGCTGTGGATCCAGTCACGAATGTTGGTACCTTCGATGTACTCAAAGACGATGTAATGCCATCGCCCGTGACGGCCTGTGTCAAACACTTTGGCAATGCGTTGGTGGTCAAGCTTCGCAGCACTCTGCGATTCGTTTCGAAAGCGACGTTGTAGATCTGGATCGTCACCGACGAACGGAATGACTTTGATCGCCACCGTACGATCAAGTTTTTCATCGTGTGCTCGGAAGACGGCTCCCATTCCGCCGCCGCCAATCAATTCATCAATGCGAAAATGATTCAGCCGTTGACCGAGCAAGACTTTGGCGACTGCCACAGGCGTCTGCTTGCCCTCGCTCGCGGAACCAGGGATCTGTGAACCGGGGATCTGTGAACCAGGGAGTTGTGAACCGGGAATCTGTGAACCGGGGACTTGGCCCGCCGAGTCACGAATGACGGTATGCGCCTCGGCAATCTGTTGTGAATCGAGTTGTGACTTTGAACGAGAGCCTGATTGGGAATCCGATGACGACTCGGTCGCTGAACCAATTGAAACCCCTGATCCAGAACCAACGGAATCGGAACGGTTGCGTCGTACCGTCGATGGGTCGTTGGGTAGGGATGGGTCAGATGGCATGTGAAATCAGGCACATGGGAGAACGCAAGAGAGTAGGACGAACAGCGTTCCGGAGACCCTTTGAGGGTAATTCGCATCGCATGTTCGGTCAATCATTTGGCATGCCCGAACCGGTAACGCTGTGAAGCATTTATTGCCTGCAAAACACCGTACTCAATCGTTAAACCGCTTGGGCGTCGCCCCGCGCCGTGAAGAGTTTTGGTCCCGG
The DNA here is from genome assembly GCF_001642955.1 of Rubripirellula obstinata. Taxonomy (GTDB): domain Bacteria; phylum Planctomycetota; class Planctomycetia; order Pirellulales; family Pirellulaceae; genus Rubripirellula; species Rubripirellula obstinata. The sequence continues at coordinate 87,789 of NZ_LWSK01000010.1, read as the reverse complement.
AAAATACGGGTTAGTTCGTTTAACCGCGTGGGCATCGCCCCGCGCGTTTCGCCCCGCATGGACGCGCGGGGCGATGCCCACGCGGTTAAACAGTCCAGAAACCCTTCACGGCGTTGGGCGTCGCCCCGCGCGTCGTGCTGGCCCCACAGCGCGCGGGGCGATGCCCACGCGGTTAAACAGTTCGTGCAAGGCGGTGATCGCGTCGGAGTGAATATCTGAAATTATTCCCAACAGGTGGCGTTCGGAAGTGGAAAAGCGTCATGCCAGCCGTTAATGTTACAACCAGGGCGTCTTATCGCCCATTAAATTCGTTGATCTCAACAAAGAAAGAACACTTCTGTGATTGCTGGCATCGTTATTGGTTTGGCATGCGTCGCGGCCATTGCCGCATTATTTGTAGCCCTGCGGTTCTATCGCGAAATGATGGAGCAAGACGAAGGCACCGCTGAGATGAAAGAAATTGCCGAAAGCGTGCGGCAAGGTGCGGGTGCATACCTCAGGCAGCAAAACCGAGTCGTCACGATCGTTTTCGTGATCATCGCAATCTTATTGGGCATCGCCGTTTACACGCTTGGCGTCATCGGGCCGCTGGTTCCCTTCGCGTTTTTGACCGGCGGTTTTTTCAGCGGACTCGCTGGCTGGTTTGGCATGCGAACCGCCACTCAGGCCAGTGGACGAACCGCAGCGGCGGCCGAGCGATCGCTCAACGACGGATTGCAGGTCGCGTTTCGCAGCGGTGCAGTGATGGGGCTGACCGTCGTTGGCTTGGGGTTGCTTTACGTGTGTCTGTGGTTCGGGTTCATGTATTGGGTTTTGCCGCTAACCGGCATGGACGCAATGACGCTGCCGGAAATCTCCGTCGCGATGCTGTCGTTCGGAATGGGTGCAAGCGCCCAAGCTTTGTTCGCGCGGGTTGGCGGTGGCATCTTTACCAAAGCAGCCGACGTGGGTGCCGACTTGGTCGGAAAGGTCGAACAAAGCATGGCCGAAGATTCACCGCGTAACCCCGCAACGATTGCTGACAACGTCGGTGATAATGTCGGCGACGTCGCAGGGATGGGGGCGGATTTGTACGAATCGTATTGCGGTTCGATCTTGGCAGCATCGGCACTGGGTGTCGCCGCGATGAGCCACGCTGATGGAATCCCAGAAGGCATGGATGTTGGCACGGCGCAACTGCGAGCGATGATGTTGCCGATCGCAATCGCAGCGATCGGAATTCCGCTGTCGATGGTCGGCGTGTTTGCGGTGAAGACCGGCGATGACACTTCGCAAAAATCGCTGCTGGCCGCGCTCGCACGCGGGATCAATCTTTCAACGCTGCTGGTCATCATTGCCGCTGCGATCATCGCGACGTTGTTGATGCCCACAACACCTGACACGATCATCTTTGGTTTTCTGCCCGGCATCGCGATCAGTGTCGTCACCGGACTGGCGGCCGGTTGGGCGATTGGTCACTGGACCGAACGTGTGACGAGCGACGAATACGCACCCACACAAAACCTTGCCGAACAAGCCAAGTCAGGACCGGCTCCGATCATCATCAGCGGGATCGCCGACGGGATGATGAGCGTTTGGTTGCCGGTGGTCGTTGTGTGTACGGCCATGCTGATTGCATTCGCGTTTGCAAACGGCGGCAATTTCAGCGACCCCAACCAATTTTCACTGGGACTGTACGGTGTCGGCATCGCGGCGGTGGGAATGCTTAGCACCCTCGGCATCACCCTGGCGACCGATGCTTACGGGCCGATCGCAGACAACGCGGGCGGCAACGCCGAGATGGCGGGACTGGACGAAATCGTCCGCAAACGCACCGATGCTCTCGATTCGCTTGGCAATACAACCGCAGCAACTGGAAAAGGATTCGCGATTGGTTCAGCAGCACTGACCGCGCTTGCATTATTGGCCGCTTACGTCGAAAGCGTGCGTGATGGCTTTGTACGCTGGGGGGACGACTATGCGATCGTCCAAAATATCGAGGACGACGGAACGTTCAACATCGCGCCGGCACTGAAACTGGTGCGTGAAGATTCCGTCAACGAAGTCAACCTGGCGATGCCGCTGACGCGAGGCCAGACCGAGCCTGACCTCGTTCCAATCCGCTCCGCAACGATCCGCGACTTCTTGTTGTACTACGACGCATCGCTGATGAACCCGAAGGTGCTAGTTGGTATTTTCTTGGGCGCGATGAGTTCATTTATGTTCTGCGCCTTCACGATGAAATCAGTCGCCCGAGCGGCCGATGGCATGGTGCAAGAAGTCCGGCGTCAGTTTATCGAGAATCCGGGAATCCTAGATGGAAGTGTCAAACCCGATTACGAACGCCCGGTCGCGATCAGCACCAAGGCGGCGCAGAAAGAAATGATCCTGCCCAGCATGCTTGGTCTGTTGATGCCGATTGCTGTCGGGCTGTTGCTTGGCGTTGGTGGAGTCCTAGGGTTGCTGACCGGATGCCTGACATCGGGATTTTGTCTAGCCGTGTTCATGGCGAACAGCGGAGGATCCTGGGACAACGCCAAGAAGTACATCGAAGCGGGACATCACGGCGGCAAAGGAAGCGACGCCCACAAAGCATCCGTCGTTGGCGACACCGTCGGCGACCCCTTCAAAGACACCTCCGGCCCCAGCCTAAACATCCTCATTAAACTCATGAGCATGGTCAGCGTCGTAGTCGCCGGGTTGATCGTACGATATTCATTAGTTGCAATAGGTTGGTTCTAGCTTCGCAACACAAATTGAAATCAACTTGTTGATCAAGTAAGCCGCAGGCGCGTATGCGGCCGGGTCTACCTAATTCCTAATTCCTAATTCCTAATTCCTAATTCCTAATTCCTAATTCCTAATTCCTAATTCCTAATTCCTAATTCCTAATTCCTAATTCCTAATTCCTAATTCCTAATTCCTAATTCCTAATTCCTAATTCCTAATTCCTAATTCCTAATTCCTAATTCCTAATTCCTAATTCCTAATTCCTAATTCCTAATTCCTAATTCCTAATTCCTAATTCCTAATTCCTCAGTACTCAGTACTCAGTACTCAGTACTCAGTACTCAGTACTCAGTACTCAGTACTCAGTACTCAGTACTCAGTACTCAGTACCCGTCGTCTAAACCCACCCGCACTTACCGGAGACAACCTTGATCCAACAGGTTACAAAAGTCTTTCGCGACGTTTGGGGCTACGATCAATTTCGTCCGCTTCAAGAAGACTCGATTCGCTGCGTGCTGGACAAACAAGACAGTCTGACGGTTCTGCCAACCGGTGGCGGAAAATCACTTTGTTTCCAAGCCCCCGCCTTGTGTTGTGACGGAATGGCGGTCGTGGTTTCGCCATTGATCTCGTTGATGAAGGATCAAGTCGACGCTTTGCAGGCTTGTGGCGTGGCAGCCGAGTTTGCCAACAGCACGCAGACGGCTGACGAAAAACGTCGTGTCGCCGAGCGGATTCGGGCTGGCGAAATCAAGCTGCTGTACATGGCTCCTGAACGTTTACTCTCGCCTCGCACGCTGGACTTCCTGCAGTCAAACCATGTGTCGTTTTTTGCGATCGATGAAGCTCACTGCATCAGCGCATGGGGCCACGATTTCCGGCCCGAGTACCGTGGCCTGCGGACGCTGAAGGAACTGTTTCCATCGGCGAGCGTTCACGCCTATACCGCCACCGCCGCCGAAGACGTTCGCAACGACATCGCGCAGCAACTAGGACTAAGCGGAGCCAAAATTCTAGTCGGCGATTTCGATCGCCCCAACCTAAACTACCGGATGCTGCGGAGCGATGGACGATTGCAGCAGGTGATGGAAGTCATCGGGCGACACCCGGGCGAATCCGGAATCGTTTACTGCATCAGCCGCAAAGAAGTGGAACGCACCGCGAACGCGATCAATGCAGTGGGGGGCAGGGCAACTGGAAGCAGGGCGTTGGCGTATCATGCTGGGCTGGATGACCATCAACGCAAGTCAAACCAAAATGCGTTCATCAAAGACGAGTGCGACGTGATCGTGGCTACGGTTGCCTTTGGCATGGGAATCGATAAACCCGACGTGCGATACGTCGTTCACGCCGGTATGCCCAAATCGATTGAACACTACCAACAAGAAAGCGGGCGGGCCGGTCGTGACGGATTAGAATCCGAATGCGTGCTGATCTATTCTGGTGGCGATGTCGTCACGTGGAAAAGAATCATGGAAGGCGGTGGCAGCAACAACGCTGCCATCGCATCGCTTGATGCCATGGCCAACCTGTGTGGAAGCGTAGTCTGCCGACACAAGGCGTTGGTCGAATACTTTGGACAGAAGTACGAACACCAAAACTGCGGTAGCTGCGACGTTTGCTTGGGCGAACTCGACTTGGTGGACGATCCGATAACGCTAAGCCAAAAGATCCTATCCTGTGTCATTCGGCAGGGCGAACGATTCGGATCCGCGCACACCGCCAAAGTCTTAGCCGGATCCAAAGATCAACGTATTCATCAATTTGGCCACGACAAGCTAAGCACCTACGGACTGCTTGCTGATGAAGGACAAGCCAGCGCACGGATGTGGATCGACCAATTGGTGGCGCAAGGATACCTGCTTCGGAGCGGTGAATATCACTTACTGTCGCTATCCGAAACAGGCCGTCGATTGCTTAAACGCGACGGAGACCCAAAACTGACCAAGCCGACATCAAAGTCATCAAGATCTTCGCGGCAAGCGGTCGATGATTCTTGGGAGGGCGTGGACCGAGGACTATTCGACGAAATCCGCGGACATCGAAGCGAATTGGCATCCGCTCGAAACGTGCCGGCGTACGTGATCTTTGGCGATGCATCGCTGCGTGACATGGCTCGACGTCGTCCCGATAACGCGGACGCATTTTTGAAAATTCGCGGTGTTGGCGAACAAAAAGCCAAGGACTTTGGTGAAGCCTTCGTCGGTATCATCAAACGGTACTGCCAACAACACGACCTACCGACCAACGTCGTACCGCCCGCCGCAAAACCGACCGCAACGGTCGTCACCAATTCCAATTCATTCGCGGCATTCGATTTATTTCGCAATGGCGATTCCATCGAAGCAGCCGCCAAAGCCCTCGGTCGTGCAAAATCGACCACAGCCGGTTACCTCGCTGATTTCATCGCTCACGATCGAGTCACAGACATCTCGGCTTGGGTCAGCGACGAAAACCGACAAGCCGTTTTGCAACAGAAGCACCTGGCGGCCGAAGGTAAGCTCAAACCGATCTACGACCACTTCGACGGAACGATCTCTTACGACGACATTCGCATCACCCTAGCCAGCGACCACAGCCAAGCTTGACTTGAACACCAAATCCTCTGGGAAACTTCTCGTGAAAACTTCTCGGGGAAACTTCTCAGTGAAAACTTATCAGTGAACAAGTGCGTTTTCTCGATAGCCACAAAGGTGAACAGAACGCACGAAAACTCAATCACCGTTTAGCATCCATCGATGCGCCCAACAAATTTTGCGGCAGACAAATCGCCAGCATGCGGCCTCACAAAATTCGCTTGGGTGGGACGATGGCGTTGGAGACTAACAAGCCGCCGACCAAACTGGCCGCGATCAGGATCGTCACAAAGCCAAACTGAATGCCTTCCATCGTTTGCTTTTCCAACAGCGCCGAAAGCGATCGGTAACCCACAGAACCTGGGACTAAAATCAGCATTCCAGGTGTCTGTGTTACTAGTGCAGGTAAATCACGAATGCGTGCGTATAAATTGCTGGTGCAGCCGACCGTTAACGCTCCGAAGAAAGACGCCACCTCGACCCCCATTCTCGGTTCGATCAACCAACTGACGACCACGCCAAGGATGGAAACGATCGCGATGATAGGCCATTGCCGAAACCCGGCGCGAAAGACGATTGCGAACGCGACCGGCGCGATCAGCAAAGCGATCCAACGCCAATAGAACGCGGGCGCAATCGTTGGACCTACGATTGGCGGTAGGTGCCCCGCAACTTTCCAAACCAAAGCAACCCCGACAAACATGGTCGCCAGCGATACCAACGCACCGGCCAAACGCGCCATGCCCGCTGACAAGTGACCGACCGCTAATTCAGTCATTGCAACGGTTAGCTTCAAACCGGGAATCAAAACAATCAAACCGGCCAGCGTGGTCAATTGATCGTCGATCGGGACGATATAGTGAGCCACCAACAGCGAACCCGTTGCAGCGGTCAAACCGGCCAACGGTTCTAACAACCCCAATTCCATTTTCTGCCGTTCATTAAACAGCTCCAACCCGGACACCAACAATCCGATCAGTCCCGAGACGACAATCTCATGGATCGCACCGCCAAAGAAAACCGCAACACACATGCAGGCGACCGAACAAGCGAGCGAATACAGCGGCCAATTGTACAGTCCTTTGGATTGATCGATCTTGTGAAGCTCATCCGTTGCAGCTTGCGGACTGATCTTGCCACCCTCGACCCGACTGAGCACGCGATCAAATTGAATCAGCTTGTTGACGTCCACCGCACCGGCATCCACTCGGCGGACAACCGTAAGCTCTGGCCGATCGGGAGCGGCAAGCGAGATCACCAGCGCGGTCGGCGTGTACAAGAATACTCCATGAATCCCCAACGAGGTGGCGACCTGACTTAGCAAACGTTCCAAGCGGTGCGACGGAGTCCCGTAACGATGCAGCATCATTGCCGCTTCAATCAAGAACGTTTGCTGCGGAGTTCGTTCGTTACCTGGGGTCGTTGCGGTCGAATTCATGATGTGCTGGATAGCATTTTCAGCCCTGTTGATGGTTACTTGCCAAACACTATGAATGACGCTTGTTTTCTGATCAGATTCACCTAGTGTTTATAGGTGAACTACGCCCGCAACTTCAACGCCCGCAACTTCAAAGCCCGTAACTTCAACGCCCGGTACATCTCCATGAGACTGTTTCAGTCAGCAGCTTTCCTATTTGCATCTTGCCTCTTGATCAGCCCTCTCGTCGCGGAAGAACTACCGCTTCAAAAGCATGACACGGTGGCTCGATCAATTCTTGCCAAAATGACGACCGATGAAAAAATTGGTCAGATGATCCAGGCGGATACAGCCGGCTTGGTCGACCCCAAGGATGTGGCGGACTACCATCTCGGATCAATCCTCAGTGGCGGTGGCTCGGATCCGGCGGCGGGAAATAGTCTTCAGAATTGGACGCAGCTTTACGAGTCGTTGCAACAACGCGCGGTCTCAACTCGGCTTGGCATTCCGATTCTGTTCGGCATTGATGCGGTCCACGGACACAACAATGTGCTCGAAGCCGTTGTCTTTCCCCACAACATTGGACTGGGATGTAGTGGCAATGCTGATTTGGTCCAGGAAATTGGGCGAATGACGGCGTTGGAAATGCGGGCCAGCGGTATCCATTGGACGTTCGCTCCCTGCGTCACCGTTCCCCGTGATGAGCGTTGGGGTCGCACCTACGAAGGATTTTCAGAAGACCCGGATTTGGTAGCCCGTCTCGGCGTTGCTTCACTGAAAGGACTTCAAGGAGACAATGTTTCTGACCCAACATCAGTCCTGGGTTGTGCGAAACACTTCGCGGGAGACGGCGGAACGATTCCTGGCACTGGAAAGAATGGCTGGGGATGGGACCAAGGCGACACCAAGGTTGACGAAGAAACCTTTCGACGTGTTCACCTATCGACCTACCCGCCAGTGATTGCCGCGGGTGCGTTAACCATCATGCCTTCCTACAGCAGTTGGAATGGCCTCAAATGCTCCGGCAACAAGTACCTGTTAACTGATGTCCTCAAGAAAGAGTTTGGATTTGAAGGTTTTCTCATCTCCGACTGGGAAGCCATCAAACAAGTTGACCCAGACTTCAAAACCGCGATCGGAATCTCAATCAACGCGGGCATGGACATGGCGATGGAGCCAACGGCTTATCGCGAGTTTTATGACAACCTGAAAGCGTTGGTCCAGGAAGGAACCGTACCCATGTCGCGAATCGACGATGCGGTGTTACGCATCCTAAAAGTGAAGGCGGCAATGGGATTGTTTGCTGATGATTATGACTATCGAGCCAATCCAGAACTGCAACAAAATTTCGGCTCTGAAGAGCATCGCACTGTCGCACGACAAGCCGTCCGCGAATCACTTGTGCTGCTAAAAAATGATGGCACGTTTCCAGTGGACAAGACAGCGAAACGGATTCATGTCGCCGGTGCAGCAGCGGATGACTTGGGGATCCAATGCGGCGGATGGACCATTGATTGGCAAGGGAAATCGGGCGACGTCACCAGCGGCGGAACAACGGTTTTAGATGCGATCAAATCGTCAGTGGGGCCTGACACCGAAGTCACATTTTCGGCCGATGGTGCCGGAGCTGAAGGAGCCGATGTAGCGATCATTGTCATCGGCGAACAGCCCTACGCAGAGTTCGAGGGTGATAACAAAGAGCTAGAACTGTCCGCCGAAAACCAAGCCGTCGTGCAGACGGTTCACGACTCTGGAACTCCCACGGTGACCGTGCTGTTTTCCGGGCGACCAATGATCATCAACGAGTCGCTTGAAAACTCAGACGCTTTCATTGCCGCTTGGTTGCCAGGGACGGAAGGTCTGGGAGTCACCGACATCCTGTTCGGCGACCACAAGCCAACCGGCAAACTCTCTTTCACGTGGCCCCGCTCGATCGATCAGCTCCCGATCAACCACAATGACGGAAAGACCAATCCATTGTTCCCATTCGGGTTTGGGCTGACAGAATGAAATTGAGAGCGGATTGGGCGATGCAGTCCAACGAGTGCTAGTCAAAGCCGTGAAGAATTTTGGTCTCAGAAAACACGCGTCAGTTCGTTAAGCCGCGTGGGCATCGCCCCGCGCGTCGTGCAGTCCCGAACGCGTGGGGCGTTGCCCACGCGGTTAAACAATTTGGAAAGTCTTCACGGCGTTGGGCGGCCCGCTTAGCTCGGCTGGCTTACGTGCGAATTTGTTGCAGCGCATTCTGAACAAACTTGTCAGTTGTATCGTCGGTCTGATTCGCTGCACTTGCTTGATGTGCGGTCTGGATTGCATCTCGATCACCACCGTACAGCAGTCCACGAGTCGCCCAAATGCAGAGCACCATCGCGGCGTCCCGTCGCGGTTCGGGATCTTGTTGACTAAGACGATCCAGGATCATCGGCAGCATTTGTCGGCCCAGCCCTGAAACGATCATCAACAGCACCGATCGAGCCGACGTGGGCAGCGTCTCGATCGCATCGAGCGCCGCCCGCGGATCGTGCTGGACGACCGTTTTCAAAGAGTCGAACAGCATGGCGTGACGAGGACCGCCGTGCGTGCTGCCTTCGAGTTCACGAACAAGATCAGCCAGTCGATCGGGCGGGGGATTAGAATCATTCATGAAGTATCGTAGAAACGGCTCAAGGCCAATTCCGCTTTATTCTTCATTGGAAATCACTGACTTCGTTTTGATTTTACGATCTCAAACTGTTAGATTGTTAGCATGAGCACAACACTTCATCTTTCGTTGAAAGAATACGACCAGATGGTTTCTCGCGGTGCGTTCGATGAACTCAATCGCAAAGTCGAACTAATTCGCGGGGAGATCATTGCGATGAGTCCAGCCGGCCCGATTCACGACGACCTGATTGAATACCTTCGTGAATGGTCCGGCGCGTCGATCGACCGGTCAGAAATTCAGGTTCGCGGGCAAACGGGCATGGATCTACCCGATTTAGGCAGCCGGCCTGAACCCGATGTTTTCTGGGTCACTGCCAAGCGATACTTCGATGGTCATCCAACGGCAAAAGACACGCTACTGGCGATCGAGGTTGCCGACAGCAGTTTGCGAACCGACCGAACCACCAAAGCGGACCTTTATGCCGAAGCTGGCATTGGCGAATACTGGGTCGTTGATGTTCAAGGCCGCTGCATCTACGTCATGCGAGAAATCGCCACTGACAACCACTACGGTTGGCAGCGGACGATCACCATAGGCGATGAACTTTCACCGCTTGCTAAACCTGACGCAGTGCTGAATGTGGCTGACCTTTTCGGCGTCGCCGCTGACCCATCCAAGCAAGCCCCAAGCTAATCAAAGCTGCGGATCCCGGTTCAGGCACGGCAACTGCATTAGGAATTGCCCTAAAAGAACTACTTTGCAGTTAAAGCGAGCCAAAAAACAATTCCCATTTTTTCATTTCGTAATGGGTTGACGGGACGCTACCAGCGGCTAATCTTCCAAGCGTTCGTGGTGACTTGTCGGAAACAAATTCGACGAGTGAACAGGGAACTCCGGTGAAATTCCGGGACGGTCCAGCCGCTGTGAACTGCCAGGAGTGTTTTTGCGAAAACACTTCACTCAACTTTCCTTCTAAGTCGCCATTGCTTGGTTTACCCGAGTGAGAAGGCGGTGGAAGTTGTCCGGCAGTGAGTCAGAAGACCTACCACGAAATAGACGTTGTTGTGCCCTCTCGGATTGGGGCGAACGTTGCGAGATCACCGGGCTCGAAATGCCCAGTCTCGAAACCTGTTCCTATGGCTGACGTGAAGCTCGAGTCACCAAAGTCCGCACGATTTCACATGTTTCAGATTCAATTGATTCATGTTTATTTGTGGTGGCCGATGGTCTCTTCGTAGCCCTTACGACTTAGCGCGTGCAGAGTGCCACATTGAACAATCGCGATCCCGAACGATCCGCATTTACGTTGATCGAATTACTGGTTGTCATCAGCATCATCGGTGTGCTAGTCGCGTTGCTTTTACCTGCGGTTCAGGCGGCACGCGAGGCGGCGCGTCGAACAGATTGCTCGAATCATCTGCGCCAGATCACCTTGGCTTGTCACCTTCACGAGAATCAGAAGAAAGAGTTTCCGGCAGGATGCATCGGCTGCAAGTTTGAAACACCAAAACCTGGCACACCATTTCAACCCCTCAGGTATTTATCTTGGAATATTCAAATACTGCCTTTCCTGGAACAAGCTGGACTTTGGGATCAGTTCGATTTGAAACTCCCTTGCTATGTCGAACCTAATCTGACCGCGAGTTCCCAAATCGTCCCAACGTTTCTCTGCCCATCGACAGCCGATCCAACAACGCATGCCCCTGTTGGACTGTTCAAAGGAATGGCGTTTACCGACTACTGCGGGCTTTACGGGGTCGAAGGTGTTGGCCGAAGCATCACCAACACTCATTCGCAGCACTTTCTCAATTCCACTTCGCTTGGGGTGATGCTTTTTGAAATCGCCAGCAAGCATTCAGATATTTTTGACGGACTCTCACACACCGCAATGATCGCCGAGAGCAAATTGAGACGAGTCAATGAAAATGAATGGGCAAACGGGCACAATGTATTTGCCCAGGAACAACGAACGGGAATCAATTCAGAGTCCGGACTCGGCAATGACATTGGCAGCCCCCATCCCTCGGGTGCATTGATTGGCTTCTGCGATGGCCATGTGAGCTTTTACAGCGACTCCGTTGACCAAACTCTACTTAACAGCCTGCTAACTCGAGCGGGAATGGAAGTGGTTGAAGAATCACACTGACTATGCAGTTCACACCTGCCCCAGACAAGACCAAATCACTTTACTTGAAACCTCCAACTTTTGATTGGGAACACACACCATGCGTTGTTCAGCATTTGTACTTTTCTTACTAACCCTGACGGTTCAACAAGCGATAGCCGCGCCTGTAGAGTCTTTCGGTGACATAAAGCTGTGGTCTGGCAGTGGAGCGAATCAGGCCGCATTGGCTATCGACTTTGATGGAGCATCATCAACCGACCAAGCACTCGTCTGGGGATATCGCTGGGATGGTGACAAGACAGTTGAAGACATGCTGCGATCTGTAGTCGCCAACGACCCAAGGCTTTTCACCAACTTAGGATCAACGTTTGGACAATTCGGTCGCTCGCTCTTCGGGATTGGTTACGATAACAACGGCAACGGCACATTTTCCATTAGCAATCCCAATACTGACTTCGGTTCAGATGGTATTGCATTTTCTACGTCGGGCACTCCTGGCATTGTTGCCAACGAATCGGGTGATCTATACTTCGAAGGCTTTACATTTGGTTTCTTCGAGTTGTCAGAGTCCTTTTCAGACCCCTTTGGCGTTGGACAATATATCCCTGCATCCGTCGGGATTTCTGGTGTAGTTAGCGCAACTGAGACTGATTTTCTCTCGGACGGGCAAACTGCCGGCCTTACCTGGAACGATACCTCCGCCGGATTCGTTGGTGGGAAGAGGCCGGAGAACTTTGTCGCCGCGTTGGCCATTCCAGAACCCAGCTCTTTTGCGTTGCTATGTTTTGCAGGAGCCGCTTTCGCCTGCCGACGTCGTGGGAAGCTATAGAGGCAATTTCGCTATCACCGGCTGCCATATTTTCAGTTGCTGCATTCCTTCCGTTTCCTTTTCTATGAGAGGAAATGCAATGAACTGCTTAAGGCCATAGAATCGGATTTATGATTAGCAAACGAGAAGATTACTGCCAAATCGTCATTCCGGCTCGGTTAGCGTCGTCTAGGCTGCCCGAAAAGTTGCTTCGGCACGCCGGTGGGAAATCGGTTTTACAGCATACTTATGAAGCGGCTTGTAGAGCTTCCTGCACCGATGATGTGATCGTTGCCGTCGATGACGACCGCTTGGCTGAAGAAGTCCAGCGGTTTGGCGGGAAGTGGATCATGACCAGCGTCGACTGCGCCAGCGGCACCGATCGGATTGCTGAAGTCGCTGCGGCGCTGCCGGGCAAAGATGTGTTTGTCAACGTTCAAGGTGACGAGCCCGAAATTGATCCGGCCGTCATCGATAAGGTCGCCGCACGCTTGATCGAAGACACGACCGCTGACTTGGCGACCGCCGGAGTTGCGATTCGCGACTTATCGACTTTGGAAGATCCATCGAACGTCAAAATTGTCATGGCGGGCATGGACGGCAGCAGTTCAGGTCGCGCGGTCTACTTCAGCCGGTCCGTGGTTCCACATGTTCGCGGAGGCATCACCGCCGAATCGCTGGCCAGCGAGCCGCCGATTTTCTGGCACCACATCGGGCTGTATGCCTACCGGCGAAGTTTCTTGCAGTGGTTTGCCGACCAACCAGTCAGTTTACTGGAGACAACAGAAAAACTGGAACAGTTGCGCGCCGTGGAAGCCGGCAAACGCATCGTCGTCACACAAATCCAACGCGGCACGCCAGGGATTGATACGATGGAGGACCTGGAAGCATTTCGACAACGGATCGACAGCGGATCAGTGAGGATTGATTAACCACGGATGGCTTTCGCGGGACCACGGATTTTGTGGTGAGGGATAGGGGAGTGATTGATGGCACTTGTGATGGAGAAGCAATCGCATCTTTTGCGACGTTGTTTTTTTGATGTTCAAAACGAAGTTGGGATCGGGCGGGTCGAAGAGCCTTATCACCAAGCGATTTTGCAATGGGCGGCTAATACCGACATGCCAATCCACAGCAAGCCTCCCCACTGGCTGACTCTGGGCGGACAACAGGTCTATTGCATGTTTCCCGATCTGGTGGCGTGGGACGCGATTACGATTGAACTGAAGTCGGTTGCTCGGCAGTTTCATCCGAGCGAGTTTGCTCAACTGATCGACTATTTGAAATTTCGTGGCGACCGGTTGGGTTTGTTGGTAAACATGGGCTTGGGAAGAGTCTTGGTCGAAAGGGTTGCCTACTCCGCCGGCAGCCCCCAACTGCTTCAGGACTGGAGCTCTTGGAAAGGCAAGATCACCGGACGAGAACAAAGCACCGGTCGCCGACTGCGTGCAGCGTTACAGATGATTTATCGAGAGCACACCACGGGATACAGCAAACGGGTCATGGATCACTTGCTGCCCGCCGCTATCAGCGCAATGGGCCTGCGTTTTACCCAAGCTCCACTTGCAAAAAACTCTTACCAAACAACGCAACTGAACCCCTGCAAACTAGATTGCCTTGTCATCGAAAACCAAATCCTGATCACTTACACGTCTCTTTTCGACGACAACCATTTCAACGTCGACCGAGCAAGATCCTTCATGCACGCGTTGAACATCCCCTGGGGCATCGCCGTTAACTTCGGAAAAACCAAAGCCGAATTCATTGCACTTGCAAAAACCACCCCCTCCTAAATCCGATCTAATTTCCCACAAAACATCCGTGGTCCCGCGAAAGCCATCCGTGGTTACCCTTTCGCAATCGCCTTGTCTTGTTATCATTCGATTCCATGACAAAACACATCTTTGTAACCGGCGGCGTGGTTAGCTCACTTGGCAAGGGACTGACCAGCGCGTCGATGGGAATGCTGCTGGAACAGCGGGGTTTACGCGTCCGCATGCAGAAACTGGATCCGTACATCAATGTCGATCCCGGCACGATGTCGCCCTACCAACACGGTGAGGTGTACGTCCTGGACGACGGGTCGGAAACGGATCTGGACCTCGGGCACTATGAACGGTTCACCTCGGGCGAATTGACCCGCGACTGCAATTATACGACCGGACAGATTTATCTGTCCGTGATCGAAAAAGAACGCAAGGGAACTTACCTGGGCAAAACAGTCCAAGTCATTCCTCACATCACCAACGAAATCAAGTCTGCCGTCAAGCGGATGGGCGGCGACGATGTCGATGTTGTGATTACCGAAATTGGTGGCACCGTCGGCGACATCGAAAGCCTTCCCTTTCTGGAAGCGATCCGACAATTCTCGCTCGACGTTGGCCGCGAAAACGTGCTGTACATGCACCTGACGTTGGTGCCGTACCTAAAAGCTGCCGACGAACTGAAAACCAAACCGACTCAGCACAGCGTCGGGGAACTTCGCAAAATCGGTATCCAGCCCGACATCTTGGTCTGTCGCTGCGAACATTCAATCAGCCGAGAAGACCGAGAAAAAATCGCATCGTTCTGCAACGTTCCGGTCGATGCCGTCATCGAGGAAAAAGACAAAGACTTTTCGATTTACGAAGTACCGATCTCTCTGGTGGATAACAAACTCGATGATTTGGTGGTCCAGCGACTTGGACTAAGTAACGCCAAGAGTCTGGACATCACGCCATGGACAGAACTACTGCATCGACTGCGCAATCCCAAGCATGAGATTTCGATCGCGGTCGTCGGCAAGTACGCCGAACACAAGGACGCTTACAAGTCGATTTACGAAGCGATCGATCATGCGGGGATGGGGCATCAGGCCCAGGTGCGAATTGGCCGCATTCAAAGTGCCGATATCGAACGCGAAGGTGCGGAACGTCTGCTGAGTGGTTATCACGGCATCCTGGTACCGGGTGGTTTTGGCGAACGCGGGATCGAAGGCAAAGTGCAGGCGATCAAGTTTGCTCGCGAGCGTGGCATTCCGTTCTTTGGCATCTGTTTGGGAATGCAGTGTGCCGTAATCGAATACGGCCGCCATGTGATTGGCCTGGACGGAGCCCACAGTAGCGAGTTCGATAAAGATTCGCCGCATCCGGTGATCTGCTTGCTAGACGAACAGCAAAACGTAACGCAAATGGGCGGCACGATGCGGTTGGGAACTCAGCCCACCAAACTGGATCGACACAGTTTGTCGGGCAAGGCGTACGGTTGCGAAGACGTCGATGAACGTCACCGCCACCGTTACGAATTCAACAACCAATTCCGCGGCCAATACGAAGCCAACGGAATGCGTTTCGCGGGCACCAGCCCCGATGGCGGTCTGGTTGAAATTGTTGAAGTGCCCGAGCATCCTTGGTTTGTCGCGGTCCAGTATCACCCTGAATTTAAGAGCAAGCCTTTGAAGGCACATCCGCTGTTTTCAGGTTTTGTCGAAGCCGCGATCACGCGTCAAAAACTACGCAAGGCCAGCGACCAACCAGCCGTTTCCCAGGGCTAAGTATTAAGCAGGGCTAAGCATTAAACAGGGTTAAGCATTAAAATGTGGCATCGGCTTCCAGCATGTGTTGGTTGCAAACACGGGTTGGAAGTCTATGCCACGAACACCAGATTCCAAGAAAGAGTGAACTGATGAGCGAAGAACAAGAACCAAAGATCGTTGTCGATTCCGACTGGAAAGAACAAGTCGAAAAAGAGCGAGCAGCCGCGGCAGGAAACACGTCGCCCGACGAAGCGGTATCTGCGCCGGAAACCTCTGCAGCGGAAACATCTGCAGCGGCACCGGCCGAAGATGATGCCGATCCGCAGGTCGCCGTGGGCCGTGAATATCCGGCACCTCCACCGGCTTCCTTTGAAGTCTTGATTTCGATGATGTTCACTCAAGCGATGTCGATGCTTGGTCACATGCCGGACCCGAACACCGGCGAAACGACCGTCAACAAACCTTACGCCAAACACTCGATCGACACGCTGGAAATGCTTGGCGAAAAAACCAAGGGCAACCTGACCGACGATGAAAAGCAGATGCTATCCGAAGCCATGCATGCGCTGCGAATGGCTTACGTCGGTGCAAAGTAGCGAAATTAAATTCTTGATCTACGCCTGGTGATCCAACCGTTTCGGCCGTGAGAAGTAGGATGAACCGACTTCACCGAAACGACGTTCGCTATTGGATCGCGGCCAGAGCGGCTCCCGTGATGTTCACGGTTGCGTTGGTATTCTTGATCTGCCAGGCGGTCTTGGTCGTCATCTGGGTTGACGTTCCCAACCTCAGCGAAAATGCACTCGTTGCGATCGACCCGGCCAGCCCGGAAGCCGATCAGGTTCGGCGTTTGATTAAGAAAGACGTCATCGACCAACGCATCGCTCGCGTTACTTCCATGGTGATGCTGGTTGTCTGGGTGATCGTCATATTCGAGGCGGTCTGTCATTGGACAACACGTCCCTGGAATGCATCAATGCGAAGATTCCATGGATTCAGCCTGCTGTTTTGCGTCTGCCCATCGCTACGCATGTGTGCTCGCAGCCCCGAAATGAATCATCGACTGTGGTTGCCTGGTTTAGGTTGGCGACAACCCAATCGTCGTCTTCGCAAACGACTGCAGAAACGATTCAGCCTGCCCATGATTGTGATCGCACTGTTGATCATGCCGGTTCTGATCATCGAATTTTTCATGAAAGCACAGGTGGCTCAGTACACCTGGTTGAGACTGGTTCTGCACATCGGAACAGGCGTCATCTGGTTTGCTTTTGCGTTTGAATTCATCTTGATGGTTTCTGTCGCAGACAAAAAACTTGCCTATTGCAAGAAACACTGGATCGATCTTGCGATCATCGCGCTGCCGATTTTTTCGTTTTTAAGATCATTTCAGTGGTTACGTGCAACTCGAGCGTCGAGGCTGCTAAAGCTGAAACACGTCACCCAATTAGCCAGGGTCTATCGACTGCGAGGCACGGCGGTAAAAGCGTTTCGTGCTTTAATCTTCTTAGATTTGTTTCAACGCTTGGCATACAAAAACCCAGAACGCGCGATTGAAAAACTCTCGCGGCGTCTCGCCGAAGTTGAAACTGAGGCGAAAGTAATCCGCCGAAAAATCACCCGGCTTCAGCGACGTCGTGATGAACAAAACTCGGATCAAAACGATTTCGATTAATGCTAGTTTGTCATCTGTTTCGTACAGCCTCCCTCCAATTCACCCATTCGCTTTCCTACAATCAAGTTCATGACCAACACCAAAACCTTACGCATCATTCATCTGACTCAGTACAACTATTTCCAGCCGGTCAGCTTTGGAACCCACTACGCGATGATGCGTCCTCGCGAGGGGCATAACGTACGGATCGTTAAATCAAACGTTGAACTGGAACCCAGTGCATCGGTTCGATGGCGGGATGATATCGAAAACAATTCGGTCGCGATCATTGACTTTGAACAGCCCGCGACGCGTTTGCGATTGCTGACGGAAATCGATGTCGAATTGAACGATGACATTCCATTTGAATGCTTGATCGATCCGTCGGCCAAGCACTACCCGTTTCAGTATTCGCCGGAGGAACAAGTTTCATTGGTCCCCTACCGGATCCCCAGCTATCCATATGAAGGACCGGAACTGCATCGTTGGCTGTCTGACTTGTACCAACCAGGTCAGTCGGTGGAAACGTTTGATCTGTTGAACCGTTTGAACACCCACATCTTCGACTCGTTAAAGTACACGATGCGATTTGACCATGGCGTTCAATTGCCGCACGAAACGATTTCACTGGGCAGCGGTTCGTGCCGCGACTACGCGGTCTTGATGATGGAAGCGGCCAGGTTCTGGGGCTTCGGAGCCAGGTTTGTCACGGGCTACATCCAAATGAGCGAAGGTCAGCATGGGGCGACGCACGCCTGGACCGAAATCTACGTCCCCGGAGCAGGTTGGCACGGATTCGATCCGACCAACAACAAACGCGTCGGAGCGGAACACATCGCCGTCGGTGTATCACGGGAACAAGAACAAGCGGCTCCGTTGAAGGGTTCCTGGTCGGGGCCATCGAACGCTTTCAAAGGCATGGAGGTGAGCGTTCAAGTCGTCGAGGTTTAGGCAATCGCCAAATCGACTACCAATCTGTCTTGGTGGTCCGCCGGTTTTCGGGCAAAACGATGAAGGGGAAAAACGATAGTGCGCGGTCAGCATAATGAGCTTCAACCAGCAGGCTGCGCACCATCGTTTTGCCCCCTCATCGTTTTGCCCAACTCTTCGTTACCAGCCCGCTCCGTTTTAGCCCACTCCGTTACTTTTTCGCATACTCAGCGACCGAGTCAATGATCGCGGGTAGATCTTTTGTCGCTTTGTATCCGATTGCTTCGCGGATCCGGGACAAATCTGGGACGCGGCGGCGGATGTCCTCGAACGAATCGTCGTAGGCGTCGCGGTAACTTTGAAACTTGATCTCGGCGTCTGGGTTGACACGATCAACGACCAACTTTGCGAGCTCTAAAATCGACACAGGCGTGTCGCTGCCAATGTTGTAGACACGGCCCGCTGCGTCAGGCGTTTCCATTAGTTTGACGACGGCACCGATGACGTCATCCACGTGAGCGAAACATCTGACTTGTTCACCGTCGTCGTGAACGGTTAGCGGACCACCAGCGATCGCGGATTCAACGAACCGGGGCAGCACCATGCCGTAGGCACCGGTTTGGCGAGGCCCGACGACGTTGAAAAAGCGGCCAACCACCACCGGCACTCCGTGTTCTTTGTAGAACGCTAGACCAAGAAATTCATCGATTGCTTTGGACACGCCATAACTCCAACGCGGCTTCGTTGTCGCACCAAAGACCAAGTCGTCTTCTTCGCACCAAACGTCTTTGGGATTCTTACCGTAGACTTCACTGGTGCTGGCCAGAAAGCACGGCACCTTTTCGCCACGATCGGCTCGCTTGCCAAGTCGATTCAATATCAACTGCGTCGGATAGATGTTTCGCTCGATCGTTTGAATGGGCTGTTTGGCGATCAAGGCCACCCCCACGGCAGCGGCTAAATGGTAAACGCGGTCCGCACGATCGACGACATCGGCGACCAAAGTTTCGTCTTCGACCGTGCCCTCGATGTATTCCAGCCCCGGATGATCAATGATCGAGGCCAAATTTTTTGCCTGACCGGTAGAAAGGTCATCGACGACGATAACTTTCAATCCTTGTTCTAGCAGCGAATGGGCGAGGTGCGAGCCGATGAACCCGGCACCGCCGGTGATGAGGCAGGTGGTTGAAGACACGTGGGTCAAAGCAATCGAAAGAGGAGAAGAAGGTCAAAGCCAAAGTTTGAAGCAGTTTAGTGCAGTTTCATGCGATAATCGACGACTAAATCAGCCATCGGGTGGTCGAGCACTCAAACCGATGAAACGGTGTTGCGAAGCCAATACTTCGTTTGGGTACGGAAAAATGATCAGTCGGGTTCGCCCGATCGGGCAGGGTAGGGGGGAAGTACGGCGAACTATCGATTCTTTGCCACCACCGTTAAACTTATGCCGGGCATGCCTCAACGGAAAACGGCTGCCACGGAGCCTACTTTTGGCAAGCTCTTCCACAGATTTATTCCCAGGACAGTTTTGGTGTTTGGCAAACTTTGCTCATTTAATCAGCATTCTCTTCGCGTGCTCGGTTTGTCGATTGTTGTCGCGATCGCTGCGACAGCACCGACTGGTATCGTTGCGCAGGACACCGCCAAGCTTGACCAACTCAGTGAAGAAGCAAGCGAAGCATCGATGGCGGCATACGCGGACGCCGCGAACTTCCAAACCGGCGGAGCAATCGAACTGGCCGTCAAAGGGTGGAACGATTTCCTGGATCAGTATCCCGATCATCCGATGGCATCCAAAGCAGCCCACTATCTGGGCGTCTGCTACATGCAACAGGAAGCCCCCGATTACGACAAGGCCGCCGAGGCATTTGCGAAGGCGCTGAAGGACAAGACCTACGACCTGCGCGAGGAAAGTCTCGCCAACCAAGGCTGGTGTCTGTACGCGTCCGGAAGCGACGGCAATGTTGATTCCGAAAAGCTGGAACAGGTGATCCAAGTCTACGCGTCACTCCGCAAAGAAAGCCCCAAGAGTCGGTTTCTGGACCGGTCTTATTTTTACAGCGGCGAAGCAGCCTACAAACTTGGCGATCCAAAGCGAGCCGTCAAGTTTTACGACGACATGCTCTCGCTGGCGAATTCAAAAGAGTCATCGCTGCGTTGTGATGCGTTGTACGCGCGTGGAGTGGCGTTGGAAGAAATTGATCAATTTGACCAAGCCTTTGCGTCTTATCAGCAGTTAATGGACGCGTGTGCTGACAACTCACTCGCCATCGACGTTCGCTTGCGACTCGGCGACATTTACATTCTGCGTAAAGAGTTCGACAAGGCTGTCGAGTCATTCCAAAATGCGATCGACGAAACGGAAGCATCCGCAACCGAAGACGCTGCATCGGACGAAAACATCGCCTACGCGATTTTCCGCCAAGCCTACGCCCTCGTCCAAGACAACAAACCAGCCTTAGCAGCGGAGAAGTACGCCAAGCTGGCTGCCGACTATCCCGATTCACCCTACGCAGCATCGGCGACACTGGCGTCGGCACAAAGTCTTTACCGTAGCGGTGACATTGACAAAGCAGCCGAAATTTTCCGAGTGGTCCTGGGACAAAAGAACGTTGCCGCCGCCACTGAATCAGCACACTGGCTGGCGCGAATCGCGATTGGAAAAGGCGATCTAAAAGCGGCAGTGGAAATCGCAACGGAGAGGATTGACGAAGGAGTCGAAGGGGAATTCGTCACGGACTTGAAGCTTGATCTGGCCGAAGCGTTGTCGATGGATCCGGCCACTGTCGATCAGTCGATGGAACAATTCGAGAATGCCTACCGCGAATCGCCCGACGATGACTTGGCCGCACGAGCACTCTATAACGCCGCGTTTTCGGGACTCCAAGTTGGCAAAACAAAACGCTCGCTCGAACTCGCCAACGAATTCCTTGCCAAGTTCCCGAACGATGTCCTGGTCAGCGACGTGAAATTTGTTGCCGCTGAATCGCTGCTTGCTACGGGCGATGCGGAAAAGGCGGCGAGCGTTTATCAGGAATTGTTGAGCGATTCCAAACCATCCAACCCCGGACGGCCAGTCTGGGTGTTGCGAGCCGCCGCGGCGATGACGGCAAGCCGTGACTTTGACGCTGCGGTTGAACTGATCGATCGTGAACTGCCCAGCCTGACCGAGCCGAATCAAAAAGCCGAAGCGAATTTGTTGGCCGGACAGACTCACATGATGAACAGTAACCCTGAAAAGGCGGTTACTGCTTTCGTCGCCGCTCACAATGCAAACCCTGGCGGGCCGCGAGCGGGCGAAGCGAAACTGTTGCAGGGCCAAGCCTTGGTTGCGTCGGGCGATCAAGATC
The DNA here is from genome assembly GCF_001642955.1 of Rubripirellula obstinata. Classification (GTDB taxonomy): domain Bacteria; phylum Planctomycetota; class Planctomycetia; order Pirellulales; family Pirellulaceae; genus Rubripirellula; species Rubripirellula obstinata. Next base: position 66,065 of record NZ_LWSK01000010.1, on the reverse strand, counting down.
AGGCTGAAAAAATTTGGAAGGCGATCATCGCTCAATCGCCAAAGTCGCGAATGGCTGACCAAGCAAGATTCAAGCTCGCCGAACTCGCCTCCGCGGGCGGCGACCACGATCAAGCCATCACGCTTCACCAGCAAATCCTCAGCTCGGACCAAGACCCTGGACTGCATCCCTATGCACAGTACGGCATCGGGTTTGCGCAGATCCAAAAGGGCCAGTACGCGGATGCTGCAAAGTCGCTCGATCGAATGATGGATCAATTTTCAAATCATCCGCTTGCCCGCGATAGCGAATTGTCGCGAGGCATCGCGCGACGCAATTTGAAGCAGTACGACGAAGCTCGAGAAGACTTGAATGCCTACCTGGACCGCAAGCCAACAGGCGTGAACCTCGGCCATGCTCTGTATGAATTGGCTTTGATCGATAGCGAGCAATCTGAAGCCCAAGACGCGGCGACCAAGTTGCAAAGAATCGTTCGCGAAGTCCCAGACTATCCAGCGATGGACAAAGTCATTTACGAACTCGGTTGGGCAATGCAGGACAGCGGCAAGCAAGAGGAAGCGATGAAACAATTTGAATCGCTGGCCACCAAGTATCCCGAGACGACTTTGGCTAGCGAAGCTGCCTACTTTGTCGGCCAACAACATTACCGCAGCAAGGATTGGGGCAAGGCGGCTGAGCAGTTCGCTATTTCAGCCAACAAAACGACCGATCCGGATGTCAAAGAGAAGTCGCTTTACCGGCTCGGCTGGGCGCACTTTAAGAATGGCGATTTTGAACAGGCCGAAAAAGCTTTCAGCGAACAGGCACAACTTTTCCCCGAAAGCGGGTTGGCGTTTGATGCGTCGATGATGGTTGCCGAAAGTCGTTTTAAGCGTGGCGACTATGCAAAATCACTCGAAGCCTACGCAAAGTGTCGCCAAGTCATTCAATCCAACAATGACACCGCCAAATCAGTGCGAAATGCGGCCGAACGCCAAGCACGCGAATTGGTAATGCTGCATGGCGGCCAGAGTGCAGCTCAATTGAGCCAGTGGGACCAAGCTTTGTCCTGGTACGACGAACTAAGGCAACGCTTTCCAGCATCGGATTATCTGCCCCAAGTTTTCTACGAAACAGGCTTCGCCTATCAACAGAAAAACGACCGAGAGAAAGCACTAAAGTTCTTTGGCGAAGTTGCCAACAACTATCGAACATCCTTGGCCGCTCGCGCTCGATTCATGATGGGCGAGATTCATTTTGCCGAACGTGCGTTCGACAAAGCGATCCTGGAATTTCAACGAGTGATGTTTGGCTTTGGTGCTGACAAGGCCCCTGCATCAGTCAAGAACTGGCAGGCCAAAAGCGGGTTTGAAGCGGGACGATGCAGCGAGTTGTTGATGCAGTCAGCCAAGACTGAAGCAAGTCGCAAGAAGGCCGCTAAAATTAGCCGCGACTTTTATGCCTACGTTATTGAAAAACATGCCGACCACGAACTCGCCGTGCAAGCTAAAACTCGCATGGAGGCGTTGAAACCGTAATGAAAAACTTCACCACGAATGAGTCACCGTTGGAAAAGAAAATGATCTCGCAACCACGCAAGTTTGCCGGTGGTATCCTTTCCATGCTCAGGCCGATTGCTTGGCAAAGGCGACGCAGCAACCAGTTTTCATTCTCTGCTCTGGCGATAGCAATTGTTTTGGGAATATCAGCCGTTAGCACCGTAGCGGCCCAGGAAGCTGGCGACAACGCGAATCCTGAAGTCGTCGACGTGGATGAGATTCAATCCATCATGACGGACGAGCCGGCGATGGAACCGCAGGCACCGCAGCCGTCGGGGATTGATCTGTTGACGTTGATCACTCGCGGCGGCGCGTTCATGATTCCCATTGGCATTATGAGTCTGTTGGTGGTTGCACTTGCCGTCGAGCGATCGCTAAGCCTCCGGCGAAGCAAGCTGCTTCCGGAACCGTTGGTAGACGACCTAACCGCATTGACCCAGCCCATTGACCGGTTCAATCCTTCGGTCGCGATGCGAAGTTGCCAGGAATCACCGTCGCCGCTTTCGCGGGTCGTCGTTGCCATGCTGGAACGGACCGGTCAACCGCTCGCCGATATCGAACGCGCCGCAACGGATGCCCTGGAACGCGAAGCCGACACCCAAGCCGCGCCGATTCGTTGGTTGACTCTTGCCGCTGCGGCAACACCGCTGATGGGATTGTTGGGAACGGTTTGGGGAATGATTGTTGCGTTCCATGAATCGACAACTTTGACCGCTGACCGCAGTCGCAGCGAACAACTTTCCGAAGGCATTTATACGGCGCTGGTGACAACGCTTGCGGGATTGGTGGTTGCCATTCCTGCGGCGATTTTGGCGTTGTACCTTGAAAACCGATTGGCAAAATTGTTTCATCAGATGGAGGAATTTGCATTCCGAATTTCACCGGGTCTGGTTCGTTTTGCAGGGCGAAATCGGATGGATGCCAGTGGCAAACTTCAGCCCATCGACGCAGGCAGCTCCGTACCGCCGCCGGCTGCGGTTCCTCCCGTGGGTTCAGTCCCGCCACCGCCGCCTGAAACGGTGAATTCAGGTGGCCCGAATGACGGCGGAGCGAGGGCAAATTAGAAATGGCTATCAAAATAAAGCGGTCCTCCGTCGCCAGCACCCTCAGCCTCACTCCGCTGATTGACGTAGTTTTCTTGTTGCTGATTTTTTTCTTGGTGACCAGCGAATTTGAAGATGAAGAGCGGCGTTTGGACATTGTCTTGCCAACGGCCACCAGTGCGATGCCGATGACCAGCAAGCCACGCGAAATCGTGGTGGACATTGATGCCAGCGGAAACATCTACGTTGGTGGAAAGCTAAAAGCGCTGACCGAATTACAATCGGTGCTAGAATTGGCGGTCGCTGAAAACCCAACCAGTCAAACCGTCGTGATTCGCTCGGATCATCGCACTAGTTTTCAGCCGGTCGTTAGCGTGATGGATGTTTGCAATCGAACGGGTGTCAGCGATTACAGCGTGACGACACAGGAAGGCCCCAATGGCTAGCGTGACTCAAACGAATGACCACGATCCAAATTCGGATCGAATGTGGCCGCTGGATGTCTGCATCGCCGGACTTGCCGGGCTGGTGATGTACCTGATCGCGACGCGGTTAAGCTTCAGCGATTCTCGCCCCACGCACAACGCATGGACCTACGTGATCTCGGTTCCGTTGATCGCGATTGCCATGGACATTGTCCTGCGCCGGATCGCATCGCACTACGTTCAGAAATCAATCCAAATTGGATTTCTGTTTAGCGTGTCTCTGCACTTGTTGCTGCTGATGTTGGCGACAGGCGTTTTAATCTTTAGCCGATACAATCCGCAAAGCGTGATGGGAGTCAAACCCGAGCGTTCACCGGTCAGTCGGACGGTTCCAGAATATCTGTTCAAGACAACTGAAAACCGCGATGCACAACCTGATTGGTCGAAACCCGCTGATGCGGAAACCGCTTCGCCGGTCGCACCGCGGGAACAACGCAAGCTACCGCCGGTCGAGCATTCCGCCGCTCAATTAGAAATGCCGCGGCCACCGACGCCGATCCGTCGTTTGGACAAACAACATTTGCTTCGCCGCGAAACAGCATCGGAATCTAAACCGCAGCCATCAAATTCACCGGCCAAACTTGCGAGAAGCCAAAACGCTGCTGACCAACCTGTCCCCAGACCGTCGTCAAAACCAATCGCCCCCAGCACGGCGGTCCGAGCCGATGTCATGCAAGAGGCGGCCGAACGAAGTTCTGATGACACCCCGCGACGACGATCGACCTCTGCGATGACTGCGTCGATGACGAGTCCATCGATGCCTGAGCCAGCAATGGCCGAGTCAAAGATTCAACCGCTGGCGGGACTTCGCCAAAACGATGCATCGCCTCCGCGGATCGGCGACATGGGACTGAGTCGCCCACAACGACGTGCGACCGCAAAACCAAGCGGCGCTGAGCCTGCCGGTGCCGCGCCCGCGCCGCGAAGTGTTCCAGTCGCTCGTCAATCCATCGCAGCGGATCGAATGATCGCGCCGATTGAATCAACTTTGCTGAAGCGAGGAAAAACAACCGGAGCTCAATTGACGCCTGGCACGTCGGCGGTTGTTTCTAGCAACCCAAAAATCGAAGGCGAAACATCGGCTATCTCTGCAACGCGAAATCAGTTAGCCGCGTCCGCCGGTTTGCCAAACGTCGATGCTGGCCAAGCGTTCCGCCGACCTGGACGGTCCAAGACTGCTGACTTTGGCGTTGGCAGCGACCCGGCCGGAATGCCCAACACCAAAGCGGTTGCTGAATCGGTCAGTCGCCCGGATGCAAATTCAACGGACGCTACCGCTGAATCGATTCCAGCCGAAATGTCCGCGTCTGTCAAAGCAACCGAGATCGCTCGACGACAGAACGCGGACGCCGCCGCAGTCGATCGCACGACGCCTAATCAGAGTCCATCGCTTGATCTGATGGCCGCCACAGGACCGATCGGGTTCGCCGACGCGATCGGAAAAACCGCGGGCGTTGTTCCATCGGATCAACAGCCCAAGATTGCTTCGCTTGATCTGACGACCGGAACCCGCCAGCGACGCGACGTTGGTGGGCCGGCGACACCGTTCGGTACGAAGGTCGCGTCGGTGGAATCGTTCAACCGCCGGATCATGCGAACCGAAGGTGGTCGTGCGCCGACGCCGTCAGGCATGGTGGGACCGGCAACCGAAGAGGCGATCGAACGCGGCTTGGCGTATTTGGACAGCATTCAAAATGAAGATGGCAGTTGGTCGCTGCAAGGACATGGCGGCAAGGTGATCCTGCGCAGCGATACTGCCGCCACCGGTCTATGCTTGCTGGCGTATCAAGGAGCGGGATACACGCATCGCCAACATCAATACGCCGATACGGTCAGCCGCGGATTGAAGTTTTTGATCGACAATCAGAAAACCAATGGCGACCTTTATCGCAAAGAGAATGCAACCAGCGATCGGAACGTCGCGTTCTATTCACACGGCATCGCGGCGCTGGCGATGTCGGAAGCCTACGGAATGACTCAGGATCCTGACCTGAAAAAGCCAGCGCAATTGGCACTCAACTACATCGCCGCAACACAGCATCGCACCCGAGGCGGATGGCGATACACGCCACAGGTCAGCGCCGACACCAGCGTGACCGGTTGGATGATGATGGCGCTGAAAAGCGGACAGCTATCCGGTTTGAACGCTCCTGAAAAAACTTACAAAGGAATCGATCGTTGGCTTAGCGTCGCGCAATCACCCGATCGCCGCGACCGATACCGATACGATCCTTACGCCCCCAACACCCCAACCCAGCGTCACGGATCCAAGCCGACACCCACGATGACATCGGTTGGCATGTTGATGCGAATGTATTCGGGTTGGCGTCGCGACACGCCCGCGATGCAATCCGCTGCGGATTACTTATTGGAATATCCGCCGCAAATGGGCACGCCTCAATCGCCCCAACGCGACGCTTATTACTGGTACTACGCAACCCAAGTGATGTTCCACATGGGCGGTGATTACTGGAAGGATTGGAACCGCAACCTGAATCCCGTGTTGCTAGAAAGCCAACTCGAAGACGGTCCCTATGCAGGAAGCTGGGATCCGATGTTGCCAGTTCGCGATCGCTGGAGTGTGCATGCGGGACGTCTATACGTGACGACCATGAACCTGCTGAACCTAGAAGTCTACTACCGCCACCTGCCGATCTACGAAGACACGGCAGAGTAGTGCGGCAACGTTCGATAGCGGCATTGATTTAGGAACGTGCGACTTTTATAGTCGCCTTTCGCTCCGCGAAAGCAGCGGATTCGCTACTTTCGCTCCGCGAAAGGCGACACTAATTTCCCGCTCGTTCCTTAGGTAGCAAAAGTCGCAGAGACGTTTGATTTCTTGCACGGCCAAATCTCTCTACGAGTTTCGCGATATCAGTTGTTTTTCACGCGATGCTCAATCGAGCCACCCATCGATGTGCGACCATGAAATCGCTTTGCATCAAGTCGCTTTCCTTTGTGTCCTCTGTGCCCTTTGTGGCTGAAAACGTTCGCCGTTTGGCGATTCGCTAGCCACAAAGGGCACAGAGAACACAAAGTTTTGTACTCACCACGCACGAGATGTTTCGCGAAAGGGTGGAAGGTAGCCGACACCTATGATCTGTCCCAAAGGTCGGACCAACAGTGGCCGCCCGCCAAAACTTTTCTTCCGCATCAATGACTTGCATCATTTGCGTCACTGAGTGCTACGCCGACTCGTAAATTCTGGCACCATTCTCTTCTCGAATAGTCACAACCAAGCGTCCACTCGCAATTAAGCGTGAAGCAACAAAAAAATCCAGCAGCCATCCACCACCAGATCATGGAGGAAACGCCCTGCCCGTGTTTATCACCTATTTTGAAAAATGTTTTGCATTGCAACCGCCCCCGTTCCCTTTCTTTCTCCTTGATCCGCAGGAGTTTGCTCCGTCGCAAGCACACGTGGCTTTTTGGAGGCTGTACCTTAGGGTTGCGTTGGGCGACTTGTTTGGCGGTCGCCTAAAAAACATCCGCAAGTTTCCGCACCGTTAAATGGGTACCGACCGTGAGCGATGATCCTCCTGTCTTTTTTTCTTCCGGTGATGATCCTGAGATGTTCGAGGCGAGCAAGAAAGCTCGTCAGACCTTCAAGTTCTTTTGGCGAGAGTTGGCTTGGGAGCGTCGTCGCATCATCCCAGGACTCGAACTGGCCGCCGTGAAAGCGTCTTTGTCCGATCCTGCCGAAGTTCGGGCGGCCAACCCGGGCGGATTAGAAGTCGAACACATGTGGTTGATGGACATTGACTTCGATGGCCGACATGTCGAAGGCACACTGATCAATAAGCCTCACTCGTTGAAGACCTATCACGAAGGTCAGCAAGTGAAAATCGCCGGCAAGCAGGTCGGTGACTGGATGTACGTTTGCACGGGAGAAGTCTGCGGTGGATTCACGGTGGATCTGATGCGAAGTCGGATGAGTGCGAGTGAACGTAAACAGCACGATGCAGCTTGGGGGCATGATTTTGGTGATGCTGGGGTTGTCCCCTTGGTGCCAACAAGCCATCTCGGCGACGAAGCACCGAAGAAGAAAGGGTTGTTTTCAAAATTCAAGAAGGTGCCGCAGAAACCACAAGATTACAAAAAGGTGGCCGCAGCCGAGCATCCCATGTCGGTCAATATGCGAGAGTCTTTCGAGCAAGCGTTGCAAGAGAATCCCGAAATGCTGGAGCAGGCCGATGACGCCCACGGGTTCACATTCCTACATCAATTAGCGTTGGCGGGATCGTTGGACGGCGTCGATGTCTGCCTGAAACACGGAGCGGATACAAAAAAGAAAGCCAACAACGGCATGACAGCCTTTGACCTGGCAAAGTGTTTGGCGTGGAAACGCGTAATGGCCCGACTGCAAGCAGCTTAACGCTAACGTGATTCGATACAATTAGGTTTCAAGCAAGGTCAAATGGGGACAGGGCAAGGTCAAATGGGTCAAATGGGGACAGGGCACGAGCGAGAGTTGTCGACTGAAATGATAGCAAGTGCGATTGCAGATTGTCCCGGCACCGTTTGGCATGCCCTGTCCCCGTTTGGCATTATCACGAGCACACCATTTTTTTGTCGCTAATGTTTTTGTCTAAATCCTCCCAACCTCGCTCCTAGGCTGGCAAGCACACCACGCGTTCCAGTGAAGGTTAGACAAAAAAATTAGCGACAAAAAAATTGGGAGCATGAAGCCCGTGTGAAGCTATCCGACTCACGGCCTAGGTTTAAAGGGTCAAATGGGGACAGGGCACGAGCGAGAGTTGTCGACTGAAATGATAGCAAGTGCGATTGCAGATTGTCCCGGAGCCGTTTGACATGCCCTGTCCCCGTTTGGAACTGAAATGATAGCAAGTGCGATTGCAGATTGTCCCGGCACCGTTTGGTATGCCCTGTCCCCGTTTGAGATTTTGGCTGTCCCCGTTTGGGATTATCACGAGCACACCATTTTTTTGTCGCTAGTTTTTTTGTCAAAATCCTCCCAACCTCGCTCCTAGGCTGGCAAGCACACCACGCGTTCCGGTGAAGGTTAGACAAAAAAATTAGCGACAAAAAAATTGGGAGCATGGAGGCCGTGTGAAGCTATCCGACTCACGGCCTAGGTTTAAGGAACGCAAGATAAAGGTGACAGGCAACCCTTTGATTGCTCGGAACATCTCTGTATTACCTATTCTCACTTTTTGGTACCTGACACCTTTTTTGTGGACTGAGCAGGTACTGAACCCCGGCGGGCCCAGCTACGGGAAAACCCGGAAGTTATTTCGGGACTGTTCCTAGGTTTGAGAACCTTTTAGAAAAGCTGGTTCAGCGCCACGTCGGTTGCTTCCGCGTCATCGTCTTGCTGACTTTCGCTGACCTCGTTTCGAACGGGCAGTTGCTGGGCTTCGGTCAAACCGGAAACGAGTTCCCCTTCAAATTCACTGTCGGTTGCTGAATTGTCGGCTTGACGTGCCAACTCATTAATGACTCGCAGCGCGTCCAATGCGGTAATTCGTCCGTCACCATTTTGGTCAAAGTACCGACCGGGGAAATCACTGATCGTCAGCGGGTCTAACAAAATTCCAGTATCTGGATCTGAAAACGTTCCTCGCGCCAATTCGTTGATGATTTGAAGTGCGTCCAAGGCTGTGACTGTGCCGTTGTTGTTGACATCGTTAATTTGCAACACGTTTTGCCAAACCGCTGGCTTGCTAACCTCGATTGTTTCTCCGCCGCCATCAATAGTTTCGGCAGTTAACCGGAACTGGCCGTCGACCGTGACCGGATCCGCCATCAACCAATCCTCCGCGTCGGAAACGATCAGCGTGTCGAAGTCGGTGCTACCATCAGACGCCGGTGTCGTTTCCCCCAATAAGATGGAAAGCCGTGCGGTGGCGGGCGACCAGGCTTGAATGGTCGGCGCATCAATCGTGACGGTATTCAAATCAGGATTGGATAGATCGAGAGTTCCAAAACCGGTCACATTGATATTGGCGGAGGTGAAATCGATTGCACCACCATCGCCGACGACCGACAACGTGTTGCTGCCCGCACCACCGACGATGCTGAGTCCGCCGTTGGGAAGATCGATTCCGTCGACAACGTTGACGGTCAAAGTCGTGTCTTCCTCCGCACCGGTCAACGTGAGTGTTCCGGTGGCCGTTAACGGAGCACGAAAAACTTCCACCGTCCCGATCCGAACAACCGCTTCACCCGACTCGGTCGCAACGCTTGTTTGATCACCGGAAAACTGTATGCCAACGTTGGGTGTTGCCGAGCCATCAAGCAACGTTACTTGATAGTCTTCGACTTCACCGTCATCTGCTTGACCAAGCGGCGACAAACCGCCTGCGGTGCTGATGCGGAATCTAGCAAAGGTGGTCCCGGAATTTGCACCAGCGGGAATAGAGAAGGGCAGGGTGTTTGATCCGGCGGTCACATCGACACTGGCAAAGATCTGTTCGCCTGCGTCCAACCAATCGCCATCTTGATTGAAGTCAATCCAACCGTCCAAACGCCCCGCTTCGGACGCTGTGACTAGGTAAGCGGCCGTCGTGCTGCTGCTAGCGGAGGTCACAAAATCGCTGATCGCGATCAGACCATCATCGTCGGAGCCATCACCGTCGGCGGTTGCGGAAACCTGTCCGTCAACTTCTGCATCGACCTGATTTCCCAGAAACAATGATGACACAACATGCCGGGCTCCGTCATCGGATGCCAAGACGGCGTAGTCACCGCTGGCATCGCCAAAGTCTAAAGTAGGCGTCGAAACGATCGTCGAGAATTCGAAGGATCCAATATCGATTCGGTCATTGATGACTCTGGGGAACCCGTCACCGCGTTGATCGGTCGTTTCACTGGGTTCGGTTGGTGGGTTCGGGAAATTGGTATCTCCCGCGTCGATTGCGGGGCTTCCGCCTAGCAACGAATGCGTCAGCGTCGGACCACCGTTATCAGCCAGATCGCCGAGCAACGGGTCGATCAGACCACTGCCGCTTGAATCGCCGACCAGATTACCGGAACTGGGGTCAACCGATTGTGATTCGGTTAGCCCAGTCCCAGCATTGTTGCCGATCAAACTGAACGTCACCGAACCGGCTGTGTCAAGCGAATCACCGACCAACAAATCAGGTGCGGTGCCGGCCGTGTCGGTGTTGGCGGCGATGATGGAATGAACAGCGGTCAGTACAACTTGGCTAGCAGTTTCTGGTACCGCGACACCGCCACCGTTTCCACCGGACTGGTTGCCCGTGATGGTGCTGTGGTTGATGTCAACCGTTCCTCGCGACGCATACAAGCCACCACCATTTTCTATTGTAGCGGTATTCCCTGAAATCGTGCTGTTGATCAGGGTGACGTCGGTTCGCCGCGCAAAGATGCCACCGCCGAGTGAATCTTGCTCAGCGGTGGTGTTGCCTGAGATTGTGCTGGATTGAATATCCAAGGTACTGTTTTGAATCGCCAAGCCACCGCCGCTTGAATTGATTCCCCTGGTCGAGTTGCCGCTGATGGTTGAGTCTGTAATTGTGACGACGGTGTTGGTGGTGTAGATACCGCCACCGATCGCACTCTCGCCCTGGGTTTGGTTTCCCGAAACGGTGCTGCCCGAGATCGTCAGCGTTCCACCACCAGAAAACACTCCACCACCACCGGCGAACAAGCTGCCTGTTTGGTTGTTGGAGATCACCGAATCGATCACGGTTAAGCTGCCGGGATTATCTCGGTCGGCAATCGAAAAACCGGAAATCACCCCCGCGCCGGCAGCTCCCTGACCAAAGGTATTGTTGCCAGTGATCACGACACCATCAATCGTCAACATCCCCGTCGATAGTGATCGAATCCCAGCACCACCGGCTAGATCAGCGGTCGTGCGTCCACCGGTCAGAGTTAAGCCTTCGATCCGAACATCACCAGCATTGGCCGACAACTGGATCACTCGCGAATTGTTCATCGCATTCAGCGTGATTGCATCGGCACCTGGCCCAATTAGATCGACGGGATCATCGATCAATAGCTGCCCCAGACCAACCTCGAATTCGATCGTTCCCGTCAACCCGTTGGCGAACGAAATCGTGTCACGGCCTGCAAGCTGGTTTGCTAACGAAATCGCTTCTCGCAGACTTAGGTCCGACAAGTCGTCACCCGGATTCTGATCGAGTTCGTCATCCAGCGTCGTGACGACAAACGTCTGATCTTCGCCTTCCGCCAAGGAACTATCGGTGTCGAATCCAACTGAATCAAATCCCAGCGAAGCTGCCAACAAGCGACGACTTTCAAGCGATTCGCATCTCAGCCGTCGGCGATTACGAACGGTTTTTTGGCGACGATGGTACGATCTCATCAGCTAACCTAAACGTCAAGAAGAACAGTTGTTTTGCAAAACAACAGTATAGACGTTTTCAACGCAGTTTGGTTCCGCAGAAATCAGAGTCGCCTTTGGCTACTTTCCCGAAGTGAATTTCATCAGCAACCAATCGCCGAAACGTGGCGTGGCTTGGCCAGCGGCGATTAGGTATCGCAAATAGCCGGGTATCAGGATGTCTGGTTTGCGTTTGCGGATCATGCGGAGGACCTGGTTGACGACTCGTTGCGGATCGAGTCCAGAAATCCGTGCTCCCGCGCCAGGTTTTTTGGCCTGATCCGGCAAACTTGCATCGAGTTGGTTGTCGTAACGACTGCCCGCATCGCTGCGACGGATCGGGCCTGGATTGACGAGACCGACGTGAATGCCCTTGGGTCTCAGCTCCAGTCTCATTTGTCCCGTCATGGCAGCGAGCGCGTGTTTGGCGATCGCGTAACCGCCTAGAAAACGCGGACTGACTTTTGCGGCTAGCGAACCGATGTTGACAATGACTCCACCGGACTTTTCAAGCAACTCTATTGCTGACTGGCAGCACAGCATTGCTGAGACGACGTTTTGATTGATCAGTTCGTTAAGTCGATCGACCGTCAGTGTCGCAATTTGCCCGCGATCACTTTGCCCGACACAGTTCACCAGGACATCGAGTCGCCCTTGATTCTTCAAAACTTCATCAAAGACTAATTTTGCGTCCGACGAAACGGTAACATCAGCAACCTGGAAGGCGACACCTTTGACCGATCCAGCCTCTAATTGCCGGGCGGCTTCGCGGAGTCGTTCTTCGCTACGTCCCACGATTACGACAAAGTAGTCTTGTCGAAGCAGAGCTTGAGCGATCAAAAAGCCCAACCCCGCAGAGCCTCCCGTCACCACAGCGACCTTATTCACATCGTTCATCTTGTTTGAAATCTCAGTTTCTCGGATAACCTCTTGGATCGAAGACCGTAACCCTACTGTAATCTCTGAAACTTTCCCCATCTATTCCACGCTCTGCAAAAGCTAAACGATGCCTCCATTTGCTGCTCCATCGATTCCCAAAAAACGCCCTTTTGCCGGTGAAGCGTGTACCAAAATCGTTGCCACGTTGGGCCCCGCGTCCGACTCGGTGGAAATGATTACCAAGCTGATCCAGGCCGGTGCCGACGTGTTTCGCATCAACACCGCCCACGGAGATCGGGCTGCCCACCAACAAACCCTGGACAATGTTCGCCAAGCATCGGCCGAAGCGGATTTCCACGCAGCGGTGCTGGTCGATTTGGCCGGACCCAAAATCCGACTGGGTCAGCTTGTTACAGAACCGCTGCAACTGGACGAAGGAATGACAGTCTCCTTCGTCGCCGGTGACGACTCACCAAGCGAACTTGAACTGACCAGCACCTATGAAAATTTGATTTCTGAATTGGAAGTCGGCGACCGAGTCATGCTGGCCGACGGATTGGTATCGCTGCGGGTCACTCAGGCTACCGAGCAACGAGCCGAGTGTGTGGTGACCGGAGGCGGCGCGATCCGGTCTCGCCAAGGCATCAACCTACCCGGCGTCAAGCTGTCCGTCCTGGCCATGCTGCCTCGCGATATCGATAACGCAATTTGGGCCGCCAAAAACGAAGTGGACATCATCAGCTTGTCTTTTGTCCGATCACCCGAAGACGTCCACTCGCTGCGAAAACTATTAGATGAACACGATTCCAAAGCCATTATTGTTGCCAAGATCGAAAAGCCCGAAGCGCTTCAATGCCTGGAAGAAATCGTCGACGCAACCGATGCGATCATGGTTGCCCGAGGTGACTTGGGCGTCGAAATCGACATCGCGGAAACACCCGTCGCACAGAAACGCATCATTCGAGTTTGCCGCAGCCGAATCAAACCCGTCATCGTGGCGACACAAATGCTGGAATCGATGCACCATCACAGTCGCCCAACACGCGCCGAAGTCAGCGATGTTGCCAACGCGATTCTGGACGGTGCCGACGCTTGCATGTTAAGCGGTGAAACGGCGATCGGCGATCACCCCGTCAAAGCTCTGCAGACCATGAACCATATCATGTGCTGCACCGAGAATGACTTAACGTCAACCAGCATATCGTTCGGTCAAAAACAACACCGCAGAGTCGGACGCGTCCACGAAGTGACGTCGGCGATGACCGAAGCAGCGACAAACGTTGCCGAATCGATTGGTGCGAAGTTGGTGGTCATTGCAACTCGCAGTGGAAACACCGCATGGGTAAAGAGCCAAAGCCGTTCAATCATCCCGACATTGGGCGTCAGCGAATCAGTCGGAACGCTGCGTCGGATGAATTTGATGTGGGGCATTAAACCGTTCCACGTCGAATCAGTTGGCGAACCCACCGAGTTCATCCAAGCGATGTCTAACTGGGGCAAAGAAAACGATTTGCTAAAAACAGGTGACCGCGTCGTATTCATGACTGGCACCAAGCTGATCGAAAAAGTTCACAATTCAGTGGTGGTGCATACGGTTAAATAGCGTTCGCATAAAACAGCAACAACGTTCCGTGATCAATCGTCAATTTCAATGTGAACGGTTCCGCACAACAGCGGTGATTGATCGCCAGATTTTGCAATCTGAATTTCAATCTTGTTGGACAATTCAAGCTGCTTGGTGATCTCAACCCGAAGCGGGGTTTCCATCGGATCGTTCCACTCGATTGCCTTCTTATTGACTTGCAAACTTTGCAAACTTCCTTGCCATTGACTAATGGCCAAGAAAACGCGTGCTTGTTCGCTTAGGCCGGTCGGGCGGTTGAAAGACCGCCGATAGATTTTTTTATCCGACGTATTTGACAGATCCGAATCCGGCACGTCCGCCTTTGAATCGGTATGCAGATCGCCGGACGAGTCCACAGAGTCTCTTGTCCAAGGTCGCCTGAGTCGAATGATGTGCATCGTGTGTTCTGTGCGTGTGAGATTGTTGATTCGCGAGGTCGCGCGGGGCCGAACGCGCGGGGCGATGCCCACGCGGTTAAACGATTGAGCGTTTGTGTAGGCCGGAACAAGCGCAGCGCAGTTCCGGCAATTGCATTGTACTACTGTCGGATTGCCGGAACTGCGCAAAGCTTGTTCCGGCCTACATCAATTTAAAAAGCGCTCCACGCGGTTAAACGATTTAGAGCTATTCCATCGAATCAAATGGCAAGTCAAAGGCACCGGCAACCGCTTTGTTGGTGACCTTACCTTGGTGAATGTTGAGCGACGCTCGCAGCGGTCGTGAACTATCGATCGCTGCTCGCAATCCTGAATCGGCGAGTCGCAAGACCCATGGCAAGGTTGCGTTGCACAGTCCGAACGTGCTGGTCCGGCCGACCGCGCCTGGCATGTTGGCGACGCAGTAGTGAACGACTTCGTCGACGACAAAGGTTGGATCGCTGTGAGTCGTGGGTCTGCTTGTTTCAATGCAACCACCTTGGTCAACGGCAATGTCGATGATGACGCTGCCAGGTTTCATACGCGACAGATCTTCGGCAAGGACCAATTGCGGAGCCTTCGCTCCGGGAATTAACACCGACCCAATGACCAAGTCCGCGCGCTCGAGCTGTTCCAGAACGTTATACCGGTCACTGAATAACGTGTTGACGTTGGCCGGCATGACGTCATCGAGATACCGCAGCCGATCCAAGTCAACGTCAAGGATGACAACATCCGCCTGGAACCCTGCAGCGATCCGAGCGGCGTTGGCACCGACCACGCCGCCACCCAAAACGGTAATGTGAGCTGGCGCGACACCGGGAATCCCGCCAAGCAAAATCCCACGACCCATTTGCGGCTTCTCTAAATACTTCGCACCTTGTTGAATGCTCATTCGCCCGGCTACTTCGCTCATTGGCGTCAACAACGGCAAACGTCCCTTGGCGTCGCGCAGCGTTTCGTAAGCCAGACAACTGGATCCGCTATCGACCATCGCATCGGTCAATTCACGACTGGCGGCAAAGTGAAAGTAGGTGAACAGCAACTGGCCCGAACGGATCAGGTCAAACTCACTCGGTTGCGGTTCCTTGACTTTGATGATCAAGTCCGCGCGTTCAAACACATCGCTGCCACCGGCAACCAATTCTGCACCAGCCCGCAAATAATCGTGATCTGCTAATCCGCTGCCAAGACCGGCACCCGCTTGCACAATCACTTGATGACCACGTCGCACCAATTCCTCTACACCGACCGGCAACATTGCAATCCGATACTCATCGGATTTGACTTCACTGGGGATACCTACAATCATTTCTAAGATCCTTTTAAGCCATTCCGGCTTGGGTTGCTGTTCTTGCTTCGGTTGACAACGCGTTCACCATGGATCGTAGCCGCTGGTCCAATTGCTGCATCAAAGGATCCGTTTCGCCACGCGGTGCTTTGGCGGCGGGAACTTCGATGGCTTCGTCACACTGAATCACGACTTTCAACGGAATCTCGACGTTGGCTTTCCCCAAGAATGTTTCTTGCATCCGCTGAATCGTTTCGACAATGCGGGTGTCCGTCACTTCGTCACCCTGCAGATACGAATCGGGATAAGACAATAATTCTTGCGCCAAATTCGCATTGTCTGCTTCTTGCTGCAAGCTGGCCTGATCAAAACTTGCAACATTATGCTGCACGGACTGATCACGAGGACCAAATTGACGCGATACAACTTCGGATCGAATCGCACGCACTCGATCACGAACATTCATCTTGTCATTTTTGTCGTCGCCCAAAGCCAAGCGAGATTCGCCTGTTGTCAGCAAGTGGTCGATCAATGCATCGCGACGGTTCGGCAGCGGGCCGCTGACCGAATGCCCGAAGTGTTCGATCTCTTTTAGCGACAGCATGGCTTCGGCCAACGCGACAGTCCGCTGCAACACGGTGCGATCGTTGAAGCCTTGATGATTCTTACCTGACCATCCAAGTTGCGTTTCCATTTGCGAAAGCTGTTGCTCGGCCCAAGGTTTGGCGTCACCGACGCACAAGTATTTTAGTGCCATCGGATGCATCACAACTTTACCTTGATCCACTTTGGACCTTCGCCTGGCGGCAGTTCGTGCGATGAATGCGACACCATCAAGCAACGGCTTCAGCACATCGTTGGTTCGGTTGGTCGTGCCTTCGGGGAATAGGATCAGTGGACGTTCGGCGGTGGCTAAGATCGAGATTGCGGTTTCCAGCGATTGCCGATCCGACGCTTCGCGATGAATGCTAAAGCCACCCATTTTGCGAATCGCAAACGAATCAAAAAATCCGGTGTTAAACAAATGCCAAGACGCCATCGCAAAGACGTGCGTCCCTAACTGCCTAGCAGGCTTGCCGATGACCAACGGGTCGGCGTACCGACAATGATTCGGTGCCAACAAAATCCCATCGCCGCGTTGCAACGATTGTTGCCAATGATGCATGCCTCGCAAATCGTAATCGACCACACCTTCTTTCTTGGCGAGGTACCAATCAACGATCCGAAGAGCCTGAATTAGTGACGGCCAGAGGTTGCCGCGATGAGGCCCGACAAATTCGTAGGGCCTCGTAAGAACAACACTCATCTAGCTGGTCACTCTGGCGAGAAAAAATCCGATCGCAGCGGCGACAAAAAACAGTACCGTCACCAAAGTCCCGATCAACCAGGGGTTCATTCCACCATACTTTTTTTTCCCAGACGTTTTCCCAGAAGTTTTCCCAGAACCTCGACTGCCCGAATGAGACAGACCGGATCGACTGGCGTGACGATCCAAACTGACGGTTGATTTCCCGTCGGCGGACCCAGACAAACTGCTGACGCTGCTGACACTCCGGTGGACCTCAGACGCACCCGACTTGGAGGAATCAAATTGCTTGTCGTTTTTGCCCACTTGGGAATTTGGACGATACCCAGATTCCAACTGCAGATCCAAAAAACTGCCGCCCAAACTATCAGAGCGAAGTTTGACGTCCACCAATCGACCGCTGTCACCGCTGCTGATGCCGCCTTCCCGCAGAATTCGACTACGCGATTCCGCAAGCGTTTCTTCGTTCTTGTTGCTAACGGTATCGCTACCGATTCCCGAAAGACGCTGAAGATCATCCAACGAGATTGACGAAGAATCGCCAAACGGATCGACTTGCTGACCCAAGCCGACTGAAATTTTTGCGCCCTTGGGAACTGCCGCCGCAAACCTTTCCAACACTTCGGCAACGTCGGCCGCGTTTTGGTAACGGTACTTGGGATCCTTTTGGATCATCTTGACGCAGACGCCATCCAATTCGCCCGGGCAATCTGGACGATGCAAACAAATCGGTGGTGGCATTTCCGTTTGATGTTTAGCGATACGTTGAGCCAGGGTTCCATCAGAGAACGGCGGCTTTCCTGTCAGCAGAAAATACAAGGTGCAACCCAAGCCATAAATGTCAGCACGATGATCGACGGTATGACTGTTGAGAGCCTGTTCGGGTGCCAAGTAGTCTGCCGTTCCCAAAACATTTTCGTTATTGACGACCGTCAATGATTCTTCTTCCCCAGACGCAACCAGTGCCAGTCCCATGTCCAACAGCTTGACCACACCGTCGGGATCCACCAACAAGTTGGCCGGTTTGACGTCCCGATGAATGACACCTTTGCTGTGCGCATGCTGTAAGCCTCTTGCTGCTTGAGCGATAATGTCGGCAGCGGTGGAGAAGTCGAGGGCACCGTCACGTTTGACCAGTTGTTGCAAATCCAATCCATCGACATGTTCCATGACAATGTAATGGACATCACCTTCGTTATCGATGTCGTAGGCCAGCACAATGTTGGGATGATTCAGCGAAGCGATCGCTTTGGCTTCCAGTTGAAATCGGGCCAAGTAAGTTGCATCGGCAACGCGGCTTTTGGGCATCACCTTGATCGCACGTCGGTCGCCCATGCGAATGTGTTCAGCCAGATAGACGCTGCTCATTCCGCCGGTACCGATGTGACCGAGCAGTTTGTGTTTGCCTAAAAAGAAACCTTTATACTTTCCCGCCAGCAGTTTTTCGGAGTGCCACGGTGTGATCAATTTCTTTTTCTCGAACAGAGCGGCAAGTTTCCTTGGATCGCTGGGCAATCGACCATCGAGTTTTTCGCGCACCTTTCCCACCAGGCGGTCAAGCGCCTTAGGATCAACGATGCCGCTCTTGGCGACAATCTTCAGGAAGTGTTCGGAGTCGATTTTTTTTTGCGTCATGGGCGTCCAGCCGAGATCGCTCACTGTGGTTGCTAGCCGTGTTCCGTAATGTTGCAAATCATAATGTTGCAAATCATGTCGCTGGCACGGTGCATGTGAGAAGTTTCTAATTCTAGGGCAATCAGTGAAACCATTGGGAACTGGCCGAGGGAATTCTGGGCGTGCCGATTTACCCAGCACCTGTCAAGCTCTCTCCACCTACCCTAGTCTGCAAATGATGAGTCTGACCGATAACAAGCAAAAACGAAAGCAAACAGAGCATTCCTCCGTGCTGGGAGTGATGGCAAAGTTCTGGCAACCCGGCCGCGTGAAGACTCGATTGGGTTCCACCATCGGAATGGAACGGTCCGCGCAGCTTCATCAGTTGTTTGTCGGTCATTTGCTGTCGGAAATGACCGGAGATGAATCCGGGAAAAGAGGCTGGCACACCCAATGGGTTTCTTCACCGTCGGATTGCCTGGAAGTCAGTCGCCAGCAGATTTCACTCTGGAATCTGGAACAGAACGAGCAATGCGTTGACGTTGTTGATCAGGGCGAAGGCGATCTGGGAGACCGAATGTATCGCTGGTTTGACCGTCAACTCGGTGCAGATGATCTAGCCGCACACGAGCCCCCCAAACGCGAGGCCATATTCCAAAAGGCAATCCTGATCGGTGCTGACTGCCCGCTGATTTGCCGATCTGACATCACGCTTGCTCTGGAAAAGCTGCGTCATAGCGACGCGGTCTTGGGACCAGCAGCGGACGGGGGTTACTATTTAATCGGGTTCCGAGCTCCATTGAATCCGCAAACAAAACGCGTGTTCAGTGAAATTGCCTGGAGCCAAGATGACGTGTTCGATGTCACTTGTCAGCGCATCAAAGAAGTTGGAATGACAGTTTCCTTTCTACCAACGCAAGAAGATGTCGACACAGAAGTTGAACTGAACCGACTTCGCACGTCGCTTGCTGAGAATTTTCCAACGAGCGCTGCATCCGTCAAACGACTTTCTGAATCCATCGACCAAGTGTTGAAAACTGAACATGAATCCTAGCATCATCGTTGTCGGCGGCGGCGCGGTCGGACTCTCCTTGGCGTGGGAACTTGCACGACGAGATTGCGAGGTCACGCTGATCGATCGCGGCGAAGTCGGCAGTGGGACCACTTGGACGGCCGCAGGAATTTTGCCGCCAGCCAACTTGGAACACGCAACCGATCCCATGGACCGTTTACGCGGGTTGTCGCACCAACTTTATCCGAAGTGGTCTGAACAACTTTTGAAAGAGACCTCGATTGACATTGAATTGCGTCGATGCGGTGGTTGGTACCTTGCCGAAACCGCGGGGGAACGAGCGTTGATGGCGGGGATGATTGCATATTGGAATGAAATGCAAATCCAGTGTGACGCGGTGCCTTTGCCCGACGTTGCCCGACGCGAACCTAGTCTTGCAAACTGGACCACTCAGACACCCAGCGCTGCCGCGTGGTGGGTTCCCGACGAATACCAAATCCGACCACCACGATTGACCCAGGCTTTGCATGCAGCGTGTGTTAGTTCAGGCGTCACCATTCGCCAAGGCTGCGAAGTTGTTGATGTCGCCAGTAACGATGTCGCCAGTCACGATGTCGCCAGTAACCGGGGAACCGCAGTCGTTTCGCTTGCCGATCGTACAACCATCAAAGCCGATCATGCGATCCTTTGCAGCGGAGTTTGGACCGGCGGTCTGGCCGATCGATTGCATTTGAACCAATCACTGATCCCGATCCGCGGACAAATGTTACTTCTAAAAACAGACCGCCCAGTGATTGAAAGTATTGTGAACGTTGGCAACCGTTATGTGATTGCTCGCGAAGACGGACACACGTTGGTGGGATCCTGTGAAGAGGAATCCGGATTCGATCTGTCCACGGATGAAACCATGCTGGAAACGCTGCATCAGTTTGCGATTGCGACGGTGCCAAGTTTACGGACAGCATCGCGAGTGTCCGCGTGGTCGGGACTGCGGCCGATGACGTTCGACGGATTCCCGATGATCGGACCGGTGCCCAGCCAACCAGGTTTGTGGGTCGCATCAGGTCACTACCGCAGCGGAATCCACTTGGCCCCCGCCACCGCCGTCACGCTTGCCGATGCCATTTTAGGCGAACGACCCGCCATCGATATCAGCAGTTTTGCAGTCGGCAAACAACAGGTTTTCGACACTTCTCTGTGAAAGCTCTGGTTTTGCAAAACAACTCTGGTGGCGGTTGCTGAACACCACTCTCTACATCACTCTGTTTTCATTATCCTGACCGCTGATGCACCGACTCTCCAGCAAACTTTCTCCCGCGTCTTACATTATGCAGCCCGATTCTGACTCGTCGCTTGAATTCGCCACGCTCGATCCGCCCGGTACGATTGCCGTGATTGGGGGCGGTGCGTTGGGGGTGGAGGCTGCTTTGTATGGTCGATTTCTTGGCTATGCGGTGACTTTGATCGAAGCGGAATCGATTGGCAGTTCGGCTGAAGCGATGCGTGATCAACCGCTGCCGGTTTTGCCGGATCGCTGCTTGTCGTCTCTGGCAATGTCGGCTCTGGCGACTCAGGCTCATGAATCAGGTCCGCAGGTTTTGCCAACCACGATTGGGGAGTGGATCGACGATGGATTGGTGGGACTGACCCAAACCGATCTGATGCGCGGTCGTGTGATGACTCAAACGAAGGTGGATTCGATTGAGTTGGTTCCGATTGAACTGGATTCAGAAGACGAAGAACCCGAAGTTGAACAGTTCCTTCCCGATGATTTTCGCCTTCACTTACAAACGGCCAGTGGCGAAAAGTCGACGTTGAATGTCGAAGCCGTGATTGTCGCGACCGGCAATGATGACTCGTTGCACCAATCCCTGCCGGCATCGACGGAGTATTGGTTTCGGATCGGCGGCGAGTTCGATGACGTGGCTGCGGACGATATCGAACGGCAGTTTCGATCCGGCTATCAGCAAATCGTTGACGTTTTTGCTCGGCTTGGCGGTCGCGAGACCCTGGATCTCTATCGGCCACGACGACTGTAACGATTGCACCGGCTACGGAAGAGATTCCATGTCGGTAGACGATGTTTCTTTTTTGCAACATACGACCTGATCCCTAGTCGTGTTCTAGCTTTGAGCGTTCAGTGTATCCGCACCGAATGCATTCGCAGTCGCACAACTGCTGAATGAGTACGAATCAAAACGGGGACTTCTTGATGATCAAACTAACTCGACTCGACGGCGAGCACTTTGTGCTTAACGGTGATTTGATCAAGTATGTCGAACAGCGTCCTGACACGTTCATCACACTGACGTCGGGCGATCGCATCGTGGTCGCTGAATCGATGGATGACGTGATCGAACAAGCTGTTTGTTATCAACAACGAAAACACTTCATACCGCCGACGGCCTTGAAGTCCCACGTCTCTGCTGACCAATCCTAAACCTCGACCTCACCAACTGCAGCTAAAACACTATGGATATCGCCAGCGTTATTGGATTGATTCTTGCCATGGGCTTGATCCTTGGCTCGATCGCAATGGGCAACGCTCCGTTCGCCGCGTTCATCGACGTTCCTTCGGGGCTTGTCGTGATCGGTGGTGCGTTCGCAGCCGCTCTGATCGCATTCCCGCTGAAGAGCATGCTGAAGTCGCCCAAGATCGCGTTGAAGGTGATCTTGAACAAGGGCGAAGATCGCCTTGGCCTGATCAAGCAAATCGTTGACCTTGCCGAAACGGCTCGCCGCGACGGTTTGTTGGCCTTGGAATCTAAGGTCGGTGAAATCGACAACCCGTTGGTTAAAACAGGTATTCAAATGGCAGTCGATGGCAGCACGCCTGAGGTGGTCGAAGAAGTCCTGCGAACCGAAACCGAAGCGATCGCGGTTCGGCACAAAGAGGGCAAAGGCATCATGGATCAACTAGGGCGTTTCGCACCTGCGTACGGAATGATCGGAACCTTGATGGGTTTGATCATGATGTTGCAAGACATGAGCGATCCGTCGGGCATTGGTGCCGGGATGGCGGTGGCTTTGATCACGACCATGTACGGTGCGATTGTCGCCAACGTGTTCTTCTGTCCGTTCGCCGAAAAGCTTGGACTGATCAGCCGCAACGAAATGGTTAGCCTGGAAATCGCCATTCGTGGCGTGATGGCGATCCAGTCCGGTGAAAGCCCGCGTGCGATCGATCAAAAGCTGAAGACGTTCTTGCCACCTAGCCAACGCGGTGAGGAGTAAATCATGGACGAAGAATCAGATGAAATTGGCATTCCCGAATGGGTCGTCACCTTTGGTGATATGATGAGCCTACTGTTAACGTTCTTTATCATGTTGGTTTCGCTTAGCGAGATCAAAGAAGAAGAAACCTATCAGGCGCTCGTCGATTCGATGCAGCAACAATTCGGTTACCAGAAAACACTGGACGCTTTGTCACCCGGTGAAAAGAAACCGCGTTCCACTGCGTTCACACCGTTGGCGACGACCGGCCGGGCCAAGAAGAAAGACACCGCGGTCGGCGGAGTCCCAGAAAAGGCTCCTGTTGGCGAAGACCCCTTGGTCCGAATCGTCCGTCCTGGACAAGTGACAGCGGTGGGCAGCGTGGTCTTTTTCGAGATGGGCTCTTACCAGCTTGGCGAAAACGACATCGCAGTGCTGAGGAACCTGGCGAAACAACTTCGTGGGAAACCACAGAAGATCGAAATCCGCGGACACGTCTCGGCAGAGTTTGCCGCTCGTACCGCTGGTACCGATCAGGCAATGTTGTTGGGCATCAAGCGAGCGTCGGCCGTGCGTCGATACTTGGTTGAAACCGAAGGCATCGAATCAGCACGATTCCGCATTTCATCGGCCGCGGACAGCGAACCGATGAGCACCAGTGGTCATGGTGGATCCGTCACGCAAAACCCGCGTGTCGAAGCCTTCATGCTGGACGAAACAGTCGAG
This sequence comes from Rubripirellula obstinata, assembly GCF_001642955.1. Taxonomy (GTDB): domain Bacteria; phylum Planctomycetota; class Planctomycetia; order Pirellulales; family Pirellulaceae; genus Rubripirellula; species Rubripirellula obstinata. The sequence continues at coordinate 42,586 of NZ_LWSK01000010.1, read as the reverse complement.
GATTTGCTCGGAACAGCCGATGAAAGAAATGCGGCGACGATCAACATCAACGGCTCAAACAGTCGAACCCGTACGTAATCACGATTCAAATATCATGGCTGACGAAAACAACGAACCTGAAGTCGACGGCGAAGAAACGCCCCAATCCAGTGCTGCAGGCGGCTCCGGTGCTGGAGGTAGCAGTTCACGGGTGCTGATCATGGCATTCGTGGGAGTGATCGTGTTGCTGGAAACGGCCATGTTCTTCTTCTTGGTGCCCAGTGCCGAAGATGTCAGCGCGCTTGCCGAAGCTAAGTTGATTAAGTCGGTTCAGGAATTGGACGTCGAGTCGGCGGAACAGGCGACCGACGAAAATAAGCCGATCGAATTTCAATTGGGACGCTACGGCGAAATTTTTAGCCCACACGATACAGTCAAGAATTACCGTGTCGAAATTGATATCTACGGGCTAATTCTGACCAAAAACGAAGAAAAGATGAAGGAACAGTTTGTCGAAAAAGAAGGCAGGCTCCGAAACGCGATTCGCCGAAAAATTCGCAACAGTTCAATGGAAGAGCTGAACGAGAACAATCACGGAATGCTGGAACGTCGCATTTTGACTGAATGCAATCATTTGCTTTCAGAAGACATGTTGCTTGGAGTTGGCTTCAAAGCGTATCAATTGATCGAACAATAGAACGTTTCTGTTTCTAAGCCAGAAAACTGGCGTGAAACTGTCCAACGGAAGGACGCTTACGTGGCTGATCCCACCAACGAAAACGACGAAGCCAAAACTGACACACCGGCGGAAACCGGTGAAAATGCAGGTAGCGATTCGCCCGCTTCGGTTGCCACTGACAAAGCAACCGATGTCGGTGCCGATGACTCACAAGAGAGTCTCGCGACAGACGACATCGAAAAACTGCTCGCTGAGGCATCGCAAAATCTTGATCAAGCCGTTGATGATTCAGCACCCGCGGCCGCTGGCGATGGTTCGCCCAAGCCCTATGCACTCGGCGATCTGACACCCGATTCAGACGCCAATCCGTCGCAGCCGATCGATTTGCTTGGCGAAGTGGAAATGGACCTGCGGGTTGAACTCGGTCGAACCCGCATGCGACTGGAAGAGGTTCTGCAACTTCGCGGCGGCAGCGTCGTGGCGCTCGACAAGTTGGCGGGCGACCCGGTTGATATTTTTGTCAACGGACGCTTGGTTGCTCGCGGAGAAGTATTGGTGATGAACGATAATTTCTGTATACGCGTGACTGAGCTTGTCGGCGCGTAGTTGAATTTTTTGCTTTGCAGGTTCGGTAAACCGTATTGAGCGGAGCGAAATACGGCCTCAGCATCGGCTTCCAGGAAAACGCAGCATGAATCGATCCATCATCGTCACTTGCACTCTATTGCTGTTCGCGATTAGTTCATCAATCGTCAGTTCACCAGTCGTCAGTTCACCAGTCGCAAACGGCCAAGACTACAACCATCAATCATTCGCCGGACGTGAAAACGTCGAGGCCTCTGTTTACGGACGACCGCCGGATGTTGCGGTTGCTTCTGAACCGACAAAGAAAAGCTCGTTTCCAAAATTGCTGATCAGTAATAACAGCGATGGCGAACCAGTCACTGCTAGTGAATCCAAGAACCAGTTCGCCGCACCGCTGGTAACCGTGACGTCCAGTTTGGCGGTTGTCTTGGGCTTGTTCGCAGCTCTGGTTTGGGTGTCGCGAAAGTACGGATCCAAGACCATGGGCGGTGCGATTCCAAACGAGGTCATTCAAACACTCGGCACCACGCCGATCGACCCGCGAACACGGATCACGATGATTCGCTTGGGCAGTCGTATTCTGGTCGTGGCGCAAACCGCCAGCGGAATCACACCGATCTCTGAAATCACCGATCCCGAAGAAGTAAGAAACCTGACCGCGCACTGCATCGGTGATTCGAAGGCCAAATTCACCGACACGCTAAAGTCAATTGAACGCGAACCAGCCGGCGACGGTTTCCTGGGTCAGCCCGCCGCAGCGCCCGCACCACGAACCCGCGGCAGCCTGTTCACGACCGCGTAACGCAGTGCAGCGGGCCGCAGTGCAGCGAGCCGCGTCACGACCGGGCGACTAAAGTGAGCCGCGACGCGTAAGCGGCCGGGCCTACCGCATTGCCCGGTGATCCAGGCTGAGAAGGTTGTTTGTTGCATTGATTCCGGGGGCTTCGCACCCGGCACCGAGCTTTCGTCCCTCCAGGACTAGCGTCGCCGCACCTCGCTGAAGGCTTGCCACGGCCTACCCTGAATCCAGCATTACGACTATCAAGGTGGGAAACCAGCTCTTTGCTTCCTTCCTTTTCATACAGTCACTTTGTGAGTACTGCCGCTAACTCCCCCACCCATTCTGTGCCGACGCACTTGACCGGAACCCGCCAAAAATTGCGGACTTACGGATCAATTTTGAAGACGGCACTCGGTGAACGATTGGTTTATCGAGGTGATTTCGCACTCGGCACCCTGATGCGGTTTCTGCCCATCGTGACTCAGGTGTTCCTTTGGTTCGCCGTCTTCGATGCGATCGGCAATGCCGAAGGCGAAGAAGCCGCAACGATTGGCGGATTTGGGTTTCGCGAGATCGTTGCTTACTACCTGCTAACGATGATCGCAAGAGCGTTTTCCAGCATGCCTGGTTTGGCGTCCGGAATCGCTCGCGAGATTCGTGAAGGCGAAATCAAACGTTACTTGATCCAACCAGTGGACCTGATCGGATTGCTGCTGCTGACGCGGATCGCACACAAGTTAGCGTTCTATGCGGTTGCGATCGCTCCATTTGCGTTGGTGTTTTTTCTGTGCCGCGATTACTTCGTCGATGGTTGGCCGCCACCGTATCGCATGACTGCGTTCATCGGCACGCTGCTGATGGGATTCATGATTGGCTTTTTTCTGGAAGCCGCGATTGGAATGATCGGTTTCTGGTTCTTGGAAGTCTCTTCGCTGCTGTTCATTTACATGCTGTTCAGTTTCTTTCTGTCGGGACACATGTTTCCACTTTCGTTGTTGCCCGATTCGATTGAAACCATCGTCACTTTTCTGCCTTTAAAATACTTGGCCTACTTTCCTGCGGCGGTGTTCTTGGGAAAAATCCCGGACGAGGACTTGCCGATGGAAATGGCAATCGAAGCGGCTTGGTTGACGTTCTTTATCGTGGTCTGCCGGTTTGCGTTTAATCGAGGCGTGCGTCGTTACAGTGGCTACGGAGGCTGACGCAAATGAAACCTTCCTATGGAAAAGTCCTAGCAACGTTCGCGCGGAACTCGTTAGTGCGTGACATGACCTTTCGCACCAACTTCATTCTGCAATGCATCAGCAGTTTGGGTTGGACGGCGATGAACGTTGGTTTTTACCTGATCATTTTTCAGTACACCGACACGATCGGTGAAGGCAGCGGATGGGACCGCGAAAAATTCTTTCTGTTCATCGCAACGACGTGGTTCATCAATTCATTGGTGCAAGCGTTCTTCATGCCCAACGCGGAAGAGTTTAGCGAGATGATCCGGACCGGCGGGCTGGACTTTGCTTTACTGAAACCGATTGACACTCAATTCCTGATTTCGTTTCGTCGGATGGATTGGAGTGCGCTGTCGAACTTCTTCGCAGGACTGTTGATCGCGGGAGTCGCGTTATTTCGACTCGCCACCCGAGACGTCGATCCGATGATTCCGTCGGCACTGTCGGTGATTCTGTATTTGATTTTCTTGGCCTGCGGCGTAACGATCATGTATAGCCTGATGATTTGTTTAAGCGCGACCAGCATTTGGTTGGGTCGCAATCAAACGCTGTACAATTTTTGGTTTTACATCACCAACTTCAGCCGTTACCCGATGGAAATCTACAATCGCGGTTGGGGCGCACCGCTGTACGGTTTCTTTACCTTCGTGATTCCCGTTTTGTTGGTCGTCAATGTGCCAGCGCGACTGATCGCCAAACCGATCGATCCCCGCACCGACCAAGAATGGATGTTCATGGGTTGGGCGTTGGTTGCGACCGTCCTGAGCGTCCTGGCTAGCCGTTGGGTATTCCGAAAAGCACTGCTCAGCTACCGCAGTGCAAGTTCTTAGAAATCGCATGAACCATTGATACTGTTATTCGGTCCTGATCAACATGATGTAGGCCGGAACAAGCGAAGCGAAGTTCCGGCAATACGGCACAGTAAAATGCAGTGCGATGCAATTTCCGGAACTGCGTTTCGCTTGTTCCGGCCTACTTCACTCGCGAAGCAGCGAAGAAAACACATTGAAAACCCTGGTCGCCTAGCGATCAGACATTTTTCTTTTATGCTTTAGCCCCTGTCCTTTTCCCACTCTCTTGGAAGCACTTCGATGACGACATCCTCGCAGCCCCACGAATCGCCGCGGATGATCCGAATCTTTGACACCACGCTGCGTGATGGCGAACAGTCGCCCGGTGCGAGCATGAACCTGGCCGAAAAGCTGGAAGTTGCCAGCCTGCTGGACGAAATGGGCGTCGATATTATCGAGGCCGGTTTTCCGATCGCGTCGCCTGGTGATTTTGAATCCGTCAAGAAAGTTGCCGAAACAATCCAGCGTTCCACGATCTGCGGATTGGCACGATGCAGTGACAAGGATATCGATGCGGCGGCGGAAGCGGTAAAGCCGGCCAAGCAGGGACGGATTCACGTCTTCTTGGCCACCAGCGCGATCCATCGTGAATTCAAGCTGCGAATGACGCCTGACGAAATCGTCCAGCGAGCAATCGCCGGCGTGAAGCGGGCTCGCAATCTTTGCGACGACATCGAATTTTCACCCGAAGACGCTTGCCGAACCGAAGACGATTTCCTTTGCCGCGTCGTCGAAGCCGCGATCGACGCTGGTGCCACCACGATCAACATGCCCGACACCGTTGGCTACACCACGCCCAACGAAATTTTTGATCGATTTTCGATGGTCCGCAATCGTGTGCCCAACATCGATAAAGCGATCTTGAGTACGCATTGTCACAATGATCTTGGAATGGCAGTCGCCAACAGCATGGCGGCCGTGGCAGCCGGGGCGGGGCAGATTGAATGCACGATCAACGGCATCGGTGAACGGGCCGGCAATGCGGCTCTGGAAGAAATTGTAATGGCGATGAAAACACGTCAAGACTTTTTCAACTGCACGACCGCGATCGATACCCAGCGACTGGTCCCCGCCAGCCGCTTGGTTAGTAAGACGACGGGCATTCAAGTGCAACGCAACAAGGCCATCGTCGGTCGCAATGCCTTCGCACATGAATCCGGCATCCACCAAGACGGCATGCTGAAAGAACGCAGCACCTATGAAATCATGTCGCCCGAAGATGTTGGCTTCTCGAAAACCGATCTTGTGCTTGGCAAGCACAGCGGACGAGCAGCCTTAGCCGACCGAGCAAAGACGCTTGGGTTTTCTTTGAGTCCCGAACAGTTGGTCACGGTGTTCGAGCAATTCAAAATCTTGGCGGATAAGAAAAAAGAGATCTATGACGGTGACATCATCGCGTTGGTGCAACAACAAATCAGCGGTAGCGTCGAACAGGAATGGGCGTTGATCGATTACACGGTCACCAGCGGCAAAAATCGTACGCCAGTGGTCGAGGTCACGCTGAAGCATGGCGACGATGAAAAGACCCAAAGGGTAGAGCAGGGCGATGGACCGATCGACGCTGCGTTTTGGGCTGTCGAAAAGATCACCGGCATCGAAGTGGTCTGCAAAGACTTTCGCGTCCGCAGCGCCACGCTGGGTCGGGACGCGATTGGCGAAGTAAATCTGGAAGTGGAATACAAAGGCAAGACTTACCGAGGCATCGGAGTTAGTACCGACAGCGTTGAGAGCACGATTTTGGCGATGCTAAACGCAATCAACCGAATCATTTCAGAAAAACGCGAGTAGACGACGCTACTTTGAATCGTCGTCGTCCAGGAAGTCAATTAGCAAATCGTCTGTGTCGTCATCGGCATTCTGATCGGTCGGAGTATTAAATTTCAGCTCGCCGGTCAGCGGATCGGGTTTGACTTGAATCGAATCTTCGTCGGGAGAAAATGAATCTTCATTTCGCAGCGGCGTAATTGCGGGATTCATTGTTTCATCGTCAAGACCGACTGTTTCCAATCCTGGATCGACTTCGGAATCGCTTAGCAAATCGCCGACGTCCAACGCGGGTTCATCGACTTGCAAGTCTTCCAAATCGACAGTTTCCTCGTTCGCAACATCCGAAATCACGACGTCGGATGTCTCTAAAACGTCGACTTCGGCATCACTGGGACTTGGATCCAAATCAAATTCCACCGAATCCTCGTCAATCTCTTCTTCAATGCGGACCGTTTCGTCATTGTCTTCGATTTGGGTGGGCAAGTCGGCCAGATCGGACTGATCGTCGCCTGAGTCATCTGCCAATTCTTCGACCACCGTTTCCATCGACAAAGTGTCGTCGACCGAATCAGCCGCATCAACTTCGACCATCCCGATCGCACCCGCAGCCAACGCCGCGGATGATCCGGCCAACAGGATGTCGTCAACGGTTGCGTCGGGGTCTTCTACGATCGTATCGCTGGCACCTGGCTTGGAAAGTGGCAGATCACGAGCCGGGAAAATTTCATCGACGTTGTCGCGAAGAATCCGCCGGCCCAATTCAACCGCCCGCTCTTCGTTCCATCCGCAGCGACCGACAAAATGTTCCGCCAGCAAGTCGGCCAAGACATTTCGGTACATGTCAAATTTGGGCCAGACAAATTCCAATTTGTAGGCATCGCTGTAGTACGCGATTTGTTTGTTTTGCGGGACTGCTTCCAAACGAGCCATTGCATCACGAGCAATAAACGAAGGCGTATTGCTGTACCACCAATGCCCATTGGTGATGACGTTGGGAAAAATCCAAGCGTGGCTGACTAATTCTTGATTGGTAACACTGGCCAGGACAGAAACTGGAAACTTGACGTTCGGAAAAGCATTGAACAATTCACGATACTGAGTCAACGACACGCGACTGTCGTACAAATCTTGCCCTTGATAAACGCCGCCAGGATAGACACCGCGATTGACGCCAATCATCAAATCGAACGGCAATCCAAACTCGTCACACAATTCTGCCAAGGTCCAAAACACTCGTCGAGACAACGCATCACGGTGGGCGACGTCGGCGAGTTCGCCTTGTTTCAAAACTTGCGTTAACGCGCTGGCCGCACGACCATCGCTGACCGGTGTGGGAACGAAAGTCGGTGGAATTGAAATCGCGCACGCCCTGGCTCCGCGACCAACAAAGTGTTCAAACCGTTGATGCAAACTGGATCGCAGGCTCGCCAACGAACCATCCAACTCGATGCCGCTACATCCAACCAAGCGTTCTTGCACCGATGATTTTGCCAGATGGAACACCAAGTCATCGGTTCGCAGACACGGGATGTAGGTGTTTGAATCGAAGCCTTCCAGATCATCATCAAAATCGTTCGTCAAAAAAACCGATTCGACGTTGCTCTGGTCCAAGACCATCTGAGACCAATCGGCGCGGGCCATCTTTGACTCGGCTGAATCGTAGAGCGATTCCCAATTCGATGCGTTGATTCGATCGTGCTGGAAACCAAAAAACTTGCGGCACAATTCAATCAGCCAACGATAATTCGCTGTGTTTTCGATCGGCTGCAGGTTCAGCGCAAGACGTTTGACCAGTTCCCTTGGTCCGATCCCTGGTTCCTCAATCTGGTCTTTAGGCATCCCCGCCGAATGGGCCAATTCAGTGTAATAGTGGTAGCCCAGAATATCCGCCAATGTCGATGATGCTGGCGCGTGCGGATCAATGTGGGTGTGGGGATCGATCAGCCGAATTGAGGCGATTTCATCGTAGATCGAATCGCGAATAGATTGAGTCATGGATTAGCGGCGGGATCGTTTTGAGGTTGAAACCAGGAAAACTAATAGTTTCGCATCGTGAAAGTCTGAAAAATCGCATCGGCGACATCGTCTCCAATCAATACAAGATACTCCGCCAGCGAAGCGAGCGCCCAGATGCGTTAGCCGTTAAGCCTGCTGGAATTGGTCACATTGCGCCGGTTTTTCTAACCCACATTTCCGTCCGTTTTGCAAAAAAAACGTGCGGCGCTGCGTGGCGGGCGCTACAATGGACGTCACGATCCCGAGGCTTCTCTTCGACTCTCCCTTTTGGAACCGAGCCCATGATGCATGACGATTCGCAACGCGAAGAAGCACCATCGGAAGCTTATCCAACAGAATTCGGGCGACTGGAATCGTGCCAAGAGCATCAAGCGATTGACGAAAACACTGGCGAGCCAACCGATATTGCCAGCCGCGATATTGGCAAAGACAGTGAGGAGATTTCGAGTAACGAAAGTCGGCATCGTTCAAGACAAGCAGACCCGATCACTCAAAGCCTGGGCGTGCTGGCCACAATCGGATTGATTTTGCTGGCCGCCCGATTCCTGGTGCCGCAGGTCGTCGAAGAGGTTCGGTACGCGTGGCATCGCGGGGAATTGCGAGCTGAATATGAAACCGGCACCGATGGCCTAAAAAATGTTTCGCTTGAAGCACTCAGCGACGCTTACGAAATGGTGACCGCTGCGGTTGGCCCGAGTGTCGTCCACATCGATGTCAGTCGTCGCCTGACCGTTGACCAGGCTAGCCTGCCATCAGGTTTGACGGCTCGGTTATTGCCCAGTTCCGATCAGGGCAGCGGAGTGGTCGTCGATTCCGAAGGTTACCTGCTGACCAATCGCCACGTCATTTCCGATGGCGAAGACATTACGGTGACGCTGAGTGATGGCCGACGTTTGCCTGCGCTGGTTGTTGGCACAGACGCGTTGACTGACTTGGCTGTTTTAAAAGTCGATGCCAAGCAACTGATTCCGATCGCTTGGGGTGATAGTGATCGATGTCGCGTGGGTTCGCCGGTGTGGGCTGTCGGCAGCCCCTTCGGACTTGATCGTACGGTCACGTTTGGGATCGTCAGCGGAAAACATCGAAAGGTCCGCGCCAGCACAGAGTGGCAAGACTTTATGCAAAGCGATGTTGCGGTGAATCCGGGCAACAGCGGTGGACCGCTTGTTGACGCTCGCGGCACGTTGGTCGGCATCAACACCGCGATCGTCGGTGAAACTTATCAAGGCGTCAGCTTTTCTGTTCCCAGCAATGTCGCCAAGAAAATCTACACTCGCATCAAAGCCGACGGACGTGTGGAACGCGGTTGGTTGGGCGTATCGTTGGCGACGGTAACGGACGAACAATTGGTCGGCGGCAACCGCAGGTTACGAGGTTCTCGAATCGAACACTTGCACGACAAGACCGGCCCGGCAGCCCGAGCAGGAGTTTTGAAGGGAGACATTGTTCTGGAAGTTAACGGCGTTGCGGTTCGCGACACTCAGCACTTGATGCAGGTGATTGGCGAAGCGGTTCCGGGCGAAGAAGTGAAGTTGAAAATTGATCGATCGGGCGCAGTTTTGGAAATACCGGTAGTATTGGGCGTCAATTTGGCTCTTCGATAGTTCCGAGCGAGGTATTTTCATCATTGCTATACGAAAATCGCCTTGGTCAAGTATGCTGGTTTTCGGCTGACCTTCTTGCTTCCTGACCGCTGAAATCGACGACCCCTGACGTGCCAACTCTCGCGACCACCAATTCAACTGCCGGCGAAGAATTGCAGGGCAATCGTGATTACTCGATGAGTGGATTGCGAGCGTTTCCGATCTTGTGTGCTGGCCTGTTGGCGCTCGCTTGTTTCTTTAACACGGTCGATTTGAACTACGGGTATTCTGGCGGCGAAGACCATGTCGGTTTGGATTGGCAGGTTGCCATCAAGCTGGTCATTGCCGCGGCTTGTTCATCGCTAGGCTTGCTGGCAATTTTGTTTAGCGCCCAGGTTCGATCTGCTCTTGTTTCGCTGCCCGGGTGCATCTTGGTGGCGTTGGCGTTTGTGTTTATTGTCACGTCATCGGTTGCGTTGCCAGAAGCCGCGACGGTGGCACGCGTGGCAGCGATCGTTAACTTTGGATATTTGTGTTTTGTCCCGGCTGCGATCTCGCTGCTCGGACTTCGGCGATTGACAATCATCTGCTTGATTGCATTGGTGACCAACTTGGTAATCAACTGGATTATGTATCTGGGCTTTCCGGCGTCAGGTGTTTACGAAGAAGAATTGTGGAGCAACGTGATCGCGCGGCGTATGGGCGGACTCGGTCACCCCAACTCCGTCGCACGTACCGGAGTGCTGTCAATCATTTTGGCGTTATCGATGTTGCGAAGCCGTGACTTAGCGCCGCGTCTTCCACTCGGCCGGACGCTTTTGATTGCTGTGATCGTCCTGGGTTGCATGACCATGCTGGCGACTTTCAGCCGGACCGCGATCGTTGCCGGCGCTTTCGCAGTCGGCTTGTTGTTGCTGGACAAGATCTTCACGCGCATCGGTATGTTCTACACCGTGTCAGCGATCACGATGCTGATCGCTGCGGTGGTCAGTCTAGAATTGATTAGCGGCGGAGGTTTCTTTAGTGATTCATTTCTTTCGATGACAACCAAAACAGGTGACATGGAAGAGCTGACTTCGGCGACAGGACGAACTGCAATCTGGGCCGAATCGTTGCGTCTGATTTCGCTGAGCCCGATCACCGGCTATGGCCTGAACAGCGCTCCGTTCATGATGAAAGAGTTTTCGTTGCACCCGCACAATGTCGTGCTCCATGCATCAATGTCAGGCGGCATACTGGCTGGGTTACTGGTGCTCGTTTTGCTCGGATGGAACTTCTTCTTTGGCCTGACCAGCAACGAACCTCTCGTCCGAGCCATCTCGATTTACGTGCTCGTTTCAGGCATTTTCGAGGACACTGTGCTGGACACGTTTGCATCACCTTCAACCCTGCTGTGGCTAGTCGTCCTGATCTATCCAACGCTTGAAGGACTGTCTCGTTACAAAGCTTCGCGGCAGCCCCAACCAACGAATCTCTCCCACCTTTAGAGTTCCCTTTGATGCTCCATCGTTTCTTAGTTGCCGGTTTGATGCTTGTTTCCTTTGCCGGTTTCTCGGCGGGCGTTTGCAAAGCCGAAATTGCTGATATCAATGTCGCCAACAAGCCAGGCATCTCCAAAACCAAACCCAGCGAGGGCCCTGCGATTGAAATCGATGGCGGCTTCATGGTCCCTTACACGCAAATCATTCCCGGCACCGATCTGACCTTCGAGATGATTCCGATTCCGGCTGGTTCTTTTCAGTTGGGAAGCCCCGACGCAGAACCCGACCGATCTGACGACGAAGGACCGCAGGTCAAAGTTAACGTTGCCCCAATGTGGGTCGCCAAGACCGAGGTCACGTGGGCTCAGTACGAAGAGTTCATGAGTCTTTACAGTGCGTTCAAGACGTTCGAGTCGGACGGTGTTCGGATGGTAGACGATGGCAACAAGGTTGATGCGATTACCGCGCCGACTGAGTTGTATGATTCCAGCTTCACTTACGAATATGGCAACGAGCCTGACCAGGCAGCCGTGTCGATGACGCAGTACGCGTCACAACAATTTACGAAATGGCTTAGCAAGATCACCGGCTTGCAATATCGATTGCCGACCGAAGCCGAGTGGGAATACGCGGCACGTGGTGGCACAACGACGGCCTTCTATTGGGGCGACGATCCAGATCAGGCTGATCAGTTTGCGTGGTTTTTTGACAACGCTGGTGAAGGTCAAAAACAAGTGGGGTTATTGAAACCGAACGGCTTTGGATTGCATGACATGCTGGGTAACGTTGCGGAGTGGACAGTGAATCAGCACACTGAAAACTACAACGACTTAAAAGCCAAAGAGCCATTGGGGGCGACCGATGCTGGGGTTTGGCCCGAAATGGGTACCGAGTGCGTCGTGCGTGGTGGTCACTGGGCTGACGATGTCGCGGCCCTTCGCTGTGCTGCCCGGCTGGTTTCCGATGACGAAGCTTGGAAAGAAGAGGACCCAAACTTTCCGCTTAGCCCATGGTGGTTCACCAGCGATCCGGCTCGCGGTGTCGGCTTTCGATTGTTCCGTTCCTATCAACCGCTCTCCAGTGAAACGATTCAAAAGTTCTGGGAACCCACCGCGGAAGATGTCATCGAAGACGTTGAATCTCGTATTTTCAGCGGACGCAGCGGACGCGGCTTGGTGGACCCAGAGTTGCCTTCGGCGCTGAAAGAATTGGAAGGTTGACGTTTGACTGAGGGACGTCTGAACCATAGGTGGCTAGGCTTCCAGCCTTAGATTGAGAAACCACAGGCTGCAAGCCAATGCCACTTACTGGTACCGGTGCCCAATCACGGACGCGATGCCCGGCTCACTTTCTGAATGGCAAAACTGCTCCAGCCGTTCCCTCAATCTGTGTTCTAGCTATGATTGGCGGCAGTTCAATTACTCATTCACTTATCCAGAAATAGTCCCGTGTACGAAACCGTTGCTCTTGTTGGTGCCACAGGTGCCGTTGGCCGAATCGTTTTACAACAGCTTGCCGAACGTCAGTTTCCGATGAAGCGGCTAAAGCTATTGGCCTCCCAGCGAAGTGTTGGCAAGGAAGTTCGCTTTCAAGGCGAAATGATCAAGGTGGAATTGTTGGAACCGGGTGCGTTCAAAAACATTGACTTGGTCATCGCCAGTACGCCCGACGAAGTCTCTGCCGAATTCGCGTCTTGGGCGGTCGATGCCGGTGCGGTTGTCGTGGACGAAAGCGGCTATTGGCGAATGGATCCCAAGGTGCCTTTGATCGTCCCCGAAGTCAATCCAGAGGCAACGCTTGGACACGAAGGCATCATCGCCAGCCCCAACTGCAGCACGACTCAAATGGTTGTCGCGCTTGCGCCTTTACACAAAGCTGCCCGCGTCCGACGCGTCGTCGTCAGCACCTATCAAGCAACCAGCGGTGCTGGACTAGCTGGCAACGAAGAACTCAACGACAGCATCCGACAATCGCTGGCTGGCAAAAAACACACACCCAAAACTTTTCAGTATCCGATTGGATTTAATCTGATCCCGCAAATCGGATCCGAAAAGCACGAAGGTTACACCAGCGAAGAAATGAAGATGGTCTACGAGACCCGCAAGATTCTGGGCGACGAAGAAATCCAGGTCTGTCCGACTTGCGTTCGTGTTCCCGTCGCGATCGGCCACAGCGAATCGATCCTGGTCGAAACCGAACGTCCGCTAAGTGTGGCCGAAGCCAAAGAATTGTTCGAGGCCGCCGAAGGAGTCACCGTCGTCGATGATCTTGATGCACAGAAGTATCCGATGCCGCTTGACTGCGACGGCAAAGATGATGTCTTCGTCGGCCGCATCCGCCCAGACATCAGTGGCGGAAACGGGATTTCGTTTTGGTGCGTCAGCGACAACTTGCGAAAAGGCGCTGCCACCAACGCAGTCCAAATTGCCGAATTGCTAGTCAAGCAGGCCGCCGCAACCGCAAGCTAACGCGTCAATCAGCTTCAGTCAGCTTCAGTCAGCTTCAGTCATCGTATTATCCTGCGCATTCATCTGCAAAGCTGGGCTGGTTCCAATCCGCTGCATTGTGAATCGTCCGTACGGTTTGCTCTCTTTAACAAACTGGACAAAACGATGAGGGGGCAAAACGATGGTGCGCTGCATGCGAGCGAGAAAGCGGCATGATTACCGCGCACCATCGTTTTGCCCCCTCATCGTTTTGCCAAAAAATCCGCTCATCCGACCGCGAACGGCGCCGCGACCGCGAACGGGGACAGGGCACGAGGGCGCGAAAGCGCGAACGCGAACGGGGAGGACGCGAACGGGGACAGGGCACGAGCGAGGGGCGCGAACGGGGACAGGGCATGAGCGAGAGTTGCAGGCTGAATTGATAGCAAATGCAATTGCGGATTGTCCCCGTTTTGCAGGAGTATCGGAGGCTTGCTAGCACAAAATTTGACAGTTTGGTCGCAATCTCGTTAATTTCATCGCAACTGAACGCATTGCCACTCTCTTTGATGTGTTCAATTCCTCTGACCTGGATCAGCGTGATGCGAAAAGCTCGATGTGAGGTAATTGACTCATCCGAAATCAATGTCGTTCATGTTTACAACCGAACCGTTCGACGGTGCTTCCTCTTTGGCCAGGACCCTCTGACCGATAAGAATTTCGATCACCGTAAAGTCTGGATCGAAGAATGGCTCGAACACTTCGCCGCCCACTTCGGTATCGATTTATTGACCTTCGCGGTGCTCAATAACCATTTTCATTTGATCCTCCGCAATCGGCCCGACGTGGTCAGAACTTGGTCCGATACCGAAGTCGCTCGCCGCTGGCTGATGATCTGCCCGCACCGAACCGACAAGCAAGGCAAGCCGATGGCACCCAGCGAGGCGGAACTGAACCTGATCCGAAATTGCCCGCTCAAGCTAGCGCAGACGCGAGAGCGTTTGGCTGATGTCTCGTGGTGGATGCGGCTTTTGTGCCAGCGAATTGCCATGCGAAGTAACCGAGAAGATCAGGCGACCGGACGCTTCTTTGAAGAACGTTACAAAGCCATTCGGTTGATCGACGAAGCTTCGATCATCGCTTGCAGTGCCTACGTGGATTTGAACCCCATCCGAGCGGAGATCTGCCAGACGATCGAGTCGAGTGAGCATACTTCAGCCCGGCGTCGCATCGATTCGATGCGGCAGCAACACCAAGCCGAGCGCCCCGAACCGAAGTCCTTTCAGCGAGACCCTGCTGCTTTCTTGAGTCCATTATCGATCGATGAGAAGTCGGATCCCACCGGACCATGCGCCAGCGACCAAGGGAAACGATGCAGCGAGAAGGGGTTTCTGGCGATGTCCTTGCTTGACTATATCGAACTGCTCGACTGGACGGCTCGTCAGAGTCACCGAAGCAAACGAGGCAAGACGCCCACCGATCTTCCCCCGGTGATAAAGCGTCTGGGAATCGCCCCAGATGATTGGTGTGAATTGGTGAGCAGTTTCGGCAGGCTGTTCCATCACGTGGCCGGTAATCCCGATACGATTGACTCAATGCGCAGCCATCGCAAGCACCAGCGTTTCCGAGTCCACCGCCGGGTCCGCGAGTTAATGTCAACGGAAGACTAACCGGCAACCACGTCTTTTCTTTCTTCTAGAGCAGCGACCCAATTGGTTTGCCATAACGCATGCTGCGCTTTCGCGTATGTTTGACCGCAATTTCTGCTTGGATTCGCCGCCTAATAGCGTTATTGAGCATCAAGCATGCCCGTAGATCGCAATATCACGTCGGCGTGCGACTCTGCTCCGTCAAGAATATGCCCTGTCCCCATCAGGACTGTCCCCATCAGGAGCACTTGAAAACTCAACACAAGGCCTGACCCTGGGCTGATGAAAATGTCGTGCAAAGGCTTTTACTGCTACCCGGATGAGTTTGCTGCTTCCTGGTAGGCGAGTTTGCGTTTCGCTGCGAGCGTGCTGCCAAGTTCTTGTTTCACCCATTGGTCAACTTGCTTCGTGCTGACGGTCGGAAGCAATTCCCTGACACGTTGCGGTGTCCAGTGACAAAGCACAGTACCCATCGCTGCTGAAAGGCTCGTCAGACCGCCTTTACTATGCTGGCCCTCAAGTCGTTTGAACTGCCCAAAACCGGACTCGAGATTCTCCGTCGAGATCCAAGTTCGTTCGTCGTCCTTCAGCTTGGATTCTTCAGCGAGTGCAAAGCTGACGAGTTCCTCGCACATCGCATCACTGGTTGAACAGTCCCATGAATGACGCACCTTGAGTTGAGTCAGTTCTTCTTTGAGCCGCAAGGAAGTCCCTGCGGACAATCCTACGCGATTGATCAATCGCAGCGACGTTTGGATGATACTTTGACATCGACTCCAGCACTGGATGTCATCTCGGTAGGTTCGGACCCATCCGAGCTTCTCGTTCATTCGTGACTCGCTGATTGTTTTCCTTGTCTTGGAACCGGGACGATCCAGGTGATACAGGATCATCGATGCCCAACGCAGCGTCGGGCCAAGATTCATGAAGCGAGCCTTTTCTTTTTGTGCTGGCGGAGTGAAGTAGCCCAGTTCGGTTTGTTGGATCGCGCTTCTTGTTTGCCCCCATTGCTTGCGAAATGCTAAAAAACGATCGCTTTTGCCGATCGACCTCTTGAAGACATTCGCCGCGTAGTGCTTGAAGTCACGTAGCACGATCACCTCTTTATCCGGTTTTTGCAGGACATCGACCGTTTCCCAAAGTTCCTTCGCCCCATCGGTGACAATGTATCGTGGCGTTCCAATTCGCTTCGCAAGTTGAGCATACTCTTTGCGAACGTCGTCCCATGTCCATCTGGTTTTGATCGAGACGGCCAGCGGTCGCATCTTCTCCAGCGGTAAAGTCTCTCCCGGACTGGGCAACTCACCGGCTCGCACACCAAGGATCTGCATCGCCTTGTCCTGACCGATTTGACATGAGTGATCCACAAACCAAATCCAGTCATCGGCTGCTTCGACAGGTTCCTTCAGCAGCGCAACGCCCGCTCGACAACTCCACTTTCGGATCGTGCTCCACGTCGGTGGCTTGTCGGGAATTCCAAGGAACTCAAAAGTCATTTTGAGAGCTTGTTCGGTCGGTCGAAACCCGATTTTGTTGCTCAGATTCAAACACAAAGCGATCATCTTGGGCCCAAAGCAGTGGTGCTTCAGCGGGAGGTCGCTGGGCAGACGATTGGTACGCTCTTGGAGTTGGTCGGCGCGATCCTGTTGCTGTTTCAGTTGCCTGCGTGCCTCGTGCAGATCGTCGTTGGTGCGTTGCCACTCGTTTTTGAGTCTTTCCGCCTCCACGCGAGCTTCGCCAAGTTGCTTTTGTAGTCTTTGAACCTTTGCAAATTGATTGTTCCGACTTCGCAACAGATTGCGTGCCGTTTCGTAAAGGGAGGACCTGTACCGCGAGACGGATTGGAATAATAATTGTGCCACTGCTGCGCTCCTTCGCTTGGTGTGATTTGATACCAAATCAAGTAAAGGATGCGTAGCAGTTTTGCAATTCTAACCTTGCCCAAATTTCCAGCACAGCTCGTTTTTCATCAGCCCAGGCATCGCCCCGCGCGTTCGGAGCCGCACGACGCGCGGGGCGATGCCCACGCGGTTAAACGATTTAAAAACCCTTCACGGCGTTGGGCATCGCCCCGCGCGTTCGAGGCCAGCACAACGCGCGGGGCGATGCCCACGCGGTTAAACGATTTAAAACCCTTCACGGCGTTGGGTTCGGTCCACGATCGGATTAGGCTCGACTGAACCCTGGCGGGATCAGCTACGGGCAGGTCGCGGGCAACCTCTCAGGTTGTTTTAAAACAGTTGCTCAACTGTCGCTCGACTTACTCGGCTGCATGTTGCTCTCGAGCGGCCTTGGCTGCTGCGTTTTGCAGGGCGAGACGATCTTCGGCGTGGGCGGCCTGTTCGTCTGGAGTCGAAAGCGTTTCCTCCAGTGCTTGTGGTAGTTCGCCACGTTCGGCGGCTTGCATTCGAGTACGAGCGTCGGAGAGATTCCTGAGCCCATCGCGAATCGAAATCACCGCGATAATGACAACCATTGCCCAGGCCAGGTAAAGCAGGCCGCCGGTCAAAAACAGCGATGCTCCCAGACCAAAGAGCACGGCAACAACAGCGACCCCAAAATTCATGACGCCCGCCATTTGCATGTTGCGAGTCTGAATACGGGTGCTGCGGCTGATGGCGGTCCTGGCAGACTGGTTTGCCAAGTCACGCATCGCTGACAGATCGCTGTTCCGCTCCGGTGCGTGCGAGCGGGGTACCAAAGGAGCGTCGGGATCAATTTCCGATTGCGGTGCGATTGGCGAAGAACCACTTTCCGATTCCACTTCCGACGCGTCTTGCGGGCTCACCGATACGGAAGACAGCGATACCGATTCGGCGGGCGCTTTGCTATCCGTTCCCGGAGTTCCCTGAACGCGTCCAAGCAAACGGTTCATGTACGCTTCGATCGAATCATCATCCGCTTCTTCTGTTGCACCCATCTCTTGTGTGGCACCGGCGTTGCCGCCCGATTCGGGTGAAGTTTCAGCAGGCGTAGCAGAGGATGGTTCCGCATCGATCGCTTCACTTTGTTGCTTAAAGCTGGCATAGGAATCTTCTTCGTCCGACTCCTCGTCTTCGAGTTCTTCCATGCTAGGCATCATCGCCGTCACATCCACACGGTCTTGCGAATGATCATCTTCGGATTCGCTTACTGCGGGAGTGATGGCCTGATCCTCGGCCTCGCATTGGTCGTACGCATCACGAAAGCTGTCTGCGTTGCTTTCACTTTCGTCGTTGTTGGCTTCGTTGTTGGCCTCGACGTCCCAAACGCTATCACTAGACGATTCTGACATCAGATGCGACTCGGACTCTTCTACGTATTCGCGGTCCCATGCAGCAACGCTCTCAGATGTCGGCGAATCTGAAACGTCTTCGCTGGCCCCTTCATCAACCGAATCATCCGCAAGCAACGCCATCAACCCGATCGGTTCCTCAGCAAGATCGTTTTCAGCAACATCATTTTCAGCGAGACCCTCGACAACCGGATCTTCCGTTTGGTCCATTGCCTGATCCAGCGAAATGGGACCGTCGTTCTCGACTTCATCAACTTGGCCCGATGGCGTGATCACTTCTGATTCGTCACCGTCACCCAAGTCGGCAATCAACTGGCTGGCAAGCGATCCAGTCTTTGGCCCAGCTTCGTCTTGATTCTCTTGATGGGTTGCCACCTGGTTCCAGATTGAAACTTCGGGCTCATCTGATTCACCTTCCAACTGTGATTCGACTGGGGATTCGACTGGGGATTCGACTGGGGCTTCAATCGGGGCATCGACTGGATCATCGATGGATGATTCCCAACTCGATTTGGGTGACTCGAAAGCAAGTTGTTGAGGTGTGTCTTGGTCAATGTCGGAAAATGCGTCTTCAGCGGGGCTTGGATTCCAGACCCCGGTATTCTCGATCATTTCTTCTGGTTGATCGTCGGATGATGCCAAGTCCCAAACCGATCGCGAACTTTCAGCTTCGATCTCTTCGGAAACCTGCTCGGGCTCAGTCTCCGTTTCGGGCTCAATTTCGGGTTCCGGAGTTTCCGTCACTTGATAGGTCGGCCAAACATCGTCAGGCGTCTCTTCGATCGACGCGTCAACATTGGATGGTTCTTCCTCTTCTTCAACGACCAATTGGTCCTCAACAAGCATCTCCTCGGCCGGAGCCTCATCAATCGAATTCGCTTCGGGAAGCTCCCAAACCGACAAACTGGATGCTTCCACGCTGTCATCGGCAACAGAGACAACAGATTCAACGACTTCGCTAGCGGAATTGTCGTCGCTATCACCTTTGGTAATTCCCTGACGCAAATCGGCCAGAGTTTGGTTGGCGTTTTCGAGTTCGCTACGCAGATGATCGAATGCTTCGCGTGTCGGGCGATCGGAAACCTCTTCAATCGCGTGGTCGCGTTCGGTTTCCACTTCATGCAACCGAGTGTTCAGCGATTGATTTGCTTGTCGCAAACTATCGAGTTCTTCGCGAGTTTTTTCCAGATCAGTTGAAAGCGATTCAATTTCCGCTCGCAGGCAATCCGCATCGGACGCCCATTGATCACGATCGGTATCGCCCCGCTGATTGCTTTGCGCGACCAGTTCTTCGAGTTGACGCACGGAATCAAGAGCGTCGCGGTAATCGCTGCGAAGTCGGTTTGCTTCTTCGGATGCTTCGTCAACGTTATGCTGCAGGCCTTCGACTTGTTTACGAAGCGAATCGATTGTCGCTTCGTTTTCTTGCAACCTTTGGTCGTCAACCTCGCCGCATTCGG
Source organism: Rubripirellula obstinata (assembly GCF_001642955.1). Lineage (GTDB taxonomy): Bacteria > Planctomycetota > Planctomycetia > Pirellulales > Pirellulaceae > Rubripirellula > Rubripirellula obstinata. The sequence continues at coordinate 22,829 of NZ_LWSK01000010.1, read as the reverse complement.
CTTGCTCGGTTCGCAGCCGGTCAAGTTCCGCCGACATCTGTTCAACACGATCGAGTGCTTCGCGACGGCGAGCATCACTTTCGGCCTGAGCATCGATCGCAGCGTCTCGCTGTGTTTCCAGATCGCGTCGCTGACGTTGGTTTTCTTCCCGCTCGGTTTCTTCGTTGCGTTTCAGGTCGCTCTGTTGGTTCGACAGCTCTTCGATCTGCTCATTGAGCGCCTCGAACTGCTGACGCATTTCCTTGACCGCTTCGGTCGCCGCGGTCGCCTGGGCTTGCGATTGCAACAGGTGTGCCGTTGCCTCTTCTAGTTGCTGGCGATACTCAGTTTCCTGGCGAGCGAATTCGGATTCGCGCTGTTGGATGTGACGTTGTTTCTGGTTCGTATCTTCGCGCAGCCGCAGCAGTTCTTGTTGACGTTCGGCATAATCATCGTGCATTTGATACACGGCGGATTCTTGATCTTGAATCTTTGCCTCGCGGCGATACAAGTTTTCCGCTCGCGACCATAGTTCAGATTCGCGACCGCGCAGGTGGGCTTCACGTTCATCGCATTGACTGGCCCGTCGGTCGCATTCGACTTGCTTGGAACGCCATTGGTCGATCTCTTTGCGAAGCCTTTGTCGCCAAACGGCTTCCTCATGATCAGTCTGAGTGCTGCTTGGGTTGTTCAGGACAGGAGCGGTGTCGTAAGTCGCTGAAGAAAAACTTGACGATACGTCAGAGGAACTTGAACCGCTGATCGCCAACAGTTCAAACTCGTAATCACCAAGTCGCAGTTGGTCGCCCACAGCAAGTGTTGTTTCGTTGACTCGATTGCGATTCACCTCGATCGGAACCGAGTAAGCACGGACCACCACGCGGTCTCCATCACGCGTCAGTACCGCATGCATGGGGCGCAGGCTGGGCTCGTTCAAACGGATCGAGCAACCTTCGGCGCTGCCAAAGGTGTAACGGTTTCCGGTCAGGCGAAGTCGGCGTACGGGCGAGTCGGCGCGAGCGACGCGGAATTCAATTGATTGTGTGTCGGCGGTCTTGTTTGCGAAGTTATCGAGCGGGCTGGCTGAACGATTTCCACTGCCGCTGCCCAACAAACTCGATTGCCCAGGAATCGCTGACTGTGGCATCCCTGACTGCGGGATCGCTGACTGCGGGATCGCTGTTTGCGACTCGGTTGCGGAGTTGCCTGGCGTTTGAAAACTAGGCAGCGGCGGAAGTGTCCCACCCGCAGAAGTGGGTGAGAACATCGAGGTCGAATCTGCGTGAAAGGAGGTGGAATCCATTCCCGAGAGCGGTTCGTTTGTTTGATCCATGCTAAACGCCCGTTGTCTTTCCGTATCAGATCAGTGAAGGCACATCCTGCCTGCCTTGGAACCCGAATTTCGCGGTCAGCGCGAAAACCCGCTACTGCGCGAAGGTCCCTTGTCTTTCGTACTTCGGCGATCGACGCGACAGCGGTGAGCCAATTTGTCGGATCAGTCAAAGTTGAACGATCCTGACGATCAACCCTACCGCCAAATGTGTACAAACGAACACTTAACTGCGTTCTGGCTATGATTCACAGACGGCAGGTGCTGGCGAATCTGAGTGCATTTTTGCGTCGAAATCCCCCTAAACGCACTACAACCGGTGCTAGGCGGCCCCTAGCGGGACACTTTTCGCCAGAATCTTGGCAAGAAAATGCTGTCAACGCGGGGGTCCGTCCCTATCATAAGCTGTCGGTCGGGAGTCATCTGACGCGAAGGGCCCCACAGTTGCTAGCGACCGAATCCCTCCCCAACCGCCTCGATTCGCGGCGACCTTCTCTTCCAACCAAAAGGTGAATGCGATGCCTCGAAAAGATTCCATCCAAAAGCTCCGTGACCAATTAGTCAGACGTCGCGAAGCGTTGCAACGAGCGTTTGACGGTGACCTCAGCCTGCTGCGGGAACTGCATCAAGAGCGAACTGGCGACGTACTTGACGCCGCAGCCAATACGGTCCAAGACGAATTGAACAGTCAATTGATCGAAGCGGAAAGTCGAGAGCTATCCGCGATCAACGAAGCGATCGCTCGTTTCGATGCTGGGTACTATGGAAATTGCGACGGCTGCGGCAAGCCGATCCCGCTGACTCGATTGCGAGCGATTCCCTACGCCACCGAGTGCATCGACTGCAAGCGTCGTGCGGAAGTGCGATCAGCACGTGGCGGCGGCGTCGCCTGGAACCGTGTATTCGATAACGTCGAAGCGGACCCGGTCTAAACGGCCATCCTTGTCGTTACCTTCGTTACCAATAACGCAAACGGTCGGTGGATTCACCGGCCGTTTTTAATGCGCTGAAATTGAGGGTTTTGCCAGATTGCCCGCTCAGGAATGCCGCCGGTGACAAGTGCCAAGCTTTCCTATCCAGGTGGACGATGCGTAAGATAGCACTGGCTCCTCCTAAACTGGCTCCTCCCAAAGCCGCCGTTGCTAACGCCCCCGCTCCTCCCAAACTCTCGCATCCCATTGCCCGCCCATGGTCATTGATTCTCTCGCCAAAGCACCTGGAAAGAAGCACCGAAATCGATCCGGCTCCGTTTTGAAAACCGTTCTGCGTCGCTGCGTCATTGCGATTGCCTGCGGCAGCTTCGCCGGACTTGCGGCCGGTTCGTTGTCAGCCCAAGATGCAGTTGCTCTGCCCTATGGTTTTCAGGGAAGCCAGGGCTTTCAGGGAAGCCAGGGTTTTCAGGGCAACCAGGCCTTCCAAGACAACCAATCCGTCAGCGTTCGCAAGCCGTCCATTGACGAACTCGCGCCGATTCAAAAGGTCGATATCGACACGCAGCGAGAGCGGTTGTTCAACGAACTGGCGGAAGAGTTTGAAGCCTTCGACCGACTTGGATCACTGGTCCGACGAGTTTCACTGTTAGTCAAACCAAGTGTCATCCACATCGAAGCTCACAAAACCGAAACCAAGGGCGGCGCGCGTCAATCGTACGACGAAGCCGGCAGCGGCGTGGTCATTGAAGCAATGGACGGCTCGCTGTGGGTGCTGACCAATCGCCACGTGATTGTGGGTGCCAGCCCGCGAGAAATTTTACTGCGTAGCAGCGACGGTCGCGAATTCTATCCCAGCAAAGTTGTCTCCGACGCCAGCACCGATGTCGCAGTCATGCGAATCGATAACACCGGTTTGCCGGCCGCGAGATTAGGCGACAGCGAAGCGATCGAAATTGGTGACTTCGTGATCGCAATCGGAAGCCCCTTTGGTTTAAGCCATAGCGTGACGTTTGGAATTCTAAGCGCCAAAGGTCGGCGAGATCTTTCGCTGGGCGAGCAGAAGATCGACTTGCAAGATTTCTTTCAAACCGACGCGGCAATCAATCCCGGCAACAGCGGCGGTCCGCTGCTGAACCTGCGTGGCGAAGTGGTCGGGCTGAACACTGCCATCGCCAGCAGCAGCGGCGGCAGTGAAGGCATCGGTTTTGCAATTCCAATCGACATGGCAATGCGAGTCGCCGACCAACTGACCCGCCAAGGCCGCATGCGACGTGGGTACTTGGGCGTCACGCTAGATCCCGACTTCACACCCGCAGACCTTGCCGCTGCCAATCGCGAACTCGTGCAAGCAGGCATCCTAAGCGGAGCTCTGGTGAAAAACGTTCGCCCTGGCTCACCAGCCGAACAAGCACATTTGCAACGCGGTGACATCATCGTTCAATTCGACGGCAAAGCGGTCGAGAGCGATGACCACTTGGTCGCTCGTGTCGGATTGACGCCCATCGGCGAATCAACGCCGATGATCATCTACCGCGGCGGCAAACGTTACCGCACCGAAGTCAGCTTGGCTGACTTGAACTAACGTTTCTGGCCGCCAAGAATTCGGAACAATCGTAGGCCGGAACAAGCTTGGCGCAGTTCCGGCAATTGCATGGTACTGCGCTGGATTGCCGGAACTGCGCCAAGCTTGTTCCGGCCTACATCCATTCTTTACCTGAACTAATCCACCATTCGCATTTTTCGCCATTGGCCGGTCGCGAATCTCAAGGCCATCAGGACAGCCAACAAGCACACCCACAACGCCAGCACGGTCCACCACCAATTCAGCCCCGCGTTGTAAGAGGTGCCCGAACCAATGTTCGCGACGCTTGGTTCAAACGCAAAGCCGATCGACAACGCGATCGCTGATGCGGTGATGCCGCCAAAAAGCACAAACCAGGTGTCGCCTGCGCCGCGAAGTGCCCCCGCCAGAATCAATTGCGTGGCATCGAGCACGACATAGATCGCGACGAAGCCGAGCAATCCTCGTGAAAGCTCAATCGCCCGCGCGGAGTCCTCGCCATCGCTATTGAATTCATACAGCGACATCATCACGTCGCCGATGGTCAGAAACGCGATCATCCATAGGCTGCTGTAGACCAGCCCAATGGCCATGGCAGCCGCGACACTTTTTGCAGCTCGGTTGGGCCCCGTCTCTGTTAGATGCCGCCCCACCAAGACACTTGCCGCAATCGAAACGCCAATCAGCGGAATGAATGCGATCATATTAAAATTGATTGCCATCGTGGTTGCACGTAGCGGAACATCGCCCAGCGTTCCGATACGCAGCACCATCACCGTGAACGCACCGGCCTCGTTCAGGTACATCAAGCCAGTGGGAAAGCCAAAGAAAATCAGCTTCACCAGCATCCCCCGATCCCATGCCCTGCCCGACGAAAACTGATACACCGCTTCGAAGCGAGGCCGCGTCAGCAACCATCCATAAACGACGACCTTAAACCAGAATGAAATCACGCTGGCGATCGCGGCCCCCTTGATTCCCATCTCGGGTAAGCCCAACATGCCAAAGATCAGTAAGTAGTCCGCCAACAGGTTGATCAATCCCGAAACGATCGAAACCCACATAACGGTTCCCGTACGTTCGGTACCGCTAAAAAAACCGCTCAGTGCCGTTTCAAGCACCTGACCCACCGCACCAATCATCAAAATTCTAAAGTAGATCGAATTGAGATCGATCAGAGATTCGGGCTGGCCGGTTGCTCGAAAAATCCAGGGTGCAAAATAAGCGAGCGCGATGAAGAAGGGCGTAAAACTGAGTGAAATCCAGACCGACTGCCAAAGAAAACGACCAACCCGTTCGGGCTTACCCGCTCCGATGTACTGGCTGACGATCGCGCCCGTCATCGACACAATCCCCATCGGTAAACAAACCAAAACCCAAAACAAATTACCGCCTGTCATCGCTGCACTCATCGACGCGCCGTCGTACTTCAACAGCAATGTTCGGTCGGCAAACAGCACCAGCGAAAACGTCCCCGTGCTGATCATCAACGGCAACGCAATTCGCCACACTTCGGCGATCGCGGCAGCAAACGAAACCTGTTGCCCCTGCTTAGTTTCAGTGCTCAAAACGAATTCAGTCTCCTGAAAACGAATGAGAAGATCGCTTTGATGCAGCGAGCTTGCCGAAGAACGGAATCGCACCTAACACCAAACCCGCAATCAATCCACCCAGGTGAGCACCGTTGGCAACGTTGGGTACAAATTCCAGGATCCCGGCGAACAACATCACAAACATCAAGACGACGTTGATGGGCACCAGGTTGATCGGATAGTCACCGTCCACCCAAGGACGAACCAGCAGGAACCCGAACAAACCATAGACTGCACCGGAGGCACCGACCACAAACGGGCTGCCGTGCAATGACTGGGGCACCCAATCCTCCGCCGGCAACCCAACTTGCAACGCCATCCCGCCCAACTGAGTCAACGTGACCAGGACTGCAAAAAATAGCGAGCCGTGCAACTTTTCAATCACGGATCCCAAAAAGAAGATCCACAGCATGTTAAACGCCAGGTGAAATTCATCGCCGTGCAAAAACATCGGCGTCACAAACCGCCACACTTCGCCTTTACGAACCGATGCAAAAGAATCGCCACCTTCGCTTCGATACAAATCACGATCGACAAACGATGTCGCCCGATAAATCTTCTGCTCCAACGTTTCGGTGCCCAAGCGATTCGCACGCGGCTTCGAAAAGTTGGTGGACAGCGACATGACGACCGAAATGATGATAATCCCAATCACCACTGGAATGCTTTGTTGTCGCGCAACATCACCGACGGGCATGTCCAATTGATTTAGGTCACGCGAAGCGGCTCGCCGCCGCGCGGATTTGACGCGATCCTTTTCTTGACGGCGATCGGCTTGTCGGGCTCGTGCTAAGCCAGGATTTGATCGACTGGGCAGGTCGGCCAGCGGAACATCGAACTTGGGCGACTCAGGCGATTCAAGAAAATCTTTATAGGCCGATTTCGCTTCGTCCACATCCACTTCGTCGCGGACCCAAAGGTTCCACGGTCCAGAGTTTTGCGGCCCAGAATTTTGCAGCCCAGGATTTTGCAGCGCAGAGTTTTTTTGACTGCCATCTTTTGAATCCCCCTGGTTGGAATCACGATTGAGCGAATCGTCCACCGGGTCGATCATGGCGTCGATGGACTCGCTTTGCAGATATCCGAGCAGTTTGCGGGCCTGATCGGACGTATCTAAGGTGCCAATTCGCCGCATGGGACTCTATTTGTGGAAGGATTGAGATGAGTTTGGTCGCCGTGAAGCCATTGTTCTAAGCATTTGAGTGAAATTTCGCACTCCCAAGCATTCCGGGCAGCTCGCGCTTGCCCAAAACTGACTTTCTTGAATATGATGGGGCAGACGGAATCAGGTTTGCCAGCCGCATAAACTGCGTCGCAGACCTCCACTTAACCAAACTCATGATCGCTTGCGATCAATCCAGCCTAGGGTGACTAAGAACGATGGCAGTTAAACTGACCGAACGAGCAGCGGAACAAGTCAAGCAGTTTCAAGTCGAGCACAACTTTGGCGACGAAATGGTGCTCCGTATCGGCATTGCAGCCGGCGGTTGCAGCGGATTCAGCTACACGCTGAATTTCGACGACACGTTCGACGAAAAAGCTGACACCAAATACGATTGCGGCGGCGTCGCCGTCGTCGTCGACAAGAAGAGTGCGTTGTACTTGGACGGCACCACCGTCGATTGGTACGAAAGCCTCGAAAAGCAAGGATTCACCTTCGAGAATCCCAACGCAACCAAGAGCTGCGGTTGCGGAAGCTCCTTCCAAGCGTAGGAACGAGCGAGGAATAAGGGTCGCCTTTCGCTCCGCGAAAGTAGCGAATCCGCTGCTTTCGCGGAGCGAAAGGCGACTATCAAAAGGCGCGAGTTCCTTAGTTGGAAGTATTCCAGCGAATTTTTGACTTCGATAGTCGCTAGGTCCATCGAACCCAGCGACTTTTTTCGTGCGCGGCAAGCTGCAAGCTGCAAGCTGCAATTTTGTGGGCCGTATTGCGCTCCGCTCAATAAGGCCTACTTTAGCCTTTTCAGAAACTGAACAAACGCCCTACTTCCCGTCCCACCAAGCTGGACCGTCGGACGCGGAAGCTCGATTCCAGATGTCATCTGGCAACGCGGGTTCTTCTTGGCCAACCCAACCGTTCTCGATCAAGCGTTGGTCGTCCCATTCGTCGCTGGTAATTGCGGCGAGCGCTTCTTCGGCTTCGTTGATCCGTCGCTGTGGTTCTCGTTCAAACCACGCCCACCCAATCGCGGCGGGTTCCGGCTCCGGTTCAAACACTCGTTCTGGTTCGACATAGACCGGTTCCGGTTCGCGTTCGATGTACTCGACGACCGGTTTGGGTTTCTTTTTCGGCTTGGGTGCTGGTCGATCCACATAAACGATTTTGGTTTCTGGCTCTGGCTTCGGTTCAGGCTTTCGCTCAACCACGATCGGTTCCGGTTCGGGCTCTGGTTCAACTTCTTCGACCTGCTCTTCCGGTTCCAGCTCCATTTCCTCTTCGACGTATTCGTATTCTTCCTCTTCTTCGTACTCCTCTTCTTCAACTTCTTCTGGAATCAACACCGTCGCGCGGCCGGGTTCACCTTGTGCTGGCATCAAGCGGACTTCGACGTCGATGTCGTGGAAGATATCGACGATGTGTTCGTGACAGGTAAACATCATGACTTGATGTCCAAGTTCGGCGAACGTTTTCAGTGTTCGAGCTGCATGAATGGCACGGTCACGGTCAAAGTTGACCAGCACGTCGTCCAGGACCAACGGCAGCATCACACCGCGGCGTGAATAGGCTGCCGCCAAGGACAATCGCAGTGCAATGAAGACGGCTTCACGAGTACCACGACTGAGAACATCAAGCGGAAGTGATTTCTTATCCTTGTCATCGATCTTCAGTTGGTTAGTGCCCAACGGAGTCCAGATGCGTTTGTATTTTCCGTCGGTCAATTGCGACAAGAACGAAGACGCTTCACGCAGCGTTTCGGGCTGGCGTTCACGCTCGACCGTGCTGCAAACGTCTTCCAGCAAACAACTGGCCATGCCCAACGTTTGCCAACGACGTGCCAGCGATTCAATGCGACGTTCGATGCAGCCCAATTCCAACTGAGCGACCGACAAACGATTGTCATCGCCAAGGTGTTTCATTTCTTGAGCAAGTTGCCCGTGCGAGGTTCGCAATTCAGCGATCCGAGACTCGGTTTCCGTCATGCGATTGGTGAGCGATTCCCAACGCTTTTCGAGATCGCCAGCGGTTGCCCCGTCGATTTCTCGTTCAACGTCTTCATAGGAAACGTGGTTGCCGATGATCGAACGAATTTGCTTATCGAGTTCACGATGATTCTTGTCCAGTTCGGCCAAACGGGCTTTCGTGTCAACCATCGTGTAGAACTGTTCGGGCGTTGCAACGCCGCACTTGGCCCACAAAGCTCGACGCTGTTGTTCGCTGCGTTCCAGATTTTGATGATGACTGGATTGTTGACGTTTGAGCTGTTGATCTTGTTCTTTCAGCTCGCGACGCCGTTTGATCCAGTGTTGCTGGCGAGAAAGTTCTTCGTGCAGGTGGTTGAGTTGTTCCAGTGGACCGCTGCGCGACTTGACCGCCAATTGGCCGTTGCCGGTTGAGTGTACGTCTTCTTTATCGATCTCGAACTTGTCAGACGAAGATTCAAGTGTCGATTCTTTGCCGACTTCCAGTGATTCCAGGTACAGCAATTCAATTCGCTTGGCGATCGTTTGTCGTTCGCTTTTTCGCTGATCCTTTTCAGCCAACAATTCATCCAACCGACGGCGACTCGCTTGCAGCGTTTCGTATCCATCGCCCAGTTTGCGAACGCTTGATGGTGACATCGATTCGCTAAGCCCCAGGTGTTCCAGCGTGGAAGCCCATTCTCGCTTGGCTTCCCGCAAACCTTCGGCCGCACGCTGTGCATTGGTGCGAGTAGTTTTGTAAGCTTGGATCGCGGCTTGGTGATTGTGATAGGTCGGCAGCGATGCTTCCAATTCGTCAAGCAGATGCTCGGATTCACGGAGCCGAAGTTCCAGCGATTCGCCGGTGGTGGGAAGCGAACTGTCAATGTCGCCTCGCTCGCCTTCGATTTCGCGGATCTGTTTTCGCATCGTTTCGATTTGACGTTCGGTTTCTTCACGATCAAACGAATTCGATCGCATTCCATTTTCGCGACCGAAGTAATAGGTCATCATGCCCATGATTCCGACCATCAAGCAAAGCATGCCCCAGGTCGGATCAGGCTCATCGACCAACCAATTAATGCCGAAAAGATTTGCACATCCGTAGATTAATGCGATGCCGCCAAAGATGAACGGCACAGCTAACAGTATTAGCCGGTCGATCGGCAGCGCTTCCGCAGTGGTCAGTTCGATCGATTCCTTTTCAAGTTCACGGTAATGCCGTTTCAGCTTATCTAAATGCTCGCCGACTTGGATGCGATGCTTCAGCGTCGCGATCAACTTGGTTTGATCACGGATCGCTTGTTGCAAGTCGCTGGCGCGAGCTCGTTCAAGCGTTTCGCGAAGCTGGTCCGACATTTTGTCGGCACGCTTTTTGTGTTCGGCTCCGGTCGCACGAGCTTGCTTGAGCAGGAACGATTGCTCCTTGACCTGTTTTGCCGGAGCCGACAACGCGCTGAGCGTTTGACGCGACATGTCGGGCAAGTTGCCCGCGTTGCCTTCGACCAAGTCACGACGTTCTTCTTCGTCCAAACCCAAACGATCAGCATCGGCATCCAATTGTGTGCGTGCTTTACCGATTTGGGAATCAAGACGCGTGATTTGTTCTTCGAGTGCTTCCACCCAAGTCGCTTGTTCAGCGGCCGCTTCGATCCGACCTTGCAGATCAAGCATTCGTTTCGAAACGGGCAACTGATGTGCTTTTTCGCGGATCGCACGCCGTTTGTTTTTGACTTCTTCCAGTTTATGACGACGCTCTTCCATCGACGCATCGATTTGGATCAATTGCCCGGGGGCTTCGTCGGGCAGATGAACTTCGCTCTCACCTTGCTTAATTTGCTCAGCGATCTTTTCACGCTCACGCCAAGTCTCAAAAACACTGGTGGCCGTTTCGACCGTCTTGGCTTCCTGTTCCCAAACGCCGATCCGTTCGGTTAACTGTTCGATTTCTTGCAGACCGCTGCGACGCTGTGACGCCAATTCGCTCCAACGACGTCCGCCACGCGTCAGCCCGGCAACTTCATCGCGTAGTTTTTCTCGCTTGGAAATCAGCCCCGCCATTTTGTCGGCATCAGCATCATCGACGACGCTTGACTTGCCGACCAACGACTTGCGCCCGCCACGCAGGCTGCGCATCACGTCCACCAAGCTGACGCGATCGAGACCGCTGGACAACTTGTACAGTTCATCAGCAGCGGAGGTGTCGTCCAACGTGCTTAGCTCTTGCAGTTCGCGCATGCCGATGGCAAACACGTTGGTAAAGATCGGTTCGTCGATCTGGCCCAGCAAACTGCTGAGGCGATGTTGACCTTGGCTAAGCCCGTCTTGGCCAGTCACGGTCAAGCGGCCGGTGACGTTGGTGTCGGTCAATTGACTGTGACGACGAATTTCGTACCCGCCGCCCGGTCCGGTCACTCGCATCGCTCCACCGGGCGTTCCGCCGTGAACCGGTGGCAAGTATTTTTCGCGGCGGTCGGCAGTGAAGCCGTACAGCATCGCGCGGACGAACTGCATCAACGTTGTCTTGCCCGCTTCGTTGGGGCCATAGAACAACGTCATGCCTTCGGGCAGCGAATCGACTGACAGGCCGGTCCATACGCCGAATCCATCGATCTGAATGTCTTTAATCTTCATGATTTCATTCGTTTCGTTAGCCGTTTTGGCGTTAGTAACATTTCTGACTTTGTGAGCCGCGACGCGTAAGCGGCCGGGATTCTCTCGTTGCCCGAGGCCTTACGGCCAGCGGCTCACAGTTGTTGCCTAGGCAACAGGTTGTTTTAGTTTTCCGCCACGCAGTAACTCGACGCCAAGCAACGACGCCTCGCCAAGCAATTCACTTCGCTCGCTCGATGACACCTCCGCCAAAATCGACTGCGTCGTCGATGGCAGCGAAGGCTCTTCTTCGGTAAACGGCAACAGATTCAAATCGCGACCTTCGGTGGCACGATGCTTTTCAGCCGCACGCAAAAAGTCGCCAAGAATCGTGTCTTCGTCTTGCCACGATTTCGGATAGGATCGCGGCGTGCGAACCTTGATTCGTGTTGTCCAAGACGATGGCGTTCCGTGTCCGTATTCGCGGCGTGCCCAGGTGATCAGTTCTTCGACGTCGCCGATCGATTGCAAGGACTCGCCGCTGGTGATCGAGATATCGAAACCGACGATCAAATGACGCCCGCCGGCATCGTGTTGCAGTCGCGACATCTTTTCGCCGATTAGATTGCGAATGCCGCCAACCGATGCAATCTCGTCCGCCGATACTTCCACATCGGCATAGCGAAACGCGTCACACTCGATCGCGTGGACTCGCGTGGTTCCGTCCGAATCAACATCGACGGTGCTGTAACCGTGGGCTCCTGTTTCTTCGATCGATCGTCCTTGCGGCGAACCACAATAGATCGCCGCCGACTGTGCGCCGCCTTCGATTTCGCTGCGGTTGTGCTGTCCGCCCAATGCCCAGTAATCGAATCGGCCTTCCGCTAATGCGTCGGCATCGGCATCGCCGTAACCGACCGCGACGGTGTATTCATCAGTGGGATCAACGCGAAAGCTGGGGACATGCAAAATGCTTCGACCGTCACTGCTGCGACCGACCACAACAGCGATCGTTCGTCCAGCCCGTTCAACCGGAACCGCAACGGCGCGGTTCTTGGGGAACATGGTCACGTTGGGTGGCAGCGGTACTGAATCAGGCCAACGTGCGGGATCGTCGGCGATGCCGGCGGACCAGAACACAGGCGTTTTCTTGGCGTGCAATTTGTCAAAGTAGTCCAACAACAACGACATGCCGTGCGGACCGGCCGAAGCGGGCGAAAGCAAATCGCCGCTTAGAACCAAGAAGTCGATATTGTCGGCGAGCGCTGCCTCAAAAACCGCTGCGGCGGCGCGGCGTGGCGCGTCCGCCATCGCGTCTCGCAAGTGTGCGGGCAGTGCATCGAGATCGCCCAGCGGTGTTTCGAGATGAAAATCGCTGGCGTGAATGAACCGGAATGATTCGCCTGACATTGTCTACCTTCCATGGTTTTCGCGAGCGGTGGTGCTTCACATCATGTAAAGACAAATCCGCCGCGCTCGGCTACGTAGGCCTGGGAGTTTAACGGATTTCGTGAAACCGAGCCAAGATCAGAATCTTTTTTGTGAAACTGGGTTGCTAGCAATGTTGTCAAATACGCGAGTTTTGCTCGCCATCCGAACTGGAGAGCGATCGTTTGCAGGTTCTTTCTAGGTGCAAGTATCCGTCGATCGATGTAGATTATCAGAGTCGATGTCGTATCCAAGCCTGCCAAGTCACACACTATCAATTCGTGATTCAACCACTTCAAAAATCAATTCTAACTCGCAAAGCTGCTCGAGCTCGTGGTCGAGCAGCCAGCGAAAAACTGGCTGATGGAGCGAGGCTCTATGATTTGAGCCGTGCGGTGTTGATTCATTCGATCATTGGCCAGCATCCAGATTGGTCAGAGATGCAGGTACGGGAAGAGCTGAAGCGTCGGCGGAACGCAACACGGCAGGTCCACGAGAAAGAAATCTACGTCAACGTTTCTACCGATGAGTTTGCCTAATGCGATCAGGTTATTGCGATAGATGAATAGCTTGGAAGCGATTCGGGCCGTGATCATCGAGTTAGAGAAACAAGATATTGAATACTTGTTGGTCGGTGCATTCGCTTGCAACTTGTATGCGGTACCTCGATCCACCAATGACGCAGACTTTGTCGTCACTTTACCTCAGCCTGACATTGTTAAATTCACAAAGTCTCTTGGGGACGATTTCAAACTCGACCCACAAATGATGATGGAAATCTTCACCGGATCAGTGCGACATGTTCTTTGCTATTCGCCGACGGACTTCGAGATCGAGCTGTTCCAAGCCACCCAAGACCCGCACCATCTTGAACAGTGGCAGCGAAAGGTAAAAGCAAGCATCGCTGAAATTGACTGCAAAGCGTGGGTGCCGACTGCCGAGGATGTTGTGATTCAGAAGTTGCGATGGGCTCGGCGTAAAGACCTGGACGATGTCGTCAACCTTCTAGTCGTTTCCGGAGACAAGCTCGATTGGTCCTACATTGATGACTGGGCGACAAAACATGAAACGACTCAGCAATTGAAGCAGCTTCGCTTGGAAGCCGGAGTGTAGTAACAAAAGCGTTCGAATCGACCTGCGAAAACGAACCTAACGTCGCACCGAATCTTTTTCAGTGCCGTCATCCATGCGATGCTTTTTGTGCAGATACAATTTGATTGGGACTTCGCCGAACGACAAATGGTCACGAAGGACATTTAAGAGGTATCGCTGGTAATCGTTGCTGAATGCTTTGGGGTCGTTGCAGACCAGCACGACCGTGGGCGGTTCCGTCGCGACTTGCGTGGCGTAATAAATTTTGGGCCGACGGTTTTGATACATCGGTGGTTCATGAGCATCAATGGCGGCTCGGATCACTCGGTTCAGCACGCCGGTTGATACTCGTTCGCGTGCTTGCTTGAACAACATCGCCGAGTGATTTAACAGTGACTTGACGTTCTTGCCCGTTTCGCCGGTGATGAACGCGATCGGAGCATACGCGAGCGTCGGAAACTGGCCACGCAAGTATTGAACCCAGCGATCCGTTGGAACGGTTCCATGCAGTTTGTCCCATTTGTTGATCACAAAAATGCAAGGCTTGTGATGTTCCATCACGTAACCGAGCAACTGCTTATCAACCTTGCTGGCGGTTTCGACGGCGTCGAAGAACATCAGCACCACGTCGGCGCGACGAACGCTGCGTTGGGCGCGGTGCATGCCGTACCATTCCAGGTCCGTGCGTTGGCTTTTTCGTTTTCGTAATCCCGGCGTGTCAATCGCGATGAAGGTTTGGCCGTCAACGTCAAAGTGAACATCCACGCTGTCACGAGTCGTTCCGGCGACCTCGCTGACGATCATTCGATCGGTCTCGGCCAACGTGTTGACGAACGTACTCTTGCCAACATTCCGGCGACCAACGATCGCGATCTTCATCGTAGGCTCTTCGACGGTTTCGTCATTCGCTTCGGGCAAACGATCGACGATCAATTCCAACAAGTCGTCGCGGTGCCGATTTTGAGTCGAGCTGACGCGAATGATGTGTCCTCGTCCGAGCTTTTGGAACTCCTCCGCTGCAATGTCTTGATGCGGTTGGTCCGCTTTGTTGGCAACCAAAATTACAGGTCGTTCGATCCCACGCAGTCGTTCGGCAACCGTCACATCCAGCGGCATCAAACCGGTTTGGATGTCCACGACGAACAGAATGATGTCGGCGGACGTGATCGCCATTTCGATTTGGCGGACGACATCTTCGGTCAGGTTATCATCGTCGACGACGCCCATTCCACCGGTATCGGTCAATTCAAAGAACCGATCGTCGTGTTCGATCAGGGTCGTCATTCGATCGCGGGTCACGCCGGAATAATCATCGACGATGGCCAGCCGCCGGCGTGCGAGCCAATTAAAGAGGCTGCTTTTGCCGACGTTTGGACGTCCGATGATGGCGACTTTGGGGACAGACATTCAGGTTAAGTGCTTGGTAAACGGGTTGAGCTGTTTTGCTCGTCGTGATGTTGGCCGTGATGTTGGCCGAAAGTAGATCGAAACAAGCGAAGCGAAGTTCCGGCAGTAGCCACCGCGAAAAGCCGGAACTGCGCCGCTGTCGCGTCTTGTTGCCGGCCTACATTTTTACCGGCCTGTTCGGAGCCCCACAGCTTAATCCGTCCAGTAAATTTCACACAGGTGCCGACTAACTGTATTTCGATCGATATACTGCCCAGCATGTCTGACAACGAATCACTCGATCCTGCCGAAATCCACGCCCAAGCGGCTGCATTAGCCGCCCATCTCCAGCGATCGGGCGTTTCGTTCTTGCCAGTCGCCAATCCGGCGAGCGTCGAATTATTGGCCGACCAGTTTGCCGTCCCAGAGCCCTCATCGCCCGATCCGCCTGCTGTCTCGCCACCCAAACCGCCTGCTCCGGCCGCCGCGTCCAAGCCAGCGATGCCGAAAACCCGGCTAGAAACCGTCCCCGCATTTTCGACCACCGACGGCGATTACGACGGGAAAGCATTGTCGGCCGACGATCGCAAGGCACAGTTGCAAATTCTGGCTGAACAAGTTTCTCAGTGTACGTCTTGCGAAATTCTGGCTAGCTGTCGAACTCAAACCGTTTTCGGCGAAGGCAGTCCGCAAGCACGGTTCCTGTTCTTTGGCGAAGGCCCCGGTGCCGACGAAGATCGCAGCGGCCGTCCCTTTGTTGGCAAGGCGGGACAGTTGCTAACCAAGATGATCGTTGCCTGCACGCTGGACCGCGCCGATTGTTACATCACCAACACGGTCAAATGTCGCCCACCGGGGAATCGAAATCCCGAAGGCGATGAACTGCAAAATTGCAAGGCGTTTTACCAACAACAACTCAACCTGATTCGCCCCGAATACATCGTCTGTCTCGGTGCGATTGCCGCTTCTGAATTGCTCGGCACCAAACTGTCCGTCGGACGACTCCGCGGAAAATTTCATCAATATCGTGGCAGCAAAGTCCTGGTGACCTATCACCCCGCTTACCTGCTTCGAAACCCGGCCGCAAAAAAAGCTGCATGGGAAGATTTGCAGAGATTGATGGCCGATGCGGGCATCGAATTGCCGGGGAAATAGCGGCAACCAGCTTTGCAAGCAAATGTCGCGTCCGAGGCTCCGCCGGAACAAACTGAAAGTTTTCGGCCTTGACCGTTTTTGCTCGATGGGAACAATCACGCATATCGAGAAGCGAGGAACGCTTTTCTTTTCTCGCAGTCGTCACCCATGATTCGGTGAAACACGACCGCGAGAAACAAATCCTACGATGTGCAAGGAGGCCATCATGCGTCAGAAATCTACTGACACCAGCGCGATTGAATTCTCATCCGCCCCGACAGATGCTACCCGTACCGGTATCACCTCTACTTCCGAAGCTCCCACGCAATCGCTTCGTGGGATTCTGGCTGGTGCTCGGTTCCATGCTGGCAGCGACGTTGAATTTGTTTCGGTTGCCGAATCATCCAAGACCGCAATGCCCGGCGACCTAGTCGTCTATCGAATCGGCCAAGACGATCCGATGCGAATCGTTGCCGACGCGTTGTCGCGCGGTGCATCGGGAATTTTGACCGAACAAGTGCTGCCTTGCCCGTTGCCGCAGTGCATCGTCGGCGACATCGAATTAGCGATGGCGGATATCAATTCTGCATTGCTGAACAACCCCGATCAGAAATTGCTGACGATCGGCGTTGTCGGATCCGCGGGCAAGACAACCACGTCGCTGTTGATCTCAACGTTGTTCCGTGCCAAGAACATTCGCACGGCGTACCAGACCGATCTGGGCAGCAGCGATGGTGTGGTGCAGACCACTCAAACCGAAAAAATGCACTCAGCGTCATCGCTTGTCGATTGGGTCGGCGAAGCCGTTGACTGCGATAGCCAAATCGCGATCATCGAAATGGTCGATACCGATCTTCGCCAAGGACGCTACGACTGCATCGGTTTCGATTTGTTAGTCGTAACTGGATCAACCATTGCCAGTCAAGATTTTGGGCCGTCCGCACTTTCCTGTGCATTGGAAACTCTCAATCCCAACGGCGTCGTCATCGCACCGGCCGACGACAACAAAGCGATGCAGATCATCCAAGAAGCCGGCGTTCGCCAAGTCAGCTACGGAGTCCGCGGCAGTGCTGATGTGACCGCAAAAATCATCGATCAATCCTGTGGCATGACGACCTTGTTGGTCACCCACGATGACAGCACCGCCGTGATGGAAACACCACTTTGCGGCGGAGCGATGGCCGCCAATCAAGCAGCCGCAGTGACGGTTGGCTTGTTAACAGATTTTGAATTACCCGAAATCGCCAGCCACCTGGGAAGCCTACGATCGGTTCCCGGTCGCGGCCAAACGCTTAGCCGTTACGGTCACGCATCGGTGATGATTGATGTTGCCGGATCAGCAGAACGATGTGCCACCGCGATGCGAACAGCTCGTTCGATGAAGGCCAGCGGCCGACTATGGTGCATCGCAGCGATCAGTAACGAAGAAGACCCAACATCGCTCGCACGTTTGGGGAATTTATTGGAACGGTTCGCGGACCACGCGATCGTGACATCGTTTCCTGAACAAAAGAAATCGTTCTTGGCTGCATCTCACGCCGTGCTCGACGGCGTCGAAAAATGTGCCGCCATGCGAATGGTCACGGATCAAACCAAAGCGATCCAGTGGGCAATGGCCCACGCAAAACCGTCCGACACGATCTTGGTAATGACCAATCAATCGGCGACCAACGCGCATCAAAGCCGCAAAGAAATCGAAGCGATCGAAACGTTGGTCGAAAAGGTTCGCGACGAACAGGAAATCGCTCGACCAATGCCAACGCTAAAAGTGTTTGGGTAAGCAGTCCTTGGATTGTGAATTGATGTAGGCCGGAACAAGCTTAGCGCAGTTCCGGCAAACCAACGTCGTACCATGCGATTGCCGGAACTGCGGCAAGCTTGTTCCGGCCTACAAGAATGTCAAATGCCAAGAGAGATCAGGCGGGACGCCAACCGTAGACATCCGACAGGGCAGTGCAGATCAAGTCGCTAATTTGCTTTAACCGAATCGGCTTGGAAAGCACTTCGTAGGCGGATACTTGCTTTGCCTGAGCCCGGATTGTTTCGTCCAAGTCGGCACTCATTAACACGCACGGAGTTTGCTGGGACGTTCGGCGAATGTGCCGGATGACTTCCAGCCCGTTAAGCCTTGGCATGTGAAAGTCGACTAGGCAGACATGGACTTCACTTCGCTCGATCAGCTCGATCGCTTGCATTCCGTCCCCCGCTTCGGTGACCTTAAATCCACGACGCGCAAGCCCTTCGCACAAAACGCTGCGAAACGCTGAGTCGTCATCGGTGACCAGTAAGTTCGGTATCGACGAGTTGGGGATTAACATAGGGCTCTCAATCCGACGAACTGCCACCACGGCAGCCCATTGTCTAGGTACCATGATAGTAGCAATTTCAGTGCCGATGTTCCTTAAATGTAAACGACGCTCATGGACCAAGCTGACCAGCCCCCGATGGCGAAACCTGCGGCGAAACCTGCCGCAAAAACGCCATACGCGAAAGCGCCCGCTGCGAAAATGGCAGTCAAGGCGACGCCTCCAGCCGACCAGGCCGCCATCGTCAGCGATCTGGCTAAGCGGATCATTGCCAACGTTGAACTGGCGATCGTGGGCAAACGGAAACAACTTGTTTTGTCGCTGGTAACCTGGCTCTCGGGAGGCCACATTTTACTGGAAGACGTTCCCGGCGTCGCCAAAACCATGCTCGCTCGGGCATTGGGACGCAGCGTGGGCTGCAAGTTCAAACGAGTTCAATGCACGCCAGATTTGTTGCCCACCGATGTGACCGGCACTTCGATTTTCAACCAAAAGACATCCGAGTTTGAATTTCGCCCTGGTCCTGTCTTCACTCAGATTTTGTTGGCCGACGAAATCAATCGCGCCACACCGCGAACCCAAGCTTCACTGTTGGAAGCGATGGCGGAAACACGCGTCACGGTCGATGGAACCACGCACACGCTCGATCCACCCTTCATCGTCATCGCCACCCAAAACCCAGTCGATCACGAAGGCACGTTTCCGCTGCCCGAAGCCCAGCTAGATCGTTTTATGATGCGGTTCAGTTTGGGATATCCGACGATGGAAGAAGAGATGCGAATGCTGGAAATGTTGCAGCACCAGCATCCCGTGGACACGCTGCAACCCGTTGCCCAGGCGACCGAAATTGTGCGAGCCCAACAGATCGTCAAGAAAGTTCGCGTCGATCCAAAACTTCGCGGCTATCTGCTGCAAATCATTTCGCAAACTCGGTCACACGAAGACCTGGCACTCGGCGGCAGCCCACGCGCCAGCATCGCACTGTTTCGTTGTGCCCAAGCAATGGCCGCGATCCGAGGTCGCAACTATGTGCTTCCTGACGATCTGAAAAAAATTATCGAACCGGTGATGAACCACCGTGTGATTTTGCGTCCCGAAAGTCGGTTGCGTAAAGTCAGCACCGAGAGCGTGATCGACGAGATCGTCAGCGAGATTGCAGTCCCGACGATCGGAACGTGACAAGACTTCGCTAAATGAAACCACAGAGACGCAGAGATCACTTTCGATCACTCATTCACAACCCTCTGTGTTTCTCTGTGCCTCCGTGGTTCAAAACCTGATCGGATCAATGAAATCTTCGTCGCCACCTTCTGCCAAGTTGACCATCGCGGCAGGCGTAAGCACCTTGCTGTTGGTGGGCATTCTGTTTGGTGCTTCGCTTTGGGTATTGGCCGGAATTACGATCGCTTTATTGGTGGGCGTCAATTATCTGCTCGCAAACACTTGGTCCACTTCCGCGACCGCACTGCGAACGACCGGCGATCGTGAACTCAAAGTCGGATCCAAGGCGAACGCGCGAATTGAAATCACTAACACCGCCAAAGTCCCAATGCTTTGGTTGTTGGTGGAAGACCTGTTGCCCAAACAAGTTCTCAGTGCAAGCAAACATTCACCACCGTTAAAAATTGACGGCGAGCGTTTGGCGGTGATGTTGTTGTGGCCGGGGGAAACCAAAGCAATTGACTATGACGTCGATTGCCGCCGCCGAGGCTATTTGCAAATCGGACCGACGGTTCTGGAAACCGGTGACTTGATGGGCTTGTTTCGCCGGTTCCGTGTTGGCACCGATCCGCAGTACATCACCGTCATGCCAGAGATCGTTCCGCTGACGCAGTACGAAATTGGATCGAGACGTCCGATCGGTGAAATCCGAATGCGAGCCAATGTGATGGACGACCCGACGCGGCTAAGAGGGATTCGCCAATGGCAAATCGGCGACCCGATGCGAAGCGTTCACTGGGCTGCGACCGCGCGAACAGGAACGCTGCACAGCAAGATCTACGAACCATCTTCGATCGCCGGTGCCACCCTGATCTTGGACATGCACACCAGCACCAACCCCAATTCGCACGAACCCGTGCGCACGGATCTGGCCGTCACCGCTGCGGCGTCAATCGCTGCGTCACTGCACGAATCCGGTGAACCGTTTGGCTTGGTCACCAATGGACGCGACGCCGCCGACCGTATTCGCACCGAAGGATGGCAGGGCGATCAACGAATTTCGCATCCGCAAAAACGCTCCGACGTTTCCAATGCAGCAGCGATGCGATCCGAAAACGATCGCCTGAATCCAGTCATCATTTCACCCTCGCGCGGCCCAGCCCAGTTCAAAGACATTCATCGCACGCTGGCACGACTTGAACGAACCGATGGCCTGACGCTTTCTGAATTATTGGTCGAATGCGAAAGCCAACTTTCGGGCGACACAACGTTGCTGATCATCCTTCAGCAAGCCTCTGCGGCAACGATCGCAACGCTGGTCGGACTGTCCAAACGAGGCCGCGCCGTCGCCGTCATTATCAACACTCACGACATCAACGACTACACCTCGATCGCTGGCCCCTTGATCGCGTCTAGAATCCCAACGTTCTATCTGTCCGACAAAGATTCCATCGCCAACGTCTGCCGCAGCGTTCTGGTCCGGGCTTGAAGTGAATTGCCCTGGATCGACGATCGGACTCAAAAAGACTATTGCTTTGGATGTATCATGCAACTGATGCCACTACTTTCGGGATTCGATCCCATTTCGATTCACCTTCACTAAAAGGTCGCCATCATGGCCAGCCAAGAACTGCTAAACCTACTCAACGAAATCCTAAAGCATGAATGGACGGGCGTTGCCCAGTATTCGCAAAACAGTTTCATCGCCGAAGGTGTTTGGCGTGAAGTCTTTGCCGAAAAATTTATCGGTGACGCCAAGGAGTCATTTGGTCACGCCCAACTGGTGGGTGACAAAATTGTCGCACTTGGTGGAGTCCCCGTGGCGACTCGCAACGAAATCAAGCAATCGCGTGACTTGCAGGAAGTGCTGCAATTCAGCCTGGAATTCGAGTCCAAAGCGGTCGAAATGTACCAACAAGCCCTGGAACTGGCCGAAGGCAATCGCCCCTTGGTGATCTTTCTGGAAGACATCCTCGCCGACGAACAAGAAGGCGTCGACGAATACACCAAATTGCTTCGCAATTCAGAAGGATCCGCTGCTGGAACAAAGCCGTCCGAAAAGACTGCATAGAAAATAAAAAACCAACACAAGGTCTGCCGCCAGCGACGCGTTCTCTGATGGCAGAGGTTTTCAACGCAAAGATGCTCAGCCGCAAGGTCGCAAAGGTTTCGGAAATGCCGCTTCTTTGCGTCTTCGCGGCCTGGCGACTTTGCGTTTGATTTTGATGAGCGTAAATCGAGAGTCGAGGGTGTCAGAAACCCTTTACTTGATGGTTTAGCTCGCCTGCTCGAATCGTAGGATTGCCGGTGCGTCTGGATCGGCCGTTTCGCGGCGGGTGGTACCGGTGACGCTTGCGGGTGAGAGGGTCATTTTTAGCCCGGCGACTTGTGCGGGCTCGATCGCGACGCTGCTCTGCACGAACCAACCGATGTCAGCCGAATGGGTTTCTTGACGCAAAACGAGGTGTTCCAGGCCGCACAGAGTGGTGCAGCGGGCCAGAACCAAACGCTGCTGGTCGCTCGCACCGGGGAAAACATTCAGGATGGTCTCAGTTTGCACAGTCGTTTTGCTCTGAAAGAGGTTTCTGTAACGAATAGGCTTGATGAAAGTGATTCTCAATAAAGAATAGACCGAGCCAGCCAACCGTCAATGCCAATGCATCTTGATGGTCAGCATGAGGGCTGGCACGTGAATCGGCAGACATTTTTTGTAGGCCGTAGCGAGTGGAGCGAGTTACGGCATTTTGTTGCAGCCCTGCCGTAACTCGCTCCACTCGCTAAGGCCTACTTTACGGCTTCCTGCCGATTAGCATGGCGGCCCACAGCATCTTCATACCCCAGCGGATTCCGATGAAAACGTCCGAACTGAAATCTGCCGGCCGCAAATGCGACAAACTTGGGTTGGGGCAAGCCGAGCGAACGTTGCTGGTCTGCATGGATCGGAAAACGGCCAAGTGTGCCGGATCGAAACAGATGCAACAAGTTTGGAAACATTTGAAACGGCGTTTGAAAGAATTGAAACTCGACCAACGTGGCGGGATCGTGCAGATCAAAACCGGTTGTGTCGGAATCTGCAAAGGCGGCCCAATCCAGGGCGATTGCGCCACGATAGGTAATCTGGGAGACTGAGCGAAGGTTCGTGTTTGGACGGCTGATTTGCAGTTGTCGGGCGAATCGCTTCGTACTGGTGACCTTCGATGGAACGCTCCGCCTCGC
>NZ_LWSK01000001.1 GCF_001642955.1 Rubripirellula obstinata | reverse complement strand
GATGTGGGGCAGCCATCCGGGTGCTCGCGCACCCGGCAGGGAGCTGCCGGCCCTCTGGGCCTAACGTGCAGTAACAGATGCGACGTCCCGAGCGAAACGCGACTATCGAAAGTCGTACGTTCCTTAGTTCCAGTTTAGCACTTTTCGCCGGATGACCCGCGAAAATTGCTAAACTGGAACTAAGCGGTCGATTGACCACTAATTAAGGTCGTTTTGTCAATTCGCTGACGAGCTGTAATAACCGGGGTCCGTCGATGGGTTTGCTGAGGTAATCGTTGCAACCGGCTTCTAAGCACTCGTTCATGTCGCCTTGCATCGCGTCGGCGGTCAGCGCGATGATGGGGTTGGCGTAGCCAAGTTGGCGTAGTTTGCGGGCGGTTTGATAGCCGTCCAAGTTTGGCATTTGCATGTCAAGCAGAATCAAATCGGGCAACCGTTTGGCCTGGATCGCCGCGGTAATGTGATCGACGGCCAACTGTCCGTCTTCGCATTCGTCGACCGTCGCGCCCGCTTTGGTCAAGATTCGTTTGCTCAAGAAACGGATGTCGCGGCGATCGTCAACGATCAAAATGTGACATACCAAGTTGGGACTGACCAAGCGTTTTTCCTGGGCTGTGCCTTCTGACGCGTTCGTCACTTCATTCAAAGAATGGTCCGTTAGCAGTTCCTCATCGACCGGCCCGGTGTCGATTGTGACGGTGAACGTGCTGCCGACTTTTTGCGTGCTGCTGACCGTGATTTCGCCGCCCAGCATTTCGGCTAGCCGCTTGCTAATCGCCAGCCCCAAACCCGTGCCGCCGAAGTGCCGCGTGACGCTAGAATCGCCTTGCGAAAACGGTTTGAACAATCGGACTTGCTGTTCCTGGGTCATGCCGATGCCGGTGTCGATGACGTCAAAGTGCAACGTGTCGGCGTCGGTTTCAAATCGAGTCCGAACTCGCACGCGGCCTGTTTGCGTGAACTTGATCGCGTTGCCAACTAAGTTGATCAAGATCTGCTTCAAACGTTTTGCATCCGATTCAATGATTCGTGGCATCTTGCCGTGGTATTCGACCTCCAATGTCAGCCCACTTTCGTGTGCCCGAACCTCCATGATACTGCGTACGTCCTCGATCACCCGCGTCGGGTCAAAGCGTTCGCGTTGGACATCGAACTTTCCGGCTTCGATCTTGGACAAGTCTAAAATGTCGTTGATGATGTCCAGCAAGTAATCTCCGTTGCGACGAATCGTTTGCAGATGCTGTTTGGCTTCCTCGCTGTCCACCAATTCACGCAACAAGTCCGAATAGCCCAAGATCGCGGTCATTGGCGTGCGAATTTCGTGGGACATGTTGGCCAAAAATTCGCTTTTCGACGCACTGGCGGCTTGCGCACGTTGTTCGCTGTCCAGCAGCGCCGCGGCGTGGTCGTGTTCTTTGGTTGAATCCCAATTCACGCCATACATTCGCACTACTTGGCCGGATTTGTCACGGACCACTTCGCCTTGGCCCATCATCCAACGAACCTGTCCATCCGGTCGAATGATGCGGAACTCGCAATCGTAAGTATCGCTTCCGTCGACGGCGGCTTGCCAAGCCAGTTTCAAGTGATCGATGTCATCGGGGTGGACGAGTGAAAAGAACAGATCGCTATCGGCCGGTTGGTTCGGATCAATGCCCAACAATTCGTACAATTGTTCGGTCCAGAAGTTTTCTGTCGGCGTCCATTCCCATGCCGCCATGCCGCCGGCTCGCAACGCCATTTCCATCCGCCGCGACGTTTCTTTCAGCGATTGTTCGGACGCGAACCGTTCGCGAATGTCCACCCCCGACGGAATCAAGTACTCAACCGCGCCGTCGTCATCGAATACCGGCGCAATCATGAAGTCGATCATCACGCCATCTTTTCCGTCCGCGAACCACGACACATCAAAGCGAACCGATTCACCCGCGAAAGCACGCTGCATCGCGGTACGGATCCGATCGGCGACGGCGGGATCGTAGTTCCACCACGGTGCTTCGACGAACGGCTTTCCGATCACATCCTCGCGGCGGGATCGCGCGATTTCAAGCGATCGTTCATCGACTTCCAGCAACATGCCGTCACGATCGACGACGGCGACCAAGCCGAGTTGATTGTTGATGACGCGGCGTAGGTGTGCCTCCCGCTGAGCAATGTCGATTTCGCGGTTCTTACGATGGGTAACATCCAATACGACACCAAAGAACTGCTTGGGCTTCGATTCGTCGTCACCTTCGACTTTCCCGACCGCGCGAACATGCCGGACTTCACCATTTCGCAATCGGATCGGGTATTCCTGGTCGTAAGTGCCCTTTTTTTGAACCGCGTCCTCGATCGCCGCCGTGACGCGTGCTCGGACCGAATCGTCCATTTGGTGGACGAAGCTTTCGAGCGTCAATTTTTCATCCGGCTCGAACCCGAACATCCGATTGAGTGCTGGGTTGGAGATCACATCGTCGGTTTCCATGTTCCAGTTCCATGTCGCCACGCCGGAAACCTCCAGCGACAATTCCAATCGCGCCTTCGCTTCCGCCAAACCAATTTCCGCTTGCCGGCGATCGTGAATGTCGATGGCCGATGGCACCAGATGCGTGACCTTTCCATCGTCATCGACCACCGGGTTTAGCATGAAGTCGAGCGTGCGGATCCTATCGCCCGCGATTCGATAAGACATGTCTTGCCGCACCGATTCGCCAGCGGCCGCGCGAGCGACCAAGGCTTTCAATTGTGATTGAACCGCGGGCGAAAAACTCCACCAATACAGATCCCAAAACTTTTGGCCGACAACGTCTTCGCGTTTCAGTCCTGCGGCCTCTAGCGCCGGCAAATTGGCTTCGCGCAACGTTCCATCAGGCTTCAGCACACCGACGAACGCGATCGTGTTGTCGATCACTCGCCGCAAATCGGCTTCGCGATCCGCCAACTCGTGTTCATAGTGTTTACGAGCATCGATGTCGGTGTTCATGCCGATCCAACGGCTGACCGATCCATCAGGGTGGCGTTGAGCGACGGCGCGAACATGCGTCCATCGGTAATCGCCCGAATGATGTCGCAGCCGATAATCCAGCGACAATTGACTGCCCGTATCAACGACTCGCTGCCAAGCCGATATCGTCGGCTGGCGATCGTCGGGGTGAATTGCATCGAGCCATCCGTGACCTTTCCATTGGTCGTAAGTCTGCCCGGTGAACGCTCGCCAGCTCAGCGAATCATCGACGACGAAACCTTCCGCATTGGTGATCCATACAATTTGCGCCGACGCATCGACCAGCAATTGAAACAGTTCTTCGCTTTCCTTCAACTGCGAAACATCGGTAAACGTGACAACGATGCCTTCTCGCTCGCCCGAATAGTTCTGGTAAGGCAAGACACGGCGAATGAATGACTTTCCGCCATGCGTGACGATAGTTTCTTCGTCAGCGACATCGTCAATAATCGCATCGCGATCGGGCAGCGGCGGCATGTAAGCGGTATTGGGAACGATCTGGGCCAGCGGGCGGCCGACGTCGGTGGGAATCAGTCCGTAGATTTCGGTCGCGGCCGGAGTAAAACTGCGGATCGAACCGTCGTCGTCTATAAAGATGGTTGCGATCCGTGTGCTGCGAAGCAGGTTTTCCAGGTCGGCGTTAGCACGTCCGACTGCGTCGCTGCCCGCGCGAATTTCTTCCTTGGACGTTTCTAATTCTTCGTTGGCCGATTGCAGTTCCTCGTTCATCGACAACAGTTCTTCGTTAGACGATTTCAACTCCTCGTTGGCGGCGTCCATTTCCTGCATCGTCTTTTCAAGATCATTCCGGGTCGTCGAAAGTTCCAATTCAAGCTGGTTGATCATCAAGTCGTCATTGGTAGCGGAAGTCGTCAAGACATTTGATTCCTCCGCCTCGTCTGGCCGAATGTCTTGGCGAATTCCGTTACCACTTTGGATCGGCAGCCCCACATCGTGGAAGACGACGATGAACAGACCCGAATCTTCCCCCAACCGCATCATCGGCTGGATCGTGATCATCACCCGTTGTTTGCCTTCATCGGTTTGCACGGATAAATTTTCATGAGTAATCCGTCGTCGTTTTGCTTTCGCTTCGCTAAACGTCGCCCGCAGCCCGATCCGCATTCCTCGCCGCGCCATTTTGACCAGGTTGTTCTGGAAGGCGCCTTCGCCGGTCGATAAATACTTGTGCATTTCGCCTGACGAACAGATCACTTGTCCGTCTTCGTCAACCACAACGGCCTTGGGCGCGAATTCGTCCAAGATAATGCGCTGCATGATCTGCACTGCATCGGTTTTGTCATCGTCCATCGCTGAAACGTCGGGCGACTGAGTCAATTCATTGTTTCCCGCGCGAAGTGTCAACGCGGTGTTGCGGGCGATCGCGGTTCCCTTTCGTTGGCTGATGCGGTGCTTGCTGTCGATGCTGCGAAACAGTTCGCCATGCGACGAAATGCTCTCGCTTGGCCCAAGCAACAAATAACCGCTCGGACGCAGCGCGTAATGGAACAACGGAATCAGCTTCTTTTGCAGATGCGGCCCAAGGTAAATCAGCAAGTTGCGACACGAGATCAAATCTTGGCGAGAATACGGCGGGTCGCTAATCAAGTTGTGCGAAGAAAACAAAACGCACTCGCGAATCTGTTGCTTGACGTGATAGCGATTGCCTTTTTTAATAAAGAATCTTTGGAGTCGTTCTTCGGACACATGATCTGAAATCCCCGCGGGATAGACGGCCGCGCGAGCGATCCCCAACGCCCGTTCGTCAATATCGCTGGCAAAAACTTGGAAGGTCATGGTAGAGCAATTTTCCCCCATCGCTTCGGATTCAGACGGTTCGTCATTCGGATGAACAATGCGGCAGGATTGTTCGACGTATTCCCGACACAGCATCGCAATCGTGTACGCTTCTTCGCCCGTCGCGCATCCCGGTACCCAAATGCGAACCGGGGCACCGGGTTGCCGATTGGCAAACAACTTCGGGATCACCTGATCGGCCAACGTCTCGAACGAATCCGGATCGCGGAAGAACGCGGTCACGCTGATCAACAATTCACGGAACAACTGCTGTGGTTCGTTCTTGTCCTGATGCAATAAATTGACGTATTCGTCCACGCCGGAGAGTTTCAGAACCTGTATCCGACGTTGAATCCGTCGCGCCAGCGTGTTGACCTTATAGTGTTTGAAGTTGTTTCCGGTTTCGGCCAACAAAGCGTCGGCAATTCGCGGAATCGCATGTTTGATTTGCTCTTCAAACTTCTTTTTCGCAGGCTCTTGCCCCAGCCCATTAAGATAGCCGACGTACTTCTTTACTTCATCCGCGATCTCCGCAGGCGGCATCACTTGATCGGCAACACCGGTCGTCGCGGCGTTGCGAGGCATCGAATCGAACTTGGCCGATTCGCTGTCTTGAGCGAATGTCATCCCGCCGGCGTCGCTGATCGACTTTAGGCCCAAGGTTCCATCAGTGCCGCTGCCCGACAGGATGATACCGATGCCGCGTTCCGATTGCGTTTCGGCGATCGAATGAAAGAAATGGTCAATGACATTGGTATCCGCATCGTCGCCGGAATCTGTCGAAACCTCCAACACGTCATTGCGAACAGTCAATCGGCCACGCGGCGGGCACAAGTAAACCGTGTTGGGCTGGATCTTTTTCCGCGGCGCAACTTCTTCAATGTTGAGCGAAGTCTGATTGCGAAGCAAATCAGGCAACAACGACTTATTGTTCGGGTCAAGATGTTGAACCAGCGCGATTGCAAATCCAGGTTGATTGCCAATCGCTGACAAAAAATCGCTAAATGCTTCCAGTCCACCAGCGGAAGCTCCAACGGCGACAAGGAGTGTCTTGGGTTGCGTCATCGTGCTTCTTTCCACAGACCTGTTTTCACTTCGTCGCCGACCACGACGGGAGCTAATTTTCGATGGGTTCTTTCACATCACTGATAGGCACATCACTGATAGGATGCCCCGACTGTGTTCAATCGTTTGATCGAGCCAGCGATGGCCTAGGGAACTGTTCCGAAACAACTCACCGACTTCCCAATCCGAGTGCGTAAGCGAGGGATCTTGCTTGTCCCGGAAATCCCTCGCTTACGCATTCGGGCTGAGATTTGGGGGAATCCAGCCTCCTGAAGTCATCTCGAGACTCATCCTATGTTAAACCTCTCCGAATTTTTTTCCAATTCATCGCGTCAATCTCCAAACCCCACAAACATTTGGCGTCTTCGTATTCATCTTCTTATTCGATGACAAGCCCGATCCTGGGTCAAGCAGACCTCCCAATGACGCGCGTCGAGAAACGGATTCTGCACTAGAAGTTGAGCGGTCGCCGGTCATGTTGGTCGAAGAACGACCGGCCGAATCGGCACGCGACAGTATCCAGCAACATCATAGCGAGTTGATGGCCAGCGGGAAGCGAATCGTAGGATCATCTAACGGCACACATTTTGCATTTCACCTGTTTGACCGACGCTGGTAATTCTGCCCTGCGTTTCTCCAATCAACAGAAACCGTCATGACTCTTGAAACCAAAACTGACCTGAATGACGCCACGATCGCCAAGCTGCAAAAGCTGATTCGAGCCAACATCGACTCGTACAACGGCTTCCACAAGTCGGCCGAAGAAATCGACGACGTACAACTGACCGTGTTGTTCAAAGAGATCGGTGATCAGCGATCGGCAATGGCTAGCGAGTTGCAAAAGTTCATTGAATTCAACGGCGAAGATGCCGAAGACGATGGCAGCGTGGCCGCCAAAACACACCGAATCTGGATCAACATTCGCAGCAAGATCAACGGCGGCGACCCGTACGTCTTGCTAATTGAAGCCGAACGTGGCGAGGACTACATCAGGGCAGCGTACGAAGATGTTCTCAAAGAGACCGCCAACAGCGCGATGAACGATGTCCTGACCGAACAGTATGCCGCCGTAAAAGCCGGCCACGACAAAGTCCGTCATCTTCGCGATACGTACAAAAATAGCTAGTTGAGGCCTGTGAAGACTGCCGGCCGCTGACACTCGATTGCGCCCAAGGTTCCCCGAAGGAACTGTCCTGAAACAAGTTCCGTCTTTGGCGAAATCTTTCGCATCTGGGCCCGCCAGGGTTCAGTCGGTTACAGCTAATAAATTACTTATGGATTGGCTGATTCCCCCGTAGCGAAACTCGCCAAGAGTTTCGGCCGACCTAGCAGAACACCTTTCAATTCAAATCGAATGAATTCTGTTCCACGTTATTTTAACGAGTCGCAGAAATCATCCGCGCGGAAGACACTGACGGTTTCGACGCATACCGTGATACGATGCTCGTCTAAAATTTCGCGGCGTAGGAAGTCGATGACCATTTTCGCACTACTGGCTGACGCAATGACTTCGATTCGGACTCGCGGCGAACGTTCGTGGCCGTCGGCGATTTGACGTCGCCCCGCACCCGAGCAAGGCGTCGATGTGTAACCTGAAATCCCGAATTCAACGATTTCCCTGATCAGTCTGTCTTCCAAAGACGGTTCAGTCACCACCGTGATTCGTTGCAATTTTGTGAGCCCTACTTTTCGAGCCGCATGGGAACCACCAGCCAAAGGTTGCAAGGAATCCAGCCCGCGAACCTCAAATTCCAAACCCTCTTGTTGGAAGTCGCGTTCCATCTCTTTCAGCTTTTCAATCACGCTATGGTCCACCAACTTTGTGCCGGACAGGTCAACAATCAGGTTGCGTTTTTGCACCAATCCGACCTGCTCGATCTGGCGACGAAATGGAATCCAGTTGCTAAACACCGCTGACTCTTTGGCTACGATCATGCTGGTATTCTTATTCACATCCTGGATTTCCAAAAATGGCTTGAACATGCTTTTCAAGGGCATGCCGTTGGAAGCGTGAATGATCATTTTCAGAATGACTCCGGCAGCAACGCCAATCAGCAAGTCTGTTGCCAAAACCACTACCACGGTGGTGACGAAAATTGCCAGTTGTTCTTTGCCAATTCGCCAGACGTGCAAGAATTCGCTGGGGTGTGACAATCGAAAGCCGGTGTAGACGAGCATGGCGGCCAATGCCGCAAGTGGAATTCGGTGCAAGACGGTTGGAATCAATGCGACGCAAAGCAACAGAAAGATTCCGTGCCACATGTCGGCGAAACGGGTCCGGGCTCCGTTGTCAATGTTAGCTTTGGAGCGAACGATTTCGGAAATCATTGGCAGACCGCCAAGGCTGGATGCGGCTAAGTTCGCGACACCCACTGCGACGATGTCGCGGTTCATATTCGTTTTGCGTTTCCAAGGATCCAGCAAGTCCACCGCTTTGGCACTCAGCAACGATTCAAGCGTTCCGATTAGAAAGAACATCGTCACCCACTTCCATGCCTTGGGCTGTTGCAATGCCGAGAACTCAGGGAACGTGATGTCGTCGAACATGCCGAAAACACGATCGGGCATTTTGACAAGGTACTGCTCTCCCAACTGATATTCGTGATCAGCAAGGGAATAGGGGTGGGCATGCAGCAAGTCAAATCCCATTCCCATCGGAACCGCGACCAACAAGACGACCAGGGGAGCGGGGATCGGTTTTAGAAACGAAACGCGATCTCGAACCAAAGGCCAAGCAAACATAATCGCCAGACTCACGATTCCGATTGACGCAATCGCCGGGTTGGCTTCCGCCAAGTAACGCGGAATCTCTCTCAACATTTCCAGCGGTTCACCACCAGCACCGATCACACCCAAGGCCACCGGAAACTGCTTAATCATGATGATGATTCCGATCGCGGCCAGCATTCCATGGACTGCGGCGGTTGGAAAAAACTCACCCAGGATTCCAGCACGAAAAAAGCCAAACAGAATCTGTAGAACGGCCGCGGCAACACCGACGGCAAGTGCTGCTTTGTAGGCGGTCATGTCAGCATCCATCCAACCACCCGTCATTCCATTGCCGCCAAAGTCCTCAATGCAACCGACAACAATGACGATCAACCCAGCCGCTGGACCTTTGATCGTTAGCTCGCTGTTGCTAAGAAACGTACACAGGATGGAACCGATGATCGCGGTGAAGATTCCAGCGATGGGCGGGTAGCCACAGGCAAGTGAAATTCCCAAGCAGAGTGGCAGTGCGATCAAAGAAACCAGCAACCCGGAAACCAGGTCTTGCTTCATGTATCGCGTGAATCCACTCGCATCTCCACGAGGCGCTTCGTCGGGTTGGGTCGGTACGGTGGCCACTTGTTCAGAATCCTTGGTTGAAAACGCAGCGACGATGGTCCAGGAGCTTGATGGATCGGTGTCGTTCCGCCGCGAAAGTACACCGGTCTGGCAATACAAACCACCACCGAGGCCGATCGATCGAAACGAGCTGAACAAGAAATCGTCCAATGATCGATCCACGCATGCGATTTCATATCGCTAACTCACCGCAAACTGAGCCGCTGGTCGTGAGCACAATATCGCCAAATCGAGATTTCGTTTGACCGTTTGAAATACTTCGGGCTCTCTTCTCCACCCGAAAACTAGCGAGGCTAAACATCGCGTTAACAATAGGTGGCGAATTTGTAGTGGAGCTTGCCAACACAGAACCGACGAAAAACTGATTCAGTGGCACCGAATTTTTAGCCACGGAGTTTTAGCCGCAAGGTTCTACTACGTTGACTCCGTGAATTTGGTGAAATTCCGGCATCGTGGCCCATGACCATCGCATCTTTCGCGATCAGAAATCGAGTTCCCCGTCGACGTCGGAATCCGCTGGTGACGATCCCGAACTGCTTCCATCCGAATTCTGTTCGAGATAGTCGCCTAGGTTTAGCGATTCATTTGTCTCGCTGACCATCGGTGGTGCTTGCGTCGGTGGTGCTTGCGTCGGTTCGATCAAGTCGTTGGGGCGTAGCGGATCATTGGACAGTCGCAACCAACCTGTGCTGCCGGGCGGGATCATTGTATTGACGACACCCGCCATTGGATTAGCTGCAACGGAAGCCGGATCGCAGCAAGCTCGATTGCAACCCGAGCATCGATCGCAGGTTTCGCTGGCACGCCAGAACAACAGCTCGTCCATGCAAGATCGTGACGAAACAAAAACGCGATCGCCGGGTTGAAGTTGATAGTTTGAACCGCTGTTGCCCATCTGCACAATCTCGCGATAGCACACCGGCAGCGTCACGCGGCACTCGCAGGGATCGGTGGGCCTAGCGAGCAAGATCTTGCAAGGATTCGCCGCACTGGTCAGGCCACCGGCCGTCACGATGGCGTCCAAAACAGTTTCGTAACCTGACAACGGGTAAGCCCCCGGTGCGTTGACTTCGCCGAGCACGTAAAAGCGATGAACCGGTTCCAGCATTCGCACGTTGACCGCAATCGCATCGCATCCGTCCGGCAGAGAATCGGCATCGATGGCTTCGCGGTCCTCTTCGCTGGCGAACTGTTTGCATGATTCGCGTTGTTGTCGAATCTGGAACGCGATCTGTTGTTCGATCAGCGACTCGGCTTGTTCCAAATGGTTACCCGCAACGATGACCCGTCCATACGGCCCAAGGTCAACGGTGCCATCGGCCAAAACGACTTGGTCGGCGGGCAAACGCAGGTCACGTTCCAGGCTAACCGGTTCGATCAGGATCGAGTCGCCCGGTTCCAATGCGTGTGGCGGCAAAACAGTTTTCGCGTTTTCACGAGCGATGTTGGTCGGTATCCGAGAAGCTTCCAGCACCGCCTCGGCTTGGTCAGTCAATGTCGCACCGGACGGATACAGCGAAAGTCCAAGCGTGCTACATCCGCTAAGCGTCACCAAGCAAGCAACCATCCCCAGTCCCAAGACGGTCGAGCGAATGTTGTAACCAGTCAAATCACCCATGCGATTCATCGTTTTCCCCATGTCATTTAGATTGATCCCATAGGAACAATCGGCACAACGCGTGCATGCAGCGCTGTTCTAAACTAACACGTGATTCGATCCGAAAAATCCGTACAATCGGAATCGCCGTGAAACTCGCCTGATTGAATTAGTAGGCCGTAGCGAGCCATAGCGAGTTACGGCGTTGCGCAAATTGCCGTAACTCGCTATGGCTCGCTACGGCCTACATGCTGGCGATCAGGAAAATGTGCCGTTGCCACAATGCTTCACAGCGTTCCAGTTTGTGTTGTCTGCCATGGTGCAGCTTGCCCAATTTGCTGCGTTGCAATGATTTTCATCAGCCCAGGCATCGCCCCGCGCGTTTCGTTCCGCGTGGACGCGCGGGGCGATGCCAACGCGGTTAAACGGTTGAGTGCTGAGTTAGATGGCTGGCTCAGATCAGCTACGAACTTACTGCGAACCCAAACTGCTAGCGGCCTCTGCCGTGATGCCTGCCACGATCAGACGTTGACCTTCTCGCAACAGAAACCTTGCCGCTTCTTCGCGAAACGTCTCGATCGGTTGCAACCGAATGATCGGACTGTTCACTCGCCCCATCACTCGAACGACCACGGTTCGATCTCGCAACAACTCAGAGACGCTCAAGATAGCGGAGGTCGGTAACAGCGAACGCAGCGCGTACCGCCTGGCCAGTTGAGAAAAGTTCACGGCAATGTCTCGGTAGTCGCCTGTCGCGATCAAAGCGTTCAGGTCCATTCGGCCGCTGCGAAGAAAAACCTTTCCATCAGCTTGAATCAGTGCGATATCTGATCCCAACCAAAACTCATCGATGACCACCGCGCCGCTGCCGATCACCCCTTCGACCGCGCCGACGTCAAAGGTTTGTCCGACCAAGGAAACCGGGCCCAGAAAACGAGAAACGCCAACCAGCCCGGGAATTGCCGCGCCGCGAGTTTGTGCTAGTTGAAACTTGAATCGCCCAGCCAAATCGTCCACGGTGCGGACCGATTTTCCGCCGAGCGATAGATTGCCAGTAATCTCACCTTGCGCCGGCGTGTTTGCTTGTCCAAGTTGCTTCGCCAATTGCGAAAGTTTGACCCGACGAGTTCGCCACCGACTGGCCAAATCAATCCCTCGACCGCCACGGCGGCCTGACGAAATCGCAAGTTCACCCTCGACTTGGCCACCGCCCTGACGAGACCTGACCGACGGGAAACGCAGACTCCATTGAAGTCGATCGATGTTGGCATCCGCCGCAAGCCCGCTATGAGCCGAACCCAACGACAATCCATAAAACGCCAATTCGCGTCCATCCACACTGCCGCGAATCCGAATCGATTCTCCGACCCCGGCCATGGTCGCCGTCATCGAACCAAGTCCTTGAAAGTTTTCGGCAGTGTCGCCCAAGAACCAAAGGCCGCGCTGAAGGTCAACGCGGTTGGCCGATAATCTCAAATCAGCGCGAGGGTGAATTCGATCGTTTGCATCGACCAAGTACACGCGTCCGTTCGCACGTGCGGTGCCACCCGCGTAGTCCCCGACCCACGAATCGATCCCAAGAATATCTCGACGAAGTTTGGCTACCAAGCGAATCGATCGCGAGAGCAAACGCGATCGATGACTCACTCTTTTGAGTTCCAGAACGACATCAGCATTGGGTAGATGCTGGTCAATTCCGCCCTCTTGCCCCCAATCGATGATCGATATCTTTCCCGAAGCAGTTCCAGTCAGATCGGTTTGAACTTCTGGTACCAGGGCGAATAATCGGGATAGGGAAACACCGTCGAATTCCAATTCCGTCTTGGCGATTCGCTTGCTGACGTCTGACCAGCGATCTGCCGCTTGCAAATTGGCGACTGTATCAATCGAGAGGTCGCCGTCGAAAAGCGTCCCGTTGCCCCGGAGCGTCAAGTCTCCCGCAGTCGCGGATGCAGTTGCCTTCAGCTCGCCAACTTTTTCACCCCCGAGTGTGATTTCGTCGAGTTTTAAAGTTGCACGCCCCTGATGGGCGACTGGCTTGTCGATCGCGTTGACTGGAACTTGCCAATCCAGTTTTGCTGAAATCATCGCCGAAAATTCGCTCGCAAATCCAGCTTGAGTTAGCTGAATTGTTGGGCGAACGTTTTCAATCTTGATCTTCGCGGACAGTTCGCCATCTGAATCCAAAGGAATCGCAGCGGATCCATTGACTTGACCACCGAACAGCGAAGCGTTGATGCGATCGATCTTCAATCGTTGTGCGTCGATCGCATAGTCACATTGCAATTTTTCCAGCCGAAACGACTTTGGTAAGTCAGCCAAATCCCGTTTTGCAATGATGCCGAACGTGGTGGGTGTCCACGAGATGTCGTGCTCCAAAACTCCTAGATCGACGCCGGCAACGCTTAGCCCAGGTGACGCGATCGCTCCCTCGACTTTCCAGGCTGACGTTTCTAGTTCAGCCTCGATCTTTCCTTTGCCAACCAGCCGGAAATCGATCTTCCCATCCGCCTTTGTTTTCGCCAGCAAGCCAGAGATTGCGTCAACCGGAACGTCGTCGCCAGCAACCCGGAACTGGAACTCGCCGGTTCCCGAAAGAGGGATCGCTGCATTGCCAAACAAGCGAATCGCGTTGCGAAAACCCTTGGCCGGCGCGGTCGTCAACGTGAATGAATCCACTCGCAAAACTTGTTGTTCGATTCGGACCTGGTCGGCATCAAAGTTCGCTGCTGGCAATCCGGCAACTTTCAAACCGCGGCCGGAAAATTTCCCTTCCAACTGATAGGTCGCGATGTTCTTTACTGTGTCTAGCGGAACGTTGAACTTTACCTCGCCTGAAAAATCGCCAGATTGGGGTAATTGCTCGGTCGCAGTCCGTCGATAGAGTTTCGCGACGATGTCAGAAACGGGTGCCAGTGAGAGCTTTTTAAAACGGGCTTCTGCGGTCACTTCGCCACGCGGCACGAGTTCGGCCGAGCCGCTGCCTTCAATTTCACCGATAAGATCGCTGTCGTTTTCACGATCGATGTATTTCGAGCTCAGATCTTTCAGCGTTGCGACACCGTCGCGATAGACAACCGCGGTGCGAAAATCCTTTAGCTGGATCCCATCGATTTCTAGCGTCGGACTCGTCAACACTCCATCGAATCGATACGCGGCGGCGTCGCGAAGCGAAGTGGTGGGAATGCCGACTTCCAATTTGACCGATACTTTGCCAGCCAAGTCCAAACCGGTGTCGATTCCGATCGCACCTAATCGCCGGGTGAGTTTGCCAACATCGACGTCGTCGAGTGCCCACTGGGTCGTCCAGTAACGCGGTCCCGCTGGCGGTGCCTGATTTTGACCTTCCGCAACGGAAGTCCACATCATTAGCGCCGATGCAATCGCAAAACACCAAGGCGATAGCGGTCGATAAAACGAAGTTTCGCGCATGCGATAAAGGAATTGGCTAGAAACGAAGTTCTGCACCCAACGTCAAACCATGAGCGAGATAATCGCTTTCGATAAATCGGAATTGTGGACGCAGTGGACCGACAAATGGATCCGTCTCTGGTGGAAACAGGTTCGTGTTGACATCGCTGTCGATCTGGTTGCCAGGCCGAATCACATTGGGATAGTACATCGCAGTATACCCGACGGTCGCGTCTAACCAATCGGTAACGCGAATCCCCAAGGTCAATCCAAGTTCGGGGATCATCGTCAGTTGTTCACGGTCATAGACTCCGATGTTGGACCGCTGTGCGTAGACAGCTCCGCCAAAGGAATCGGTCACGCCGTTTTCGGTAATTTGAGTGTTGCCGCTGATTTGTGCCCGCTGTGAATTGTTTCCCACCGCGACTCGCAGCATCGATTCCAAGTAGGCTCGCTTGAATTGTGCTTGATGCACGATGCCAAGTTGGAGTCCATGAAATTCGTTTCGAGTTCGGAAGGCTTCCGAATTGACCACCGTTCCCGGAACGTTTGCAACTTCAGATGTCAGGTTTTCGTTGAAACTTAGCGATTCATCTAAGTCCAAGTATCGATAACCGATAATCCAATCTGTTCGATCGACCAGTCCGTTGGCATTGCAAGCTCCTGTTGGACAAAGTGCAACACGTCCGTTGACCAAGAATGATCGCAGATCGCTGGATGATTGAATTCCAAGCGTCCCGCTCACTCGACCATCAAAGTCGATCAACTGAGCCGTTTCGATTCCTCGCGACGGATCGAACAGTGGGCGGCCAACGATTTGGCTGCCTCCGCCACCACGAAAACCATCGTCTTGATCGCCCAGGAATTCAAAATACTCGGCCTCGATGGCAAAGGTTCCCTGCGGCGTCAGCCAAAAACCAGTCTTGAAACGAATCCCGCTCACTGAATCGTCATTGATGCGTCCGTTACCAAACAGAACGCTGGTGCCGGGTTCGCCAAGGACTGCCGCATCGGCTTGGGGTGTTCCAGCGGGACTGGTCGTCACCAACGGCGGCAGTTCCATTCCTTCGGTCCACCAGTGCATGTACTCGGCACGAAGCCAGAGTCGTTCGGACAAAACCATGGGGCTGGGCAGGTAAGACCCCGGCATAAAGTTGCCACCGTTTTGTCGAAGTTGCCCGAGCGCTCCGCCAGAAAACCAGCGTCCCGCG
Source organism: Rubripirellula obstinata (assembly GCF_001642955.1). Lineage (GTDB taxonomy): Bacteria > Planctomycetota > Planctomycetia > Pirellulales > Pirellulaceae > Rubripirellula > Rubripirellula obstinata. Next base: position 234,329 of record NZ_LWSK01000001.1, on the reverse strand, counting down.
GGAGCGACATTTCCGTAAGGATCCGAGCTACCACCAATCGCCAGCGGTACAAGCGCAACGCCGCCATTCTGGGCAAATACAGCCCGCTGTTCCAGAGCGACCAAGCCGAGGGCAATGGCAACCAGGAAGCAAACGAAGCGATGAGATAGACGCGGAATCAACGGAAGTCTCCAAATATCGACTATTTTCCCGAATTGAATCAAGAATTCGGACGTTTCAACCGGGACACTCGCAAGAGCAGCAAGTTGCCGTCAATAGAAGAAGTTTGGGATAGCGCCGCAGACACGCTAACCAAGTTGAGTCCAAAAGTAGGCCGTAGCGAGTAAAACGAGTTACGGCAGCGGTGCAGAAGGATGCCGTAACTCGCTTTACTCGCTACGGCCTACGAAAAAACTTCCCTAAAGAGAGGTGTTTTCAAACGTAGCTGATCCGGTCGGGGTTCAGTCCACGACCGGATCAAACTCGACTGAACCCTGGCGGGATCAGCTACGGGCAGGTCGTTTTAAAATCCTTTCTAGGATTTGGATCGTTCATCGATCGCGAAGGTCAGGCCGATAAATCGGAGGTGCATTGCGAGAGAGCGCGAATTTGATCGAGGACGGTTTGTTCGCCTGCGCAAATTGCACCAAACCCAAGAATGCCTCCGGACGCCAGTGCGACTTGGCTGGCCAAGCGAATCATCCGTTCAAAATGATCGGGCTGCATTCCCCGTCCCGAATTCTTGATTCGACATTTCAGGTATTCTGCCCACAGCACCAGTAATTCTGGGTTGGGGCGTGAATCGAGCCACGATTGGAATTTTTGGATCGCAGCTTGATTGCCGGAAAGTTCGGAATCATAAATCGCATTCATCGCTGCGATCCTCTCTTCATCCGTCACATAGCCGCTGCCCCAAGCGACCAAGGCGATCGGCAAAACCGATATCGCAGGCAAGTTTTCTGCGGTGAAACCATGCTTCAACAAGCGATCTAAAAGGCTGGCGTCGTCCGTGCAAACCGTTTCGGCAAGTTCTTGCTTTGCTTTTTCACACTGAAGTGATCGCAGCAATTCGCTCCGCAGTTGAGCCTCAGCTTTCAAGCAATGCAGGTCTTCGAGTCTTTGAACTTTTCGCTTCAATGAGTTAAAGGCAACCATCTTTTTTCTCCGTAATGAATTTGGTGTCGGTAAACGCAACTGAACTTGACCAGCAGTGACCACGAAAGCCGCAAAACGACTCACACGGTTTCCCGGTCTCTACCACCTTCTTATTTCAAACGCGATAAGCGTTTCGGATGCCATCGAGAACATCTTGCTCCGCCTCGCAAACGGTGCCGATGCCCATCATGCCGCCGGAGGCGATTGCCACGGCGGTTGCCTGTTCCAGCAATTGATTTCCAGAGACTTGCCGGATCGTGTCGGGAGTGTTTTCGAGTCGGGATTGCGTGTACGCCAACCACAAATCCCAAAGTTCTTGTTCAGGTCGCACGTCAAGCCACCTCTGCACGCGAGATGCGGCTTCGGGGTATTCGAAGAGTCGAAACTCATAAATCGACCACACCGCTGCTCGACTTTCCTGGTCGGTGACGGAATCGCTAGCCCATGCTGCAAACGCGATCGGAACAAGCTGCAGCGCTGGCAACGTTTCTTCATCAAACCCAGCGTCAATTAACGCGTCGAGTAAGTCAACGTCCTCAATTCCTGACGTCTTCGTAAGGGCCCGGCGAGCAGACTCTCTGACAAAGAACGCATCAAGTCTTTCGTATGCGGCTGTTTCGTCGAGCGGTACGAATGCTCGACGCTCCCAATCTTGGATTTGGTTATCGAAACGTGAGTTGAAACGATTCGTCAACGTGATCATCGAGCGACTCCATTAATGCGTGAAACACCGCTGGCTTGCATGAATCGAGGAAACCTCCGTGTAACCTCTGCCAGCGAATACTTTACGCCACTAAATTCACCTTGATCTATTCAATAAACGGATCCTGGGCGACAAAAAACAAATAGACGTGCCAGAGAGCGACGCTGGACAACGCAGAGCAACCAAAGTTGCCGCACTCTCAGGTACTGCGGAACGTGCGACTTTTCATAGTCGCCTTTCGCTCCGCGAAAGCAGCGAATTCGCTACTTTCGCGGAGCGAAAGGCGACAATTACTCCTCGCTCGTTTCCAAGTCCGCTACTTGCGGCGGACTGGATGCCCAGCGTCTCTTCGCTGTTCCGGGAAATGAACTTTCAAATGCGGAACCGCTGATGTGTCCATCGCTACATTCGTGTCTGAATCTTTGACAGCCGCCGATTCAACAGGCTGCGATGCAACGGAGGGCGATTCAACGGAGGGCGATGGCTGGTTCACGTGTGATTCAACCGAGCCATTCATGTTGATCGCGTTGCCACTTGCGTCAGTGCTTTGTGACTTGGTGCGAGGCTTGAAGAAACGTCCTAGCGGACCAGCCAGCAGAGCGGGCAACAGGATCAAGTCACCCACGAGCGCTGCGATCAACATGACCAACATCAACGTTCCAAAACGCTGAGTCGGCGTGAAGGTTGAAAGTGCGAACACGAATAAACCAAGGCCGCCGACGATGGTCGTTTGAGTCATCGCTGGACCAACACGTCGATAGGTTTCAATCACCGAATCAACACGCGACTTGCCGCTGTCCAGGTTGTCACGAAACCACGATAGATAGTGGATGGTGTCGTCCACCGCCACGCCCATCGCAACCGACGCTGTCATCATCGTGCCGATGTCAATTTCCAGCCCCATGTGACACATCAAGCCAAACACAATCACGACCGGGAAAATGTTGGGAATCATCGACACCGAACCGGCAGCCACGCCATAAAGGATGTTTCGAGGCTGGAACCATGCGGTTGATCCGATACCGGGGTTCAGCAAAACAAACATCACAATCGCGATCAAAACGAAAGCCAATGCAATCGAATCCGCCAAGCTGGTCAACAGGGTTCGCTGAGCCTTATAGACCACCGGAATCACGCCAGTGTAGATCGCTTGAATCGGCGGGTCGCCTTCCACCGTTGGCACACGATCGGGCAGCAACATCGGCGGGGTGACGCGAGATTCTGCGCCGCGTGCGTCAATCAACTTTCCGGCAAACTGAAAGTTCTCTTTTGCATAGCCTTCACCACCGAGCCACAACACTGCATCAAAACTGTCGAGCAACTTTTGCCAGCGATCACCGGTCACCAACGCTGAAACCTTTTCGGGTGGCAAGTTCAGCCAACGTGGTGTTTCGATACGTTCGTTGGCCAGCAATTCGCCCAGCGTTGCCAGGTAGGCATTTCGACTGATCAACGTTGTTCCGTCATCCTTAACCAACGGAACCTCCGCCAACGATTCAGGTTTTCCCGAACCGACGATCATTAGCTTTGCCCCGCTGTCCAGCTTGCCATCTTTGATCAAAGCATCCAGCACTTCGCCTCGCGTTTGATAGGCACTCAAAACGGGGCTAACCGAATCACGCAGCGTCGAAATGAATTGCCCATAATCGACGTCGGAAAGCGCGGCGACTCGCAAACTAATTCGCCACAATTCACTGTCTTGGAACTTGCCCGTCTTTTCGATTCTCAGGTAATCGTTATCGCGCAGTTGATCACTAGCAGCGACCAGATCACGATTAAACTTCGCCCGCACGGGGCTGTATCCGTTGCTGGGTTCGGGTAAGTCTGGCAAGAACGTATCAGCGGCGGTCGCCTGTCCGACAACACCTTGTCCCGGTTGGCCAAGCGCACGGTGTACGACTTTGCGAATCCGTGAGACCGCTTCGACACGTTCCAGCATCGATAGTGACGATAGATCAGCGTTGGAATCTTCTGCTTGAATTTTGGTCGGCATTCGCACGACCACTTCCATCGGAACCAGCTTGCCAAAATGGTCTTCCATCCACGCATAATCGCGAATGATGCGAGCGCCGGGATCAAACAATTCCAGCAGTTGAACCGAAGTTTTGATCTGCTTCATGCCGATGCCGCAGCCGACAAAGAACAACAAACAACCAACGGTCACGATCCCATTGTGATGTGCAATCACTCGTCCCACGCCGGCCCACCAATCACTCAATCGGCTTTCGACCCGCGGCTTGGTCGGATCAATCTTTTCCGGGTCGGGCGCGCCGTCAACTTTGGGCTGAAAAGTCGCCAGAGCCGCAGGCAAGTAGGAGAACAGAATCCCCAGCGTCGATAGAACTCCGATCGCGCTGTAGAGCCCAAATCCTGAAATCGGTTTTAGGTTACTGGTAAACAGCGATATCAGACCAATCGCAGTCGTGAACGATGCCAACGCACATGGCAGTGCGGCGTGTTTGAGAGCGCGGCCCGCAGCGCCGGCTTGGCCTCGTGCGCGAACTTCGTCGCGGTAGTAATTGATCACATGGATCGCACCGGACAGACCCAGCACGTAAACCAACGACGGCATGCTCATCAGAATCGCATCGACACGACCGCCGGTCCACCACACCATTGCCATCGACAACATTGCCGCCGAACCACCGACGATAAAAATCATCAACGTGATCTTAACGCTCCGGAAACATAGATACGACAGAACGATGCCAAGCAAGACGCTGTAGCCAACCAAACGGACCAGCGTGACGGAACCTTCTTCGTCGATCGCCATGTTATCAACCGTCGGTCCGCCCATGCGAAGTGCGGGCATGGTGGCCGTCGCAACAGGGGGTTCTTTGTTGAACGGCGGCGGAGCCAACGCGGGTGGACGAGCAGCATAGACGCCGGATTGATCGGCGAGTTGCAGCAAACGCCCGCGAGGTTGCCCCAGAACGCCCCGGCCGATCGCGTAAACCAAATTGTCTTTCGCCAAATCGGTCAGCGTCACCAACACGCAACTCAAACGTGGCGGCGGTTCCGCCTTCGCCGCGTCCCAAACTTCGTACCAGGCGTGTGCCTGATCTTCATCCGGTGCAGCAGCCAGTTTTTCGAGCGATCCATCAAAGTCACGATCAACAATTTGCTGAACACGACTGGACACGACAAAATCAAAATCTTCACTTAGACCCGCACGTCGATCTTGGTCGAGCGTTTTCGCGAACGCTGATGGCGTCCAATCAAAATCTTTTGGCACCGCAGGCGCGAACAGCATTCCTGTCAATCGTTCCATCGCCAAACGACGTGCCACGATTGGCCGTTTCGCTGGATCGGTCATGTCGATCGGCCACAGCGGCCCACCTTCACGTGCCAATTCCTCGACGATGTCATAACCCGTCTGAACGGTTTCAAACAACGGTGCCGTCAGCAACGACGGATCATTGTAAAACGGATTCGCCATCGGCGAATTCGCCTTGCCATCGGGCTCGGTTCCAAAAGCGGTAACCAACGTGCCGGTCAGTTCGTATGTGCCGCGTGCTCGTTTGATTTTGCGGATCGTTGCCAAAGGCGCATTGAGCGGTTCATCCCAACGATACAGGCCGCCATCGGGCTTGATGTAGTACCACTGACCATCGGCACTGCGCAACCACTTTTCGTTCTGACCGCCCCAGTTGTTTAGATCTTCGCTGGCCAACAGCAACCCCAACTCTTTCGCTGTTTCGCGAGCACGGCGAAAGGTCTTGGTCAATTCAGGCGAAAGCGTCTTGCTGGGATCGTACTCTTCGGATTCATGTCGCAACTTGGTTGACAGCAGTTTCAAACGCTGGTCTTCCGAAGTGCAGCCCTCCCACGTCGCCAACACAAACGCCTCGCCGGCAAAGTGTTGAGCGAACCATTCCAGTTCAGCGGTTTCGGCAAAGTCGGCGGGCAACCAATCTTTGACGTCGTTTTCTTTCTCACCGAGACTCAATCGAGCAGCGCGAAACGCTGACGGTAACAGGAAGAAAAACGCAATCAAAATCAACAGCGCATACGACATCCTCAGCGGGCTTCGTCGCTCGAGCAGAGGGGTTTTTGACATGCGTGACGTTGAACCTGAAAGAGGAATACGGAGTCGCTTTGGCGGAAGTCGTTGCGTGTTCAGTCGAGTGGTCGCCAACTAGACGGATGTCAGATTAACGCTCGCCGGCCAAGTGGTCCACGTCAATGAGGCCCATGAGGCTTGATCGGATCATTGTGGTCAGCCGATCGTAGCACTGGCGGTGACTTTGACGGTTCGTATTGTAGCCGGGTGTGCAGACAGGCGAATCGGTGGTTCAGATCCAATTTATCGCAACGGTTCGCATTCTATTTTGAGCGATAGAAGCGATTTCCCAGCACCTGTTCGAGCAAAAACACCAACAGAGCCAACAGCATTGCTGGCGAAGTCAACGAAATTCGCTGGCTCGATTGCTGGCTGGTCAACGTGATTTGATCTGGCTCGGTCGCGTAAACCCAACCATCGCTGCCCAACCATTGATCCAGCTTGCTTCGATCAATCCGGTCCAATTCAATCGCATCGTCGGACAAATTTGCTGAGAACCCAGTCCCCGACGGGCCACCTTTGATCCAATAGACGCCAGGCGACCGAGTGTCGGCGACGGTGATCGATTGCGATGATTCCCCCGAACGAGGGTCGGCATTTTTTGCTTCCACCGTTTCTGCTTCCACTGTTTCTGCTTCCACTGGGATCGGCGGGGATCCGTCGGGAGCGAAAATTTGCAAACGGATTCCGCTGCTTTTAGAGAGCTTGTTTTCGCTCGACCGTTCAGCATCACGTTCCAACGATTGCGTCCACGGCGTTCCCACCATCGTCATCATTTCTCTTGATTGCCGTCCAGTTAAGTAGTCGATGCTTTGACGCGTCAACAACCAAGCCGGCCAAGGATCGATTCCGAACAGCCGATTCCACGACCGCGTTTTGTTTGCCAATGCGGGAAGCGGCGTCGTCAAAATCAGCGTTCGACCAACCGCAGCGGATTCTGGATTGACGCTTTCGCGGGCCAGCATCGCTGGATGTTCTGTTCCGGCAAAACGAAACAGCACGGTGTCCCGCACGGTCGGTTCGACTTGCCAGTACTGAGTCACCGCAAAATCGTTCCACGGCGTATCTCCGCCGAGTGATTCCGTCGCCGGGTGCATCGCATCGGTGATTTGGAAAAACGTGCCCGGTTCTGGTACTCGCCATCGCCGGATCAGTAACGGCAGCCACGCGGAATCATCAGCGTTTCGCGTTTCCGCGTTCTGATTCGCCGACGGACCAAGCGCCACCAAGACTCCGCCACCGCTGGCCAAGTAGTTTGCGATCGCGGGATCGGAAAGCGATTCACTGGGCGGATCCAGCATCGCGACGGCGTCGTAGTCCGACAACCGCGCGACCGGCAAATCGCCGTACCCAATTCGCTCGGTCATGAATTCTATCCCCGCCTCCGTGCCAGCGCTAACCGACGCTGTGATCGCGTCTTCGATTACCTTGGCTTCTTTGCCCGCATCCTCTTCATCACCACTAACAATCAACACCGAAGACGGCGGCAGCACCGCGATCGAAAAGTACCGTTCATCGTCGGCCGCCATCGCGTCTTCGCCAACGATTCGTAAACGTCCGTGGTGCGTCCCAACCGGCAACCCCGGAATCGTGAACAACAATTCGCTGGCGGCACCGGCAGTGATTTCGGCGGTCGTTCGGTCCACGCTGGTCAGTGGCGGATAAACCACGTCACCATCACGAACCACCGGCAACCCTGATTCGGTTTGGTACAGTTGCGCTTCGACCGTGACTGAATCGGCGACGGTGTCAGAATCGTCGCCAAAACTTTTCGAGTCGAGTGTCACGCTGATGGACATCGGTGAATTTGCGGGCGGCGTTGGATCAGCCAAACGCATCGACGTCAGCGAACGATTGACTCCGCGGAATTCACCGGTGTCAAAAACGGTTAGCGAAACTGGCTTTGACTCGTTTGCGGTTTCGCTCAACTGTTTGGAAAGCAGCGTTTCCAGATTGGGGTCATCCCAGGTGCTGTTTGCCAAATCGGTCAGCACCAGCACGTGACGGTTTTCCAACTCGCTGCCTTGCACCAACTGAGTCGCCGATTGCAAACGCGATACGATGGACCTTGGCAGCGATGTCGGCTCAGTCGATTCCAACTTCGACAGCGCACCGGCAACATCAAGCGAAAACGAAGCGGGCGTGGCGGACCGATCCAACACGGCAATCCGGCTGGTTCGCGGCAACTTGGCAATCACGCCCGAGGCCACGTCAATCATTCGCTCGGTGCGATTATCGTTGGCGGTTTTCCATCCTGATGTCAATGAATTGTCAACGACAATCGCGATGGCGATCGGCCCAGAATCGTCGATGGCAACCGAAGGGCCTGACGCGAACGTGACCACGCCCCACAACATCGATCCCAACATCAACACCGCCGCGCTGCCGGCCAATCCGTAGCGAATCGCACGTGACTTGTCTTGCACAATTGCGATCGTCGCCATGATCAACAACGCAATCCCGGCCGCCGCGATCAACCCAATCGACAACCAAGTGACCGATAACGATTGGTGAATCGCAGGCCGGGCCAACGCTAGCGCCAATGCAGCGATGGCCAAAATTCGCATCGCCAACAACCACCAACGTCGGACCCGCAACCGGCTGCGGTTGGACTCAAAACGTTTGGTCAGGAACGCGATCGAAGGGAACGTGACCTTCTTGGGTTCGCGCCGGGCGATCAGGTGCAACACCACCGGCACGACGGCCGCCAACGTCCCCAGAATTAAAGTGGCGTTTAAAAAACTCATCCGCTTCGCTGACGCTGAATCAAGTACTCGGTCAGCGCCGTGTCAAACGGCATACTGGTGTCAAGCGGCACGTAGTCCACTTGCAGGTTGCTGCACGCGGCGCGATAGCTATCACGAAATTCTTCGATCTGTTTCAGGTAGTCCTCGCGAAAACCACCAGCATCGACGGAAACGGTTTGTCCGGTTTCGGAATCTTCAAATTGAACGGGGCCGTCGTAAGGAAAGTTGACTTCGGCTTCGTCCATCACATGAAAAACAATCACATCGTTGCCACCGTGACGAAGCCGAGCCAGTGCGGACACAACGTCGTCCAAGCCACCGGCTTCGTCACCGGAAACGGTACTGTTACTCGAATTAACACTGTTACTCATATGAATACTGGGCAACAGATCAGAAAACAGCATCACTAGCGAATGTTGTTTCAGCATCGCGGCTAACTGCATCAGCGACGCGGGCAGATCGGTCCGGCCGGTCGGTTCCAACCGTGAAAGCTGAGCCATGACGTCACCGAGATGTCCGCGGCGACTTCGTGCGGGCAAAACAGCCTTCATCTTTTCGTCGAACGTGATCAGCCCAACCGGATCTTGCTGCATCGTCATCAAGTAGGTCAGCGCTGCGGCCAAGCAGGTGCAGTATTCAAACTTGGTCATCGATTGCGATTGAGTGAAGCCCATCGACTTCGACAAATCCATGACCAGGTAACCGGTCAGGTTTGTTTCCGATTCAAATCGTTTGGTGTAATACTTATCCGTCTTGGCGTAGACCAACCAATCGATCAGTCGCGGGTCATCGCCGCGGTTGTAACGCCGGTGCTCACTGAACTGGACCGAAAAGCCTTGGAAGGGACTGCTGTGCAAGCCCTGCAAGAACCCACGCACCACCATCCGCGCACGAAGGTCCAACCGTTTGATTTGCTGAAGCGATTCGGGGGAAAGGAGCGTGGCGATGGGACAATTAGGGTAGTGCCGACGTCGCGTTTTCGCCGCGTCGAAGGCAAGGCATTTCAGTGCCGGAGGCACGACAGCACTTAGCCTGGGGCGGCAGCCCCAGGAATGATACAAAACCGAAACCGAAGCCCCGGAGGGGCGACAGCGAATCTAACTTTGGGACGTGCTGTCGCCGCTTCGCGGCTAAAATTAAGTGAGTGTTTTGGGAACGCAACGAAAAGTAATTCAGCCATTCCTACCCCTTCATCTTCTCGGGTTCGGGTGGCTTAATCTCTTCAATCAATCGATCGACGATATCATCGGTGCTCATGCCTTCGGCTTGCGATTGAAAATTGGTTGCGACGCGGTGACGTAGCACCGGTTTTGCGATTCGCTTGACGTCGTCGGGATCGATGCTGAACCGTCCATCCATCGCTGCAATCGCTTTGGCACCGGCGATTAGGTTCTGACCCGCACGCGGTCCGGCACCCCAATCGACCAAATCGCGAATGTACTGGGGCGCGGATTCGTCGGCTGGACGTGTCGCTCGAACTAAACGCGAAACGTAACGAATCACGTACGGGTTGACCGCGACACTGCCGACCAACTTTTGAATGTTCAAAATCGCGCGTGACGATAAAACTTTGTTGACCGACGGCGTTTCGCCGCGGGTGGTCGCGGTGAGAATTTGTTCTTCTTCGGCTGCGGTTGGATAGCCGACTTTGATGTTGAACATGAAACGGTCCAATTGAGCTTCGGGCAACGGATAGGTGCCTTCCTGTTCAATCGGGTTTTGTGTCGCGATCGTGAAAAACGGTGACGGCAGCGGTTTGGTATCGTTACCGACCGTGACCTGCCGTTCCTGCATCGCTTCCAAAAGTGCGGCTTGCGTTTTTGGCGGCGTTCGGTTGATCTCGTCCGCCAACAGGATGTTGGTGAAGATCGGGCCTTCGACAAAACGAAAACTGCGTTTACCGGATTCGTCTTCTTCCAAAACCTGGGTACCGGTGATGTCCGACGGCATCAGGTCGGGGGTAAACTGAATTCGCTTGAAGGAAACGTCCATGATATTGGCCAGCGTGCTGACCATCAGCGTCTTGGCCAGCCCCGGGACGCCTTCAAGTAAGACGTGACCGCGGGTAAAAATCGCAGCCAGCAGTTGCTCGATCGTGTCATGTTGCCCAACAATGACCTTGCCCAATTCGCTGCGCATGGTCTGTTGGTGGTCGGCAAATTCGCGCAGCACGTCACCAAGGTTGCGTGCCGGCCCCCCAGTTGTCGCTGAATCGGTTGTGGCCGAATCAGGCGTTGGATTGGGCCCAGAATTGGGCGACGTCGGTGGTGGAGGTGGAGGAGTGCCGGTCATGATGAAAAGATTACAGTCCTTTGTTGGAAAGACGGAATGATAACATGCAGGCGAATCGATGGCGCTGTGACGTCTTTAGCCACGAAGTGGCGGCAGCACCTAGCCTGGGGCGTCAGCCCCAGGACCGAAACGAACCCGGACCCAAGCCCTGAAGGGGCGACACAAAGCCAAGTGTTGCAGTGCTATCGTCCCTTAGGGGCTAATGACGCGAACGGTTCAAAAGTCCTGGGGCTGACGCCCCAGGCCGTGAAGAGTTTTGGTCCCGCAAAACACGTGTTAGTTCGTTTAGCCGCGTTGGGCATCGCCCCGCGCGTTCGGGGCCAGCGCGACGCGCGGGGCGATGCCCACGCGGTTAAACAATTTAGAAACCCTTCACGGCGTTGGCTGACGCACCAGGCCAAACGCTGTCGCATCTTCGGCGCTGTCGCCCTATTCCTCCTAGCCTTCGCCTTTTCTCCAAATCCTGCGCATGCCGACATCGATGCGGCCAGCGTTCAACGTTCGATTGACCGCGGAGTTGCCTATCTTCGCAAAATGCAAAACGATGTTGGCGGTTGGGAAGAATTCAACGGACAACCGTGCGGCATGTCGGCGCTTTGCACGCTGGCGATGCTCAATTGCGGCGTCAGCAAGGATGATCAGGATATCGTGCGAGCGATGCGCTACCTGCGAACGTTCGAGCCTGATCAGACCTATTCAGTCGCATTGCAAACGTTGGTGTATTGCCAATTGGGCGCGGCGGGCGACTTGCCGCGAATTCGCCGCAACGTGCAGTGGTTGGTCGAAGAACAAATTGACGCAGGCGGCCGATTCAACACCAACCCAGGCGGATGGACATACAACCGAGGCCAAGGCAGCGGCGATCCATCGAATTCACAATTCGCGGTGCTGGCGTTAGGCGCAGCAGCGGATCGCGGGATCGAAGTCGAACCTGAAACGTTCCAGCGAGCGATTGCCTATTGGACCGATCGGCAAAAAGGCAGCGGCGGATGGTCCTACCAAAAACGTGGCGACCCGACCGGCAGCATGACCTGCGCAGGCATCGCATCGGTGATCATCGCACGAGGGCGGCTGAGTGATTCCAGTTCAAAAGTTGTCGGCGATAACATTCAATGCTGCGGCGGCGAGCAATCTGAAAAGGATCCGGTCGAAGAAGGTCTGAATTGGCTAGCCAGAAATTTTACTGTTCAGGGGAACCCGTCGTCTGACAACAAGATGACGTACTTCTATTATCTGTACGCACTCGAACGCGTTGGTCGTTTGTCGGGACGACGATTCATCGGCAACCATGATTGGTACCGCGAAGGTGCCGAGCGAATTGTCGCGCTGCAAGATGATTTCCAAGGCTTTTGGCCGTCAACGGGACCGCTGGAACCGGTCAACGTGACCACGTCGTTCTCGTTGCTGTTTTTGAGCAAGGGAAAACGCCAAGTCGTGGCGGCAAGGTTGCAGCACGGCAAGGATGACGCGAAGTCCGATTGGCAGCAGCATCCCGACGGGCTGCGTCAATTGGTGCGGCAGGTCGAACGTGATTGGAGACGCGATTTGACGTTTCAAACCATCGACTCGAAAACCGCCAAGTTTGCTGACTTGTTGCAAACGCCTGTCCTGATCATCAGCGGCAGTCGACCGCTCGAATTCACCGACGACTTTGTCGAACAATTACGCAGCTACATCGACCAGGGCGGCACGATCTTTTTTGAATCCGATTCAGGTGACGGATGCGGACCGGCGGGACCGTTCGCTCGCAGCGTGCAAAAACTGAGTCAGCGGTTGGTCGATGATGCTGTGATGGAAAAGTTGCCTCCGGATCATCCGGTTTGGTTTGCTGAGCGAAAAGTGGCACCCGCGGCGATCGACAAAGATTTCTGGATGTATGGCGTGCAAGCTTGTTGTCGCACCAGCATTTTCTTTAGTCCGCGTAGTCTGTCTTGCCGTTGGGAATTGGCGGATTTGGTGTTCCGCCGCCAACCGATCGCGGAACCGGCGAAAGAACAAATCAAAGCAGCGGTGGGCATCGGCGAAAACATGATCGCCTACGCCACCGGTCGCGAACTGAAAGACAAATTGGAAAGCCGGTTTGTGATTGAGGGAAGCGAATTGCCCGAAGGCCGACGCGGTGTCAATCAATTGGCAACGCTGGCGGTCGATGCAGGTGGACAAGAAGCCCGGCGAGCACTACGAAATGCGGCGACGCTGATCGCCGCTCGCGTTCCTGTTGACGTCAGTGCCGCGGCCGCCCCAGTGAAGCTCGCTCGCGAAGAATTGATCGGTGTTGATGTGTTGTGGGTTCATGGCCGAACTGAATTTCAATGGACGCGGTCTGAACGTGAATTGATTGCCGAGTACTTGGACGACGGCGGCGTCATCTTGGGGTCGGCAATTTGTGGCGAGGACGCGTTTGCAAAATCGTTCCGACGTGAAATCGAATTTATCCTCGGCGATGGATCGCTCAAGCCGGTGCCGCCCGACCACGCGGTGATGAACGTTCCCGGTTCGTTCGACTTGACCGGCGTCACGATCCGAACACCGTCACCGCGAGGCGAATCGGTCAGCAAGCGAATCGCTGTACCTCAATTAGAAATGGCTCAAACGGACGGCGAAGTGATTGGCGTGTTCTTTTCGCCGCTGGATCTAAGCTGCGCTTTGGAAAGCCCCAACTCCATCCAATGCCCAGGCTACAGCACCGAAGACGCCGCCAAAATCGTGGCTAACCTAGTCGTGTTTTCGCTGCAGCAGTGATGGCCGATTGATGAATTCCCAGGATCGTTGCTGGCGATCAGGTGCGGTGACACGTAAACTAGAAACGCGACGCCAAAATTCTCGTTACCGTTGATTTCCATCATGTCCACTGCACCGCAATCATTCTTGACGCCCCAGCAGTATCTTACCTGCGAACGAGAGGCTAGTTTTAAGAGCGAGTTTTATCGCGGTGAGACGTTCGCGATGGCGGGTGCTTCGCGGGAGCACAATTTGATTGTTGGGAATATCGTCGGTGAAGTTCGTAACTCGCTGAAGTCGCGTGACTGTGAAGTGTACCCGAGCGATCTGCGGGTGAAGGTTTCGGCAACGGGACTGTACACGTACCCGGATGCCACGGTCGTGTGCGAGGATCCTCAATTCGAGGATGACCAAATGGACACGCTGATCAACCCGACGGTCTTGTTTGAAGTACTGTCGAAATCGACGGAGAGTTATGACCGTGGGACCAAGTTTGCTCAGTACCGCAGCATCGCTTCGCTGAAGGAAGTCGTCTTGATTACCCAAGACCGATTCAGTGTCGAGTCGTTCGTGCGCCGAGACGATGGTTCATGGTTGTTGCGTGAAACGGTGACCCTGGACGAGTCCGCTGAATTCTCATCGATCTCCGTGACCGTTCCGATGTCGGAGATCTATCGAAACGTCAAATTCAAGTCCGCGTAGGCCGTAGCGAGTGGAGCGAGTTACGGCAGTTGCACCCATCGCAACAACAACGGGCGATTGATGAATTCCCCAGGATCGTTGCTGGCGATCATGTGCGGTGACACGTAAACTAGAAACGCGATCTTAAAATTCTCGTTACCGTTGATTTCCATCATGTCCACTGCACCGCAATCATTCTTGACGCCCCAGCAGTATCTTACCCGTGAACGAGAGGCTAGTTTTAAGAGCGAGTTTTATCGCGGTGAGACGTTCGCGATGGCGGGTGCCTCGCGGGAACACAATTTGATTGTTGGGAATGTTGTTCGCGAGGTTGGTAACTCGCTGAAGTCACGCGACGGTGAAGTGTACACGAGCGATCTGCGGGTGAAGGTTTCGGCAACGGGACTGTACACGTACCCGGATGCCACGGTCGTGTGCGAGGATCCTCAATTCGAGGATGACCAAATGGACACGCTGATCAACCCGACGGTCTTGTTTGAAGTGCTGTCGAAATCGACGGAGAGTTATGACCGTGGAACCAAGTTTGCTCAGTACCGCAGCATCGCTTCGCTGAAGGAAGTCGTCTTGATTACCCAAGACCGATTAAGTGTCGAGTCTTTCCTCCGCCAAGACGATGGTTCATGGTTGTTGCGTGAAACGGTGACCCTGGACGAATCCGCTGAATTCTCATCGATTTCCGTCAGCGTTCCGATGTCGGAGATCTATCGAAACGTCAAATTTGAGTCTGCGTAGGCCGGAACAAGCGGAGCGAAGTTCCGGCAGTTGCATCTTTTTGTGTTGGATTGCCGGAACTTCGCTCCGCTTGTTCCGGCCTACATCCGTTTGCGAAACCGCCTAGATGCCAGTGTTTTAGGCGATTTCCGGTGGGCAGGAAGAATTGGGCTGAAAGCCGCTTGTCGTGTTCTGGGGCAGTCGCGTACACTCTGGGGCCCGAAAAATACAATCCTGGGTAATCCCCACCGCACCTATTTGATTCTGAAACGATGGCAAAGAGCAAGAAAAAAGCCGAAACGATCTTTCTGGTCTGTGAAGAAACCGGCGATTACAACTACAGCTACCGCCGCAAACCCGGTGGCGAAAAGCTGCGTTTGCTGAAGTACAGCGCACGCCTGCGTAAGCGAACTTGGCACAACGAAAAGAAAAAATAGCCGTCTTTTGCGGATCTTTGCAAGTAGCAAGTTGGCCGTTACTAAGTTGGCCGTTACCGAGTTGGCCGTGTGGATCTAAGCGACACACGGCGATCTGTCGCATGGCCTGTTTCGCAGGGTAGTTGTTGTACACGGAGGGACCAGATGCAGCGGAAATGGCGGGTCATCCCACACGACTCCTCGCGAGTCGATTCACTGATCCGCGACGCTCGGGTGCCCGCAATCGTGGCTCAGTTGCTCGTCGGTCGAGGGGTCTACAGCTCTGCCGACGCTGAAATCTTCCTCGCGACCAAATTGAAAGGTCTGCGTCCGCCGGAAACTTTGCCCGGCGTCGAAACAGCAGTCCCGATCCTGAAGTCGGCAATTGAAGACAAACTGCCGATCGTGATCTACGGCGATTACGACTGCGATGGAATGACCGGCACCGCGATCCTGGTCAACGGAATTCGATTGCTTGGCGGCGATGTTTCTTATCACGTGCCCAACCGCTTGGAAGATGGCTACGGCCTAAACGAAGATGCGATTCGCAAACTAGCCGATCGCGGCAAAAAGCTGATCGTGTCGGTGGACTGCGGCATCACCAGCGTCAGCCACGCAAAACTGTGCCGCGAACTGGGCGTGTCGCTGATCATCACCGATCACCATACCATCGGCGAAGAACTTCCCGACGCCGACGCGCTCGTGCATCCGCGTCTGCCGGGAACCAATTATCCGTTCGGCGAACTTTGCGGTGCCGGTGTCGCGTTCAAATTGGCGTGGGCACTTTGCCAGGAAATTTGTGGCAGCAAAAAAGTCACCGAACCGCTGCGACGCTACCTGATGCAATCACTGACGCTGGCGGCGATCGGAACCGTTGCTGACGTGGTGCCGTTGTTGGACGAGAATCGCATCTTGGTCGAACACGGGTTGAAGATGTTGCGAGCCGAGCCGTTGGCCGGTTTGCAGTCGCTAATGAAAGCCGCCAGCATGGATCCAAACGCGACGCTGGATACTGAGAGCATCGCGTTTACGATTGCACCACGATTGAACGCGGCTGGACGATTGGGGCAAGCTCAACTGGCCGTCGAATTACTGACGTCCGGTGCCGGCGATCGAACTGAATCGCTGGCGAACTACATTCATGAACTGAACAACAGTCGCGATACCCTTCAGCGAAGTGTTTATTTGGCGGCCCAAAAACAAATCAAGAATGACTTTGATGCTGAATCGGACGCCGCGTTTGTGTTGGCGGGTGTGGGTTGGCATCCAGGTGTGATCGGCGTCGTCGCTGGACGATTGGCTGAAAAACATGCCAAGCCAGTTTTGGTTCTGTCGCTGGATTCAGCGGGCAAAACCGAAGCGACCGGATCAGGACGCGTCGGCGGCACTGGCATCGACCTGTATGATGCATTGGCACAGTGCAGCGAACGATTGGTTCGATTTGGTGGTCACAAAGCGGCCGCCGGGTTGACGATCGATGAGCGTCAGATTGAAACCTTTCGCGACGACTTTTGCGAAGCCGTTGCCAAGCAATGGACCGAACGAGAAATCGTGCCAGAGATTGTGATCGATGCCGAAGCACCGCTGGGACAATTGAACCTAGAAACGATGAAGCAAATGGATATGCTGGCACCGTTTGGTGCAGGCAACCCGCGTCCGACTTTGTGCAGTCGCGGTGTGGTTGTCGAAGGCGAAGCCAGCTTGATGGGCAAGACGAAACGACACTTGACGGTTCAACTTCGTCAGGGCAACAAGACCATTCGCGCCGTCGCGTTCAATGCTGAAACGTGGTGCGACGAACTAAACAACATGACCGAACCTTTTGAAATTGCGTATCGCCCGGTTGTGAATGAATTCCGTGGCTATCGCAGCGTTGAAATCCACCTGGTCGATTGGCGGCCAGCTCACCAACCCTTAACTGTATGACATCTGTGCCGACTGCAACTCGACAAAAAATTGGATCCTTAAACTGCATCGTCGTTGACGGTGGCCAGCAACCGACGGTGGCCGTGATCATTTGCCACGGCTACGGTGCGTCGCTTGATGACTTGGCACCGCTGGCTGGTGAATGGCTAACGATGCTGGGTGACGACGCGAGCGAATTTCGTTTTGTGTTCCCCGATGCACCGCACTCGTTGGCCGAATTGGGCATGCCGACCGCGCGTGCTTGGTGGCCGATCAACATGGCACGGCTGGCGCAAGCGGTTCAGGCCAACAGCTTTGATGATCTGCACGATGAAACGCCGCCAGGAATCGACGAAGCACGCGCAGCGCTAGATGAAGTCATCACGGAAACGCTCGCCGGCATGCCGACCGAAAATCCTCGCTTGGTTTTGGGTGGTTTTTCGCAGGGTGCGATGTTGACGATGGACACAACACTGCGGGGCACCAACGAACCGCCTGCTTTGCTGATCCAGTTTTCGGGAACCGTCATTTGTCGCAGTCAGTGGCAAGATGCGGCGAAGGATCGGCTATCGAAAACGAAGATCTTCCAGTCGCATGGTAAGATTGATCCGGTGTTGCCATTCGATAGCGCCGTCGTGCTGCGTGATTTGCTTCGCATGTCCGGAGCCAAGTTGGAATTCCACAGCTTCCAAGGCCCGCACACGATCGACGGACCGTCGGTCGAAAAGGTTGCCTTAATGTTGGCTGATGTGCTGACACAGCCGAGCGAAGAAGAACTAGATGAAGAATTGGGCGAGGACTTAGGCGACGAAGTCAATCAAGCCGGTGAAGCTGTCTCGGAATCACACGCTAATGATCGCTAGTCGTCGGCCAGCCGAAAACGAATTGCTGTCTGAATACCAGCAGGAATTGCTGGCCAAACTTCCCGGCGATGACGTCATTGCCGTCATGAATGACCAGTTGTTTTGGATGTGCGAACTGGCCAGCCATCTTTGCACTCAGCAGGTAGACATCGTTCATTCGCCGTACACTTGGACCGTGCGGCAGGTGATCGAACACTGTGTTGATGCCGAGCGAGTGTTTGGTTATCGAATCCTTCGCGCGGCGGCCGGCGACACCACGCCGCTGCCCAGTTGGGATGAAAACGCGTACGCCAATGCTCGGTTTGGTTTGGGCACGTTCAGCAATCTGATCAGCGAATTGGGTGCGACGCGTCAATCCAACCGGCTGCTTCTGATTCGTATTCAGCCGGCGGCATGGGAACGCAAAGTGTCGGTGGATTCAAATCCAATCAGCGTTCGCGCGATGGCATGGATTGCGGCGGCTCACCTATCGCACCACCTAGAGATCATTGAACAACGCTGCCAGGTATCCGTCGATCGCAAATATGCAGATCGCAAATATGCAGATCGCAAATACGCAGATCGCAAGTGTCCAGGGTAGCCATGGATTTTCTAGCCGACTTTACCGCGATTGATTTTGAAACTGCGAGTCGGCGACGGGACAGCGCGTGCCAGTTGGCAGCGGTGCGAGTTCGCGGCGGCCGGATTGTTCACGAAGCGATGTGGATGATCAAACCACGTCCAATGCAGTTCAGTGCTGGCAATATCCACGTTCACGGAATTACGCCTGATCGAGTTCGCGACGAACCCGAGTTTGGTGCGATCTGGGACGAGATTTCTGAGACGTTTGGCGATGATTGTTTGGTCGCCCACAACGCAAGCTTTGACATCGGAGTCTTGATTGCGTGCCTGCAAACGCACCGCAAACCGATTCCGCAAATCAATTTTTCATGCACCCGCGCTGTTGCACGTCGGACGTGGCCACACCGCCGCGGTTTTGGACTCAAACCGCTCAGCGATTGGCTGGGAGTCCGATTCAAACACCATGATGCACTGGAGGATTCAATCGCGTGTGCCAAAATCATGCTGGCCGCCGGAATCGATCAGGAAGCGACGTCGTTGGAAGATCTCGAGAAGCGATTGAAGCTGACACGAGGCAGTGCGGGAGATTGGGGATACCGCGGGCCGACAAATATGCGACGGCAGCGTAAAAAGCAGACACCTGCATCGCCCACGCCTACTGCTACCACCGGGCCACCGACGCCTCAGCAGCCTGTTTTTGATTTGCAGCGATTGATGATTCGTGCCGAATTCATCAGACCGCTTACCGGCAAGCGAATTGTGTTCACGGGTCGGCTTAGCGTGATGGATCCGCAGCAGGCTGAATCGCTGGCCAGTCGGCTTGGTGGAACTTGCGAAAAACAGGTCAGTCAGCAAACCGATTATGTCGTCGTTGGGAAGGAGCAAAGAGCGCCAGCTGGCACCAGCGCCGCGATGAGCGTTCACGAGGAAACCGTCAAAACGCTGCGGAAATCAGGCAGCACGATTGAGATATTGGACGAAGAGAGTTTTCTGAACTTGATCATCTCGCAAAAGTAGAGCTGCCGATTGGTCGGCCGTAACAAGTCTCCAATCACGCTGATCTAAACCGTCCCTGATCCCGCCAGGGTTCAGTTCAAGATCGGTTTAAGTTCCACTGAACCCTGGCGGGATCAGCTACGGGCAGGTCGCAGGCAATCTGTAAGGTCGTTGTTAAATCGACACTTCGCTAAGGATTCAGCTTGGGATTGTTCTTGTGACGGTCGGCGTCTCTGATCGTCTTCTTATCCAGGTTGCGACGAAGCGCGTCGCTCAGATCGATACCGGATTGGTTGGCTAAGCAGATGGTTACAAAGAGAACGTCTGCCAGTTCATCGCCAAGATCGCCCAGGCTGGCTCCGGCCTTGAGTGATTGCTGGCCCTTGGTTCGAGAGAGTATCCGAGCGACCTCGCCGACCTCTTCGACCAATTGTGCCAAGTTGGTCATTTCATCAAAGTAGCGAACACCGATCGATCCAATCCAATCGTCTACCTGCCGCTGTGCATCTCGCAGGGTTAGTTCTTCTGATGGCTGATTTGATGTCATAAAAGAAGACTTAAGTTGAGGAAAACGAAGCGTCGTTGACTCTTCCGAGCGATTCGATCGACAGTGTGCGATAGCGAGCATAGCAGCCGAAAAGTTGTCGAAAAGCCGACAATGCGGCCAGATTCCCCCTTGAAGGTCGCGACCGGCTATTATCCTAGGCAACGCAGAAACTATGTAACCGTCGCAACCAGAACCGATTTTGACGTTGTCTGTGTTGATATCCAGATCACGTCTTTTGGCCGTGACCTGCACATGCCATCATGCCGTCTCGCCGGGCAAGAGAAGTGTTTCGCACTGAATAAAGACCTGGCATCGATCGCGTCTACACACGACTTTTTTGGGTGAAATCATTTTGGAAACCTCTTCTGACTCTCGGGCCGCCAGCCTCGAACCGATCAGTGACGAAGCACCAGGATTCACCGCAACGACCGACGTTGACGATTGTCCTTTGTATCTGGAGGACATTTCCGTCGGCGACCGTTGGTTCAGTCCTACGCGAGAAGTCACCGCCGAAGACGTCGCCGATTTTGCTTTACTGACTGGCGACAATGATCCACTTCATAGCGAAGACGGTATCGATTCGCCGTTTGGCGAACCGGTCGCTCATGGGCTGCTTGGGTTAAGCATGTTGGCCGGTCTAAGCACCGAGGCACCCAAAGTCGCAACGCTGGCGTTGGTCAGTATTGCCGAGTGGCAGTTTGAAGCACCGATCTTTTTTGGCGATGTCGTTCGTGTTTCAACGCAGGTTGAATCGATCCAGCAACATGGTCGCCGAGCCGGCCGAGTGACCTGGTTGCGTCAACTTCTGAACCAGCAAGGTCGCGTCGTTCAACGAGGGCGGTTCATCTCGCTGGTTTCAACGAAGGCTCGGGCACGTCGATTGACTGGCCAGGAAAGCGATTCGGCTCGGCCCCGTTCACCTCGTTAGAACTGTTCACCTCGTTAAACTGTTCACCTCGTTAAGACTGTTCACCTCGCTAAAGCTGCCCGCCTCGCTAAAAACAGTTTCATCACCACGCGAGTTCTCATGCTTCTGATTGCGACTGATGAAGCCGGATACGGTCCCAAGCTTGGACCGCTTGTGGTCGCTGCGGTTGTTGGCCGAATCGAATCCGGTTCTGTGTCGCTTCAGAAAGACGAAGTCGTTGCTGCCTTTCAACCGATGATCAATCCGGTTTTGATCGACGGACGCAAGGTTCGGATTGACGATTCAAAATCAGTCTACAAATCCGGGGCGGGACTGTCTGGGTTGCATCACGTTGTTTCCGCCAGCCACCATTGGTGCGGCAATCGCCTGAACGATGTCATGGACATCATCCGTCACGTCGCCAACGAAGATCAACAAGATATCGCGGCGGCACCGTGGCTTGACCGAATCGAACCACAGCCATTGACGCCAGAGACTGAAACCGCTGCGGCGATCAATCAATGGCGATCGGCAGGTTTTGATTTGATTGACGTTCAAGCACGTGTCATCACCGCCAAGCGGTTTAACCAGTTCTGTTGCGATGGTCAGAATAAAGCAGACCTATTAACAGCATCCACACTTGGCTTGGTCCGAGACGCAATCAGCCAAGACAAGCAAGGCGACGACATCCAGGTCTTCTGTGACCGACATGGTGGACGCCGCTATTACGCCGATGCGATTCGCAGTTTTTTTCCCGAAGCAAACACGGAAGCGATTTCAGAAACCAAACTAGAAAGTGTCTATCACGGATCAGTCGGCGATCGTCAAATCCGATTTGCGTTTACGGTTAAAGGCGATCGATTTACTCCGGTGGCCCTCGCATCGATGCACGCGAAATACTTGCGAGAACGTTTCATGGGTTCATTGAACGCATATTTCCTGTCACACCATCAGGGTGAAAATTCGCCAAAGCCCACCGCCGGATATCCAGTGGATGCGGACCGTTTTTTAGAAGAGATCAGTGCGACAATTACCCAAGAAGGCATTGATCACGCGGATTTGGTGCGGGCGCGGTAAGGAACGTGCGACTTTTTATAGTCGCCTTTCGCTCCGCGAAAGCAGCGGATTCGCTACTTTCGCGGAGCGAAAGGCGACACTAATTTCCCGCTCGTTCCTAAACGCATTTTTCTTGCAATGACCGGCTCAATCGCGTTACGATGAGAACGTGCTGGCAACGGCATCGGCGAGCGACCGATGGGTCACGCCGCTCTTCTACTCTCACTGCGGAGTCTTCTGATGCGACATTTCTATGCTCGACGCGTCTTCAAAACTAGGGCTTTCACCTTAGTCGAGATATTGACGGTGATTGCCATCATCGGGATCTTGATGGGCTTGTTGTTGCCGGCAGTGGGTAGAACTTTGGCTGCCGCAAGAGCAAGTCAGTGTTCGGCTAGGCTTGGCCAGATGGGAATTGCAATCGTTGGTTACGCCAGTGACCGCGATTCGCTTCCTGGTTACTTACAAAAATTTGGCGAGTTCCAAGGTGGAGTCGATCCAGCCGATCCGGGCAATTTTGGTGGTGCCGTCCCGCGCCACTTCAAGATTGGTGGGTGGCCGATTGCAGCCATGTCAAAGCTGGACAACCAGCCGCTCTATGAAGTTTGGTCGATGGATCGCTATCCGTTGATCGCGGACGACGGCGGCGAACGCGCGCCGTCGTTCGATGGATACAGTGCGGCTGCATCGCCGGTTTACGAAGCGTTTATTTGTCCCAGCGGCAGCGGGCATCTTTCCTCACGCGGGTTGAACCACTTTGTCGCCAACACGGGCATGCACGCGCCGTCTGGTTTCTCTTACCAACGGCCAGGCCAATCGACGGTGGCCGTTGATTTTTTACGTTCGATGTCATCGGCCAATGGTTTGTTCAACAATCGGTATGCAGGTTTCAACCCAAGCAACCCGTCGCAATTGATGCCCGTTGGAAAGCGGGTTCGATTGGACGACATCACCGATGGTGCATCCAGCACGTTGATGTTGAGCGAGAACCATCAAGCGATGCCATTGCATACGACGGCGCTGACGGGCAACGCGAATCATTTGATGAACATCCAAACGGTTTCGGGAAAAGAGGTCATCGCATCGCCACCGGTTGCGCGTTACCTGCAAGGAGCATTGTGGCATTTTGAAGATCCCACCGGGTTCGCTTCGGCTCCGCCGGTTAATCCTGTTCATAAAATCAACGGCGGCGACGTCTACGAACTGCAAATGAATTCAAGCAACTTTGCAGACGTTGCCCGTCCATCATCACTGCACATTGGCGGTGCCCATGTGGCAATGGCAGACGCCAGCGTACGATTCTTGGTCGATAAGATCGATTATCGCGTTTACCAATCCATGATGACACCGCATGGCAAATCCAGCGATGTACCGATGAACGAGTTTCTAGCAACTGAAGCCTTCTGAAACGGCGTGTGAAACACGTTAGAGATCTATTGACCTTTCACGTTATCAAATCGTACCTTCCGCGATGAACGAAACGCTCTCTCGCTTGTCACGGACTTACGGTTGGATCGCTCGAATCCATTTTGGCGGAACTGGGTCGCATTGCTGTCGATGACAGTCATGGCTGTGAGCGGCTGCGCGACTTGGAAAGAAATCGGTTCGCTTGATTTGATTGACAAGACTTCCGACGCTAGGAATGCGGCCCCAGTCAACAGTTCAGCGGGCAACAGTTCAGCAGTAAGCAGTTCAGCGGGCAACCTTTCCAGGATTTCCGCATCGAAGGTCTTGCTGGACGTTGAATTCGTCAACATCGATCTGCGAAACACCAAGGCGAAAGATCGAGCTGCGATCTGGGATTGGGTCGACGAATCAGCGGTCGATAACCGCCAACGCTACCAGCTTTTTGAAAACGGCATGCGAGCGGGCTTGGTTGTCGATCCGCAAAGCTTTCGCAGTCACCTCCATTCGATGACGGCCACCAAAGACGTCGTCGATGAATTTCTGGCATCGGCTTCGATTGCCAGTGACATCCAGGGCGGCGGACAGCAAATCGCCATGCGAATGGGACGCCGATATGAACTGCCGCTCCGCGAACCGATCGAAGGTTCACATGTGACGCTGGTTCGAGTCGATGACCAAGTGGTTGGGCGGACCCTTCATGAGCCACAATTCTTGTTCACCTTACAAGCAAGCGAATTGACGCCGGACAGTCGCATGCGTTTGCGATTGCGTCCAGAAATTCAACACGGCCAAATGCGGCAGCAGTTCGTCGGTGGCGGAAGCAATTCGGGATTGCGAATTGATCAGCGACGTGAATCCTGGTCGTTGCCATCGTTGGATCTCGATTGGCTGTTGGGCAAAGATGAGTTGATCGTCATCACAGCCGATCAATATCCAACAAGCAAAGATGACGGCTCCGTTCATCAAGACGATTCATGCTTGGCAACCCAAATGTTCACGGGAAAAAACGCCGACCATCGTGATGAGCAATTGGTCCTGCTGATCCGAGTCAAGCAACTCCCCAAGAGTGTTCCTGAGTAAAGAACCAGGAACATCGCGGTTGCATTTTTTTTGAGGCCCAGCGGTTTGGCAGTCGCGGACGGCCCCTCAGAAATCGTTCACAGTGTTTCTAGTGGTCTGTCACAGCTTAATTTTAGGGTAGTGGATCTTGTTAAAGATCCTATCGCGAGAGGATCTTTAACAAGATCCACTACGGCACACCCTAATTCTTAGCTGAGACAAGCCACTAGAATGCAGGCACGCTAATCGGCCGACGTTTTTGTAGGCAGTAGCGAGTGGAGCGAGTTACGGCATTTTTGCAGCCCTGCCGTAACTCGCTCCACTCGCTACGGCCTACTTTAGGGCCTCCAGCCGATTAGCTTGCCTGCACTTGTGTTTTTAGGCGGGCCGGCATTGTGCTTCCACCGCTCTGCGACTCTCTCTACGAATCGGACTGCGAAGACGATGGCGACTTGGCATCCAATTGGATCAATGGGCTGGCCGTGACGTTCTGTGGGCGATTTTGGCTGCACGAACCGCAACTGCTGGTGTAGTTTTTGCCTCCGCCGACTGCGCTGGAAACGACGCGATAGATCTTTCGGCCCAACCACACCAGGGCGGCGAAGACGATCAGAGCAGTGATGATGGGTTGCCAAGGCATCTGGTATCTCCGTCTAAAAGATTCGCGAACCGACCTGGAAAGTCACCAAGGCACCAACGTAGGCTAGCACCGTCATGTAAGTAAAACTCAGCACTGGCCAGAACCACGAATTGGTTTCGCGGCGGATCACTAGCAGCGTGCTGACGCACTGGGCACACAACGCAAAGAATACCATCACTGACAAGGCAACCGGCAAGGTGTAGACCGGCGAACCATCGGGATACTTCGACGCTCGCATCGCCCCGATCAATCCGTCATCGTCTTCCTCGCCACCGAGCGAGTAGATCGTTCCCAAAGTCGCGATGATCACCTCCCGCGCCGGGAAGCTAGCGATCGCACCGACGCCGATCTTCCAATCCCACCCAAGCGGACGGACGATCGGTTCAATCGCGTGACCTGCTTTGCCAAGCAAGCTGTTTTCAATCAGGCTGCCCTTGACCTCATTCAGCTCAGATTTTGCCGCGGCGTAAGAGTCCAAGTTGGATTGGTCGGATGCTTCCATCGATTCCAACTGAGTTTCCAATTCAAACTGACGCGTGTGATCGCCGGGCCAAAAACCTGCAAACCAGATCAAAATCGAAGCCGCAAAAATCAAGGTGCCAGCTCGCACGACGAAAGCCACGCTGGCCTGCCAGACTCTTGAAAAGACCACACGAAGAGCTGGCAATTTGTATTCAGGCAATTCTAAAACGAACGGTGCCGCGTCACCTCGCAAGATCGTCTTCTTCAAAACCCAAGCCACGGGAACGGCAACAACAACGCCTACCAAGTACATCGACATCAGCACCAATGCCGGCAACGACATCCAACCGCCCAGGTACTTTGTCGCCGGTACAAATGCACCAATCAACAAAAGGTAAACCGGCAATCGAGCGCTACAGCTCATCAGCGGTGCCACCATGATCGTCGTCAAACGATCGCGACGACTTTCAATCACGCGAGTCGCCATGACGCCAGGAACGGCGCAAGCAAACGAACTCATCAACGGCAAAAACGACTTACCGCTCAGCCCAAACGCTGACATCATCCGGTCGACGACGAACGCGGCGCGAGCCATGTAGCCGCAATCTTCTAGTAACGCCAAAAACAGAAACAACAACGCAATTTGTGGCAGGAAAATCAATACACCGCCCACGCCCGCGATGATTCCGTCGGTGATCAGGCTGCGCAACATACCCGGCGGCATGATCGCAACGACACCGTCGGACACCCAACCCGACAAACCGTCGATCACGTCCATCGGAATCCCAGCAAAGGAATAGATGGATTGGAAGATCGCGAACATGATCAACATAAAACTGATCAGTCCAAAGACGCGGTGCGTCAAGATTGCATCGATGCGGTCGGTCCAGCCGGAATGATCAGAGGAACCTTTCTGGATAACACCATCCAACTGCGCCAGCGCCCAAGCGTAGCGGGCGTCGCATTCGCGGTCGATCAAATCGACCGACGCGCCGCCAGCGTCACTGTCAAAAATTTGCTTCCGCTGATCCAAGATGGCTCGCGTGATACAGAAACCATATTGCTGGGACAAAAACGTCTCGGCAGTCGGCGATCCAACGGCCGCATGCTGGCCATCGATCAGTGCGCGTTGAATCATAAAGGGATTGGGCAACGAACCGTGCGGCACGTTATGTTCCACCAAGGTCTTCATCACCGAGTCGGTGGCTTCGGCAAACGCGGCTGGCAACGGCGAGCGAGGATCAGGACGCGGAATGCGATTGTCTTCTGAGGGCTCAGTTGAATCTTTGCCAGTGTTTTGGGTCGCACACTGATCGGCGATCAAGTGTTTCAGTTCATCGATGCCGATTCGCCGCGATGCCGAGGTCGCGATCACAGGCACACCCAAATTCTTGGCGAGTCGATCGGTGTCAATTTTTACGCCACGCGACTGCGACGCATCGATCATGTTCAACACCACGATCATCGGCTTCCCCAGTTCCATCAACTGGCTTACCAAAAACAGATTCCGACGAATCATCGTGGCGTTGACGACGCACACGATCAAATCGATCGGCTCTTCCTTATCGACGTCGCCGGTTAAAACTTCAACGGCGACCATTTCGTCAGGCGATCGCGGGGCCAGCGAATAGGTGCCGGGTAAATCGACTAGATCAATCGAATGTCGCTCACCCGATGATGTTGACGCATAACAACGGCCAACCTTCTTTTCGATGGTGACGCCGGGATAATTCCCGGTCCGCACATTCAGGCCCGCAAGTGCATTGAACAGCGTGCTCTTGCCGGTGTTGGGATTGCCCACCAACGCGACTCGATAATGCCCCGCAGAAAGTATGTCAGTATTGGATGGACTGATTGATGCACTGGGCGGCACACCAGTGGTCTCACTCGGAGGATCGGAAGCCGTCGACATGGTGATGCGCCGAGTAGAGTAGAGAGAAAGCCAAGCGGAGGGCTAGGCGATCAGTTCGACTTCGACCCGCTTTGCTTCTCCATTTCGCACAGCGATCCGAGCGTCCGCCAAACCGCATTTGACCGGCCCGCTAAAAGGAGCACGGCAGACGTATTCAACCCATTCACCGGCAACAAAGCCCATTTCTCGCAAACGCGATGAAACGCTATCCACGCCTTGAATACGCAAAATCCGGCCACGTTGTCCGGGTGTTAGCTGGTCGAGTGTCATCGAGAATTCACGTAAGAAGTGGTCCAAACTGGCGCGACAGCGACAACCGCTGTTGCGAACGACTCTCATTAAGGTCGAAGTGTGGCTGGGGCGGCCTGAATTGTCAAGGTGATTGCCAATTCGTTGGCCGGTCGGGGTGCCAGCACTCAAATCGATTTGAGTTCAAAAGTAGGCCGTAGCGAGTGACGGCAGTGCTGCCAATTTGGATGCCTGCGTCCGTCGCGGGCGAGGCTAACCAGCGGGCGAAAGCTCGGATCGCTTTTGGGCGATAATTTCCAGCAACGCTCGCTGTGGCTTGACGAACTTATCGACACCTTCGGTCATCAAGGCGTCCTGCATGGCTGCGGAATCGAGTGCTGCATCGATTTCGTCTTGGATGGCCTGATCAGGCATTTGGTCGACCGTGCGATGAAATTCGATGCCACTATCGACGGCTGCTTGGTTGGTTTCCGGCGGGTTGGTCTGAATATCGCTACCGGCAAGTGCTTCGATGTACTTTGTCGGTGGGTCGGACGGGTTCTTGGTTCCCGTGCTGGCGAAAATCAGTTCTTGTTCCAGCTTGGTGTTCTTGTCCGCCCAGAAGTCTTGATTCTTTTGCCAGATTCGTTTGGCGTTCAAAATCCCGACCTGGCCCTGGGATGATTCCGACAGGCCGGCCAGATTCTTTTCGGTGTAGACGTCAATTCGCGACAGAAAAATGCTGTAGACACTCTTGAAATGGTCCAGCGAATCACGTCGCTGGGCACCGCGCCAAACCGCATCGCGGGCTTGAGTGTATTGGTCATCGGTGAAAATCAGGGTCACGTTCAGCGTGACGCCGGCGGCCGCTAATTCCTCCAAGGCGGCAATCCCGGCGGGCGTCGCGGGAACCTTGATCATTCGGTTGGTGTGTCCTTCATTCCACTTTTTGCCAGCTTCGATGTACTTTTTGGTTCGCTCGGCGTCACTGAGCCCCAATGTCGGATCTTCCAACAGCGGATCCAATTCAAAGCTGACCCAGCCGACATTTCCGCCGGATTCTTTGTTCAGGCTGGCAAATTTATTTTGTGCATCGATGACAAGATCGTCGGTCAATTGCCATGCGATCGCTTCGTCGTCGTGACCAGCGGCCAATAGTTCTTCGATTCGTTTGTCCAACCCGCCGTCTTTGACAATCGAAGAAATGATGGCGGGGTTGCTGGTCGCACCGACCGCTCCCCAAGCTAAATTCTGATCAACCAATGCTGGTTCGACCGAATCGAGGTACAGTTTTGTTCCGGTAGAAATGAGCGACGCAATCGAATCAGCCATGGAAAATATCTCGGAGTGTCTGTGGAGTTTGGTGAGGGTGCCAGGTTTAGTCGAGTTGACTTACCCAGCATTCTAACGGATTTTGAGACGACGCAAATTCATGGATCAGGCGAAAACCAATGAAACAACTCAGGGGACTATGGCGAGACACTTGGTGGCTCTGGATCGGCTTTGTTTTGGTCACGATTGGCTTTTCATTTCTAATCGGCAAGTATTTCTTGCTGCTGTTGCCTTGTTTGCCGATTCCACTGGTGTATTTCGCGTTTAATCGATACGACGAAAACGGCGACGAAAAGGCTGATTTGGGCAGTTAGGAACTGTCCCGAAATAACTTCCCGGCTTTCCCGTAGTTTTCCCGTAGCTGGGCCCGCCAGGGTTCAGTCCATAATTAGCTGTACCCAACGCCGTGAAGGTTTTCTAAACCGCGTGAGCATCGGCCCGCGGGTTCAGGGTTGCGGGTTCAGGGCCCGCGGGTTCGGTTGCACGTTCGGAGCGCACGACGCGCGGGGCGATGCCCAACGCGGCTAAACGAACTCATCCGCGTTTTTCGGGGTCAAAACTCTTCACGGCGTTGAGCTGTACCCGACTGAACCCTGGCGGGCCCAGCTACGAAGGATTTCGGCAAATACGGAATTTGTTTCAGGAAAATTCCTTCGGGGCGGCATTTGGCGGGCCCGGAAGCACACTCGGGCCGCTGGGGCAAATAAAAACGAGATAATTTTTCGCGCCCAGGTGAAAAACGTGACCTAGGTTTCTGATAGACCGGCCTTTCCACCGGCTTATCGAACCACCACTAGGTCCAAAATGTTTCACCGCCGCCGCCACGACCGACGATCGCCAGCAGGAATGAAACCTGCGATGCGGCGTGGAAGCGCCTCGATTGAATGCGTGCTCATCTTTCCAGTGCTGCTTACCTTGACCATCGGCACGATCGATGTTTGCTCGGCAATGTTCTTGAAAGAATCGGCGGTTCTGGCTGCTTACGAAGGCGCCCGCCAAGGTGTCGGACGCGGGTATTCCAATCAAGACGTGGTCAACCGAATTCAAGAATTCTTGGACGAACGCAACATTCAATACGAAACGTCAGACATCACGATCAGTTCGCCCGGATTTGGTGCAGCCACCACGCTGCAACCGGTCACGGTCACCGTTGCCATTCCCGCGGCCGGAAATCTGTTGATGCCATCGGAAGTCATCGGAAATCTAAGAATGGATGGCAGTGTCACGATGGTCAAAGAGTACGAGAATCTGGAGAACGGATCATGATTCGAAATCGCTACTCAGTTCGCAAACGCAATTTTGGCCGACGAAAAAATAAGATTGGCCGATTTGCGGGTTCACGGAACCGTGTTATTCGCACCGGAGCCGCTGTTGTCGAATTTGCGATCGTTGCCAATGTGATGTTCTTACTGATCATGACTTGCATCGAATTCGCACGAATGAACATGGTTCGTAACTTGGCGCAAGACGCCGCGTACTTTGGTGCCAGACAAGCCGTCGTGCCGGGTGCCACATCGCAAGAAGCCAAAAACGTTGCAGACGGAATCATGGGTTCCATGTTGTCGGGGGGATACACCATTAGCGTGACCGACGTTGATGCCGATTCAACAGAGATCGCTGTCACCGTGGAAGTCAATCTCCACGATGTCGCACTGTTTGTTCCACTCTTTCTTCCCAATTCATCCATCCAAACACAAGCCAAAATGCGTACTGAACGCTACGACGGCTTCTTCGAACAGTGAGTGTTTCCATGACCAGTCAAACAAATTTCACCGCTGAATCTCTTCGCACAAAATTACGAAGTGCTCGCGTTCGTCGCGGCAGCGTGATGGGCATGATGGCCATTCTATTGCCAGTTTTGGCAATCCTGGCAGCCGTGTCGATCAACCTGGCGCACATTCAAGTCACACGCACCGAATTGATGGTAGCGACCGACGCTGCTGCCCGTGCGGGTGGTCGTGCATTTAGCGAAACGCAAACGGTTGCCGCAGCCAAATCAGTCGCCGCGAACATCGCCGCGATGAACATGGTTAACGCTCAACCGCTGCAAATCAACACCGCCGACGGTGCTGGTGAGATCCAGTTTGGTACGACGACTCAGCCCGATGGTTTGTCGGGACGCTACGTCTTCCAGCAAATCCCAACGGCGATCGTTGAAAGCGGACAAGAAGTCGCCAGCGCACTTCGCGTGCTAGGACGACGTGAATCTGATTCGATGTCGGGTAAGGTGCCTTTGATCATTCCCGGTGTGTTGCAGCATCACGAATTCGAGACCACTCAAGAAGCTGTTGCGATGCAAGTTGACCGCGACATCTCACTAGTCTTGGACCGATCAGGTTCGATGGACGACATTGAGATCGATTGGCCGGCGGGCGACTCACCCTGGTCGTGGGATGCACTCGATGCAGGCGTCGACGCGGGGGTTTTGACTCAGGATTGGTGGGGCAACTATTACTACGCTAGCGGCTATGACTCATTGACGTATCAGCAATGGGCATGGGAAGAACACTTTGAACTGGGTGTCGCTCCCACCAACGCATGGCAGGATTTGGTTGCGGCAGTGGATGCATTCTTGAATGTGCTCGACACGACCAGTCAAGAAGAACAAGTTTCGGTCGCCAGCTATGCGTCGTCTGCATCGTTGGACACCAATCTGGAAAAGAATTTTTCGATCATTCGCAACACCGTCGCTAGTTTGAACACCAGCGGTGCCACCGCGATCGGCCAAGGAATGCAAGAGGGCATCAGTGCGTTAATCTCTGCTGACGCTAGACCTTACGCATCCAAAACGATGGTTGTGATGACCGATGGAATGCACAACCGAGGAATCAATCCCGACACCGTCGCAACCACTTTAATGGGGACTTACAACTTGACGATTCACACGGTGACATTTGGCGATGGTGCAGATCAGGTGCTCATGAAGCAGGTCGCATCGATTGGTGGTGGCAAGCATTATCACGCTGCGTCCGGTGTCGAATTGGTGGCGATCTTTGAAGAGATCGCCAACAACCTACCAACAATCTTGACGAAGTAAGGGACATTGCAAATGTCAGATTCAAACAGAAACAAAACTGAGTGCTCCGATCGTTCGCGAAAACCGCGACGACCTTGGATGGCTATCGGTATCGTTATCTCATTAATGGTTTCATGCACGCTTTTGATCTGGGCATTCTCATTGCCATTTGCCAGGCTGTCTGCTTCTGCTCGCCCCGCGGCGACTGAAGTTGACGTCGAAATCTCGTCAAAGCAACAGCGCACCGAGGCTCAAGAAATTCGAGCAGCAGCGATCGCTCAGCATCGTGATTTCCTTTACTTGCTCAAGAAACAAAAACAGGTGAAATCGCAGAAGGAACTTCCTGGACGCGAACAAGCGGAAGAACGATGGAACCGCCGGACCGAAGCGATCAAGGTCAAAATTGTTGAGCTAGACCAAGCGATCAAAGACAATGACATTCCCGAAGGATCCGTGCTTTGGGAAAATCGGCAACGGCTGATCGAAATCAGCTCCGATTCAGCCGAATAGAGCCGCGAATGGGGCATCATTTCTTGTTCCGACGGTCTTTGGTGTCCTCGCTGATTCGGCTGGACTATCATGGCATCCATACCGTCGAACCAGCCCAACCATTGATCCCGCTGCCATGAGACCAGCCTTGATGCCAATCGAATTTTCACGCTTCCGATCAAACACCTCGTTGCGATCTGCTTTGGGAATCCCAGGCGCTCTGATCGTGATGGTCTGCCTGGCAATCTCATCGCCCGCATTCGGCCAGGATGATCTTTTCGGCGATCCTCTCTTTGATGCGGCCCCGAACAAAAATCCGGCGACCGAAAACGTTTCTGAAACCGAAAACGATGTCAGCCCACTGACCCAACAACTGCTGATGCAGGCCACCTTGGGCAATCGCCAATTAGCCAAATCGGTCTCGGCACTTTCGCGAACAAATCGTTGGCCGGAAGTAGACCTTCTGCTGCGAGGCGTCGCTGTTGGGAAAATACCAACCGACGTCAAAGCCGACATGGCGACGCAAATCGGTGCGAGGGAGTATCTGCGGATCAATCAACAGGATGCTGTCAGTCCCGAAGCAAAAGCGGTGCTGGCATCGCTCGCAAAATCACAGGTCCAACAAACTCAATCGCCCAAGCGAATCGCGGCGGCGATCAAGGGTCTGGGATCGAAGGATTCCGATGCTCGACTGGCAGCGGCTCGCATTTTGTTCGCGGGCGGAAACGCTTCCATCGGCGCGATGGCCGATCAGTTAACCCTTGCCAAGCCGATGACGGACGTCGACAACCTGCTGCCGGTCTATTCGCGTTTTGGCGATGGTATCTATCAACCACTTGATCGCTACGCATTGTACGGCGACCGAGTCCGACGAGAAAAAGCATTGATCGCACTGGGACGACTTGATCCTGATGCAGGCAACCTGGCAGCGTTTACCGCAGTGCATGCGCCCGATGCATCAAGCGAGGAACGATCGATCGCCGCAAGTTTGCTGCAAAGAAGTTATGGCGAAGTTCCATCGCCCAAGCGTGTTTCAGCCGCGCTCACTCAAGATCTGGTTCAGAAACGTGATGCAGCGTTATTGATGGACCGCGACGACCAAACCCAAACGCAGTGGGCGTTATCGTCGGGCTCGAAAGAGCGAATGCAAACGCTGCGCTGGATCAAAACGACTCAATTGGCCGCAGCCTATCGCGATGCCGCCGACGCAGCGGCCAGACTAAAACGATTCGGTCGCGTGTCGCCAGAAAACCAACGATCGATCCTGGCCGCCGACTTGGCCTATCGCGTGATGATCGATCCTCAATGGGGCACCGCTGATCAAATCGATGCTTTGCGTGATTCGTTTGGATTCGTGATTGATGAAGGCTTGCTATTACAGTCCATCGCTCAGTCGATCAAACTTGGTGACGACGCGGCGGCTCTGGGTTTGCTTCGCTGGATCGCGGCGGACGAGCGTCTTGATGGCACGACCTTGCTGGAACAATCCGGTGGCCGCGAGACGCCGTTGGTGCGATTGGCGACCGGTGCCGCGATTCCCCGAATTCGATTTGAGGCGGCGATTGCGGTTTCTGAAATCGCGTCACTGCGGCCCGGTTTTGGTGATCGTCAATCGGTCTACGCTGGCAGCAGTCACGTCGCAAAAACACTTTCCGAAATGGTTACGCTGACCAACCAACCGCTGGCAATTTTGGTAGAAACGCGGCGCGAGGTCATCGTTTCGCTAGAAGGCTTGTTATCAGATCTTGGTTTCCAGATCACGGTGGTGCCGACCGTTTCAAGCCTGTTGTCGGAGATTGATTCCGGTGGCGATGTGCGGTTGGTTCTGGCAAAAACCCAGCTTTGGGACCGCCCGGCGATCGAATTGGTTGACCGCGTCCGTCGAACACCGCGTGGAAGGAATGTAGCGATCGTCCTTTACGGAGAAGACGAAGTCCAGATCGCGGAAAATCGCTGGGAAGCACCCACGGTGCTGATCCCGCAACCAGCAAGCACGGCCGCGATGGACGAAGTTTTTGCCGTTACCGGGCGACGCGGGCGGTTGCAGGAACTGTCATCGCTGGAGCGCCGCGAATTCCGTCAGCTAGCCAGCCAATGGCTAAATCTCTGATCAATTCAGCAGCACTAATACGACATCTTCCCTACCGCTGATTACGTTTTGCCGTTATCGTCGCGTCGAAAAGGCGACGAAGAATTTCCCCATTCAATGCATTGTCCGGCCGGAACTTGGCTGGCGTACGGTTTAAGTTTATCGCGATCTGTTCATGGCGATCCTCGGCAATCAACCCAGCGACCCTGGTGGACCACCGATCCCGGACATCATTGGCAACTCGCCAGCGATGCAAGAGGTGTATCGAATCACCCGGCGGGTTGCCGGCAGTAATGCGTCGGTATTGATCTTGGGCGAAACCGGCGTCGGAAAAGAACTGATCGCTGACGCCATTCACAAACTAAGCCACCGCAGTGGTGGTCCATTCGTTCGCGTCAATTGCGGCGCGTTGAGTGAAAGTTTGCTCGAGAGCGAATTGTTTGGCCACGTGCGCGGAGCCTTTACCGGCGCGGTTGCAAACCGAACCGGCCGATTCGAAGCGGCCCACGGCGGGACCGTTTTTCTTGACGAGATCAACAGCACTTCGCTGACGCTGCAAGTCAAGCTGTTACGAGTGTTGCAGGAAAAAGAGTTCGAACGAGTTGGCGATACCAGCACGCTTAGCACGGACGCTAGGATCGTTGCCGCCAGCAACCGTGATCTGATGAACGAAGTGCGTGAAGAACGGTTTCGTGAAGACTTGTATTGGCGATTGAACGTCGTCCCGATCGAGATTCCACCGCTTCGTCATCGCCGCGAAGACATCCCAGCACTGATTTCGTTTTTCCTGGAACACTATAACGAAGTCAATGATCGCTACGTCGTTCACATGGGCAAAGGCGTCATCGAAGCGATGCAGTCCTACCATTGGCCGGGGAACGTTCGCGAGCTGCAGAATTACATTGAACGCGCCGTGGTGATGTCGGAAACCGATGAACTTTCACTGGATAATTTACCGCGGTGCATGGTGGACGGATCGGATCAAGCTGATCTACCACAACACGGATCGCCCAATGACTTTGGAACGATGGCACAACAAGTCGTCCAGTTGGGACTCGGTCAAACCGCTGGTGATGAAGTTCACGCTTCGATCGTCGATCGAATTGAAAAAGAAGTCATCCGCCAAGTATTGCTGGAATGCAATGGCGTCCAAACCAAAGCAGCGACCCGGTTGGGCATCAACCGCAACACGCTGCACAAAAAGATCAAAGACTACGGACTAGCCGATTCCGACTAAGAAGCGGTCCCAAAACGTAGCTGATTCCGCCAGGGTTCAGTCGAGCCTGAATCGATCGTGACTGAACCCTGGCGGGATCAGCTACGGGCAGGATCTCCATTGACGGCCGGCGTCGATGTCTTGATTTGCGATGCTTGACCGACGACGATCCCCAAAAGGCTGAAGAACACAATCGATTCGGGACGCACCGGGCCCATGAACGAGATGCCCAATTGAGCCCATCCGAAGTACCAAACCGATGCCACCATCGCCATCACAAACAGGCGGTGCTGGAACAGGTTGCCGCGTCGCAGCATCAGTGCCACCAGTCCGGACTGAACGAGTGAAAATCCAAACACAATGAAGCCGATCGCTCCGGTGGAAACCAAGATCTGTAGCATCAAGTTGTGCGCGGTGTGATTGTGTCGAGTATTCCAGACCACTAGCGAACCTGTTTCACTGGTCACGAAGTATCCATGACCGATGATCAACGCTTTTTCGTACTCGTTCCAGATCGCGGACCACATTTCACTGCGTCCGGACACTCCCTTTAGTTGATCACCGGATTGGCCGCGTGTCACATACTCGGCACTGGCCCCCGCAGTCGATGACCAGAGTCTAAATCCTGGATCCAGCAACACCAGCGCGAAGCAAATGACGCCAATCGCCGCGACCACTTTGGCGCGACCGACATTGGTGCTGTACCAAAACAAAACGAATCCAATCGTCAACACCGCCATCCCGGTTGCCGTACGACTGTTGGACAAAATGACAATGCTGCCATGAATCAGAATGCATGGCACAAACAGTTTCTTGGCCCAACTAAACTTTCCAATCACGTGACAAAGCGTTGGAATCAACAGACCAAGCGACGCTGTCGCACCGGCCGCGGTTGGATGAATCAACCCATCGCCACCAGTGTGAATTCGGCTGCGATCCAGCCCAGACATCGTTGGGTCAATCAGGTATGCCAACAAGACCACAAAGCTCGAACCCAACAGAACCAAGCAGAGATGAAACAGGATTTTCGAGACGTTTTTCTGCGTTACCGCGATCATCCCAATCGATGTTGCAAAGAACAGCAGTGCTGCCAAACCACCGCACTGGAAAATCGTCACCGATTTCAACGGCGACCAAAGTGTTGACAAAAAAGACCAGGCAAAAAAGACGTAGAACGGAAGCAAAGGTTCGACGATCCGCCAAAACTGTCGATGGCCTAAATTGGCGTGCAACGTGAAAGCACCACCAAAACAAACGATCGCCAAGATGACGAGTTTGACCAGATCGAGCACCTGCCAAGAATGAGTGCTTGATTCGGTCGGCATGGTGAACCCCATGACGGGCAGCAACCAAAATGCCAAAAAGGTAAACCGAAACAACAAGCGTTCGTTGGCCGCCGTGGGAACCGCACGCGGTTGTGCGTTTGCCTGACTTGGCGAAAACGCTGCCTCACTCACGAAACCGATTCCGAATGCATTTTAGGCACGGCCGGATCGCTGGTTGTTTCATTGGCGTTGGTTTGATTGGTATGCCCCGCGTCAAATCGCTCTCGCTGATCGAATCCCCAACCTTTGTTTTGATCACCATCAGCGTTGGCTAATCGTTGCTGCTTGCGAGTTTCGACCAAGACCGGAAGACTAATCGCCAGCGCCGTCGCGGCCAGCAAACCAGCGACCGCACACAATGGCTTATTCGGCGAAACAGGACGCATTTGAAGCGTCGCTGGCTGGACGACATTCACGCTGGTGATTCGTTCGGTCGCCAAAATATCATTCAGTCGGGATTGTTCCATCTTGACGGAATGCTCGGCATAACGGCCCTCCAAAATCCCGACCTCACTTTCCAAAGTTCGCACCAGACGCTCGGTGCGATTGAGTTCAGAAATCTCTTTCGCCAAGGCATCTTTCTGTCGTGACATCGTTTCTCGTTTCTTACCAATCGCTTGCAGTTCAGCCTGGGCGAGCAGCCGGTTTTCAACGACCTGTTGATAAGCCGGATTGATCGATTGGGTGACCTCGTCACGCGTCGGTTCTTGTTGACCGACAATCTTTTTAGCATCATCAAGCTGCCGCCGAATCGAAACCAACTTTGGATGATCGTCCTTGTACTTGCTCTGCAGATTCTTTTCGATCACTTCCAATTCAAACAATTGGCCACGCATGATGTCTCGGGCTTCGTTGCGTGTTCCCGTGACCGCCGAAGTAATCATCGAATCATTTGAGTTCAGAATGTCTTCGTAGGAATCGATTCGCGATCGCAAGGCGACCATTTCACCGTCAACATCCAGGATCGAATCACGAACCTTTGCCAATTGAGCTTCCAGCAAGTTTTGCTGCCCAGCGACGCTGACTAAGTTGGAATCATTTTTGACTTGTTCTAAAGCCAAGCGGGTGTTTTCCAGTTCATCGCGGATCACACTTCCTTGATCGGCAAAGAATTCAAAACTACCTTCGCTATGATTCGCTTCGGCATGTTGATCGATAAAACTGTCCAACCAATTGGCGACAACCGATTGCGCAACCTGCGGCGACTTCGTCGTGTAGGCGATCGACACAACACTGGATTCGCTAGTCGATCCGATGTAGACGCCTTCGCTTAATTGCCGAATCGCTTTTTCGCTCGCTGGCACGGGATCAATGTTTCCCAAAACCCCGGTCACCGACCCAATCGCGCCGGACAACATCGCCCCAATCCGAGATCCGGCTGACGTTTTCTTTCCTTTCGGTTTGCCTTTCAGAACAACGTCTTCGCCAATTTTCTCAACGACGCGTTGAACAATTTCGCGGCTTTGCATCACACCGACCGCGGATTGAATTTCGTTCTCGCGGGTGTGGTGCATGTTCAACTGGTCGCCAACCGAACTGGCGGTTGGATCCATCGTCACGCTTTCGCGACCGATTCGAAGCAGCAGTTTTGCTTCGGACGTATAGGATCGTGGAGCAAACAAAATGACGAGGATCGTTAACCCCATCACGGCTGCAAATGCAAA
This sequence comes from Rubripirellula obstinata, assembly GCF_001642955.1. GTDB lineage: Bacteria > Planctomycetota > Planctomycetia > Pirellulales > Pirellulaceae > Rubripirellula > Rubripirellula obstinata. The sequence continues at coordinate 195,166 of NZ_LWSK01000001.1, read as the reverse complement.
GATGGATAGATGCAAATGCTGCCTGATTGCAGCGATCCATTGTTGGTAAGAAATCGGCATAGTTTGACTGTTAAAATAGGAACGCGATTCGGCGTGAATCGACGGTCTCTACTTTAACCACAACAAAACACAGCGAAACCTAAGAATTTCAGAACCAGCGACCAGAATTTTAAATGGGCGAAGGCAGTTCTTCGTCTAAGTCTGGGAGTGAATGAAGCCGTGACTCCGGCTTTGCATCCATCTGGGGATCGGCAACCGGGGCGGGCACTGGATCAGCATCTAGCTGGGGCGGCTTTCTAGTTTTGACGCGGTTTGCCGCGTCATCAACGTAGGCACGCAGCCCCTGATGGGTGCGGCGGAATCCTGGAACGATCCAAAGATCCGATAGATCTGAATTGCCCGAAAGCCCATCATAATTCCTCAACAAATCCTGCAAATCAGATCCATCGCCACCCGATTGGATCGTGTCAATGATCAGGTCGGGGTTCAGATAGTCCAACCAGATATCAGCATCGTTGCTGCGCCGCGCCAACGATTGCCTCAACAAGCCAGCCGATTGCAGCAGCGAATCCTCGTCAGCCCGCAAGTCGCTGGGCACCAAGTTGCTAAAGTCTGTTCCCGGAACAACAGCGTCGGTTCCTGGAACCACAGGGCGGGCGGATCGATAATTTGAGGTCTGTGGGTAGACATACGAACCAGGCGGTTCAACGAAGCGATCAAGGGCGTGGACGCGAGCCGAGTAGATTGGAACTCGGTAAGTTGGCACGCGACGAATGGGGACGCGATAGTTGTAAACCGGATAGACCGGAATTCCCACGTGCGGCGCAAACCCAGGATGCCCAAAGCCGCGGTAACCGAAATTGCCGTACCCAAGTCCGCCGTAGCCAAGTCCGCCGTAGCCAAAGCCGCTGTAGCGAAAACTGCTGTATCCGAAACCGGGATTTCCGAAACCGAACCCGCCGCCTCGGTAACCGTAATATCCCGGACCGAAACCACGGTAACCAAATCCGCCTAGCGGGACGTTGATGTTGACGCCACCAAACCGGCCGTGCCGAAATTGAGCTTCCGCACCGGATTGAAACAAAAGGCTGACGATCAAACCAACGATCGCAACTGGTAGCATTTTCATGGCTTGCCCTGGGGAAGACGAAAAGTGAAATGCAAAACTGAACATTCCACTTTATTCTAACCCGGTCGCGAGCAAACGGCATCCTGCCTGTAACTGGTCCTACCAGTAACTGATCTCAGAGCAGCCTACTTTGTGCTCGTCATTTGTTCCTTGCTCTTGCCTTCCAATTCAGCCGCCTTTTTATCTTCGGCGTTGGCTTTGTCGGGATCCAATGCGAAGGGTCGTTCGTTCTGATATCGAACCAGGATCTTTTCGGCGAATTCTTTGAAGGGCTCTGCGACCATTTCGACTACTTTTTCTTGCCAGCCGATCGCTTCCTTGAACTCACCTTTCGCCGCCAAAGCAGCGGCCAAGGCCGACAAGTCACTGACGCCGGTAAAGTTGTTTAACTCGCAAGCGGCCTTTGCCATTTCGACCGCTGCTTCTGGATCACGAACGTCTTCATTTTCAGACGTCGCCAGCAACCAAGCTCGGTTTTGCATCGCCAAGGCATACTTGGGGGCAATTTCGAGCGATTTGTCGTAGTCCTTGATCGCCTCGGCATCGCGACCTAAACGAGACAGGTTGTAACCGCGATTGTTCCATGCGACCGCATCCGACGGATCCAGTTCGATTGCTTTTGCAAAATCATCGATCGCTGCTGCGTGGTTGCCATTTTGGAAATGCACGTAACCGCGTCCCATGACGGCACGTCGATCCTTGTCGTTGTTCTTAAGAATCCGACTGAAATCTGCAACGGCTTGCTCCATTTCACCAGCGGCTTTGTGAGCGATCGCGCGTTGATGCAAAATCGAGGCTGAGTTTTTCTTGGTCTTTAAAACCAGCGTGTAGTCCGCGATCGCCTTGTCGAAGTCCTTGCGGCTCATGTGGACGGCGGCACGATTGATAATCGGCGCGATCGATTCGGGGTCAACTTCAAGTGCCTTGTCATAGTCTGCAATCGCTTTGTCAAAGCTTCCCATTTCAGCATGGAACAAACCGCGACTGGTGTAGGCGTGTGCTTCGGTGTATCCCAATTCGATCGCTTTGTCGAAATCGAGTACCGCCTGCTCTGTCTTTCCAAGTGCCCACCATGCAGCAGCTCGCAGAGTGTAGTAGCGGCCCTCCTCTGGAAACTCTTCGATCAATTGCGTGTAGATATCCGAAGACTCCGCGATCCGTGCGGCGTTGTTCTTATCGACCGCTCCCTTGGATCCGTCATGGGTGACGATGACGTAATCGTCATCTCGTTCTTCGATGACGGTCAACAAATCACCCTTCTCGATGACGTTGACGACTTCATCATCAACGGCCAGCTTCATTTCGATTCTGGCGACGACGGGTTCAGCCGATTGAGCGGTAGCGGACGCGGCTGATGAACAAACAGCCGCAAATACAACAGCGATGGCAGCGAGGCGGTAGCGAAAATTCACAGCGAGAAATCCTGGTCGTTGTTACATGGCCGGCGGAAAGCCGATGATGGGTGTCTTTCAATTGAGGCTAATTTGGCACACGGATTCTCAATGACTTGGCGATCACCAAACCCTCAAAAAAACGCGGGTCAGAGGCATAAATCAGGGTTATGGCGATTGAATCGATGAGCACTTAAATGAGGAATTTTCCAAAAAATCAGAAGTGAACGGTTGTATGTCAAAATTTGCTATTTAGTCTCGAATGCTAAGCTGCTCGGGGGAGTCGGCAATCAGTCTTTGGTTAGTTGACAGATGGTATTTCCCCCCTTTCAAGTTGAAGGAAGATCTCAGTGAAGTGGATTGCAAGTTTGGTAAGTATGTCGGCCGTTGTGCTGGCATCAGCCGGCATTAGCCAAGCCGGCAACTGTATCCCATGTGGCGGATGCAGTGACCCATGTTCGACCGGTGCTGTTACAGTCAGCGCAGGATCAGGATGTGGTGAATCGGTGATTTCCAGCGGCTGTGCCGCTGATGTTGGTCAAGCAGTTTCGGGTTGCACCGCCATGAGTGGTGAATCGCTCTGCGAACCTGTGACCAGTTACAAAGTCGTCATGGAGTCCAAGTACGTTACCGAATCCCGTGCGGTTTGCGTTCAAAAGACTCGTCAAGAAACTCGTTATCGCACCAAGACGGTTTACAACACCGTTCCCGTGACCGAAACGAAGTATCGCAGCAAGGTCGTCAACGTTCCTAAGACTGACACCAAAACCATCAACTATTCGGTTTTGGTTCCAGTGAAGACTGAGAAGACCGTGCAAGTTCAAGAATCAGTTCCAGTTTGGAATGAAGTTCCTGAAGAGTACACCGTGCGTGTTCCTCAATTGGTTGACGTTCCTGAAACTTACACCGTCAAGGTTCCTCAGCTTCAAGATTCGACTTTCACGTACAGCGTGAACGTTCCTTATCCTGTGACTGAGCAAAAAGTTCGTACCGTTGTGAACGCGGTCCCAGTGACCAAGCAACGTACGATCCAAGTTTGTGTTCCTCAAACGACCATGCAAACCGTTACCAAGGACTACGGCCACTTTGAAGAGCAAGTGGTTGAAGTTGCTGCAGCACCCGCTGCAATGAACGTTTCCTACGGTGGCGGTTGTGGTTCGGGATCAGTTTCCTACGGCAACAGTTGTGGTTCGTCCTGCGGAAGCAGTTACGCAAGCAGTTGCGGTTCGTCCTGCGGCAGCAGTTGCGGATCGTCCTGCGGCAGTTCGTACGGCGGATGCGGAAGCAGCGCCGGTGGATGCGGAAGCTCAGTTGGCGGATGCGGAAGCAGCGTTGGCAGCTACGGCATGGGTGCCGCTTCTTGCGGAACCACGACCATCACCAAGAAGGTTTGGGTTCCCAACGTTGTCACCGAAACGGTTCCTGTTACGACCAGCAGCTCGAAGAGCCAAGTTGTTAACTACACCGTTTACGAACAACAAGCGACTCAAATTCCTTACGAATGCACCACGATTGCTTACCGCTGCGAAACTCGCACCGGCACCAAGCAAACCGTTGTCTACGCTGATGAACAACGCACTCGTACTCGCAAGGTCGTTCAGTACAACGACGAAAAGCGAACTCGCATGCGGAAAGAGTTGACCTACACCACGGTCACCAAGACGGAAACCGTTCCTCACGTGACTTACAAAACTGAGCAACGCACCAAGGAAGTCTCGTACACCTACAACGTGCCCGAGTACACCATGGAAGCTTACCAAACGACTCGCTACGACCGCGTTGCGGAAGAGCAAGTCGAAGAGTACACCGTTTCGGTTCCTTACACCGAAACCGTCGAACAAAAAGTTCAAGTATGCAAGATGGTTCCTCGCTTGGTCGAAGAAACCATCAACCCATGCTGTGACGGCGGATCGACCGGTGCCCTTGGTGGTGGTTGTGGATCATCAGTCGGTGGTTCGTCCACTGGTTGTGGATGTGGTGCTGCTCCTGCTCCCGCAGCCACCGGTTGCGGATGCTCGAGTCCAGCTCCTGCTCCAGCTCCCGCAGCAACAGGTTGCGGCTGCTAAATCGGTTCTCAACAGAACCAAATGACTTAACTCCGAAGCACTCCGCTTCACGAGTAGCGAGACCGTTGTCGTTTCCACCAGGAAGCGGCAGCGGTTTTTTCATGGGCGCAACTGTTTAGTTCGATGATGCACATGATCGTTTGCTCGTGGCAGTAGTCGAGGACCGCTTTATAAAACAAAGAGGTTTGACCCATTTGTTTTGTCATGGCCGACGCGGATTAGGCACTGTTTAACCACGGATGGCTTTCGCGGGACCACGGATGGGCATGCCCCTACGCGCCTCATCCGTGGTCCCGCGAAAGCCATCCGTGGTTATTTCCAGCGCCATCAAATGGGTCAGGTCTCTTTGATTGGCGAGCCAAGGGATTGCGGCGGCGAGATTGCGGTGATGAAGACGCGTCACCGGCAATTGCGACTCAATCGGCGCAGAAACTCTCTGCCGGGAAATTGATTTGCAGCGGGTTGGTGTGACTATAATGAAGAGGCGGAACTAAAAACCTGACGACCCCAAGCATCTTGCAGAAAGGGTTGAACCGATGAGTGATCGAATCGCCATCATCGATGGTATCCGAACTCCCTTTGCTAAAGCTGGCACCGATCTGGCAGCCATGAAGGCTCAAAAACTCGCGTCCATCGTGATTCGCGAATTGCTGGACCGAACCGCAATCGATCCAGAGCTTGTTGACGAAGTCATCGTCGGCTGCGTGGCCAATCCGATGGATGCTGCCAACGTGGGACGAGTTGCGGCGCTGATGGCCGGACTGCCTCAGCGGTCTCGTGGCTACACCGTTTCACGAAACTGCGCAGCCGGATTCGAGTCGGTTACCAGCGGCTATGAAAAATTGTTTTGCGGCGCGGCGGAGGTCGTCATTGCTGGCGGCACCGAGTCGATGTCGAATATCCCGCTGATCTACAACAAGCACATGACCGGCTTGTTGACTGACTTGATGCGGTCGAAGTCTGCGATTGCAAAGTTAAAAACACTTGCCTCATTTCGTCCCCATTTCTTAAAACCGGTGATCGGTGTCGTCTGTGGATTGACCGACCCGGTCTGCGGCCTCTCGATGGGACAAACGGCCGAGAACATCGCAATGCGTTACGGGATCACCCGAGACGAGCAAGACGAGTTTGCTCTGTCGAGTCACAAGAAAGCTGTCGCGGCTCGTGACAAGTTGGCCGAAGAAATCGTCGCTGTTCCAGTCGGGCCTGACTACAAATCTGTCTGCGAAGAAGACAACGGCCCGCGGCCTGAACAAACACTGAAAGCACTGGGCAAGCTAAAGCCCTACTTTGATCGTCAAAGCGGAACCGTCACGGTTGGCAATGCTTGTCCGATTACCGACGGTGCCAGTGCGATGCTAATGATGAAGGAATCCAAAGCTGACGCGTTAGGGCTAACTCCGTTGGGCTTTATCAAATCTTATGCCTACGAAGGACTTGATCCAGCCGTCATGGGACTGGGACCGGTGCATGCGATCTCGACCGCACTGAACAAAGCCGCGATGGAACTCGATCAAATGTCCTTCGTGGAAATCAACGAAGCTTTCGCGGCGCAAGTGATAGGCTGCGTCAAGCTGATCCAGTGCGATGACTTTGCCAAAAAGCATCTCGGCCGCGATCAAGCAATCGGCCAACTTGAACCCGCCCGATTGAACGTCAATGGTGGAGCCATCGCGTTGGGGCATCCAGTCGGAGTGACCGGAAACCGCTTGATCTTGACCGCACTGCGAGAACTGAAGCGTCGAGGCGACGACCATGCCATCGTTTCGCTTTGCGTCGGCGGCGGACAAGGTGGCGCAGTGATCCTCGAGCGAGCAAAGCTATGAATTGTTTTTCATTGACGCTTCAAGGCGATGTGGGAATCCTGGAATTCAATACACCGAATTCCAGTGCAAATATCCTCAGCCGCGACGCACTGTTTGAACTCGATCAACAGCTAGACCAAATTGCTGAGCTAACGAACATCAAGACACTGTTGATTGCCAGCGGCAAGGATTCGATCTTTATCGCCGGCGCAGATATCAAGGAAATTGAATCACTGGTGGATTCCAAGGAAGCCAGCAAGATGGCGGACGTTGGAAAACAAATTTTCGACAAACTGGAACGACTGCCTCAGTTGACCGTCGCGGTCATCAATGGTGCCTGTGTCGGCGGAGGCTATGAATTGGCCTTGGCATGCGATCACCGAGTCGCTGGTTTCGCAGACTGCATCAAGATTGGTTTGCCCGAAGTCAAGCTTGGGATTCTGCCCGGTTTTGGTGGATGTATTCGGCTGCCAAAGCTTGTCGGAATCGCCAAAGCATTGTCGATCATCTTGCCAGGCAAGCTATTGGATTCCCGCAGAGCACTCAAAATGGGACTTGTCGATCGTCTCTTTTACGATCCGATCTTGGTGGAACAAGCAAAGACATTTGCCAGCGAAGTTCTGGCTAAGCGTGAAGTCGTTCGCAGGCCAAAAAGAACGCCGCTGCAAAAACTGCTGGAAGGGAATCCACTCGGACGCAAACTGCTTTTCCGTCAGGCTCGCAAGAATGTGTTGAAATCAACTTCTGGTCATTATCCAGCACCGTTGGTCGCCATCGATACCATCGAGAAAATGGTTGGCAAGTCACATCAAGAAGCGTCACAAATCGAGAGCGCGGCGTTGGGCGAACTCGCCGTTTCCGGCATCTCGAAAAACTTGGTCCAGGTGTTTTATCTGGACGAAGCTTACAAAAAGAGAACTTGGACTGACGTGACGCGTACGCCTAATAAAGTGAAAAAAGTCGGTGTCGTCGGAGCCGGTGTCATGGGCGGCGGGATCGCACAACTGCTTTCCAAACACGGCGTCGTCTGCCGAGTCAAAGATCTAAACCAACAAGCACTCGCACTCGCGCTGAAAACGGCGAAGGATGTCTATGCTTACCAAGTCAAATCGAGGCGAATGAAACAGGGACAGGTCGATGCGAAGATGAGTTTGATTTCACCAACGACCACTTACTGCGGGTTTGAGAATGTCGATGTGGTGGTGGAAGCTGTCGTGGAACGTATGGAAGTCAAAAAACAGGTGTTCCAAGAACTGGATCAGGTGGTTGCCCCCGATGCCTGTTTGTTTACCAATACATCCTCGCTGCGTGTGACCGAAATGGCCGATAGCACCGGCCGCCCGGATAAGGTATGCGGGTTTCACTTTTTCAATCCCGTTCATCGAATGCCGTTGCTTGAGATTGTCAAAACTGAAAAGACAAGCGATCAAACAATCGCAACCGCTGTCTCATTCGCAAGACAGCTTGGGAAGATGCCAATCGTGGTCAAAGATAAAGAAGGCTTCATCGTCAATCGGATTTTATTGCCGTACATGAATGAAGCCGCGTATCTCTTAGAGGAAGGAATTGCCCCACAACGCCTGGACAACATTGCAAAGAGTTTTGGAATGCCGATGGGGCCGCTGGAGCTAGCTGACGAGGTCGGCATCGACGTCGGTTATCACGTGGCTCGAATTCTTGAAAACGCCTACGGGCCAAGGATGAAAGTCGCCGCAACCTTAGAGAGAATTCATGAAGCTGGATTTTTCGGCAAAAAATCAGGGCAAGGCTTCTACATTCACAAGGGCAACCAGAAATCTGTCAACAAGAAAATTCTGAATCACCGCGTGCATGAGTTGTCGGTGGAAAATGACGAGCAGATTACAAAACGGTTGATCTACATCATGATCAACGAAGCATCGCGGTGCCTGGAAGAAGGCGTTGCCGATTCGGCGGCAACGATCGATGTGGGAATGATCTACGGAACCGGTTTTCCGCCTTTTCGTGGCGGACTGTTGAAGTACGCCGACAAGATCGGCGCGAAAAATATCGTGGCTGACTTGCGAGATTTTCAGAACAAATTTGATGAGCTACGTTTTGAGCCGAGTCCGTTGTTGTTGACTCTCGCAGATTCCTCCGCAAGCTTTTATGAACGACCTAAATCTACCTAGGAACCGGCGGTTATTTAGAGTCGCCTTTTACGAGACGATCAGCCGCTAGGCGTTCGCCTGCGGCCAGCTTGGATCCTGACCATGATGACGGCCAGACTCCGCTAGTCCCGGAGGAACTCTGGGAGGGGCAACCACGCCGAAACTTGCTCGCTTTCGCCCCAGCCGGGGCTTCGGTTTTTGTTGTGTTTGAGTCCGTGGGTCAAGACCCACGGCACCGTGCTGACGCCCCATCCGGGGCTAAAGTATGTGCCATTGGGGCATCGCCCGGCGCGCTGCCGGGCCGCGCGACGCCGGACCGCGCGCTGCCGGGCCGCGCGACGCGCGGGGCGATGCCCAACGCGGTTAAACAATTTGGAAACGCTTCGTAAACCCGACTGAACCCTGGCGGGCCCAGCTACGAAAGATGTCGCCAAAGACGGATCTTGTTTCGGGACAGTTCCTAAGCTGGACGTCCTCGGTAGTGAGGCGGCTGATCGAAGTGGCGTTGTCCAGCTAAGTGCTTTGGCTAAGGCGTTCGCTGCCGAATGTTTGTCTGCCACTCTTTGGATTGCACGGACACATCGCTGTCATCCTCGTACAGATCACGAAGACGTTCTAGTTCGGTCTTCATCTCGGCGATCCTGCCTGCGTATTCAGGATTTTCGTATTCGTTAGTCAGTTCATCCGGGTCATTCACCAGATCATAGAATTCCCACTCATCGAATTGATAAAAACGTATCAGCTTAAATTGATGGTTCCGAACTCCATAGTGACGCGGCACCATGTGGACGCTGGGGTATTCATAGTAGTGATAGTAGATGCTCTGTCGCCAATCATCGGGATGCTGTCCTTTCAGCAACGGAACCAGGGATGCGCCCTGCATGTCCGACGGAATCTCTGCACCGGCTAATTCCAAAAATGTTTGGGCATAGTCCAAATTCTGAACGAGGTCTTCGCTATGTGACCCCGGCTCCGTGACACCTGGCCATTTCACAATCAAAGGCATCTTTAACGATTCGTCGTACATCCAACGCTTGTCGTACCATCCGTGATCGCCAATGTAGAAACCTTGGTCAGACGAATAGATCACCACGGTATTATCGGTGAGCCCAAAATCGTCGATTGTATCCATTAAAGCACCAACACTTTCGTCGACTCCCTTCACACATCTCAGATAGTTTTTCGCATAACGTTGATACTTCCAGCGAACCAAGGCGTCCCCCGTCAGTTTTGCTTCTTCGAACGCTCGATCACGCGGTTCGAATGCTGCACGCCATGCCTTTAACTGTGCCGGACTCATCCGTTGCATGTTTCGCCAAGCCGATTTGTCGAGTGAACCACTAAACGGTTTCGATTTAAAATTGGGCAAAAGATTGACGTGCAAATCGTAGTTCAAATGCATGTGACGATCGATTTCAAGTTCCTGAAACCGTGCAGGTGACGCATTGTCGTGCCATTTATCAAACAAGGTCTTAGGTTCGGGCATCTCAATGTCAGCGTACAAATCCAAATGCCGTAAAGCTGGCATCCAATTTCGGTGAGGTGCTTTGTGTTGAACCATTAACATGAAAGGCTTCCCCTCTTCGCGACCTTCCTTTAGCCATTCCACTGCAAGGTCAGTCACAATGTCAGTGCAGTGACCTTCCATGCGGGGTTTTCCCTCCGGCGTAATCATGTCAGGGTTGTAGTATTGGCCCTGGCCGGGAAGAACTTTCCAGTCGTCGTACCCCTGCGGTTTTCCCTTCAGGTGGCTCTTGCCGTAAATCGCAGTCGTGTACCCAGCGTTCTGCAACAGTTTTGGAAACGTTTGCTGGTTCCAGTCAAACGAATTGCCATTGTTCATGAAGCCATTTTTATGGCTGTGTTTCCCAGTTTGAATCACCGCGCGACTGGGACCGCAAATCGAATTTGTACAAAAGCTGTTCTTAAAGACGATTCCCTGGGACGCCAATTCGTCAATCTGCGGAGTCGGGTCAACGCTTTTCAGCCAACCGTCATACGCACCAATCGCATGGGTTGCATGATCGTCGCTAAAGACGAACAAAATGTTTGGTCGATCATCAGCGATTGCATTGGAAATTGTTGAGCTGATCCAAAACAATGCGAACAGGAATACCAAAATCGTCTTCTTGATGTGCATAGTGTTTATCGATTGGTTTGGGAAATCATTCACGGGGATGCTGACCTATCCTATCATGCTGTGAAGCACCAATTTCCAGGGAAACACGGAAGTCAACCATTCAACCGCTAGCCTATCATAGATCTCCGCAGCACCATGGTGACGCGAATGACGCGTGATTTGGGTTCGGCTATTTACTGACGATTGAACTTTCAGTTGCCCTTGAATCAGACACAGGAATGTCAGCCATTTGGTTTGCCGTACCCGCCACCGCCGGGCGTTTGAATGATCAAACGATCGCCCGTTGCGACTTCGATGGTAACGCAGGGTGGTAATTCAGTTTCCGTGTTGGATCGAAGCAAGATGTTGCGTCCCGGTTGCCCATCGCCACCGCCCTCGATTCCGTAGGGGCGGGTTGTTCGGCGATTGGTCAATAGAGAAACAGTTAGAGTTTTCAGAAACTCAAATTCTCGAATCAAACCTTCGCCGCCGCGATGAATCCCCACTCCACCGCTGCCCGAACGAATTTCAAATCGGTGCAACCGGATCGGCAATCGCGTTTCAACGACTTCGGGATCGGTGATACGAGTATTTGTCATGTGAGTGTGAACGGCATCCGCGCCGGGCGCATTGGCTGTCGCACCGGCACCGCCGGCGATGGTTTCGTAGTATCCAAAGTTGTCGTCGCCCACCAAAAAGTTGTTCATCGTTCCTTGCGATGCCGCAACCTCGCCAAAGGCCCCCAGCAATACGTCCACCAACCGCTGGCTCGTTTCGACGTTACCGGCAACAACCGCCGCACACTTGTTTGGATCCGAGTGGGCCGGAGGATTCAGCAAGCCTTGGGGAATTTGCAAATCAATGCAACGCAGCACTCCTTCACAAAGCGGCAAGTCGCTGGGACAAATGCAACGAAGCACATACAACGTCGCCGCCGTCACGATTGCCGGTGTTGCATTGAATCCACGGGGATGCAGCGGCGTTGGATCAAAGGCGATCAGCAGCCGCTCGCTTTGTTTTGAAATAGTAACACCGATTTTGGTGTCATCGTCGAGTCGATCTTCAAAACGACATGGTTCGGACGGTAGCGTGTTGATAAACTGCTTGGTTTGCTCCGCTGCAACGTCCAGTAATCGCCTCATGAGCTTGGAAAGCGATGGTTTGCCGACAGTTTCGCAGAGCTCACGCAAGTTTCGCACTCCGTCAACACCGGCTGCCGATTGTGCGGCTAGATCCGCCATATTCTCATCAGGATTTCGCGACGGATAAGGTCCGCTGGACAGGATCTGTCGCAGTTGATCGCGTTGATCCTTGCCTGAACGAATCAGCGGGAAGTCGCGGATCAACACGCCTTCTTCGGCTAAACAGGTCGCACCGGGCGGCATCGATCCAGGTGTGATACCGCCAATTTCAGCGTGATGGGCTCGCGAGGCAACAAACCACTCGGGCTTCGTGTCGCTGGTGCCCGGTGCCGCAAAGACTGGCGTGACCAAGGTGACGTCAGGAAGATGCGAACCGCCGGTAAAGGGATCATTGGACACATAGCAATCGCCGTCGGACATGGTCGGGAATGACGTCATCATGTGACGAACTGTGTGCCCCATCGCGCCCAGGTGAACGGGAACATGCGCCGCACCGGCAACCAGTGATCCATCGGCGGAAAAGACGGCGCATGAATAATCTCGCCGTTCTTTGACGTTGACGCTAATCGACGTCCGCCGCAGCACCTCACCCATCGTATCGGCGATTCCCTGCAGACGCCGTGCGACCACTTCTAACATGACGGGATCATCGGCAGGCGATTTCTTCGGATGAGACTTTTCCAGATTGTTTTTTTGGTTGTTAGCTTCGTTTTGAGAGGCTGCGTGGACCAACTCGATGACACCGTTTGCCGACACCTTACCGATCCAACCTGATTCAATTAGCAACGTCGAATGCTGCCCGACCACCATCGCGGGCGACGGAATCGATTCCCCCGGCATCACTGCGTCGCGGTCAATCAACGGTGCATCAATCCATCGACCTTCCTGCCACAGACTTGCCATCGCATCTGATCCCCGCTCGCGCGTGACTGTCCGAACATCGTTCATTGGACTCAATGATTTGATCACGTAGTCGCAGCGAATGGAAACAACCTCGATGGGGCGTTCACGTTGGTCGTAGCCAAATACATCTCGGTAACGCTGATGGAAACGTTGTTTTAAACTCTCGACGAAATGGACCTGTTCCATTTCCGCCAATTCAACGAATGCCTCAATCGCGAGCGTGGATTCCGTACCGACGTATCGCAGGTCAAACTCTGCTCGATGCACCGGAGTTCTACCGAGTACCTTCGTTGCCTCGACGTACATATCGTCCATCATTGCCTTGGCATCCGACGGACTAAATTCGTCAACAGTTCGATAGACGCCGCGTGTGATCGTGGTTCCGACGTCGGCCATGCCCATGCCGATCGCGGACATTAGCCCTGCATCGGGATGATCAAGAATCCTTGTCATTCCCAATTGCTGGGCAACTCGACACACGTGGGCACCGGCCGCACCGCCAAAGCCCACCAGCGTCATGCTGCGGACGTCGCTGCCTTGGGCCGTGCTAATCGTGCGGACCGCTTCGGCCATGTGAGTGACTGCTATGTCCAGAAATCCTTCGGCTAGTGATGGCAGGTTTTCGGACCAATCTTTCCCCATCGCCTGACGACTCATTGCCTGAGCGATTTCAGCAAGCTTCGACTCGGCGGCAGATCGGTCCAATCGAAAGGGGAACTTTGATTCTGGCAATCGGCCAAGCAACAAATTGATGTCCGTGACCGTTAGCGGACCACCGTGACCGTAACATGCCGGTCCCGGCATCGCGCCCGCACTGTCGGGGCCAACCGTCATGCGACCGTGATCGAATCCGCAGATCGAACCGCCACCGGCGGCAACGGTGTGGATATCCATCATCGGCGTCATGATTCGCAGGCCCGCCACGGTCGATTCGCTGCGTCTGCCAACCTTGCCCTGATAACGACTAACGTCGGTGCTGGTTCCGCCCATGTCTAAACCGATCGCCGCACGTGATCCGGAATCTCGCGCGACCTGCGCAAGTGCCACCACTCCGCCAGCCGGACCTGACAGCACACTGTCGCGTCCGCGAAACTGATCTGGTTTGACCAGGTTTCCGGCACTGGTCATCAACAGCATCTCACACGAATCACCGCCGAATTGTTTGCTAAACCGATCGACGTAGGTTGAAAGGATCGGGTTTAAATAAGCGTCTAACGTTGTTGTTTCGGCTCGTGAGACCAGTTTGATCAGCGGCGCGACCTCGCTGGACCGACTAACGCTGGTAAACCCGCACTCCCGCGCAACCGATTCAACGTTTCGTTCATGTTCATCGTTAGTGTGAGCGTGAAGCAGTGCGATCGCGATTGATTGGACGCCTTTTTGTCTGAACGCTGCCAAGTCTGTTTTAAGTTTTTGAACATCAATTGATTTCAGGACATTGCCATCCGCGTCCATGCGATGGGCGACCTCCGCGACGTCGCAAGTCAGCGGTTGTTGTTTGACGATATCGAGCGAAAACAGGTCATTGCGTTGCTGTTCGCCGATTCGTAGCACGTCGCGAAAACCGGCGGTCACTAGCAACGCCGTTCGCACACCACCGCGAGTCAGCAATGCGTTGGTGCCTCGCGTTGTTCCCAGCCGCACGGACAGTCGAGGTAGCGGCTGGTTGATCGGAACATTCAATAGCATCCGAGCCGCCAACACGGGCGCTTCGATCTGGGCGTCCAAGACAATCGTTTCACCTATGCTCGGTAGCGATGTATCACTTGTCAGCTTAAGCGTGTGATCGCGATTATCGGTGACAATCCCGCAAGCTTCGCCGCCACAACTCCATTTCGCTTGATTCCAGAAACCATCGCAATCTGCGGCGGGTAGTTTGTCAACGGTCACGCAATTGTCATCTGTGCTAACAACCGTGGCATAGACCAACCCGCTGCTAAGCGTTTTGGTCGAATGGCGATTCCCTAAATCGTCAATCACGATCACATCGGTGAATGTTCCACCCACATCGGCCCAAACCACGTTTTGAAATTCCAGAGTAAAGTTGTCCTGCTGTGTTCGGGCATCGTTTGGCTGAGGTTCTGTCATGAGCGTATTGTATTTGCAAGCTGGTTCATCGTTTGATCGTCCCCAGTTGAACGATTGGGAATCGAAAAGGGATCAGCGTGAACCAAAATTGCCGTAGCTGATCCCGCCAGGGTTCAGTGAGTGTAGAACTGAACCCTGGCGGGATCAGCGACGGTTGATGTCGCCGTTCACTCGGCTTGGAATCCGCTGATTGAGGTGTCTTGTGACCGGCCTATGGTCGCGACACAAAAAAACCCTGACGTTCCATTGGAATGTCAGGGTTTTTTGTTGACTCAAAGAACGACGGTTTAGTCTTTCTTAGGAGCTTGTTGCTGTTGAAGGCCTGGGCGAACTCGCTTGTTGATGTCTGTTTCCAAAACACCGAACACGGATTCGTGCCGTGCGACCGACATTTGCAATGCGGCCAACAATCGCTTGGCGGTAAAAAAGTTCAAGATGATGCGTTGCTTGACTTGGATTGGGTCCTTGGGAACACCGATCGGTTGCGGGTTCAAACCAAAGTCAACAATCAACTCTTCGGGCGAACCCGTCACGCGGCAAAAGTTGGCATAGGTTGCAGCGGCGTGTTCGTCGTTGACCTGAACTTGTACAGGTTGCTGAGTTTGAGCTTGCTCGGCGGCTGCAGGTGCAGCAGCGGCGGCGGGCTTGTCAGTGGATTCAGGGCTCTTGGCATCTGCCATGGATAGTTTCTCCGAAAATCTCGAGGTGGTTCATTTCCGAATCGCTCGTCGTCACAGTGAAACGAGTTCGATGCAGAAGATGATGAAAGGAATGGGGCTAAAAAAGATCTTCCAGCGGTGCCGCCCGTTCGCACCTCAATTGCAGTCGCCGTATGGTAACGAACCAACGCGGTGCTGCAACTTCAGAAGATCCTGTTCTGGTTTGAAATAGTAAGGTTGACGTTTCGCAGTGTTAAACCACGAGCTTTGCGTAAAAACGGAAGGCCATCGTTTTCAAGTAGGCCGTAGCGAGCCCCAGCGAGTTACGGCAATTGTGCATGGGTGAATCTCGATGCCGTAACTCGCTAAGGCTCGCTACGGCCTACAAACTGCGACCCGATGATTGGGCTGCTGTAAAATACTAAAGCTCAAAGTTAAAGGTCTTGGCAATCACTCGCCAAAGTCTTCCTCCCAGGGACATTGGGTCCACGTGAATCTTTGCTGAACCGCGATAGCCGGGCCGCACCAAAACACCATCCAGTTTTAGTGGCACCCTTGCCTGATACGACACGCTTCGTGGCTTAACCATTCCGGTCGTTGGATCAATTTCGGTTTGCAAATCACCGCCGGTCTGGCTGGACATAGAAACCGATGTCGCTTCGAGTGGTTCATTGGACTTTTCGGTGATCATTCCGCTGAACGTTTTCATCCGCAACGAATCAAACTTCAAATCAACTGCTTGACCTTCACGAACCAACTGAACGTCGCCCTGGTCAATCACGACCACCGCTTCGTAATCATTGGGAGCACCGATTTCGCAGATGACGTCATCCGCAGTCAACAGCGCACCACGGTTCTTTTGATCTAGCGGTGACCCGGTCCAACCCGGCAATCGTCCGTCGCGGCCATTTTGAGGTTCACGATAAGGTGGTTCGATCACATAGCCGTCTCGCTTGGCACGAACGGTCAAACGGTCAAGCTCTTCCTCGGTTTTTTCTCTGAGGTGCTGAACCGACGCCAACAGTTCTTCTTGAGTTTCAATTTGTGATTTCAGGGCTTCGTTATCCCGCACCTGAAACGACAAGTTCCGCAGTTTGACCTGAGAAACGGTTTCTTCACCGCGCAGTTGAGCGAGCTGGATTTCCAGATCCGGATTCTTCAGCACCGCGATTGGATCGCCTTGGCGAACGATTGCCTTGGGATCAACCGTCCACTCAATCCGCCCGGGGGCTCCCGCGTAAACCGAACCGGCTTCGCTAGGCCTGACCTCGAAAGCACAATCGATGTGGTGGGGCAACGGGATGTAACAGACGCCCGCAATGATGGCCGCGAAAATCGCTAGCGAGGTCAATAGAGGCTTACGTTTCACTTTCGACAATCTCCCAGGTGTACGACAAAACTTCCACGTTTGTTTGACCGGTTGAGCCACCAATCCAAAGAAACCAACCACAGCAACCATTCGCCCAACCGCTTGCAAGCCGTAGGGTTCGAGCACCTTGATCACAAACCAGACGATCGAAAAGACGACCACCCATCGGTAAATCACACTGGCGATCGTGAACATCGCGAACATGAACTTGCCACGTGTCGGCAAGAACGGATCGTCCTGCAATTCCAATCCCAAGCATGTTTTTTGAAACCATCGTTTCAGAACTTCGGTGCTCTTCTGACGAAGGTTGGGAATTTCCAACGCGTCCATCAGGATGTAATAGCCATCGAACCGTAGCAACGGATTTCCGTTGACCAACACGGTGCTGACGACGTTCAAAAACATCATGTTCAAACAAAGGTCATTGATCGTCGTTCCGTTTTCAGTGAAGTACCAAACGAACGCAGCAACCGACGCCAAAATCATCTCGACATAGATTCCGGCCGCACCAATCCAAACCCGTTTCCATTTGTTGGGCAACATCCACGAATCGGAAACGTTGCAGTACAAACAGGGCGTAAAGACCAACAACATGAAGCCGATTTCGTGACACTCGCCACCAAACTTTTTGCAACTCAGACCGTGACCGAATTCGTGGATAACTTTAACGATGCCCATCGTTGCGGCCAGAATCAACCAACGATCGGCAGCGAAAAACTGCTGGAACGTGGGCAATTTGGCGTAAACCGTGTCGTACTGACTAGCCAGCAACATCGACGCGGCGAATAGCAGTAATCCAAAACACAGCAGAGCGGGAACCGTAAAGATCCAACCGAACCAAGGCAGGATCGCGTTGAGGATTTTCTCGGGGTCGAAACCGCGATAGCGAAGTGCAAAGACGTTGGCAAACTTGCCCAGCGTCTCTTTGTTCTTCTTCTTCCGTCCACGTTCACGCAGCGCCTTGCCCTGGCCAGGCGAATTGCTGATCACCAAACCGCTGCGATGCAACATGCCAATGAATTGCTGCAAATCACCAAACGTGATCTTCTGAGGTGCAAACCGCCGCTCAAATCCTTCTTTGATCTGCTGCAGCGAAACGTGGCCATCCAACATGTTCAGAATGAAGTACTCTTCGTCATGAAAACGAAAGTACTGCAATCCCACCGGTTCCTTGACCACCCAATAACCCGTGCCCTGATACCGTTGCCGGTTCGCGGACAGGTCAGGACGCTTGCGCACCGTCAGCGCACGTGACGAGCTGCTAACAAGGGATTCGGCAAGAGTAGACATGGAAGAAGCTTTTAGCGATTAGCTGTTAGCAATTAGTTTTGTTGGATGAGGAAGTTGGATTTGGAAAGCTAACAGCTAATCGCTAAAAGCTAATCGCTATTTACTTAATCGTGATTTCGGCTTTCATGCCGGGTTTGAATTTCCAATCGTTGCCGAACTTTTCGTTTTCGATCTCGACCCAAATGTTATTCAAATCTCGGACGTCCACTTCCATGCTGACGTAACCAATTGTTCCATCAACGGTCACGCTGCGATCGCCTTGGAAGACCGTGACTTCGACGGCAGCACCCTTTTCAACGACGCCGGGGTAACGCAATGCATCGATGTCGCCTTCGACTCGCAACCGATCCATTTGAATCAGAGTTGCGATGGGACTGCCCGCTTGGACCCATTGGCCAATTTGTGCAATTCGTTTTTCGATGAACCCGGTGACCGGTGAAGTGACATCGCGTTTGGTCAATTCAAATTCGGCCATGTCTAATTCAGTTTGCTTCGCAATGCGTTTGATCAAAGCAATTTTCTGTTCCATCTTGGCCAATTCAATTCGCAGCACCTGACGTTCTGCTTCCAAACGCTTCTTCTCCATTTCCCAATACGGGATCGCACCTTCTTTGCGAAGCACTTTGTAAGACTCGTATTCGGCCTTGGCGACTTTTTCGTTGTTGATGGAGTCTTTAAGGTTGATGTCATTGAGTGCGTTGAGTGTGGCCTCTTTTTCCTCCGCCTTTTTCAGTTCGACGGCAAGCTTTGCCGCGGTTGCATCAATCGTCGCCAGCACTTGATCCTTGGTGACGGTGTCGCCTTCTTCAAACATCAACTCAGTGAGCGTTCCGTCAGCCTTTGCCGGAATGTCAGTCTTGTTGATGTAGCGAACCGAGCAATTGACGGCACGGATTTCACGCTCACCACGTTCCTGGGCATGCACGAGACTGGTCGTCGCGGCAATCGCGATCGCCACAGGTAAAAACGCTTTTAGGATAAGTGTCTGGCGCATGAGAAAAACTTTTTGGAAGGACAAGTAGGCCGTAGCGAGTTACGGCAAGTGTGTATTCGGGAGTCGGGACGCCGTAACTCGCTGGGGCTCGCTACGGCCTACGTCAATGAAGACAAGTAGGCCGTAGCGAGCCTTAGCGAGTTACGGCAAGTGTGTATTCGGGAATCGGGACGCCGTAACTCGCTGGGGCTCGCTACGGCCTACGTCAAGGATGACAAGTAGGCCGTAGCGAGCCTCAGCGAGTTACGGCAAGTGTATATTCGGGAATCTGGACGCCGTAACTCGCTGGGGCTCGCTACGGCCTACGTCAATGGAGACAAGTAGGCCGTAGCGAGCCTCAGCGAGTTACGGCAAGTGTGTGTTTGGGAATCGGGATGCCGTAACTCGCTGGGGCTCGCTACGGCCTACGTCAACGAAGACAAGTAGGCCGTAGCGAGCCTCAGCGAGTTACGGCAAGTGTGTATTCGGGAATCGGGATGCCGTAACTCGCTGGGGCTCGCTACGGCCTACGTCAACAAAGACAAGTAGGCCGTAGCGAGCCTTAGCGAGTTACGGCAAGTGTGTATTCGGGAATCGGGATGCCGTAACTCGCTGGGGCTCGCTACGGCCTACGTCAATGAAGACAAGTAGGCCGTAGCGAGCCTTAGCGAGTTACGGCAAGTGTGTGTTCGGGAGTCGGGACGCCGTAACTCGCTGGGGCTCGCTACGGCCTACGTCAAGGATGACAAGTAGGCCGTAGCGAGTTTCGGCAAGTGTGTGTTCGGGAATCGGGACGCCGTAACTCGCTGGGGCTCGCTACGGCCTACGTTGAGGAAACTAGAAGAAAAACTTGCAACACCATTCATAAATTTCGTGGAAGAACACGAACCCGCTCGATGCTCGACCACACTTCACCTTTGCAATCACCTTCGCGCCTGGACGCGGGTTCAAACGACGCAACGGTTCTTGTTCAGGAAGCGCCTTCATCTTGATGATCGCGCCATGTTCTTCGTTGGCTTCCGCACGTGTCGCGATTGTTCGGACCGGCAGGACCGCATCAAGAGGTTGATCGGGGTCGGTCGCCAAAATGTACGAGACGTCGATCACCGAATCGGGCTCAGTCAGATTGTTGGTTCGGACAAACTCGTCCAAGTGACCTTCACGTTTTTCGGGCAGATCCAATTCCAATCGCAACGGCTGATTCAAATCGGCGACCTCCAACAAAACCTGGCCGGTCATAATCGGACGACTTCGCAGCATCTTTTCGACGTCCCAAGAAACGACGACACCATCGATCGGTGAGCGAATGTTCAAATCCTCGGCACGTTTTTCGTGCAACGCTTTTTTCTGAAGCAGCACCTTGTACTTAATCTCAAGCTCGTTTTGTTCTGACTTCAATGCTTGAACGTCGGCCCGCTTTAAGTCTTCGCCATAACTGAGTTGCCCCTTCACTCGCGACTGTTCGGCCAGCGTCGTCAGAATTTGGCCTTCGACTTCAACCATCTGTTGTTCCATGTCCGGATTTCTAAGCCGGATCAAAACGTCGCCTGCTTTGACGACGTCATTGTGGTCGACCGAGACCTCGATCACTTCACCGTCAATCGGTGCAAAGACCTCGCGGCGAGCCTCGGGGATCAACGTGCCTTCGGCTTCCAGGTTGAAGTCTTTGGGAATGAACGTCAGCCCCAAGATAATGGCAGCGATCAAGCCGAGCACCGCCAGTGTCTTGGGCAGTGTCCGAGCACGCAGCACCCAAGTCGCACGTCCCAAAGCACGCCAGAGCGGCATCAAGAATAGATTGCTGTGAGCCCGCGAGTTCGCGATCGCTCGTGTACCGTGTTCGTAAACCAGATCGACGCGAGAGCGATAGATTTCGGCAGGAATGTCGCTTTCGATCTGCTCGACGATCAGCGCCCCAATCACTTCGCCTCGGTGAGCGTTGTCGCGATCGATCGTTCCCGCGGCACCCGCTTCTTCGTCCTGACCAAGGCGTCGCTCAGGTTCACGAAGTGGCAGCACCGCGATTTGCCGACCGTAGGATTCGTCCACGTAGTCTTCAAGCGCCTCTTCGATTTGCGGCGGCAGATCTTCGGTCGATCCATCGTGCCAAAGCGGTTCACCGGCCGCGACCACTCGAGTCGCCAAGTTATTTAGAGCCGTCACAATGTTCGATCGATTTTCGATCGTGTCCTGGCCGCTGATCGCCTGGACCGTACACTTACCGCCCTTCTTGATCGCCACGCTGACTCGGTCACAACCAATCATTCGTCGGCCTTCGTTGGCGACGATGTAACAGGTCTCTTTTAGGTCGAGCGATTCATGAGTCGCGCGAGCGAACGAATCGGCTTGCTGCCATAGCGTTTGGCGATCACCTAGCTTTTGAAGCTTTTGAGTCCGCAACCACTCGGTCGCCAACTCACACATTTGTTGCAGGAACCGCAGGTAGCCTTTTTGCGTGTCAGGCGCGGTGTCCGGACGCTGGAAAATCTCAATCAAACCGTCGTTCTGGCCTTCATGCTTCAACGCACCGAGAACCAACAAGTAACGAGTCGGGTTGCCTTCGGCATCACCATCGGTTGTGCCGGAGTACGGTGGCACCAGCAACGATTGGCCGCTGTGGGCGACACGTTGCAGCAGACGTTTGTGACGCAGAGCATCTTCGGTGTCCTCGGCCAAGATCGATGGTTCAGCATTGATCTGATACTGCAGCTTTAGATGCTGATCATCGTCGAGCAACCAAACCGCGCCGCCGGGTGCGGCCAGAGCCGTGATCACTCGCGAGAGCAATTCAGAATAGAACTCTTCGGCGGTCGCGCCGCTCTTTGCCAAGGCAGCGATCTCGTTGACCAATCCACGAATCTGTGCCTTGGTTTCCTCGACCGTTTGCTGGTTGACCGACATGGGCTGGGCTTCGCGAAAGTGGGAACGGAATCAAATGCTGCGGCAAATCGCCGCCAAAATGTTTATCGAGGATCGAAACTACTGAAAACGTCAAGATTTTGCCACGCTGACCTGACCCTTCGCTGCAAATTTGGCAAGCCAAGCACCCAAACAGGCCGGTTCACCCAAACAGGCCGGTTTTCTGGGCGGAAACCGAATGGGGACTTTTCACGACACTGCGAAAAATCGTCCCTCGACAATTTATACAACTTGTATAAACTCGTCCAGAGTTGATTTAAGAAAATCGGAATCGATCCTGTAATCAAGCTTCCCTAGGAAACGGATGTCTACCACCGAGCCAGCCGATACGCCGCCCGATCTGGCTGGAAAAGACGTCTTGGTTGGAAAAGACGTCGGCCGGATTGCCGGCGAGCGTCCGTCGCAGGCTCTGCAGTCGCTCGAACAGGATCTCGCCAGGCTGCAACGATCGATTCGCATGACGATTGCGGACAAGCTGAACCAGTTTGCCGGTCAATCGATGGGATCGATCGAAGAGAACCGAAAGCTGGTCGATGCGATCGCACGGATGCTTGATTCGCACGGGCTAAGGGTCCAGTGCAGCGAGTGCGGGCATCCGGCAATTCTACGAATCTCGCCACGAGGCTCATCCAACGGTGTTTTCGTTTTCGACCACACCATCGAAGGCCGGCGAACGTTCCACGGCGGTAAGAACCGAATGCCAGAAATACGCTTGGTCACCAAGCCAGCGAGGAAGAAAGCTGGCAGCGGCAAGCCTTCGAATAAGCTGGCGTCTTAGGCAACCGTTGCAAAACGTGTCCGATCCCGCCAGCGTTCAGTCCATCGCCGTGAAGAGATCTTGGTCGCGGAAAGTTCGTTTAGCCGCGTGGGCATCGCCCCGCGCGTCCACGCTGAACGAAACGCGCGGGGCGATGCCCACGCGGTTAAACGGTTTAGAACCCTTCACGGCGTGAGGTACAGCTAACGATTGACTGAGCAGGTACTGAACCCTGGCGGGCCCAGCTACGGGAAAACCGGGAAGTTACTTCGGGACAGTTCTTTGGAAATGCTCCCCAGCGACCGCCCGCCAGGGGGAATTAGATACCGCCAGGCTGGCGGGCCTAGCGACGATTTAAGGTGGAAACCTACACGCACTGCGATCGAATGCATCTGACGACATCTACGGTGCGGATGTCTACTTAAACATATTCTTAAGGTAATTTCAAAAGATTTTCCTTTATGGGGGGTGAGTTTTAGGCGAAGCTGGTAATTCGTAATGCGGCGTGTTTGTTCGGTTTTTGCGGATCACACACTTCGACCTAGTTTTCCTCCCTTGAAGAGTTAAAGGTACAAATGATGAAGAAATTGATTTTTACCCTTGTCGGTGCCCTGATGCTGACCGGAACGGCATCCGCTGACATTGTGATTGACACCACTGCAAGTCCCCAATCTTCGTTTGGGGCACCGGGTGGTCTTTTTATTGATTTCGATGCGACTCCGTCGACCCTCACTGGGCAGACCGTTACTCTGACCGAGAACGTGACCTACTCTGTCGACAGCATCGGTTTGGTAGGGAGCAGCCAAAATACCCAAGTGGTTGATCTGTTTTTGGGTGTTTACAGTGGCTACGACGGCACCGATTTAACGGGTTTTCTTGGCGCATCGGATGCTGCGGCAACATTCGGTGGTGGCGATGGTTCACCGATCAATTACACCTTTACTGGAATTACTGTAACTTCCAACGCTGATCTGGCAGATACTAGCGACCGGTTGTTTTTCGCATTTCAGAATGACGCAACTGCTATCCCGGCTATTTTGGACTTGCCTGGCAACAACGTTTACGGACTTCAGGCAGTCGGTAGCTTCGCTGGTGGGGCGGCAGATCCAGCTTACCTTGTCAGCGTGGTGCAGGATAACGGCACCATCCGTAATGATCGCGCCTTGGTCGCGTCCGTTGGAACCACCGTCATTCCCGAACCTTCCTCGCTTGCCATTCTCGGCGTGGCTGGCGTTTGCGGTTTGGTACGACGCCGACGTAAGTAAGCAGACTTTTTGGATGTGAATCCAGATTGACTGTTAGCGGAACATCGATCACGGCGAGACGGGTTGCAGTAACCCGTCTCGCCGTTTTCGTTGCGCGGACGCGCCCGGCAATGGTAACCGGCGGCGTAAGCGAGGGATAAACGCAGATCCCCCGCTTACGCCGCGGGTTATTATTGGCTTGCTCGTCTGAGCGGAGCGACATATCGCTACGGGTTATGTCGCCGGTTTTCGCTTAACTAAGGGGCTGGCCGACAATGACTTCCCGGTTTTCCCGTAACTGGGCCCGCGAGGGTTCAGTACCTGCTCAGTCCGTCATTAGCTGCACCCGACTGAATAGGTACTAAACCCTGGGGCGGGCCCAGCTACAGAAGATTTCGCCAAAGACGGAACTCGTTTCAGGACAGTCCCTCCAATACGGTCTGCCAGCCATGTGATCGTCTCTCATGGAATACCGGTCGATCATCGCTCTTTCTTGATTGGCACGTGACTCATTTGTTGTGATTTCCAGTCTTGGGATTGAGAACTTTTTGCCTGATGCTTCGTTCAAAGAACACTGATCGAGTCCTGCTTCGAAACTGCCCAGAAACAACTTCCCGATTCCCCAACCCGAACGCGTGATCGAGGGATGTTGTTTGACGCGGAAATCCTTCGCTGGCGCGTTCGGGTTGGGATTTGATTCAATCTAATTCTCATGAAGTCATTTCGAGTTAATTTCTTTAACGAAACAACACACCTCCTCTTCCAGGGAACACATGCCACGCTCGCGTAAAACGAAGTCACGTCTTAACCGCCTGGAATCGCTCGAGAAACGCCAGTTACTGGCGGCCGACTTTCTAATCACCGAGTTTGTTGCTTCCAACGGCTCTTCCTTGCTCGACGCCTACAGTCGGTCTTCGGATTGGATCGAGATTCGGAACGTTGGTAGCACCGCGGGCGACTTGCAGGGCTGGTCGTTGACCGACGATCCCGATGAATTGGATCAGTGGACGTTTCCTGACACACCGGAATCAGAATTAGCGGCAGGTGATTTCCTGGTTGTGTTTGCCTCCGGTGATGGTGTGCCCGAACCTTCAACCGGCGAACTGCATACCAATTTCAGACTCAGCGCCGGCGGCGAGTACTTGGCGCTGGTTCAACCCGGTGGCCAGGTCGCCAACGAGTTTGGGTCGGCAACCAGCGACTATCCTGATCAGCAACGTGACATTTCGTTTGGGATCGATTCATCAGGAAATACGAATCGCTACTTCGTCACACCAACGCCGCGCACAGCAAACGGAATTGGCGTGGAAGGATTCGTCGAAGACACAACCTTTAGCTTGGACCGTGGGTTCTACACCTCGCCAATTGTCGTGGACGTGACTTCGGCGACCGAGGGTGCGACGCTGGTTTACACCACCGACGGCAGTGAGCCGACGCTGTCCAACGGAACGGCGGTATTCGTCGGTGCCAACACCGCGCCGACGGCTTCGGTCCCGATTAATACAACGACAGTCTTGCGTGCCGCGGCGTTCAAGAACGGTCTGCTAGAAACCAACGTTGATACTCAGTCGTATTTCTACTTGAACGACGTTGTCGATCAGCCCTCCGCCCCAGCGGGTTTTCCCACCACGGGTCTACCGAGGTTTATTGATTATGAAATCGATCCAGAGATCGCTGGCCCAGGAAACCCGACCGGCCGCGCCGATGTCCTGGCGGCATTGGAATCACTGCCGACGTTGTCGCTGACCTCGGATGTCGACAATATCTTTGGCCCAGCCGGCATCTACAGTAACCCACAAGATGACACGATCGAGGTTGCGACGTCGGTGGAGTGGATTTTGGCGGACGGAGAGTCCGGATTCCAGGTCGATGCCGGTCTCAAAATCGCCGGCGGTGCGAGTCGTAATCCTTCGGCTTCGGCCAAGCATTCGATGAGTCTTCGATTTCGGTCGATCTACGGTGCATCGCGACTTGATTATCCGCTGTTTGCCGATTCGCCGGTCACCGAATTTAACAGCCTTCAATTGCGGGCGATGTACAACAATTCGTGGATCCACCGCGATTCAAATCAACGCGATCGCGGGACGTTGATTCGCGATCAATTCATTCGCGATTCGATGATTGCAATGGGCAATGATGATGGCGGACGCGGGTCCTATGCGAACCTGTATTTGAATGGTTTGTATTGGGGCGTTTACAACGTTCACGAAAGAGCAGATGCGTCGCACTATGCCGAGTACCATGGTGGCGACGATGATCGCATCGATGCACTCAACGGTGGATCGCCAGTCGATGGGACGATCGCATCTTTCAATGCACTGAAGGCCGCAGCAGCGGCTGGCAATTGGACCGAAGTGACCAATCGTTTGGACGTCGATAATTTCATCGACTGGACGATCATCAATGCCTACGGCGGCAATGATGACCTGAAATTCAACGGCAATTGGCGGGCCGCGGGGGGCGGGTTAGACGGTGCCAAGTGGCGGATGTATTCCTGGGATAGCGAGCGGACGTTGGAAGGCGTCAATGCGAAACTGCCCGGAACGATCACTGACGCGACCCGCATGCTGGCTGACCTTTCAGACATTCCAGAATTCATTGTCCGCTTTGGCGACCGATTGCACCTGCACTTTTCCGAAGGCGGAGCGCTAACACCGTCGGCCACCGAAACGAGATGGAATGCGCGTGTGGCTGAATTGGAAGACGCCATCGTTGCCGAATCCGCTCGCTGGGGTGATAACCGCGAGTCGCAGCCGTACACCAAGGGCGGCCATTGGACGCCCGAGATCGACCGGTTGATCAATACTTACTTCCCAGCTCGTTCAGGCATTGTCCTGGACGCATACGAAAACCTTGGATTCTTCCCCAGCATCGATGCGCCTCAAACGCTGATCAATTCCAATGTCCAAGCCGGCGGCGCGGCCGCTGCTGGCAGCGAACTAACGTTCGCCGCCGAAGCCGGTGAGATCTATTACACGACCGATGGCTCCGACCCACGTCTTCCCGGCGGCGGTGTTAGTCCAAACGCGATCAAATTCAACGGGATCGCGGGTCAACGAACACTGATCGATGACGGCGAATCGTGGAAGTACGACGACACCGGAACCGACCTGGGGACCGCATGGCGATCATCCAGTTTTAATGATTCAGGATGGAGCGAAGGCGACGCCGAACTTGGGTACGGCGAATCCGATGAGGCGACGGAGATTTCGTATGGCTCCAATCAACAAGACAAACATCCAACATCCTATTTCCGCAAAACCTTCACGCTCTCCAATGACTTCGACGCGCTAACGTTGCAGTTAAAGGTCGACGATGGAGCCGTGGTCTACTTGAATGGTGTCGAGGCCGATCGCATCAACATGCCAAGCGGCGCGATTAGCTATTCCACCAGCGCCAGCGGTCCGGCTGGCAACGACGGCAATTCGTTTATCAACATTCCGCTGAATCCGAACCTGTTGGTGGTCGGCAACAATGTTCTTGCGATCGAAGTGCATCAGATCCGCAGTGTCGTCAACGGTCAACGCACCGGACCGGTCACCAGCAGCGACTTGAGTTTCGATGCTAGGTTGTTGGGGGTGGCGTCGGCGTTCCAGAGCGATCCAATCGTGCTGAATCAATCAGTTCAAATTCGCACCCGCGCACGCGATGCGGGTGCCCAATGGTCGGCCCTGCAATCGTCTGATTTTGTCGTGGCCGGCGAACCCGCCGACGCGACGAATTTTCGGATCACCGAAATTAATTACAACGATGGCGGAGACGATGTAGAAGACTTTATTGAAGTCATGAATGTCTCGGCCACTGAGTCGATCGCGCTGTCGGGATTAAGTCTATCGGACGCCGTTCGTTTTGACTTCGGTGATACCGTGCTCGCTCCGGGGCAACGTGCAGTCGTGGTCGAAGACGCTGATGGTTTCTCAGCTCGTTACGCTGGATCCGGCAGCGGTCCGATCCTTGTGCTAGGCGTCTGGGAAGGTGCCTTGAACAACAGTGGCGAAGAAATCGAGGTCATCGATTCAGCCAATAACGTGATCATGTCCGTTGATTATCGCGACAGTGATCCCTGGCCATTTGCCGCCGACGGCAACGGTGGCACGCTCTCGCTGACCGATCCTTTGAACACGCCCGCCGCGGAACTGGACAAGCCCTATCGCTGGACCGCCAGCGGCGTGTTTGGCGGAACCCCCGGCAGCGCATCAGTGGCTCCGCGGGGAATCGTTGTCAACGAGATCCTTGCGCATACCGACCCGCCTCAATCCGATTCGATTGAACTACGCAACTCCAGCGATCAGCCGATCAACATCAGTGGTTGGTGGTTGAGCGATTCGAGCGAGAATCTATTGAAGTATCGGATCCCAACGATGCCGGCGCTGCAACCTGGTGCTTTGGTCGTCTTTGATGCAGGCGACTTTAATCTCGATCCCGCCCTGCCTGGGCAGGTTAGCTTTGGGCTCAATGCCGCCGAAGGTGATCAGGTTTACTTGTCTCAAGCGTCCGGTGGCGTCGTCACTCGAATCGAAGACGCGGTCGAATTCGGCGCAACCTTTAACGGCGTGTCTTTGGGACGCACGCCCGACGGTTCGCGGTTGGTCCCATTGCACCAACCTAGCCTGGGAATGACCAACGGCGCGTTCGCTTTTTCGGACGTCGTGATTAGTGAAATCCAGTATCACCCCGATGCCGCCGACGAAGACAACCTGGAATTTATCGAGGTCACCAATTGGACCGATGGCACGATCGACTTGTCGAACTGGAGACTTCGTGGAGAAGGCGACTTCAATTTCGCTGAGGGGCAATCGATTGCAGCGGGCCAGAGTTTGGTCATCGTTCCTTTTGAACCGAGCAACACCAGCGACGTGACCGCATTCAACAATCATTACGGCATTACCGGTGGTGGTGTGACGCTACTCGGTCCATTCACGGGTTCGCTCTCCAACAGCAACGGCCTGGTCAAACTGCAATCGCCCGATGATCCGCCAATGGATGATCCAATGATTCAGCCAAACGTCAATGTTGATGAATTGGTCTACGACGACTTGGCTCCTTGGCCAGTCTCCGCAGACGGTTCGGGCAATTCCCTCAACCGAATCGGCCCATCAACGCTGGGTGCTTTCGCGGGAAGTTGGCAGGCCGCTGCTCCCACGCCCGGCAGCGTGAATTCGGCACCGAACGTCGATTCGATCGAAATCAACGCGGGCCGACCGACGCGATCGGAAGTCACCTCCATCACCGTGAACTTCGATTCGATCGTTACGCTTGATGCCAGTAACTTTGAACTAACAAATACGCGAACCAATGAAATCGTCAGTGGCCTGTTGGTTGATACGGACAACGGAGGTGGCAAAACGACTGCGACGTTGACGTTCACCGCAGGCGACTCAGTAATTAATGGAATCGATTCCGATCTCGCCAGCACGCTTGCCGATGGAACCTATGAATTGCGATATCGGTTTGATGGTTTTGGAAACACCGCCAATCGCGTAGACAGTTTTTTCCGCGATTACGGCGATGCAGATGGAGACGGTACCGTGGGACTGACCGACTTTGCCGCCTTCCGAAGCGTCTTTGGTCAAGAGGATTTAGTCGGAGGCTTAGACGCCGACCGCGATGGCGAAGTCAGCCTGACCGACTTCGCCGCTTTCCGTTCGGCATTTGGAAATTAGCGGCATGAGACGGCTGAAAATTACGATTTAACTTTGCGACACTTCTCGGTGAACGCCACCAATGACCGGGAATAGACGTCGCAATTTGGCAAAAAATGGAAACCCGTTCTTCATTTGTATCCCCTCTATTTTCATTTTTTGTCCATCCATCTTTTGCCATCATCAAACTGTTCCAGAACCAGACGAATGCTGATCAAATCGTGATTCCCAAGCCGACCACTTGGTGGCGTTCACTGTTTTGAAAACGGGCGTTTTACGCGTAATTTCACCTCTCCCGCCCTGCGGGAAAGGTCGAGCCAAAGCGAGGGAGAGGGTTTGCGATCATCAACGCTCGCCCCCTTCCGGCCGCTGAAACGTCCGACCTCCTCCCGCTGCGCGGTCGAGGTAATTGCTGGCGTTCACCGAGAGTTGTCAAAAACTTCGCCAAATACGGAACTTGTTTCGGGACAGTTCCGAAGGACCGTCGGAACAATGAGCGGCGGTGAAATTGGTAGCGAAAGTCGCCAAGACTTTCGGTTTGCCAAGTTGCCGAAACTCTTGGCGAGTTTCGCTACACCACTTTTTGCCGAGTTGCCGAAACTCTTGGCGAGTTTCGCTACACCACTTATTGCTCCATCGATCAGCTAAACTCACACGGTGTCGCAGACCAAATTGAATCGACGTCCAAGCAATTCGTTTTCCCGTAGCCAAATCAAATGCTCAATCCATCGCTGTCATTCAAGCGTCCCGAAGCAGATCTTTCTGTCTTGGAATTGCTCTCGTTGGAGTACCCCAATGTTGACTCCGCGATCGCTGAAGTGACACGTTTGGCTGCGGTGCAAACGCTGCCCAAGAGTGCTGTTCACGTGATCAGCGACATTCACGGCGAAGACAAGAAGCTTCAGCACGTCATCAATAATGCGTCGGGAACGCTTCGGCCATTGGTCGAAGAAATGTTTGCGGGACGGATGGACGAAGAGGAAATGTCGGAGTTCCTGACGCTTACTTTCTATCCCGCGGAAGTAACGCAAAGCATGCAAGACACGTTGAAACATCCCGAGGAGGTGAAAGCTTATGCCGCACGAATGCTGGCACCACAGCTCGAACTACTTCGCGATCTGGTATCGAACTTTAGCCTTCGGTTAGCCACCAAGCTTTTCCCGGCTGAGTACAGCGAACTGCTGCTGGAAATGATGCACGCGCCGTCGACCGAGCGCGGTCCGGAATTCATTGCAGCGATGTTGGACGAATTGGTCCGTCGCGGGCGAGCGCTGCACTTGATCCACTTGCTCGGGCGGGCGATTCGCAACTTGGCGGTCGACGAATTGGTGATCGGTGGCGATTGTTGGGATCGCGGTCCGCGTGGCGATCTTGTCGTTGACTATCTTCGTCTCCAACCCAACGTGGCCTTCATTTGGGGCAACCACGATGCATTGTGGCTGGGGGCGTCGCTGGGCAACGAATCTTTGATCTGCACCGTGCTGCGAGTCTCTTTGCGTTATCGTCGCTTGGGTCAACTGGACGAAGGTTACAGCGTTCCGCTAACTCCACTGGAACACCTTGCCCGCACCGTCTACGCAGACGACCCGGCCGAGTTCTTCATGCCCAAAAGCGAAGGTATGCGGCCGATGGAAGTCGTCGCGCGAATGCAAAAAGCAGCCGCGGTGATGCAGTTTAAACTCGAAGGCAAATTGATTGCGCGGAATCCGCACTGGGGACTGGACCACCGAAGACTGTTGCACCGGATCGACCACCAACGCGGCACGATTGAAATTGATGGGCAAGTTTACGACTTGCGTGACAATCATTTTCCAACGATCGATCCCGAGAACCCGTATGAATTGACGCCAGAAGAATCCGCCTGTCTCAAGCGACTGAAGCATTCATTTTTGAACAGTCAAAAACTGCGAGAACAAATGCAATACATGGTCGGGCACGGTTCGATGTATCTGCGGCGTGACGATTGTTTGATCTTTCACGGTTGCGTGCCGGTTGATGCCGATGGAAATTTCCTACCACTAAAGGTTGACGGAGAAGCGGTCGCGGGACGTGAATTGTTTGAGGGGATCGAAGCGGTTGTGCGACGCGCGGTCGAGCGATCCGAAGAAGCTGATCTTGATTTCCTGTGGTACCTGTGGAGCGGCCCGCGCAGTCCGTTGTTTGGAAAAGATCGAATCGCAACTTTTGAGCGAGATTTCATCGCTGATAAAACGCCGCACCGCGAAACCAAGGATCCGTACTTTTCACTGATTCACGAAGTCGATTTTTGCGATCGCGTGTTGACGGAATTTGGAATGGAAACAGCCGACGGCTTGATCGTCAACGGCCACGTTCCCGTCAAAGTCGAAGCCGGCGAATCGCCGCTAAAACGCAGCGGCAAAGCGATCACGATCGACGGTGCATTTTCCGAGGCCTACGGCGACTACGGATACACACTCGTCCTGGAACCCAACCGAATCGTGCTGGCCGAGCATCATCATTTCGAGTCGGTCGACGCAGCGATTCGCGACGGCATCGATATCGTCCCGACCGTTCAGGAAATCCGAGTCTTCGATCACCCAAGATGCACGCGAGACACCGAGCGAGGCCAACGCATCCAATACCGAATCGAAATGCTAGAACGATTAGTCGAAGCCTACCAAACCAACCGCTTGCACCAGCGTGCAGTCAGCGCGACCAAGCGTGTTTTGTAGGCATACAAAATCAGTTTTACAGGATGGACAATTTTTTTGAGTAGCTGGTCACGAGTTCCTTGGGCCCGGCCGCTTACGCGATCACGGCTCATGTCCTGTTCCGGAAAGCTGATTTGCGTTGGCAGGAACGCGTCCTGAATTGCTTGTCCGCTGCCGAGGCGACTAGAACGCGGACATGGCTAACATGATTTCCAATGACCGAACGACTTCGATTGAACCGGTGACGGTTCCGATTGCGACCGAGCAGTTTGAAACGCTGGTTGATGCGGGGGCGTTTGATCAGACGCTTGGATAAATCGAACTGATTCACGGAAGGATTGTGCAGATGAATCCTCAGGGGCCCAACACTCTGACCCGATCGATGTCTTGAACGAGTGGAGTTTTGAAAGCGTTTAGCGGCGGTTCACAGTTCGAGTAGAAAAACCAGTTCGTATTCCTGATCGAATGAGTTGCCCCGAACCGGACATTGCTTGGGTGACAAGGCGTCGCTACCACGACGAACACCCCAGCCCCGATGACATTCATTTACTGATCGAAGTTAGTCATACCCGTTCGCGGTTTGATCGGACCGAGAAACTGCAACTGTATGCGGAATCCGGTGTGGGTGAATACTGGCAGGTCGATGTTCCTGGCCGAATGGTGACCGTGCATCGGTAACCGCAGGGCGAACTGTTTCGCGAGGTGCGATCGTTCGACGAAAATGAAATCATTCGTCCCGCTTGTTTGCCTGACGCCAAGCTGGTCATCGCGAACTTGTTTCCGCCGAAGTAAACCGCCGAAGTAAACCGCCGGTTCCATCGCGGTTGGCATGGGGTATCATCGGCGGGATGAATCAAAAAACTGAACATCCACCGCTGCCTGATCTTCCGACCGCCACCATCATGCTGCAAGCAGCGATCGGACAGATCCGCTTTGCTCGTGACTACACATTGGGTTTGCTAAACGCGACGCCACAAGATCGATGGTTTGAAATTCCAGGCGGGATGACAACCAACATCGCTTGGCAAGTCGGACACTTGACGGTCAGTCAGTACGGTTTGCTGATGTTTCGCTTGCAAGGGCGACAAGATGAGGACCTGGAACTGATTCCCGGCAAGTTCAGAAAGGCTTACACACGCGGCTCGACGCCATCATCGGATACGGCCAAGCAACTCAGCAGCGATGAGTTGATCGAACGCATGGCTGCGATCCATGATCGATCGATGGCGGTTCTGGAATCGGTCGCGCCCGAGGTATTACTGGAGCCGATCGACATGCCTTACGCGGCGTACCCGACCAAGTTGGGTGCGGTTTTGTTTTGCCCATTGCATGAACATATTCACGCCGGACAGATTGGCATCATTCGTCGAGCGATGGGATTGGATCCTGTTCGATGAATCAGAATTCCAGCCATCCACCCACCGCCTGTGCCTGGCCCGTTGTTGACGAATCGATCTATGACCATCCAAAGTTCTATGATTTGGTTTTTGGGGCTGATTGTGCTGCGGAGATCAAGTTCATTCTGGCTTGCGGTGAAGCTTACCTGACTCGAGCCCCCAGGCGAATGTTCGAGCCGGCGTGCGGGACGGGACGATTGCTGTTTTGGTTAGCCAAACGCGGCTTCGACGTCGCTGGATTGGACCTGAATCCCAATGCAGTTGATTTCTGTAACGCCAGGCTAAAACGAAAAGGATTTCCGGAGACCGCGTTTGTGGCCGACATGGCTGATTTTAAAGTCCGCCGCAAGTACGACATCGCGTTCAATACCATCAACAGCTTCCGTCATCTTGGGACCGAGAAAGCGGCTCGCGGTCACCTGCAATCGATGGGCGAAGCAGTTCGCAAAGGCGGCATCTATTTGTTGGGAGTGCATTTAACGCCAACCACTGTCCCGCCCAGCGAAACTGAATCGTGGTCCGCGCGGCGAGGTCATCTATCGATCAACACTCACATGTGGACCAATTCAAGAGATGCCAAAAGCCGGGTTGAGCGTTTTGGAATCTACTTTGACGTTCATCGCCCCTCGCAAAGCCTGCGGATCGTCGATGAACTCGTGCTGCGAAGCTACACGCCGGCACAGATGAACCGGCTGATTCGATCGAGCGAGTGCTGGGACGTCGTCGCGACCTACGATTTTGCTTATGAAATCGACGAGCCCATCACCGTGGACGCTTCGACTGAGGATGTCGTTTACGTAATGCGTCGTCGTTAGGCAACTGCCCGTAGCTGATCCCGCCCGGGTTCAGTTGAGCTTGTGCCAAAACTAGCCTGAACCCTGGCGGGATCAGCTACGTTTTGATTTTGAATCGAATACTGGACAGTCGGGCACTCGACTGACTAAGTGTCCAATTCGCGATGCCAGTCCGATGCCAAAAAAATGCGGTCCAGTTTGGTCAGCTTTTAGCGACGTGTCGAACTGACCGCTGCACCCACAACGGCCAAGCTGCCGACGGCGGCGGCAACGACTGCATTAAACCCCCATTCGGATTTTGTGTTGGCAATTATCTGATAGGGAAATGGTTTATCGACGTCGATTCCGTATTCTTCGATGCTCTCATATTCGATGATCAACTGAGCCGCCGACGCATCCTGTAAGGCTGCTTCCGTTTCTTTGATGTGCTGAGCGGTGGTGGTGGGGACTTCGATCAAAAACCAACGAATTCCGCAGAAACTTGCGACGACTAGGCATGCGGTTGCCAGCAAGGCCAAGGCCACAAACGCAATCGAACCCGTCGCTGAGGCTCCGGTTGATTCAGCGACAATCGGCGCGGTTTCGTGATTGGCATCGGCCAAGGCGACTCTTTTTAGTTCGCCCAAATTGGGGACCAATGTCGATTTCCCGCAGTGAGGGCACTCCATCGCTTGACCGGCCTTGGACGGCGACACGGCAATCGGTTGGTCGCAATGATCACAGGGAAGTGAATACATGAAAATCGTCAAGGAAATGGTGAAGAATTGAGGCCAACATGACTGGACCGGCCGATGCCTGAGACTAAAATCTGGACGTGCAGAAAGCAACCTTCACCCATTCGCCGGTTAGGCTTCCAAGCCATTAACGCGGCAACTTAAAGCGAACTATTGTTCACCCTGGGTTTTGGAATGAGTCCAAAATCATCAATCCGTGTGGTCCACGCCCGCTAACTGCCAGCCAATGGATGGTATTTTACCAAAGTCAAAAAGTCATCGACAGAATCGCTTTTCGGCGTTTACTTAGGTGATTGAGACTACGCTTGGTAGAAATAACTGGTTCAATGTTTCTGCGGACCCGAGCTGGACAAATCCTTTCAATAGGAAAATTTTTCCAACTCAGGTCGTGGATCAACTTGATTCGGGCGGACATATAATAGGGTGGTAGGTTTCTGGGTGAGCCTTCTTTCGCAAGTGAAAGTGGCTGGCCCAACGGCGTCTCCCATCTCGATGTGTGCTCTGTCCCTGTCATCACACATTCAACCTACTAATTGACCGCCGACCTCATCATTACAAACTCGATGATCTGACGTTACGCATTGACAAAAGTCGTCCTCCCCAGTTTTGACTTGGCAGCCTCGACCTAGCAAACAAACATGACCTGACAAACGTCCGATTATCTCAAATTCAAACACCATTTTTCTGATCCTTAGGAGTTCCACTCTTGTTCGACACCCTCTTGGACGAATTTGAATCCGTCGAAGCACAGAGCACTGAAGCGATGACCGGAGGCTTTCGGAAGCTTCCCGCTGATGAGAACGAAGACAATGCGGTTGCAGTCGAGATGGCTCGACGTGCCGATGGCGAAGTTCAGCTAGACAGCCCCGACGAATTATTGGCCGGCGAAGAGACCGAAAGTTGGTCCGACGATCCGGTTCGCATGTACTTGACGCAAATGGGCGAAATCCCATTGCTCACTCGCAAAGAAGAAATCGAATTAGCCAAGCGAATCGAAGAAACTCGCCGACGCTTTCGTACCAAACTGCTTGAAAACCATCACGTGCTGGTGGAAGCCTACAAGACCTTGAAAAAGGTTTATCGTGGGCAATTGCCGTTTGACCGAACCGTGCAAGTTTCTGTGACCGATCGGCTAGAAAAAGAACAGATCATTGGTCGGTTGCCACACAACCTGCGTACGCTGCAAACTCTGCTAAAACGAAATCGCCACGATTGGAAAGTCGCACTCAGCAAGAGTGCTTCCCAACGTCGTCGCGCCGAAGCTTGGCGTTCGCTGGCCCGTCGCCGTCGTCGCGCCGTGCGTCTGATCGAAGAGTTGGGTTTGCGGACTCAGCGAATCGAAACACGAATTGGCCTGCTGGCAAAGTTCTCCGATCGATTGAAACAAATCGATGAAGAGATTTCGTCGCAGAAACGCACCAAGCATGGTCGTGAAGTTCGCGAACAATTGCTGTGTGAGCGCCGTCAAATTTTGACTGCTTGCCAAGAAACTCCTGTCTCGCTTCGTCATCGTGTTGCGATGTTGAATCGGGTTTATTCCGATTACCAACAAGCCAAACGTGAACTCAGCGAAGGCAACTTGCGTTTGGTGGTTTCGATCGCCAAAAAGTATCGCAACCGCGGTTTGTCGTTCCTGGATTTGATCCAAGAGGGCAACGCGGGTTTGATGCGTGCGGTCGATAAGTTTGAATACCGTCGCGGTTTCAAGTTCTGTACCTATGCAACCTGGTGGATTCGCCAAGCGATCACTCGCGCCGTGGCTGACCAAAGCCGCACGATTCGGATCCCCGTTCACATGGTGGAAACGATGAGTCGCGTGCGAAATGTCGCTCGTCAATTGTTGCAAGAACTTGGTCGTGAACCCACGATTGAAGAAACCGCTCGTCGTGCCGACGTCACCGTCGAAGAAGCACGCCGCGTGCTGACAATGAGCCGTTTTCCAATCTCGTTGGATCGTCCTGTCGGTAACAGCGAAGACAGCCAATTTGGTGACTTGCTTCCCGATAGTACCGCCGAGAGCCCGCAGATTGGCGCGACACAAGAGATGCTTCGCAACCGAATCACAGGCGTGTTGAAATCACTCTCGTATCGCGAACGTGAAATCATCAAGCTTCGATACGGACTTGGCGACGGCTACAGCTACACGCTGGAAGAAGTCGGACATATTTTCAAAGTAACCCGCGAACGAATTCGTCAAATCGAAGCCAAGGCAGTTCGCAAGTTGCAACAGCCAAGCCGAAGCCAAGATTTGGTCGGCTTCCTTGATTAATTCAAACAGGTAATTCAAACAGGCTCGTTTTTTGACGAGATTAGAACGACAGCATCAAGGCGACGTGTTCACGTAAATGAGCACGTCGCCTTTTTTCGTTGGTGACGAAGAATTGGTGACCAAGAATTGACGTAGGCCTTGGAATTGGTTCCCAGGCTCTGCTTGCCTGTTTAATGATGTTTCTTTGTGATCGTAAGCATTGCATCATGCAAGTGTGTATTGGTTGCCAGGATGCTTGTCTTTTTCAATCGTAGTGGTTCGCCGTTGGCATCGGACACTTGGCCACCTGCTTCGCTAACAATCAACGCACCGGCGGCGAAGTCCCATGGAGCCAAGTGGTATTCAAAGTAGCCGCCGAATTGTCCGGCAGCGACGTGACACAAATCCAATGAGGCCGCGCCCATGCGACGAATGCCATGAATATCGTTTTCGAAGAATGCCTCGATCGCCGACAACGTTTTTCGCATCATCGCACCGCGGTCATAATAGAAACCGCAACCGACCAACGATTCCGCCAGCGTGCGTTCTTGGTTCACTTGAATTGGTTTTCCGTTTAGAAAAGCGCCGCCGCCGATCGTTGCCGTGTACAACTCGTCACGTGCCGGATTGAAGACGACTCCGACGACAGGTTTGCCATCGCGATAGTAGGCGATCGATACGGCGAATTGCAAAACTCCGTGAGCGTAGTTGTTCGTTCCATCAAGTGGGTCAATGATCCACAGGTCTGCCGAGTCTGTGTCGGCTTGCAGGTTTTCTTCGCCCAACAAAGCGTGATCGGGGAACTGTTGTTTCAGATAATTTCCGATTGCCTTTTCGCTTTCGATGTCCGCATCGCTAACCAAGTCGTATGTCTTTGCGTCGGATCGGTCTTTTGATCGTATTTCAACTCCGTCACGCAGATACCGCATCAAAACATCGCCACCCAATTTGGCGGCGGTGATTGCGGCGGTCAGTAAAGTCTTGGAATCATTCATCAGCTATTTTCCTGCATACCAAATTCCTCGGTTCCAGTGATGTCGTTGCAATACGTTCAGAGCTTCGCTGCTCAAGTCTTGCAGCGACGATGCGCGAACATTCTTTTCCACTTGATCTGGATTTCTCATTCCGACCACCACGCTGCTGACTTCGGGTCTTGAAAGAACAAACTTGATCGCAACGTCGGCCAGCGAGTAATCGTCGGCAATCCCCAGCGTTTCCATGTCTTCGCGAATCGCATCTACTCGATTCGCAGTCCGCTGCATTCGATCGCCCGCGAAAAACTGACTGCGGAAATCGTCATCTGGGAATTGATGATCAGCGCCGTACTTTCCGGTTAGCGATCCCTCGTCCAAGGCAACTCGAACGATCACGCCAGTTCCTGTTTCGGCGGCCACCGGCAGAATTTGTGCGGCTGCTTCTTGGTCGAACAGATTGAAAATGACTTGCACGACATCGACCAAACCATCTCGCATCAACTGGATCACGCAGGACTGATCGTGTTCAGGCGTGCTGACGCCGATCAAACCAATCTTTCCTTCATCTCGCAATTGACGCAAAACCAACAAGGGTTGTGGGTCATCATTCCAGGCGCGGGTCCAGGTATGCAGTTGCAACAGGTCAACGCGATCAGTCTTTAGATTGGTCAGTCGCGTGTGCAAGTTGTCGCGTAGATACGCGGCGCTGTACCGATCTTGCCAACGACAATAGGGACTCGGTGGCCAGGGGCCTGGCGATGGCGGAGTCTTGGTCGCAATGAAGACCTCTTCACTTCGCTGATTGATGACCTCGCCAATCAAACGCTCGCTGTGCCCATTCCCGTAACCGGCCGCAGTATCGATGAAATTGATGCCTTTTTCGATCGCCAGGTGGAGCGACGCGATCGATTGCACATCACTTTGGTCGCCCCATCCACCGCCGATGGCCCAACCGCCGAACCCCAATTCGCTGATTTCGATTGCGGTGGATTCGACGGCGTGGGAGGAAAGCTTACGTTTTTGCATCAATAAAGCCTTGAATGGGCGTTGCTAAGGGACAAATCTTCCGTAACCAACCCCGCCTCAGTAGCTGATCCCGCCAGGGTATCAGTACTCAGTACTCAGTACTCAGTACTCAGTACTCAGTACTCAGTACTCAGTACTCAGTACTCAGTACTCAGTACTCAGTACTCGGTACTCGGTACTCGGTACTCGGTACTCGGTACTCGGTACTCAGCGAAGACTGAACCCTGGCGGGATCAGCTACGGGCATGATCGTTTGCCCGATAGGATGGCGTGAAACTGACAAAAGTGAAAGTGTGCGGGTTAGCGAGTGTCTTCGTAGGCCAGTCACGTCAACTTCCCAGCTTCCACGCTCGGAGGAAACGATGATCTCAATATCCGCCGGCAATCACTCCGATGAAATAGCAAAGATATGGAAACGGTACCCAACAGCATGGGCAATCAAATGGATTTGATGTCACGCGTGTCTAAAACAGCTTCGCGTCTTTCGATCATCGTGCCGCTTCAAAGCGATGCGTTGGCTTTTGAAGAGACGTTGATCAGCATTCTTGAAAATCGACCTGCGGACACTGAGATCCTGGTGTGCCACGACGGTCGCTACGACGATCCGTTCGACCTTTGCGACGAAGTAAAGTTCGTGCAAAGTGATTCGACCTCATTGGTGGATTTGGTCGCCGCAGGTGCTCGAGTCGCCATGGGCCGGTTCACGCACGTTCTCGCCAGCGGTGTGATCGCCACACCGGGTTGGACCGACGCAGCACTCGAGAAGTTCGAGCACTTCGATTGCGGTTCCGTCGCTCCCGTGATTCGCGACCGTCATAGTAACCGAATCATCGCGGCTGGTTGGGAAGACTCGGCGACTCGCCTTTGCCGCCCTGCATCGCGTGGACGCAAATCGATCAAGCAACCGTCTAGCCAGTCCGTCGGTGCGTTTTTACAGGCGTCTTTTTGGCGAACCGATTTGTTGTGTTCACTCGCCGATGCCTTCGTCGGTTCCGATGTCACCGCCGCAAGCGTCGCCTACGAACACTTGGCCAGCGGTGCGGGATGGCGCTGCGTGGTTGCGGATCAGTGCGACGTTGTTTGCGAACAAGAAGTCTTGCAATCAGAGATATCCGGTTTCAATCGTGGCCGAACACTTCGCGGATTGCAAAATCATTTCTACGGCGGTGGTTGGTCAACATCACTGCAATCATCTGCTGTCGCAGCACTTGGATGCATCGTCAAACCCGGTTTATTCTCTGAAGCAATTGGCCAGGCGTTTGGTGCAGTCGGTTCTAAGAGCTTGGCGAAACGAATTCACAGCGAAGACGTGCTGTGCTGCGACGATCGCGCCGAGGTGCTTGAATTCAAGCAGGCCGAACCGGCGATGCCTCAGCGCCGCGCGGCTTGATGAACCACCCTGCAACCCTGCAACCCTGCAACCCTACGATTCGTCGCTTTGTCCGATCGCATAGGCTAACCGGCCAATCATCGCGAAGTAGATAAAGATGACACCGACGGTTGCGGTGATGGAAATGATCAGCCCCGAATCGCCGGCCATCGTTGTCATCGATGCGATCAACAGGAACAGCGCAAAGAACAAAATTCCTGATGAAAAGTAGAGCCCGCCCCAAGGTTCTTGGCACCGCGTTACGCTGCGTGCGACCTCAGCCGAGAACGGCACAAATGGGCTGTCCATGTCCATCATCGAAAGCAATACAAACGGGAACAGCGCGTAGACGGCGAACAGTCCGACCAGCACAAGTAACAGCGATGGCCCGATCAGGAATCCAAACACGGCTGCGACGGGAACAAGAGGCACCGCGGCGGCGGCGGCAACTAAAAACAATTGCCCCAGCCAAGCAAACGGCTCGAACACCGGCCACGAACTGACGCTGTCTTCCTGATTGGCGACCGATTCCATGATGGCGAAACCGCACGCTGCGATCAGCGATCCGATGATGGCAGCGAAGGGGAACAGAGCTCCGATCAAGATGGTTTGTTCGCTTCGGATTGCGATGTAAGTTGGGATGGCGGCGATCATCGAAAACGCCAACCAGTGAACCAGCACCCCTGAATCGGTGAAGATTCCAAACACGGATCGGAACCACGCCGCGACATCTGGAGTGTCGTAGTTTGGCGGCGGCGTTTCCACTTCGGCAGCTTCCGCCTCGGCCAACAAACGTTCGGCTGATTTCTGAAACGGAGCGGGCCGTCGATTCGCGTTCGCGCTCTGTTGCATTGGAAGCGCCTTCGCCTCCGGCATCGGTGCGGGAGCTTTGCGAACCTTCGGTGGCGGTGGCACGGTGATCGACGAGTGGCAATCGGCGCATTTGATCGTGCGGCCGGCTTGTTTCGCTTTGACATAAGTCGGCGTGCCACAGGTCTTGCACGTGACTCGATACTCTTTTAATTCTTCTTTTTTGATTGCCGGTTTTGGCTTGTTGTCGGCCGCAGGATTGTTTGCTGTTTTGGGCTTCGTGGGTGAGGGCAAATTGTCGACGAAATCCGGCAGCTCTAGATCGTCAAATCCATCGCTGCCCGCTGAGGACGAGGACGAGGACGAGGATGAGGTCGAAGACGAAGACGAGGATTGCGGGTCTTGATCACTGACCATGTACTGAGCCAGGATTTCATCGTCTCGATTGACCTTTGGTTGGGGGCTGAGCGGTTTTTCGTCCAATTGAAGCCAATCGTCTTCATCGGATTCAGGCGTCGAAGTTGATGACGCTGAACCCAGCGACGGATTGGCTGCGCCGGCCGGCTTGAACGCGGGTGCGAGGAAATCAACCTGGCAGTGGGGGCAGGTGACGTGGAAACCGAGGTCCTCGTCGGCGACCCCGACGGATCCTTGGCAATGTGGGCACGCAAGCGTTTGTGGCATGGGTACAAAATGATGGAGTGTAAATCGATCGAAGTTTCGATATTGGCTTCGATGCGGAATCAGAGTTCTGATGTTAGTCTATCACGAGAAATTACTCTCGCGTTCCGCCAATACACTCCCCCTATTTTCGTCGATGATTGTTACCGCCTACAGCACCCTTCGTCAGGATTCCCAGCCTGACTTTCCTTGTGAAATTCTTGAAACGAAATCACGTCAGAACTCTGATCTGGTTGGTCACCTCAACTCGGTCATGGGTTGGGCGTGCGACTTTGGCAAGCTGGAGATGACTCAGACCTTGTTTGCCGTCTTGCAGCACTTGGAACGCACTCGCAATTGGTACCAGTTTGACGTCATGCGAGACGACCTGGATGCGATGACCGCCTGGGGAATCAAAACCAATTCGATCTTTGGAATGCCAGATCGATCGCTGCGGGATCCCAAGGGAGCCGTTTTGGTCGATCGGGAAAATGATTCCGTGGACGAAGAGGCACGCGTCCCGCACCCGATCGATGCAGTCGAGCGATCGATCGCTAATCGAAAGTTGTTGGCGGATCGAGGAATCGATGTGATGGAGGATCTGCCACCAAGCATTGGTGAAGACGAAGTGATTCTGCGGTCCGCCGATGAGGTTGGCTGGCGGACGCTTGCTCTGTTCATTGTCGCCGTGCGAGCCGAATCGTTGGCCAGCGGAAACCCGATCGCTTCGGAACAACTGCGGTCGAAATCACCAATGTCGTTTGAGGCTTTGACGCCAAGCGAGCAGGCGTTTCTTGAAAACGACGGGCCGGATCAACAGACCGTTGTCAATTTTGCTTGGCGGTATGAAGCTTTGTATGCGTTGCAATGGGCGCTGGGTTTGCACGCTGAACTCAAATCGCCAACCGAGATTTGCGACGTTCCCGCGGTGGCTGAAACAATGGTCGACCGGTCTGATCGTGAACTGGTCACCGAAACGCGATTGCGTCCGGTCGATGAATTATTGGACGCATTGGACCTAAATTATCAAATGCTATGGGCTGCCCGCCAAGCCAAAACACAGGGCCGTGAAACACCGGCCGGGCTGGACGGCGGCGTGCTGGTGGAACGACAGCATGCACTAAATTGGCTGATCTGCTTCGCCGGAGCCGACTGGGACGACGTTGATACGCCGAGTTAGGGATTAGCGATTAGCTGTTAGCGATTAGCGATTAGCGAATTGAATTCAGCAGGCGTTTTTAGCTAACAGCTAACAGCTAACAGCTAACAGCTAATAGCTTTTTCTAAAGTTTGCCGGTTATTCCGGTCGATACGGTTGATGTGAACGTTTCCTTTTGGGGAAGCCTTGCAGTTTTTGG
Source organism: Rubripirellula obstinata (assembly GCF_001642955.1). Taxonomy (GTDB): domain Bacteria; phylum Planctomycetota; class Planctomycetia; order Pirellulales; family Pirellulaceae; genus Rubripirellula; species Rubripirellula obstinata. The sequence goes on along the minus strand of NZ_LWSK01000001.1, from coordinate 151,499 downwards.
CCCGTAGCGATCTTGACCTGTCTCTCGGAGCCACCTAGACTGACGATTGTTAAGTTTAAAGTGGCAAAGGGTTTACAGCGATTCCCGTCGCCGAGCCAATGGATTTCAAGGAGTCAGAGTGACCAAGAAAGATATCGTGCGAACGATCTCGGAAGAGGTCGGTCTGACTCAGCAGCAAACCAAAGAAATCGTTCAAAAAACCTTTGACGCCATCGTTGATTGCTTGGTAAGAGAACGTAGGATCGAATTGCGGAACTTCGGTGTTTTCGAGGTCAAACCTCGTGCCGCTCGAAAGGCTCGCAATCCGAGAACCGGTCAAAGCGTCGATGTGCCCCGAAAGCATGTCGTCACTTTTAAGCCTGGCAAATACATGGAAGCAAAGGTGCGGGACTTAGATGAAATGATCGACCAATTGTCGGCCAACTTATCCGAGTCGACCAATCCAACCGACCAAACCGGTGGCGAATCGAATTCGGGGAAACCCGACCCCGAGCCACCTAGCGGACGGTGGGACGCCTGAGTCGATGGCTCGGGAATGACGCAGCGATTGAAGACAGCGATCGAAGACAACGACATAACAGACCACTTAAACTGACTTAAGAGCAAGCAACCGTTCACGGAGGAACGCCATGCGACGCACCCCTAAAACTAAACGACTTTCACTATCAAAGTCGCTTGCTCAAATCACGCTCGCCAGCGCGTGCATCATGACTTCGGTCGGATGCTTCGTGCCAATCTACTCGGCTCGCCCCGAACGACGCGTTCAGCAAATGCTGTACACATCGGAAGACCTTCGATCACTCGTCGAAGAGTGGGAACGGTTCTGGCACCTGGATCAACCCAGCCACATGACACCGATTCGTACTCACGGCGGTTTGCTGTAGCGAATCGTTGTCGGGGCAGGCTCGGATTGGTTGTAATGGGATTGCAAATTGCAAGTTGAACACTGCAAGTTTGCAATTGATTTGATCACCATCCAGATTTGCAATTTGCATTGTTAAACTTGCAATTTGCAATCGCTGGTTCACCACCGATCGCTGCCAAATCTCAATCCAGTTCACTAAACGCCTTCACATCTTCGGGCGTGAACTTGTGATCGAGTCTTGCGCCCATCTGCGAGACGATCCGGCCGGCGGCTTGCGATGCCAAGTGACCGGCTTGCCGCCAAGTCATGCCGTTGGTGATGCCGTACAGTAGGCCGCCGGCGTACATGTCGCCCGCGCCCGTGGTGTCGATCGCTTTGACCGAAACGCCTTCGATCGGAAAAGATTCGCCGCCGTGCATCACGATCGAACCCTTTTCGCCTAGCGTCAAAGCCACGTTTTCCGCGTGCTCGTGAATCTTCGCGGCGGCTTTGATCGGGTCTTTCTCGCCAGTCAAGCTGATCGCTTCTTCTTCGTTACAGAAAAACAGGTCCACCGGTCCGGTGATCAGATCCCAAATCTCGTCGCGGATCATGTTGACAAGGAATGGATCCGAAGCGGTAAAAGCAATTTTGGTGCCGTGTTTTTGAGCCAGTTCCATTGCTCGATAGGCTGCCGCTTTCGTCGAATCACCCGTCAACAGGTAACCTTCGACGTAGATGTATTTCGCGTCCTTGATCAAAGACTCGTCGATGTCGTCGGCAGTCAAAGTCACCGAAGCGGACAAGTTGGTCAGCATGGTTCGCTGAGCGTCTTCGGTGATCAGGACGGCACAGGTTCCGGTCGGTAAATCCGCCGGATCCACATCCACCGCGATGCCAAGTTCACGCATGTCGGCCACAAAGAAAGCACCGACATCATCCTTGCCGACTTTGCCGACAAACGCTGCTGATCCGCCAAAATCCGCGACCGCAACGATTGTGTTGGCCGCCGAACCACCGGCACAACGATTCAGCGGAAGTCCACTCAGTTCGTCCAGAACCCCCGCCTGAACATCCGCTTCGACCAGCGTCATGATGCCTTTATCCAGCTTCAGTCGCTCAATCATCGTATCGTCCACCCTGGCCTGGATATCGACCAATGCATTCCCCACACCAAAAACATCAAAGCTAGTCATTTGAAAAATCGTTCTAGAAAGTTGAAATTGTGTCCGGGAATCTCGCCAAGACACTTGAATTGCAAGCCACAAAGTGTATCGAATCAAATGAAATCTAGCGACGCGGGCACACCTCGCCAACGTTTTGACTTGGTCACTACAATACGTGCTGATTCAAACCGCCGTTCCCCACTTCAGACGAGTATTCACCATGAACCGATTTTTCGCCTCCACCGTGTTTTCGCTTGCCCTCGCGGTCATTTTCAATTCGGTCGCCTCGGCGCATTGCCAAGTGCCTTGCGGAATCTATGACGCCCAAATGCGTTTTGAGCGAATGCTTGAGGACGAACACACGATCTCAAAAGCTCAAATTGAACTCGGCAAGTTGGCGGGAAGCACCGCGGCCCAAGACATCAACCAGGCAATCCGTTGGGTGACCACCAAAGAAGAGCACGCCTCGAATATCCAGTCGATCATTGCGACTTACTTTATGACGCAACAAATCAAGACGGACGATCCGGCTTACGGAAAGAAATTGATGGCCGCCCACAAAGTGATGGTGATGGCGATGAAGGCCAAGCAGTCCGCTGATCCCGCGACCGCAAAAGCGTTGGAAGATTCGATCTTCGATTTCTACCGAGCCTTCGAAGGCAAAGAACCCGCTTTTGATCACCAGCACTAAGTGCAACGTCTACGTCGTCACACCGATTTTTCTTTGCGTGTCTTTTCGATGTGATCCAACGAGTAAAGTTTGCCCTTGCCTGCGCCGGGGCACACGGCACAGGTCTCTTTCCAGTCTTTCTTTTTCTTCAGATTGGAATCCCAGAATGGCCAGGTACGGCATTGAGTTGGACGACCACCATAGACGGTGCATTTGCGAGTTTTGCGATCTAGCAAAATGCAGTCACCGTCGTCGTACTCGGTCAAGCTCTTGTCTTTGCCGACTTTGCGAATGTATTGCTGCTCGAATTTCTTGACGGACAAATCGAGTTCTTTCGCCATCGCAGCAATCTCGTCTTTGTCGACCCAAACGAAGCCAGGTTCGCCGCTACAGCAATCACCGCACTGAGTGCATTCGAATTGCAAACCGTCGGCGTACCAGGGTTGTTTGTCTTTCGTCTTGGATTCTTCTTTGCGGCTCATCAGTGGTCACTTCCTTGGCAACGATTAGCGGATTGAACTGGCGATTTGGGTCACGGCTTCAATGACCGCATCGATGTCGGCGGTCGTGGTTTCAGCTCCAGCACTGATTCTAACCGTACCTTCGTCCGCCGTCCCGATGCACCGGTGAATTAAAGCTGCACAATGCAACCCCGACCGGACCTCGATACCGAATTCGGAATCCAAAATCATCGCAACATCGCTCGCGGAAAGACCGTCAATTTGAACGCTGGCGATGGGTATCGGTCCGGGTTTCCCAAACACGTGAGTGCCCGCAATGGCACGAAGGCCGTCATGAAGTTTGCGGGAAAGTTCGCGGCAATGTTCTTCGGTTCGGTCCAGCTTCAAACGTTCTAGCGAAGTCAGCCATCCAGCGATTCCGGACACATGCAAATTCCCTGCTTCCAGCTTTTCCGGGAACGATGTCGGCATGTCCAATGACTCGCTCATGCTGCCGGTTCCACCTTGAATCGACGGCTCAATTTCGTCATGCAGTCGTTCGTTGACATACAGAAGCCCTGTTCCCGATGGACCGCCACTGGCTTTGTGTCCCGGTGACGCCAACACGTCGATATGACTGTCAACGACATTGATCGGGGCGGCACCAAAGACCTGCGCTGCATCGCAAAGAAATAACGCTGATCGATCTTTCAACGCTTTGCCAATTGCACTGATCGGCTGGACTGCGCCGGTCACGTTACTGGCAGCGGTGACTGCAACCATTCGCGTGTCATCTTCAACGGCCTCAACCACGCCCAGTGCATCAACGATTCCGGAATCATCGACGGGAACGATGGTCAGCCGGATCGCATCACGCTTTGCAAGAAAGTGCAACGGTCGCAGGACGCTGTTGTGTTCAGCGGCCGTCGTGACGACATGATCACCTGGTCGCAACAAACCGTGGATCGCTGCGTTCAGCGCCGCCGTCCCACCACTGTGAAACGAAATGCAGTTGGTTGATTCAGCACCAATTAGCTTGGCGATCGCCACACGCGTCTTCGCCAAAATTTGATTGGCAGCCATCGACGATTGATAAGCACCGCGACCTGCGGTCGCACCACAATCTCGCGCGAATTCGTCCATCGCTTTCAGCACCGTATCGTGCTTGGGCCAAGACGTGGCGGCATGATCCAGATAGATACGTCGTTGACCGGTCATGCACCACCTTCCTTGGGATGAACCCACAACTTTTCACCATCCTGGAAGGTCTCTCTTTTCCAAATCGGTACGTCGCGTTTCAGGTTATCCATAATCCAGGGTACGGCCGTGAACACCTCGGCGCGATGAGCCCCGCTGCAGCCGATCACCACGCTAGCCATGCCAACAGGAACCTCGCCGACGCGATGCACGATCAACAACCGGTGCAGCCCAAATGTCAAAACCGCTTCCTCTGCCAATCGGCCAAGCTCTTTGACGGCCATCGTGGGATGGGCTTCGTAGGACAGACTTTCGGTGATTTGGTCACCGGTCGTGCGGCGGGTCACACCGTAGAACCAAACGTGCGCACCGGTATCGGGATCGTCCAGGAATCGCCTCTGCGCCATCAGGTCAGGATGAGATTCGATCGGTTGATCGACGATTTCAATATGGATCTTTGGTGCAGACATTGACGTTTTTTAACCGCCGCTCAATTGCGGGACTAGCCGACACAGGACCAACGGAACCATCAACCTATGGACAGCAAAGTTCCCCACTTATTAGAGACTATTTTAAAGCGTAGCTGATCCCGCCAGGGTTCAGGCCACGATCGGATCAAGCTCAACTGAACCCTGGCGGGATCAGCTACATGCAGGTCGCCGGCAACCCCCGAGGGTTGTTTAAAACGGTTTCTTGGTAAACGCCACCATTGGTTGCCGATTCACATACGTAGGCCGTGTGGAGCTCTGCGTTCACTGAGAGGCATCCAGATTTCTGAAATTTCACCGAAACGTCCACACCACCGTGGGCTCTATTCCCAAAGGAGTCGCCCGCGGGGCGGCAAACGTGCTCTTGTGACTTGGTGAAGCAGATGCCTCAATCTTCGTTGGATACCTGTCCGTTAGATTCGCCACCTTCGATTCCGCAAGGCTCCGCCGACCAGCGTGAGCTCGAATCGAACGATCAATCGTATCTGGAATCGTTTTTGAACAGCTTCTTTCAAGAGAAGAACATTAAATGGATGCTGGTTGTCGGTGCTGCGATTGTGTTGGGATCGTCGTTGATGCTGGTCACCAAAGCCTGGCCGCAGTGGACGCCGGCACTGAAGTATCTGACGATTCTTGTTTACACCGGTACGATTTTCTTGGCAGCCGAAGTCTGCCGAAAACGCTTGCGGCTCAGCGCGACGTATCGCGTTCTGCACGCATTGACGTTGCTGCTGCTGCCGATCAGTTTTCTTTCACTGACTTGGGTTTCCTCTGGCACCGCCGTTCAAAATGGCTTGCACGCGATCCGCGATTTCGGGTTGCTGATCCCAGCGATCGGCCTGCTATGGTTTGCTTCGCGAACGATTCTGGATCATTGGCTTCGCGGGCGACAGACGACATTCTTGATCAGTTTTGTATTGCTGTGCATCGCCGGAGTCGTGCCGCCGATCACGTCGCCTGCGATTGCGGCAGCGTTTGCGGTTGGATGTTGGTTGGTCTTTACGATCGGCGTCATGAAGGTCAACCGACACACGTTTTGGTTGGCCGAGGAATACCAATTGCCACGCGTATTTGGATTCCTGCCAATTGCAATGCTGGGATCGCAGTTCGTTATCTTGATCGGCACCAAAGCCATCAACGCCGTGCCGATGCAGTGGATCGGATTCGCCGTCGTGATGGTCGCTGCGACTGTGTTGATGACTGCACGCACGGTCGCGGAAGTGTATCGTCGTCGCACCGGAGATTTAGTGCGCCCGCTGCCTTGGACAATTGCCGTTCCGATGTTTGGCGGAGTCGTGCTGACGGCACTTGGCGTTGTGCTTTCGATGAGTGGATTCTCGTATGTTGGGGAAACGACTTATGCGTTGATCCCCTCGGCGATTGTTGCCGCGTTCTTGTTTGGCATGGTTGCCAGAGACACGCGGCATCCGGGATTCGTTTGGATCACGTTGATCGTTGTCGCGATTGCCTATCAGTGTTCGCCGGTTTTGTTCAGCGATTTCGTTGCAACGGTACGATCAGCAACCGCAGACGCGATCCACCGCGATCGTGTTCCGTTTTCGATGTATGGCCTGACGTACCTGCCGCTGCTGGGAATCCTGGTCGCGTGTTCGCGACGATTCCAACTGCAGCAACGATTGGAGTTCAGCCGTCCGATCAAGCACTTCGTGACCGTGGTCGCGATCACGTTGTTCGGAATTGCTTTGACCGACATGACCTCGCTGTTTTTTGTCGCATCCGCAAATTGTGTCGCCTTTGTTGTGTTCGCGATCGCGTTTGCCGACCGCAGGTACCTCGTACCCTCGATCATTGGACTGGTTGCTGCATGGGCGGTTGCCATTCCAGTTGTGACTGAAATGGGTTACGCGTCGATTGATCTGTCCTGGATCGCAACGGGGTTGGCAGGGCTGGGCGTATTGCTGACAGTCAGCGAGTGGCCGGACCGATTGGCGAACAAGATTCCCGTCGGCGAAAACGGACGCTGGATGAGGCGTAGCGATGGGCGTGATCGCAAGTTTTATCAGTCAACTGGTTTTGCACTGACCACGTTGGTCGCGATCCATTGGATGTTGAGTAGCGTTGCGAAAACAGGACAGCCATTGACGATGGCGGCGATGGTCCAGTTTGCATTCTTGATCTTTGCACTGGTCATTTATGTGCTGCGAACACCGAACTACTTTGCGGCATTGGGTGGTTGGGTTTTAACCGGGTACGCCATCATTCGATGGGCGATTGGTTTGGATTTCCCGCTGGTTGATCTCGCTCACACAACGACGCTCGTGTTGATCGGGTGCTCGATGGCTGCGTACTTGATGGTTGCGTACTTGGTTGTCCAACGCGGGAACGTGGCTTCATCGTTTTCGCAACTGCGACGATCGTTGGGATTGGCGATCAATCCGCAAGACGACGCGACGTTGATCGCTGCACCGCTGGGGCCGGTGTCCAAGCGAATCGCTGTGTTTTTCTTGCCTTTGTTTGACTTGGCCGTGGCGGGGCTGTTGGTCTTGTTAGCGTGTTTGTACGGACCCAGCTTGCTGTTTCAACACGTTGCTTGGCTATTCAGTGGATCGGCACCGATGCTTGGATTCAGTTTGGTCGCAATCGCTGGTCTGGTGTGGATGTCGGTGGTTGCATGGCGTTTGCGTAACGTTCACCTGCAGGCCGCGGCAGCATGCACGCTGCCGATCGTTGTCACGTCCAGTTTGATTTCGCTGGGCGTTCAATTCTCCTTTGAATCGCTGTTGTTGGTGTGGGCGTCGGTTCAATGCTTACTGATGTTTGCATCTCGCTCCATTGAAAACCACACCATCCAGGATTCCCATTCGGTGCGTACCGTGGCCCAAGCGTGGTTGGTCGGATTGTTAGCGATCAGTTGTTTGTCGTTTGACTTGCCGATGCGTTGCGTGGCCATGCTTGCGATTGCATCACTGGCATGGCAGTACCGAAAACAGAGCAACCAAGGTCAAGTGTCGTTGGCAATCATCACCAACATTCAGTTGCTCTTGCTGGCGGCCGCACTGGGTGGTTGCCACGGATGGTTGATGCATGGATTTATGCCATCGATCAGCTTCGCCGCGGTCGCACCTGTCTTCTTGACCGGATGCGTCAGCGTGCTTGCGTTCGACTACTTGGCAGGCCGCTGGCAATGCACCGATTGCAAGTACTGGGCGTCTGTTTTGCGAGGCGGTGCGGCTGTGTTGATGGCGACCGCGTTTGTGGGGCCTCAGTTCGGCTTACTGATGATCTCGGCAATGACAGTGGGCATGGCAGTCTTAGCAGTCGCTGAAATCCTGCAAGCGATTAACCTATCGCAAGATACTGGGCAACAAGAAGAACGCCGCGTCTGGTCCGCATGTGCGTTGATCGGCATCGCGACGGGATTCTTGTTTGCACAAGGCGTGATTTCGATCGGTGCCGGCCTTAGCCAGTTTGTGTTGCTGGGTTTGTCGATCGCTGGATTGTCGATCGCACTGTTCGCCGAGCGAAACCAAAAGATTCAAATCCTGCAGCGTCCGATGTTGTGGATCGGGCTTTCGTTGCCAGCGATCGTCGCGTTTCTGGCGATCGGACGGGTCGTGTTGGGCATTTCAGGCACGTCGCCAGCACTTGGAGCATTGGCGTTGATGATCGCGGCGGGAATCTATTTCCACCAATCGTATGTCATGCATCGCGAGAAGTTCTGGGTGCCGGGATTGATCATTGCCAACGCGGGTCTGTTTTTGTCGTGGCGTTCGCTGGGCTGGACCGCACCGGAACTCTACTTGGTGCCGATCGGGATGTCGATTCTTGTATTCGTCGAACTGATGAAGCGTGAATTGCCAAAACCCGCACACGATCCTCTGCGATACATCGCTGCACTCACCATCCTGTGCTCGCCGCTGCTAGAAGTCGTCGGTGGCGATTGGATCCACATCCTGACGCTTTTGGTGTTGAGCGTGCTGGTGATTTTGGTCGCCATTGGGCTACGCATTCGATCGCTCGTCTACGCTGGTTCCGCATTTTTGTTTGCCGACTTGGTCGCCATGGTCATTCGATCGACCATTCACAACGTCAACCTGTTGTGGATCTGTGGCGTCGTGCTTGGCGTCGGCGTGATCGCACTGGCCGCGTTCTGTGAAAACCATCGCGGCAAACTGCTGACAAGAATCCGATTCGTGTCAGCCGAATTGGCGACCTGGAATTAATGATTCTGAACACCAGAATTTTTTACAGACTGACTTTAACCCCTGCCTTAACCTGAGGAACGAAACGATGAAATGGATCAATCAATTTAGCCTTGTGATGCGTTCGAGCGTGACGTCGTTAAAGGAGATGGTCGAAGATCCCGAGCGGATGCTTCACCAATTGTTAATCGACATGGAAGAGGAACTTGACCGGGTTCGTGGTAGCGTGGCGGAAGCAGTTGCCGATGAAATTCAACTGCGAAAACGCCACAAACGAGAACAACAGGATGTCGAAACTTGGTTACAACGGGCCACCGACGCGATGCAACGTGGTGACGAAACGGCAGCAAAATCGGCGCTGCAACAAAAGATGACGGCCCAGCAGCGATGCGATCAATACGGATCGGATCATGATCGTCAGAAAGTCGAAGTGGAAAAACTGCAACGCAGCGTGCATGAATTGGAAGACAAGATCCGACAGGCCAAGCACAAGAAGACACTACTGACGGCCAGGATGTCGCGAGCCGCATCGAGTCAGCGAATCAGCCAAGCACTCGACCGTTCGCACTCCAAGTCAGCGTTTGCACAATTCAACCGATTGGAGGCGAAAGTCGATCGGGAAGAAGCGATGAGCGAAGCGTGGGATCGGATGGAAGGCCGCGATCCCGATGCCGAAGAACTCGCCCGCGATTTCGAGCGACGTGAACGCGAGCAACAGTTGGCCGAAGAACTGGCAAAACTGAAATCAACGACCCAAAGTTGATTTGGCAGATGACCAAAATTGTCGCCACAATTCGTGACCTGATCGCCGCTTGGTATTACACCGATCGCATCCGCGTTTCACCCACCACCGGTCGCCTGCTGGCCTTGCAAGTCGGCGACCGGTTCGTGATCCGAGGCGAGTCGTACGAAGTGCTTCGGCGCGAGGTTGACGACACGACGAACGGAACAGTCCTAACCTATCAATTGGACGGTTCACAGGGAGGTTCACAGGGAGGATCACAGCGACGCAGCATTTTGACGGTGCAGCAAGACGGTAACGATGGCAACAGTGTCGGACAGTTGATCACGTCTGGCAAACACGATCCGAGAAGTATGTCTGTTTTCAATGACGACATTGCACTGATGCCCGGCGGGTTACCCAACGCCGTGAAGAGTTTTGGCCCCGGAAAACACGCGTTAGGAACGTACGAATTTTTATAGTCGCCTTTCGCTCGGGACGTCGCATCAGTTACTGCGCAATAGGCCCGGAGGGCCGGCAGCTCCCTGCCGGGTGCGCGAGCACCCGGATGGCTGCCCCACATCAATTCTCTGGCTCGGTTTCGCGGCGTAGCCGCGAAACCGAGCCAGAGAATTGATGTGGGGCAGCCATCCGGGTGCTCACGCACCCGGCAGGGAGCTGCCGGCCCTCCGGGCCTAACACGCAGTAACTGATGCAACGTCCCGAGCGAAACGCGACTCTAAAAAGTCGCACGCTTGTGTCGCATGATCTCAAAAACGGCGTAAGCCGATATCTGCTGCAACCCCAGACTTTTAGCGACCCAGGCTTGTCCGTCGTGACGCGTCAAGTGTCAACGATGCGGCCGACCGCTGGCGGCGGTTGGTCGTTGGTTGTCTTGGCCGACGTGTCATTGCCGTTTTCGCCGGAACGGGATTCTTCTGGGGCCTCTTCTGGGGCTTCCTCTGGGGCGGCGTTCTTGGCGGCATCGAAAGACTTTTGAGACGTTTCTTTGATCTCGGAAACAATCGATCGCTGTTGTTCGGTCAGCTCCGTACTCAACAATGCGGTCGTGTGAGCCGTCATCAATTCGGAAGTGTCCTTCATAATCGCAGTCAATCTTTCGGCTGCGGAACCATCGCCTGAGCTTTCAACTTGCTTTTCACCACGACCCTCAGAAAGTGAGGACTGCTGGATCGAAAATTGCTTTCGTTTGGTGGCGTGCCGAATCGTACGAATCAATTCTTTCGGAGTGACGCTGTTCTTATCTAAGAACTCCTGGGCACCTAACTCGATACCTTTCAGCGAAGTTTCTTCGTCGTTGACGCCTGTAAGAACTATCACGGGAACCGTCGGAATCAACGCCATCAACCGTTCAACACCGTTGAGCCCAACGCTGTCAGGTAGTCCTAGATCCAAAATCACAACGTGAAATGATTCCGACTGAATCGCGCGAATCGCATCGCGAAACTTCGTGACATGCCTCAGCTCAAACAGGCTCGGCTGCACCGTTTTCAACGCACGCTCAACCGCTTCGACGTCGTGAACGTCGTCCTCGATCAATAAAATAGATAGTTTTTCACCCACCAAGTCTGCCCTCAGTACGTGTGCCAACTTCTGCCACGGTCCGCTCGACCATCACTAATAACTGCCCTCCCAAAGAATACCACAATGACCATTGGTCTGGGACAACCTGTGTTTTTAGGGTAGTGGATCTTGTTAAAGATCCTTGCCGCGGGAGGATCTTTAACAGACGCGCCCGACAAAAGTAACCCGAAGCGTGAGCGAGGGACTCTCATCCGTCCCTTGCGTCATCACGCTCGACGCCCTTGCAAATCATCGTTACATCTTACGCGTTTCGAAGTTGCGTTTTTTTAGCCACGAAGTGGCGGCAGCACTTAGCCTGGGGCGTCAGCCCCAGGAAATCGAGTACCGCATTTCTGCAAAGCCCCGGAGGGGCGACACCGTGAAGGGTTTCTGGACTGTTTAACCGCGTGGGCATCGCCCCGCGCGTCCATGCGGGGCGAAACGCGCGGGGCGATGCCCACGCGGCTAAACGAACTAACACGTGTTTTCCGAGACCAAAACTCTTCACGGCGTAGGCTGACGCCCCAGGCTAGGTGCTATCGTGCCTCCGGCACTCTCGAAAAATACAACTTCAAAACGAACGCGCCGGTTTTTGAAGGAAACCATATTTTGCCTGTTCGGACTTTTGTCGGGCGCGTCTTAACAAGATCCACTATGTCCAACCCGAAGTTTTAGCTGTGACAAACCACTAGTGGCCCATGTCAGCTCAATCTTCGGGTAGCGGAACTCGCCAAGAGTTTCGGCTACGAGGGGGACGCCGAAAGTCTACGCGACTTCCGCTACCTCCTAACCGGAGTTTTAGCTGTGACAAACCGCTAGTGGCCCATGTCAGCTAAAAGTTAGGGCCGTATTGAGCAGACCGAAATACGGCAAAGTACAGATAACGTGAGAATCGAATGCTTCACAGCGTTCCCCGCCAGGGTTCAGTCAGTGTGGCCTGAACCCTGGCGGGATCAGCTACAACAGGCAGCTCGAATTCTTGATCGTGACGCACCGCTAGCTTGCCTGGATCAGCCGCATCGCCAAGTTGTCAATCTTTGACGCAACCAATCTTCGATCAAACTTTGCAATTTGGTTTCTGCAAACATCTGAACAAAGCCTTCGTTCGTCTTTGTTCAGACATAGCAGCGCGATCGCGTCTTCGGTGGTTCGGTACAAGCATTCACTTGGCACCCATTCGGGATAGCTGAGGCGATCGGGAACCACGGGAACCGCACCGGCATGCATGGCTTCGCAGACCGCGATTCCAAAGAATTCATGATCGGCGGTCGAAACAACGAAGTCCATCTTGGTAAGCCAGTGCCAGTAGTCATCAGCGGTTTCCGCAAAACCATCGTACAGAATTCGGTGGCCATGACTTCGTCGAATTTGTTCAAGCGGTTCAAGTGACGCAGCTTTTGGATCGGCTGGACGAGCACCTAGCAGGACCAGTCGGAAATCATGGCTAAGGTGATCGAGTTGCTGAAGTAATTCCGCGAACCGCTGGGGACACTTGTCGTTTTCCCAACGCGAAACCCAACCAATCACTGGGACTTCACCGGCGCTTCGCGATGGCAAAAAGCTCGGCGGATCAAACCCAGGTGGAATGACCCAAGACTTTGCTTTTAAGGCCAGCCAATCATGCGCCGATTTGGAATCCGGCATCTTCCGCACAAACTGCTCGCTGGCACCTAAGAAAGTGTCGCGATGAAAACAAGAATTGAAAACGCAAGCATCTGATGCGATCGCTGACAACAAATTGGTGTATCCAAAATGGTGATCAACTCGCGAACCCGGTGCGGTTGGATACGTCCATTGGCTTTCGTGAAAGTAGTTGATGACGGGGATGTCGGCGAATCGCTTGTCGTTGAGAAGTCCTCGCCAAGTCGGCAGATCTAACATGTCGGTGCAGAACACTAGGTCCGGGTAACCATGTTTCGCGACGTGTTGTTGCGTCATGTCGGCCATCGTCAACGCCGATGACCGCATCCGCCATTTCCAGTGGACTGGCTTGCCGGCCAGAACCGTCCAATCGTTATCACTGCCGCCAATCAGACCTCGCAAGAACGACCGGTGCGACCCACCGTCAAAGGCATTGATGGCCAAGATCTGGTAACGCGGCGACGCTTCTGAATTCACGATCGACCATAACGATCGTTGAAACAAGCCAGGTGCGTTGCCGCAACCGCAGCCCGTCCACTCTGGCCTGCCGCGGCGGCTAGTCGGGCAATGTTTTGCAACAGGCCCTCGTAAGCTCGCATCGGTGCAGCTCCCAGATCCCAACCGGCGCGAACCAAGCAATCATGGGCGGCCGCAAAGTCGCCTTGTTCTTCCATTGCCGACGAACGGTTCGTCCAATAATCGGTTACCGCTTGCCCGCGATCGTCAATCGCCGGCGAAGAGTACAGTCGCAGAAGCGAACGCTGGTGGTCGTCAAAATGTGGCAGGGAGTGATCGGTGGATAATTCAATTAATTGGCTGGAAGCGTATTTAGCATTTTCGGTCTGCTGCCAATCATGCCGCAACCGGACGCTCTGATCAGAGAAATTCGATCCGAGCAATGCTTGGCCAAAACGGTCGATCGCTAAGCCAAAGTCGCCGCGATTGTGTGCCGCGATTGCCGCAACGTTCCAGGTCCACGACAACGATTCCAGTTCACTGCAACGACCACCGATGGTTCGCAGTACAATCGATTCTGCTTTTGCAAAATCGGGCTGTCCCGATTCAGGGAACAACGCATGCTCGACCAATTCAAATCGGACCGCGGCGGTAGCGATGTCGTGTTCTAAAAGTTTTTCTGCCAACACGTCCGCAGTTTTGTTTTGATCTTTGTTTTGTTCGATCGCAATTTTGATTTCAATGGGCAACCGCGATAATGCCCACTGCACCAAGGGGTCTTTTTTGCGGTCGTTCAAATCAGGACTGCATCGTTCTTCGGCTGGTACCGCATGGCGGTGATGCGGGCCGGGAAGATGCGTGTTAACAGCATCAAAGATGATCGCTTCGGGTAACCGCTTGCCCCAAGGAATCCAATCGCCGCCACCGTGATACCAATGCACGAATTCGGTGATGGTGCTGTTTGAGCCAACCCTGGCGCAAAGGTAGTCGCCGGCATCGTTGCCGATCATCGGAATCATGTCGCAAGACATCAGTGCCGGCCAAATCGGCTCGGGCGCATCGGCCAGTAATTCGGCTGGATGAATCGGCGCAGAGAATTCGCCCAGGCCGCGATTGAGAAACTGTTCGCTATCGAACCAATCAATCAGGCAATCGGTCAATCTAATCTGATACCGATCGGCCAATCGTGATGACCAACGCTCAAGCGACGAAAGAGACGGCCTTGGATTGGAATCGGACAAGATCGTTTGTGAACTAGCGCTAGAAGGGAAGCTGGAGGGATTTTGTAGCTGGCCCAGCGACGGGAAATCCCGCTGCCTGATCCCGTTGCCTCATCCCTTTTCCCCTAACTTATCGGCTCGAGATCAATCGTGTAAAGGCGAGCGAGTTTCTCTGGGAAAACGACGCCCTGATCTCGCATCAGTCGCAAAAGGGAGCGTTCTTGAGACGTTCGAGGGTTTTGTGATCCGCCAGGCAGTTGACTGATCGCGTCGATCGCGGCCAATTGAAGTGGTTTTAAGCCCTGTTGTGCCGCTTGATCAGCAGCTTTTTCAAGCAACATCTTCGCCCGTTCTGCAAGCTTTGCATCTGCGAGCTCACCGTCTGCGAGCTTAACGTCCGAACGACTCGACGACTGCAACGCAAGCAGCAACCCTTCGTAGAAATCGGCTAAGGCAATTGCTTGCGGCAGCTTTTCTAGTCGCAGGTGTTTGATTCGGGACAACACCTCCGTCTTCCAGTTCAGCGAATTCTGCTCTTTCATTTGATGTAAAGCAGCCAGCGCGGACAGCGATTTCTGGATAACGCGAATGAACTGCATCTGAAATCGTTTCAACGATTTTTCAAGCAACTCACAGCGATGCCAAGCATCGGCAAACCGACCTTCATACCAGCGGACATGGATCTCGGCCATTTGGTCCAGCACATCGACGCACTCAATATGACCAACCACGGCATGCGAGCGGACCTCTTTACACCGATATCGATTCAACGCATCCGCTCGATCCCCCGCCAAAAACGCGCCCGCGCCATAGCCACCACACGTAACCATTTGCTGATGCAAATCGTTCCGCCGAATCGAATCCTCGATCATCAGATCCGATTCATAAACCATCTTGGACCAGTTTCCGAGATTCCAATCAGCCCACAATCCAATCCAATGGGTATGGGCGATTTCAAAACTGTGTTGCCCCTGTTGCTCTCGATAGGCAGCCAGGGCTAAGTCCAATGGTTCATCGATTTCGTTCCAGCGGCACGACATTGCGTGAGCACAAACCAGACCTGACCAGACGTCACCGCGCGAACGAATGCTGTGGATCTCCGGAAGATGATCGACCATTTGCGCCAGCCTTTCTTCGCTGTCCTGCCGGACGCGGCCAGGCTGGTAACAACCAAAAACCGATTCGCCGACGGCAACATGAAGACGCTGTTCGTCGGTTCCCAATTCTTTCACCAACCCCGCCGCCGTCACATTCAGTTCGGCGCTGTAGAGTGCGTAGAACATGCTAAGCGGACGAGCGAGTTGGTTGCAAAGGTTCAGACGTCGCCGATTGGCACGCTGGGTTTCAGTTAATTCATCATCGCACAGGCAGTCGGTTCCGATACCAAAACGTTGTGCAACTGCAGCGAAGGAATTGCCTTTGTCATCATTCCGCTGCATCCATTTCAGTCGAGCCATACCGATTGCGAGCGATGCGTACGTTTTGATTGCTGGCTTGGGCAACGGCAGGTTTAAATGAGTTGCCAATTCAGCGAGCTGTTGTCGCACGATCGAAAAACGACCGCTTTGAATATTCAAAATCACGGCCAATTCTTGGTATCGCCGTCGTTCTTGGCCGGCCGTCAGATCTGCTAATTCGAGATAACACTTTGCGGCCAACGATGGTTGGTCGGCTTCGTGGTATGCCTTGGCTGCCAAGCCTAGCAGGTGCGTTTTCTCGTCACCTTCGGTGTGATCGGCTGCTTTTTTGTACCAGCGTCCGGATTCGGTTTTCGCGACCAGCAACTCGGCTTTCTCGGCCGCAAGAATCGCAAAATGAACCGCTTGCCGCGGTCGGTCCGCGGCAAACAAGTGGCCGGCAATCCGTGTTGCATGAGAAGGGTCATCGCTGCTGATTAGCAGATTTGCCCAATCCAAATGTGCCTTGCGTTTTTCAGATTCACTTAGTCCCGCAATCAATTGATCGGCGACTCGATCGTGAAAGATTGAAATGCACTCGCCACCGGTCGCTTCGTCAACAATCAAACGGCCACGATGAAGCTGTGAAATGACAGCGTCCACGGCGTCGCCAAGACCAGACAGCTTGGCAAGTTGTGCGGTGGAAACTTTGCCACCGGCTGCCACCAACGGCAGCAAGCGTTTTGCTTCGTCGCTCATGACGCCAGCCCGCCTGCGCCAAAACCGGTCGATCACCGCATAGGAACTCGACGGATCCGCGGGATCGACATCGCTTAGGAATTCGCTGCGAGCCTGTTCGCTTGACAGTAATCCACCAGGACAAAACTCTTCGGCAACCTCCTGCAATCGGAACGGGCTACCATCACAGGCGGCCGACAATGCCAGAAGCTCGCTTGGGTCGACCACAAGGTCATTACGATCAGCGGCAAGCTGCAACACTTGCACGCCTTGTTCGATGTTTAATTTCTTCAGTTGGATCCATTGATCGGCGGGCACTTTTTGTCGCTGCTGATCCCGACGCGAAAGGGTCAGCATTCCCAAGCCGTTGCCAGCTTCGTCCGAGTTTCGCAAATGGTCCAAAACATTCAGGCTGTCGCGGTCGGCCCACTGCGTATCATCGATCAATAGAAACAGTGGCCCAAGATCCCGCAGCCGATCGCAAATCGCAATCGCGGCGTCCAACGCTTCGTGACGAGTGGGGATGGCATCGATGTCGGATGAATCATCTTGAGGTTCCTCGACATGATGCACGCGATTTTTCGTGATCGTTTCTGGTCGTATCGCTGACGTTACAATCGTGCCCATCACGGGAAACGACTGGCAAATCACTCGTGCACTGACGTAATCCAATTTAATCGGATCGCGGTCGGATTGGCCGTAACGATGTGCGATCAAGTCGCATATTTGCATGAACGCCTGCAGCGGCGCGTCCTCGCGTGCCCGACAGCGACCAAAAAACACTTGCCCCCATCGCTGGGATTCGATGTAGCGGATCGCCTCTTCGATAAGCCTGGTTTTACCAATCCCAGAAACACCGCTGATGTGTAAACGAGACACCTTTCCATCGAAAATATCGTCAACCCAGGCTTTGATCATTTCCAGTTCGCGTGACCGGCCGACCAGGACGTCTTCCTCGGGCCAATCAATCACGTGCCCCGGCGGCATCCCCAGCCGAGCAATTCGCATGGCCGTGGGACGTTCGCTGGGATGCCGGTCCAGCATCGACACGCAAGCATCGTGAATCAAATCTGGCACCAGCGTTGTCAATTCAACCAACGATTCTCGCAATTCATTTGCGTTGCCCTGAATATCAGAATCAAGAACCTCCGGTGCATCGACCAGATCCAGTGCATTGGGGTCCAGCGCATTGGGGTCCGGTGTACTGATCTCCAGTTCATTAGGATCCAGTTCATTAGGATCCGGTGTACTGGGCTCCAGTGCATTGGGCTGCCACTGCGTTTCACTTGCCAACAGATTCAGCGATTCGGTGAAAACGACGCCCAGTGCAAAGATGTCACCCGATGGCAGATAACGTTTGCTCCAGATGACTTCTGGCGCATAGTATCGCGGTGTTCCAACGCGGCTGCCGAATTGAATTCCGTCGATCCAGCCGTCCATCTCAAATTGTTGATCGATGTGGAAATGATCGACCAACCCAAAGTCGATGATCTTTCCACGACCGTTGCTATCGACCATCAAGTTATGAGGCTTGATGTCGCGATGAACCAAACCGTTTGCGTGCATGACGGCCAGGCCTGTGCCGAAGTCGCGAAGCAAACCAGCCAGAATGTCGAAAGCTTCTTGCTTGGGCATTTTCATCAACTGTTTCATTTTGCGGGCAAAGGTCACACCAGAGACCTCTTCCATTGCCAAGCAAGTCTGATCGCCAAACTGATAGATCTGATCAACCTTGACCAAGTTCGGATGATCGATCGACATCATTCGCCGGAACCCGTGTCGGTTCTGCAGCACGTCGTCTTGATTGTTCAGACGTAAAATCTTGATCGCATTCTGGTGGCCGGTTTGTTGATCGGTAGCTCGATAAACAAAACCACTGCTGCCGTAGCCCAAAAGATGCTCGACGACAAAGTGCCCGACCTCGTCGCCTATTTGCACAGGCGGATCATACCGACGCTGCGAGCAAACCGTTTCCTTTGCGCCTTGCCATCGAACGGGTGTCGGTCGATCCGAGTCGTAGAACTCTGCGCCGAGGGAATCGTGGTAATCAGGCATCTAGCGATCTGGAACAAAAGACTCATGACTTCAATCCGTACTAACATGGGTACGAAGCGGTGCCAGTATAAGAGCCGAGGTGTCCTCGGTTAATGCTAAAGATCACAAAACATCCAAGAGTTCACAGAATGGTGGTGTTTCTTAACGCAGTGAAGGGTTGCCAAATTGTTTAACGGCATGGGCATCCCCCGCGCGCTGTGGGACCGCACGACGCGCGGGGCGATGCCCAACGCGGTTAAACAAATTTACACTTGTTTTCCGGGACCAATACTCTTCAGGGCGCTGGGTGCTTCTGCGGTCTACCGATCAAACATTGTCGCTGTCCAGATCAGCGACCCCATCTTTAATTCGACGGTCGGTGGATCGATTCGCAGCACAGTGATTTGGCCGACTTGATCACCAACAGCAAGCGATTTGATACCATGATTCGTCTTTAGCAAAACCTTGGATTCACCTGACGGAATACTAGAAGTCCCGTTCACTGACATTCCGCCGGACTGAACATTTGCAAACCCCATGACCTGAATCTCGGCCACCGAGGTGCTGGTCGGTGCAGCGGTACTGGTGTCCACGTCGGACGGATAAACAAAAGGATTCTCGCGGTCCGGGTAAAGCGGTTTAAAAGAATGGGCCGCGGAAAGAGAATCATCACCGCTTCCGGTGTTCACCCGACCACCCTGATTGTCGATGGACTGCGAAAATGAATCAGACAGGTCGCTGTTACCTTGCACCAATCCCGCGTCAGAATTGCGATTAACGACTTGAGTCAGCGAATCAAGCGTTTCTGGATCAATCCCGCAACCGGAAGCGAAAAGAAGAAACCCAAGAGTGGCGGGCAGCGCGATGGGCAGTTTTGGGCAGCAAGATCGGTGCATTGAATCGCAGTTTTTTCGCCATGTCGGAAGATTCTCTGATACCCTTTTCGGCATCGCAAGCTCCCCTAGGCCGCTCGTAGGTCGATGGCAGCATTCCTAACGATTGCACCGGTTTCTCCATCGAAGCATTTTGCAAGGTTTGCGGCTTGGTACTACACAAACGTACGTGCATGTAAATTTCCAGCAATTATCATTGGGGCGGAAATTCGTGCTTGAGAACCGTTTCCTGGTTCACCAGTGGGTTCATTGCCTTGCTGAATCCGCGATCTCACGTCACTTTTTCGCTCTCACGCTATTCAATTCCCTGTACTGGGGCACTCAAAACGTGCCCATTGATTCACTATGAAGATCTGTTGCATTGGTGCTGGTTACGTCGGCGGTCCCACGATGGCGATGATTGCCAAGCAGTGTCCTGATATTCCCGTTCACGTTGTCGATCTCAATCAAGCTCGCATCGACGCCTGGAATTCCGACAACTTGCCCATCTACGAGCCTGGCCTGGATGAAGTGGTCAAGGAAGCTCGCGGTCGCAATTTGACCTTTTCGACCAACGTTGACGAAGCGATTGCCGAAGCCGACATGATCTTTATCTCGGTCAACACGCCGACCAAAACGTTCGGAATTGGTGCAGGCCGGGCTGCCAACTTGGAGTTCATCGAAAAGTGTGCACGCCAAATCGCGAAGGTTTCCAAAGGACACAAAATTGTTGTTGAGAAATCGACGCTGCCCGTCCGAACAGCCGAAGCGGTGAAGCGGATCCTGTCCAGCTCGGGCAACGGAGCCACCTTTGATGTGCTCAGCAATCCAGAGTTCTTGGCCGAGGGTACCGCAGTCGAAGATCTGCTGGATCCCGACCGAGTTTTGATCGGTGGTGAATCACCGGAGTCAATCAAAGCACTGTGCGACGTTTACGCTCACTGGATTGATCGCGATCGGATTTTGACAACCAATCTGTGGAGCAGTGAGTTGTCGAAACTGACCGCCAATGCATTTTTGGCTCAGCGGGTTTCGTCAATCAATGCGATTTCTGCATTGTGCGAAGCGACCGGTGCGGATGTTGACGAAGTCGCACGAGCGATCGGAACCGACTCTCGCATCGGACCAAAGTTCTTAAAAGCGTCGATCGGTTTTGGTGGCAGTTGTTTCCAAAAAGATATCCTAAACCTCGTCTACCTGTGCGAGCACTTTGGGCTGCGCGAAGTCGCTGCGTATTGGGAACAAGTGGTCATCATGAACGATCACCAAAAGCAACGCTTCAGCGAACGGATCGTCAAGACTCTGTTCAATACGGTCAGCGACAAGAAAATTGCCGTCTGGGGATTCGCGTTCAAGAAAGACACCAACGATACACGTGAATCAGCGGCAATCTATGTCTGCCGCGACCTGCTTCGCGAACGAGCACGTTTGACGATCTATGATCCCCAGGTGCCCGAGAAATCAATTCGCGCCGAATTGACGGCGGCCTGCAGTGACATGCAGGGACAAATCAGCGAAAACGACAAGCGGCTAATCGAGCAAAACGTGACTGTGGTTTCTGATTGCTACGAAGCGTCCAAGGATGCCCACGCCATCGCTGTTTTGACAGAATGGGATGAATTCAAGGAACTGGATTTTGATCGAATCTTCCAAGCGATGCAGCAACCCGCGTTCGTCTTTGATGGTCGTAATTTATTGGATCATCAGAAATTGTCGAAAGTCGGTTTCGAACTTCACGCGATTGGAAAATGCCGCTGAGCCATTTAGCTGCCCTATTAAAGCTGAGCCATTGAGCTGAATTGATCCGCAGACGTGAATCGTTGGCCGGTTGTCGCGAGTGTCGCTGCCAGCGGATTTCGGTGTACAATTTGGTTCGCGCGACTCACCAATCCAAACGATTCAAACTTAAATCAGTTTTATGAAACGACGTCAATTTATGACCGCACTTGGTGCCGCCGCTGGCGGTGCCACCGCGTCGATTTCGGTTCCAAACTGGCTGCATGCAATGGACCCTGACAACCGGTATCGCCAACAAATCGGCATCCAGCTTTACACTCTGCGAAACGAAATCAAACAGGATGTAAAGGCGACCCTAAAAGCAGTTGCCGAAGCTGGGTTTTATCAAGTCGAACCCTATGGGTTTCCGAATTGCCGTCCGATGATCGAAGCTGCCAGCGAGTTTGGTTTAAAACTAAACTCGTCGCACTTCAATAGCGATTCCATCGTCAACAATGATACTGGCGATGATGACGCATTCGACACAGTGCTCGAAAAAGCGAATGACGTCGGGCTGTCGCACTTGGTCATCCCCTACCTGCCCGACACTTTCCGCACATCACTGGATGACTACAAACGCGTTTGCGAAAATTGCAATCGTGCGGCCGAGAAGGCGAAGGATGCCGGAATTCAATTGAGCTATCACAACCATGCGTTTGAGTTCAAGCCGATCGGTAAAGAAGAGGATGCCGAGCCCAACTGCGGCTACGAAATCATGATCAACGAATTTTCGCCGGACATGAAGTTCGAGGTCGATGTTTTTTGGGTGGTCGTCGGTGGCGAAGATCCGGCGGAACTAATCAATCGGTTGGGTTCGCGTGTGTCGCAATTGCACTTGAAGGATTTGAATAAGGCAACCAAGTTACCAAGCTACGACGGCGTTTCAGTCGACGCGTTCGAGGAAATCGGTGACGGCATCATCGACATGGAACCGATCATCGAGGCGGCGGAAAAAGCTGGCGTCGAACATTGCCACATCGAACAAGATCAGTCGCCCGATGCACTGGCAAGCGTCCAGCAGAGCATCGCTTACCTGAAGTCGATGTAACTTCGGCCTTCACTCTTCGTCTTCGTCTTCGTCAGCCTCGGCAACTTCAAGCATGCCGAATAAATGCCCGCCCTTGGCATCATGCTGCCACGTGCCGCTGTAACGATCGCGGCGGATCAGCACTCGTGCATCGAACGTTCCCATGCCGGGGATCCACATTGAATCGAGTGTGATGACGGGCGTTTCACCGGCAAACAAAATCTTGATCTCCAACGGCACTTCTTGGTCCACGTTGCCATACTTGATCCGAGCTTTCAAACGATACATGTCATCAGCGGGCATTTTCTCACAATTGCTAATGACATACTCTTCCACTTTGGGATCAAACTTGGTCGAACCGTCAACGGTGAACCGCCCAACAAATTTCTTGCCTGACAGGTAGCTCGCAAGCTGTTGGCCACGAACATCATTGCTAGATTCCGTAGGTGTTGATTCGTCTGCATTGACGGTCAATCCAGAAAAGCACATCAACGAAATTACTGCGATCAATCGAAGCATCAAATTATTCCTGCGGTTAAAGTGGTAGGAAATTGAGTAAACAAAACGAAGCAATTCTCCCAAAGCAACTTCATAATAATAGATCCCGCCCAATCCCAACCCGAACGCATAAACGCGGGATTTCCGCGTTCAACAAAATCGCTCGCTCACGCGTTCGGATTTAGAAATCGGCGAATTGCTTCGGGCCAATTCCTAACGTCTACAAAGGATACCGAGAACGATGCAAGTCAACGAGTATTTTGAAGGTCGCGTCATGTCGATTGGTTTTGAAAACACCGAAGGTCGTGCAACCTCTGGCATCATGCAAGTTGGTGAATACGAATTTGGCACCAGCGAAACCGAATTAATGAAAGTGACCTCAGGCTCGCTGGAGGTTCGACTGCCCGGCGAATCCGAATTCAAGACCTACGCCAGCGGCACCGAGTTCAACGTCGAAGCGAACGTTAAGTTTCAAGTGAAGGTCAAAACACCGACTGCCTATTTGTGTTTTTACGGCGGCTGAGGAACGTGCGAATTTTTATAGTCACTTTTTCCGACACTTCTCGTTGAACGCCACCCAATAGCCGTCAACTGTTTTGAAAACTGGGGTTTTTCGCGGTATTTTACTTCTCCTCTTGGGAGAGGTCGAGCCTAAGGAACTGTCACGAAACAACTTCCCGGTTTTGATTGCGGCATAATGTGGCACTCAACCGCCGAACCGCGTGGGCATCGCCTAATGGCACTTGCTTTCAACACTGAACTGCCCCGGAGGGGTCATAGCACTTTGCCGGTGGCCGACCAGAAAAGATGGTTTGCCCCGGAGGGGTAATCGAACCGATGAATGCTCGCTGCCGCCCCTGCCGGGGCTTGGGTTTTTGCTGCGTTTGGCTCCCGTGGGCCAAAGCCCACGGCACCGTGCTGACGCCCCGTCCGGGGCTATCGTAAGTGGCATTGGGGCATCGCCTGGTCCGCTAAAAGTTTGGGGTTGTGGAGTTATCGGCTTGCGCCGTTTTTATCCTGTCTCACCATCGAAGGTCTTAGCCCAGAGGGCGGCAGATCTTTGCCGGTGGCGTCAAGCCACCGGTCCACGGAAAAAGCGAATCCAATAGCCCAGAGGGCGGCAGATTGCCTTCGTTGTGTCGCCCTCCGGGCTAGCGGTTCTTGTCTCAATCATTCCGGTGGCTGACGCACCGGCAAAAATGTGTCGGCCTCCGGCCTGTTGAACAGGAATGCAAAACTAAACCACGTAAATGCAGTCAACCCCAATGATTTAGCGGCCCAGGGCGAACTCCAATTGTACACGATTACTTCTGGAATCAGTCAACCTTGTTACACTGCGCCAGATGAAAACTCAGATGAAAACACCGAAGAAAACTCAGACGGAATCACCGATGAAAAACCTCTCCGCCACCGTTGACGCCACCACCGCTGGTCGCGTTGATGCCGTCGTTCGCCAGTTGAGCGGATCCTCGCACAGCCAAGTCAAAGGCATGTTCGATTACGACTGCGTGTCGATCGATGGCGTCACCTGCCTTGACGCCGGGACACCAGTCACCGAAGGCAACGTCGTTTCGCTGCGATACAACCCGGATCAACGCTATCGCGAAAAAAAGAAACCTCGCTGGGATGATCGCACCTTTTCAGTGATCTTCGAGGATGACGATTTGATCGTTGTCGACAAAGCCGCCGGGACGCTGACGGTGCCAACCGATCAAGGCGAGGAAACCAATACGCTGTGGCAGCGAGTGTCGGTCTACATCAGCCATTCGCGACGTAATCGCGAAGCCGCTCTGGTGCATCGATTAGATCGAAGCGTCAGCGGGTTGCTGGTTTTCGGCAAACATGATGCCGTGGGTGAGCTGTTGATCGAACAATTCAAGGCCAAGAAACCGCGTCGAGTCTACGCTGCGATCGTGGCCGGTTTGGTCGAAAAAGATGAAGGCACGTTCACATCGCACTTAAAGACCGGCAAAAACCTGGATCGATTCGAGGCACCGCCATCGAAAGATACCGAAGAAGCGATCACGCATTTCAAGGTCGATAAACGATTCGACGACACCACGCTGGTCGAAGCGGTTTTGGAAACCGGCAAACGAAATCAAATCCGAGTCCACTTCGCCAGCAACGGGCATCCTGTTTTAGGCGACCCACGATACGAAACCGAAAAAGCAACTCACCCGCGTTGGGTCCGCAAACGAATCGCCCTGCACGCAAAGACACTCGGTTTCACCCATCCCGTTACCGGCGAAGACCTAACGTTCCACTCCCCGCTACCCGCACCCATGCAAAAATTCATCGCCGGCGGCAAACCAAGACGCCCGCAGAAGAATCGAAACGCGTAAGCCGTCGCACAGCGGAACATTCGCAGCACCGTTTCGACATCGACTCTGGTAACACTGTCGGAACGACATTGTTGACGTGTCTTGCTTGAGGGCACCAACGACATGGAGTATTTCGTTAGACTGTGGGCAATCGATGTCCCTTGTTCGTTCTTTCTCCAACACGTTGAAGCCCCGCATGTCCGAAGATTCTGGCCAGATTGATCACGTTTTTCATGAACGACGCAAGTTTGCTCCGCCGGCCGAGTTCACGAAGCGGTCGGTGGTATCGTCGCAGGACCAGTATGCTGAACTTTGCCAACGAGCGACTGAGAATCGGGACGAGTTTTGGAAGGCTGAAGCGGAGGAGCATCTGCATTGGTTTGAGCCGTTTGATTCTGTTTGCGAATTCAATGCTCCTGATGTGAAATGGTTCGATGGCGGCAAGACCAACGCCAGCTACAACTGTTTGGACAAACACGTCGAAGAGGGGCGTGGAAACCGCACCGCCATTATTTGGGAAGGCGAACCGGGCGATACGCGGTCACTGACCTATGCGGAACTTCGCAAGGAAGTCGCCAAGTGTGCCGAAGCGATGCTGGAACTTGGCGTCGGTGCCGGCGACGTCGTCAGCATCTACATGCCGATGACGCCTGAACTCGCGATCGCAATGCTGGGCTGTGCCCGCATCGGTGCTGTTCACTCTGTAATTTTCGCCGGCTTTAGTGCTGAATCGATCGCCGATCGAAACAACGACGCCAAAGCAAAATTGGTGATCACATCAGACGGTTTGCATCGTCGCGGAAAAGTGTTGCCGCTGAAGGAAACCGTCGATGAAGCGCTCGCGAAATCACCGACCGTTGAAAAGTGTTTGGTGCTAAGACGCATCGGCAATTCAGACACGCCGATGACCGAAGGTCGCGATCATTGGTGGCACGACGTTGTCGATAAACAACAAGGCGAACTTCACGCGGCACCGATGGACAGCGAAGCGCCGTTGTTCATTCTGTATACCTCTGGCAGCACCGGTAAACCCAAAGGCATCTTGCACACGACCGCCGGTTACAACTTGTGGGCCAAGCGAACGTTTCAATGGGTGTTTGATCACCGCGAAGACGATATCTATTGGTGTACCGCGGACTGCGGATGGATCACCGGACACAGCTACATCGTCTACGGCCCGCTTAGCGCCGGTGCAACGTGCTTGATATACGAAGGAGCCCCAAACTTCCCTGCGGAAAATCGTTTTTGGGAACTGGTGGAAAAGTACCGCGTCACGATCCTGTACACGGCACCGACTGCGATTCGTGCGTTTATCAAATGGGGCGACGAGCATGTGGAAAAGCATGATTTGTCGAGCCTGCGATTGCTGGGCAGCGTCGGTGAAGGCATCAATCCGGAAACCTGGATTTGGTATCACGAAAAGATTGGCGGATCCAAGTGTCCGATCGTTGACACTTGGTGGCAGACCGAAACCGGCGGCATCATGATGAGTCCGCTGCCGGGGATTACCGCGACCAAACCGGGGTCATGCACGTTTCCGTTGCCGGGCGTTGTGCCGAAAATTGTTGACGAACTGGGTGGCGATGTTGACGACCAACACGGTGGCATGCTGTGCATCGCCCAGCCGTGGCCGGGGATGCTGCGAGGAATCTGGGGCGACCATCAGCGGTTCGTGCAGCAGTATTGGACGACAGTTCCCGGTATGTATCTGACCGGCGATAACGCTCGCCGAGACCGCGACGGTTACTACTGGATCATGGGTCGCATCGATGACGTGATCAATGTATCGGGGCACCGACTTAGCACGATCGAAGTCGAAAGTACGCTAGTCAGCCATGACTGTGTTTGCGAAGCGGCTGTGGTGGGAAGACCGCACGAATTGAAGGGGCAAGCGATTTCGGCATTCGTGACGATCAAGGACGCGGAACCGACGGAGGAACTTCGCCAAGAGCTAAAACAGTACGTGCGAAAACAGATCGGTGCTCTGGCGCAACCCGATGATATCCGGTTCGCAGAATCGCTTCCGAAAACACGCAGCGGAAAAATCATGCGACGTTTGCTTCGAGACGTCGCGTCGGGTCGTGAAGTCGCCGGCGATACGTCAACGCTGGAAGATCTATCGGTGTTAGCGAAGTTGGCCGACGAAGAAGCGTAGCGTCAGAGCTTGACCAAACAAATTCCCTGAACTGCCCCACCGCGCTCTCCCATAGCTGGCCCCCAGGTTTCAGTTGAAAGTAGATCGTGGCGAACTGACCAAGAGCTTGGAAACCTGTGTAGGCCGGAACAAGCCGCTTCGGCGCAGTTCCGGCAATTGCATGACCCTGCGTTGGATTGCCGGAACTGCGCCGAAGCGGCTTGTTCCGGCCTACGTCAATTCACAAAACTTCCCGCAAACTTTGACGTTAAAATAGCTAGGAATGATGCGTCGCCCCGCGCGTTCGGGGCGGCATGTCGCTAGGGGCGATGCGCGACGTGGTTTAACGGTTAGAATTGGAACATGGTGGACGGAACAAAAGGTTGATGCCCGCGCGATAAGGATCGAAGATGCCGAGACGTAAACGCTGGTCGTTCTTTATGGGGCCGCTTGAAAATCGTGGCGTTCGCTGGTTCGATGAATTCCACCGTAGCGAGTTGACGGTCGGCGGCAGGGCGATGTTCTGGGGGATGCTGGGTTCCGCGGCGATGTTGATGGGCGGTCTGACGCAGCCGCAAGCGGTTTGCTTTGGGTTTTGCACATCGGCACTGGTGGTCGCAGGAATCGCCGGCGTTTTCTTTCGCCCACAACTCCGCATGACTCGGCACATCAATGTTTACCCGTCGGCTGGTGAGGTTTATCAGTATCGGGTTGATGTGCAGAACACTGGCAGTCGTATCGCACGAAATTTGGTGATTGAAGAACGCGGGCTTCCGCCTGATTTGAGACCCCATGGTCAGCTACCGGCGATTGATTCGCTTTTACCTGGCGAGACGAAATCGGTCACGCTGGAACTACTCTGTATCAGCCGCGATAGTTTTGAACTTGATCGGTTGCAGGGTGCGACGACGTACCCGATGGGGTTGGTAAAGTCCGGGAAGAAGTCAAAGCAGTCCGATCGTTTGGTCGTTTACCCCAAGGTTACTGATGTCGGGGCTTTTGATGTGCCGCATTCACGCAACCACCAACCCGGTGGCATTGCGGTCGCTTCGCATGTGGGTGAATCGACGGAGTTTTTAGGAACGCGTGATTGGCGGCAAGGCGACCGGTTGCGAGATATCCATTGGCCATCGTCCGCCCGGACTGGTCGTTTGATCACGCGCGAGTATCAGGAAGAATACTTCGTCCGGCTGGCGATCATTTTGGATGTTGATGCCCCCAGAAGACGTGACGAACCGAGGCTAGAGAAGGCGGTTTCGTTGACCGCTGGAATCACCGACGCGTTGGCTCGGCAGGAATACATCGTTGATATCTTTGCTGCTGGTAACGACGTCTACCATTTCCAGGCAGGCAGGGCGCTTGCGCATCTGGATAACATTCTCGAATTGCTCGCCTGCCTAGAATCGGGCAATCGATTGGACATCCAGGCACTTGAATCAGTGCTGTTACCCGAAGCGGCGCGTTTGTCCGCTGTGATTTTGGTGTTGATGGATTGGGATGAACGGCGCAGCGAATTGGTTCAGCAATTGAAGGCTTACGGTTTGGCCGTTCGTGTCATCTGCATGAAACCTGGATGCAGCCCCAGCGGCCTAGATGAACCCGAAATCATCGAGGTTGCATCGTGAATAGCGAAACAGTATTCCTGAAACGATTCCTGCACACGTCACCCGTTTTGATTGCGTTGGTTTTTCATGCGATCGCACTGAATCGGTGGCTGGTCGTTGGGCCTGCGATCGCCGTGCTTAGTATTGCGGTACTTCGGAACCCAGGCTTTGCACCAAGTTCGCGTCATTGGTATTTGGCGGCTATTGCAGGCGCGTTGATCGGTTTGTTCGCGCCCCCGGGCATGATTTCAGCCGGCCCGCTTCCGCCAGGCATTGCCGCTGTGGTCGCCGGAATTGCGATTGCGATTGCCATCGTCGCAACGTTTGGGAACAGGACCACTGTTGCCTGGGTTGCGGCGTGGGCCATCTTGGCGATGTCGGGGAAGCATGGAATCAATGGTCAGCTAAATTTTGTTTTGTTTATTTTCCTAGCGGTTTCGTTGATCGCCGCTGCATCGAATGCAAAAGTGCTTCGATACAAATCCCGCTCTTCATTGGTTCGATCGCTTTTAGCGATAAGCATCTTCGCAGCCATCACCGCGGTCTGTACTGTCGGAGCATCGTTTGCGTTGAAACGCATTGATCGCGCACTGGTAAACACGGTTGAAAACCTGATGACCAGAAACCCAACGTCATCAATCACAGGTCTAAGCAGCAACATCACGCTGGGAGAGCGAAGTCAAATCAGGCCGTCTCCGCTGCCGTTGCTTGAACTATCTGAAATGTCAGGAGTCCTACGCACCAAGGTGATGGACGATTTCGACGGGCTGCGATGGACGACATCGGCGCAATTGAATTCTGCCACCAATTCGTTCGACGAAGTCGCCGTTCATTCCGGGCCCAAGCGTCAAATTGAGATGTTGTTTTTGGATGACATCAACAACGCGATTCCCTCACCGGCGGGAACCTATCAGGTCATCGATGCAACGCCACGAATTTCGGGTGGTTGGGTTTTGCAAGGCGAACCAGATCGCGTCACCGTGACGTTGGTTGGCAGCGCCGATGAGACTTTGCCGAGTGAACCAGAGCCAATCAAGAACCTGACCGCTTTACCCGATGTGCTGCGCGAAGGTCTCGGCCCAATCGCTGCTGAGCTAACGGTTCCGACAAATACGAACCGTGAGAACGCATTAGCCATCGCGGCGTTTTTCCAGAACAACTTTGAGTATTCGCTAACCACTGATCTCAGCGGAGAAGATCATCCATTGGTGATTCTGGTGAAACAGCGACGGCCTGCCTATTGCGTCTACTTTGCCAGCGCGATGGCCGTCATGCTGCGCAGCCAAGGAATTCCCGCTCGAGTCGCCAGCGGTTTTGTTCCCAACGAAGTGAACCCGCTTACGGGTCGAGTCACGATTCGAGAGCGAGATTCGCACGCTTGGGTTGAAGTTTGGTCGCCGGAGAACAAACGCTATGACGCATTCGATCCCACCCCCGGTTCATCGCGGCTTCAAACCATCGGCCTGGACGAACCGGAGAGCTATTTGGCAAACCTGGTACAGGCAATCCGCTCCACCGTTCGCCGTCTGTGGTTGATCGCCCGGCAAGATCCCATCCGCTTGCTGTCGATGTTAATCACGTCACCGTATGCGTGGCTGACGGTCGTCGCCCTTACCGTCTGGGGCGTCTACCGATTCAGGCGTTCCCAGCCCGTTCGTTCCAGAGCCCCCGTCGATTCGGTTGATCCCGATCTTCGCGAAATCTACAGTCGCTACCTTCAATCGCTCAAGCAATTTGGGATCAACCCGGGCGACTGGGAATCGGATCAAGAGCTGATTGATCGGCTGGAGGAAATGGGGGAACCATCGCGATCAAAGTCGGCGAACGAGTTCATCGATCGATATCGAGCAGCCAGGTACGGCGGGCAAGTCTTCGACGACGAGTTGGTTGCACTGGTAGACCGAATGGAAAGTTAGCGCCCCTGTTCCCGCTTACGTGACATTTTTCTAAACGATTTCGATCATTATTTTTTCACCATTTCCTGCCAGCGTTATCGGTCCGTCATCGCAGCGCGGTGTCTGTTTCGCTTGAGCGGGAAGTTGAAGTCTGGATCTGAAGATTCGGTTCTGGCTTCTTTGATCAACGCTTCCAGTTGAGCAACCATTTCAGGATTTTGCTCCGCGACGTCGTTAGATTCTTTTGGATCAGTAGACAGATCGTAAAGTTCGATCGGAGAAGCTGCGTTTTGTGCGACGTTGTAGCGGACTGCTTTCCATTTGCCTTGACGCAACGCAACGCGGCCGCGTTTTTCGTGAAATTCCCAATACAAATAATCGTGTTTCGTTTGTCCCTGCACACCCAACAGCGTCGGCAGGAATGAAATTCCGTCGATGTCCGCAGGAGTCGGTTGACCGATCAAATCCGCTACCGTCGGAAGGACATCCCAGAACGCAGACAGGTGATCGGTTTCTGAACCTGCGGCAACTTTGCCCGGCCAATGTGCAATCATCGGAACGTGGATGCCGCCCTCGTAAAGATCTCGCTTGAAACCACGCTGTGAACCATTGGAATTGAAGTAAGCAGGATCATGTCCGGCTTCCTGGTGCGGGCCGTTGTCGGAAGTGAACAGGATCAATGTATTCTCAGCAATTCCAAGCTCATTGAGCTTGGCAACGAGTTCTCCGACGTCTTCATCCATGACGTCAACCATTGCGGCGAATGCTGCGTGGGCTTCGGGTTGCGAACCATAAGCAGACTTGCGGAACCTGGGGCCAGAATCCGTTCCCCGATACGAACTCTCGGGCAGAAACTTGCCTCTGTACTTGGCCATCTTGTCTTCCGGCGCGACCATTTCGGCATGCGGTTGAATGAGCGCGTAGTGGCAGAAAAATGGTTGGTCCTTATTGGCTTCAATAAACTCCAACGTTTGTTCTTGAATCAGATCGGGCGCGTAGTCGTTTGTCTCTGTTCCAAAATTGCCCCACAGCATGTCACGCTTGTCATCGTTCCACAAAAAGTACGGGAAATAATGATGTGCCTGTCGCTGGCAGTTGTATCCATAGAAGCGATCGAAACCCATTTTCAGCGGTTCGCTAACGCTGCCCGGAGCACCAAGTCCCCACTTACCGAACAGACCGGTGGCGTAACCCGCGTTTTGAAACAGGTGCGCCATCGTGAAGGTGTCCGCCGGCATCGCGCGTTGGCCCTCTGGTTGCACTTCAGAGTTACCGCGAACGACGGCGTGTCCGATATGCTTTCCGGTCAACAACGCGCACCGCGATGGAGCGCAAACGGTGCTGCCGGAATAGTGCTGCGTAAACTTCATGCCATGCTTTGCCAGGGCATCGATATTGGGCGTTTGAAAACGTGTCTGGCCGTAACAACTCAAATCGCCGTATCCCAAATCATCGGCAAGAATATAGATCACGTTTGGCTTGCTTTCCGCATGGACGGACGGCGTAGCGAACGCAATCCCCAGCACCAAGAATTTCAGTATCGTTCTCATGGTTTCTCTTGTTAACGGTTAAACAACGTAACACTGTCCAGCTAGGATCGGCGAACTACCAGTCATCGGTGCGGAAGACGGACGTTGGCAATCCCTCGCTGTTGACAAGATTCGCGCCTTCAGGATTCGATGCCCACGCGTATCGAACTGCGACGGGTTTGGGGATGTCGGGATGGCTGACGCTGACCTGATTTGTGGAGCTGATTTCTGCATCGGCCCATCGCCAAACCTGATCGGCACCCGCGATCTCGAAACGTCCCAGCGGTTGATCGTCTCGACTCTTTAGCCCCGATCCAACGTGGTCAAAGGTGACTTTGATCGAGTCGCCGGTCACTTCACTGGACTGATACAGCGGGCCAGAGAAAACGATATCGCGATCGTAGTCATTCGCCAAAGCCCACAACGCCAACCGTTCTCCAGGATCCTTTTTGTTCTTTGGGTGGATGTCGTTCGCCTCGCCGACGTCATTGATGACCGCCATCCCGGTTTTGGGAGTCGTATCTAACAGTTGTCGCATGCGATCTTGCAACAGAGCCCAATCGTCGGCAGTCCCGGGTTGTGTGGATGGTTGACGAAAGTTCGCCAATTGAACGAACAGGAATGAAAAGTCGTCGTCCCAGCGTTGACGCCAATCGCGAATCATCAGCGGTAGTGTTTTGTCGTAGGGAACCGCGTTCGGCTTTGCATTTGATTCGCCTTGGTACCAAATCGCACCTCGCATCGTGTACCCAACAAATGGATGGATCATCGAATTGAATAAAACTCCGGGGCGACCTTCAGTGTTGAGTGGTCGCTTGGGTTTGGTGGGTTCTTTGGCCAGCTTGCCACGCTTGTCGGCTGGTGTTTTTCGCCACTCAGCTTGTTTCGTCTTCCAGGCTTCAAGTTGTTTTTGATACCGCTGAGTTGCTTTTTGCTCATCGAATCCTGAGTCAAATTTCAAAACGCGATCCACCAATTTCTTGGTCGCTGGCAGAGTATTCAATGCCTCGCGGCTGGTAAAGGTTTCCACTGGCTTGCCGCCCCACGCGGTTTTGATCACCCCAATTGGAACGCCCAGTTCCTGATGCAACTTACGTGCAAAGAAAAAGGCAACGGCGGAGTAGTTGCCGGTCGTGTCGGGCCCGCACTTGGTCCATTCTCCATCGATGTCATCCTGAGGCTCAACGGCGGTTACGGTTGGTGCGTTGAACATTCGAATGCCTGGATAGTCCGCCGCCAAAATGACTTCACGATACATGGGCACGCTATTCATCGTGAAAGCCATGTTGGATTGACCGGACGCCAACCAAACTTCGCCGACGAGAACATCTTCGATCGTCTTCGAAACAGTTCCCGACGTGACAATGATCGAAGCACCCACGGGATCAGCTTCGCCTGATTGGAAAGCTACCCGCCAATTACCTGCTGCGTCCGCCAACGTGCTTGCGGTCGAATCTTTGAACTGGACTTTCACGTCCGCACCAGCGGCGGCAGTCCCCCAGATCGAAACCAGTCGGTCTCGCTGAATAACCATGTGATCGGCAAAGAAATTTGGCATCGATAGGCTTCGCGAAACTTGGATCGCCTTAGTGGAATCACCAGCAAGCTGGTCGGCCGGGGCCGAAGCGGGCCAAAGAATCGATAACAAAAGGAGTAACGCGAGGCATCGAGTTTTACAAATTTCTGGCATCAAAATCAGACTTTGAAACAGTGGGACGAAAGCAATGAACGACACAAGAGTCTAGTCGATCGGTTTAGCAAGCGTGCGAATATGGTTCACCAACAAAAGGCTTCAGGCACACCAACCATCGGACGTTTTTGTGCGTTTTGTAGGCCGTAGCGAGTAAAGCGAGTTACGGCAATTCGTCGCGTCATTATGCAATTGCCGTAACTCGCTCCGCTCGCTACGGCCTACTTTTCTTGCATCAGAATCAGACTTTGAAACAGTGGGACGAAAGCAATAAACGACACAAAAGTCTAGTCGATCGGTTTAGTAAGCGTGCGAATATGGTTCACCAACAAAAGGTTGCAGGCACGCCAATTGGCGGACGTTTTTGTGCGCGTTGTAGGCCGTAGCGAGTAAAGCGAGTTACGGCAATCCGTCGCGGCATTATGCAATTGCCGTAACTCGCTCCGCTCGCTACGGCCTACTTTTCTTGCATCAGAATCAGACTTTGAAACGGTGGGAGGAAAGCAATGAACGACACAAGAGTCTAGTCGATCGGTCTAGCAAGTGTGCGAAGTTGGTTCACCGACAAAGGGTTGCAGGCACGCCAATTGGCGGACGCCTTTGTGCGTTTTGTAGGCCGTAGCGAGTAAAGCGAGTTACGGCAATCCGACGCGTCATCATGCAATTGCCGTAACTCGCTCCGCTCGCTACGGCCTACTATTCTGGCATCAGAAATCAGACTTTGAAACAGTGGGACGGAAAACAATGAACGACACAAGAGTCTAGTCGATCGGTCTAGCAAGCGTGCGAATATGGTTCACCAACAAAAGGCTTCAGGCACACCAACCATCGGACGCCTTTGTGCGTTTTGTAGGCCGTAGCGAGTAAAGCGAGTTACGGCAATCCGTCGCGGCATTATGCAATTGCCGTAACTCGCTCCGCTCGCTACGGCCTACTTTTGGGACTCCGGCCGATTAGCTTGCTTGCACTCCTGATAAAGACGATTGATCCTTCTTTAGCAATGATGGAACTTGAAACGGAATGATGTAAAAACACTATTCTTTTCCGATAGACTCAAGTAGGTCAGACGACGAGAGCGGGCCTTTTGAAGAACCTTTTCAGGTCAGTATGAATCTCGCCGTGTCGTCCGATTTCCAAAGTCCTTGTCCCATTTCGATTGAGAAGCAATGAACAGACTACTTTTCCCCACACTCGCTTGCTTTGCTGTGTCCTGCCTGCCCTCTGTTGCCAACGCGGCAATTGTCGCGGGGGGCAGCATTGTTGCTAACGTCAACGCCCCGACAGGTGGAGGCAGCGCCAGCAACGGTGTTAGAGCCGTTGCTAACTCGGCAATGATAAAATTTGTTGGTGATATTAATTTAACCAGCTCAGACGATGGATCGAGCTTAAATAATTCACTCGTGATTGTTGGTGACGTTACCTTGGACCCGGGTGAAGCTTTCACACTTGCCTACGATTACAACGTCAATTTGGCTGGCGGTGGTACAGTTTCGTTGACCACCACCGCGATCACTACTTTTGACGGCGTGACAGAGACCCTGTCCAACACCGAAATGATTACAGATCCGGGTCTGTATAACTTTACATTCTCCGAATTGGCTCTCACTGCAACGACTGCGGGAACTGGAACATGGGAAGGACGGTTTGAGTTTGATTGGATTAACGCGCCTGCCAACTCGTCCCTGAACATCGTCATCCCGAATAACTCGATCGACTTTGCAATCACCGCTGTTCCGGAGCCAACTGGTCTGGCGGCCATGTGTGCCGCTTCGCTTCTGATGGCGACTCGACGTCGGCGTCGAGCGATTTAAGGCCGGCTAGATGTTGACCTAGAAGCACTCAGGTGAACGTAGAACGGAATGAATTCCGTTCTACGTCTGCAGTTATCTCGCTTCTCAGTCTTCGATCGGTTGCATTACGATCGAGACCCAACCGGTTTTGTAGGTTTCGAAGCCTGGCGAAGAAGCGTGTCCGATGCACATGGTTTCTTTCCCATACTCGGCAACGTAAAAACCTTTTTCGCTTGAAACCACTTTGTCAAATTCGGGCAAGGACAACTTGCTGTTGATCGCATCGTTCTGGTTGCTCGCCAGAATCCGTCCTTGTTGATCGCAAATGTACGCTTTTGTTTTTGCTTGATCCGATGGATGAATCGGCATTTGAGTCAAGATTGGTTCGGCAAGCCCGGTCCAATTGAACAAGATGCCCAGCACGCCAAGCAAGTCGCCGTTGGCGTTTCCATCGCGGCGAACGCCGCAGGAATAAATCAACGACGGTTGGTTGTTGCAAAGCTGCGAAACGTGTGCAGATTGGAATCCATATTCGTCACCTGATCGGCTAGCCGCCGCCTCCGTAAACCACTCCGCGTGACTTTCCGATTTTCCGACACTGGCAAATTCTCGGGGGCGACCATTAGCGACAACCATGCCCGTTTGGTCACAAAGAACCAGATCGTGATAGACCGTGTACGCATCCAGGATGACGCCCAACCGTTTTGATGCAAAATTGCACCGATCAGCATTCGGGTCGGTGAGTGCATCCACCAGGCTGGCGTCGGTCGCCCACCAGCGAACGTCACAGGTGCGTTCGTAGAGGTTGCGGTCGATCAAGTCGATGTTCACCAAAGCAAGATCACTAAGCCGAGTTCCGCGGATGGTGACATCAATTAAGCTCATCAAATTCGCGGTCTTTTCACGCGTTCGGTGCGACATGTCGCGTGCGATCGTTGACGTTTTTGCTGAAAGCGTTTGCATTTCTTGAGCAACAACACCAAACGCCGCGCCGACAGATCCGGCTCGAGCTGCTTCGATGCGTGCATTGAGCGCCAAGACCTTGGTTTCGGAGTTGACACTTTCGATCTCTTCGATCGCTGACTCCAGCGCGTTTGACAGATCTTTGACCATCTGCGTCACGTCTTCTTCAGAATGGTTTTCAGGCGTCTCAACCGCCTG
The DNA here is from genome assembly GCF_001642955.1 of Rubripirellula obstinata. Taxonomy (GTDB): domain Bacteria; phylum Planctomycetota; class Planctomycetia; order Pirellulales; family Pirellulaceae; genus Rubripirellula; species Rubripirellula obstinata. Next base: position 114,443 of record NZ_LWSK01000001.1, on the reverse strand, counting down.
ACTCTGCGGTGACGTATTTGTTGATCGGTCGTCTTGATTTGACGAACTTGCGTGCGAGTCGTAGTTCTCGCCGCTATTGGTGGCGGTGGACATGGGGCTTGATGGGGCTTTGTGGGGATGGAAGGATGGTTCCGCCTGGGGTGACGACAACCGTTCCTTTACGGTGCTTTCCGCCTAGATTTGCAACGTGAAGTTGAGCGTGGGAGCCTCTGTTTGAAAAGTGCAGCTTGGTTTAAAGAAGTCAAATCGTTCAAGGAAAGTCGGTGGAATCCAATTGCGCTAGAGCGGAACACGTTGGATTTTTCAGTGCAATCGTTATCCCAGCATTTTTGCTCAAGTCATCAGCAGATGCCCTTCAGAAAGCTGCTTTTCTCGGTACGCGTGCATTCTTTGGCGATTGAGTCTTTATGGTGTTTTTCGGGTTCATTCTCGCATGCGTTGCAACTAGCCTGTTTCCCCAACGCCGTGAAGAGTTTTGGTCCCGGAAAACACGTGTTAGTTCGTTTAGCCGCGTGGGCATCGCCCCGCGCGACGTGCGGCACCATGTCGCGCAGTTCGATGCCCAGCGGATTAACGATTTAGGCCCCCTTCACGACGCTGCTGTTTTCTGCCGGTGGATCTCGGGTCAAACACCGCTTTATGCCTCTCCTGAAAAGATTATTCGATGAAATCCTTTGGCTCCTTGTTGTCCCATCACTCACAGCAGAACAAGCCCCGAAATACTGCGAAACGATGGGACTTAACCACCTTAGAAAAGCGTGTGATGTTGGCGGCCGATTGTGGCGTCGCGGTCGCGGAAGCCGGAACAACGCCCGCATTGTTCGCTCCGACTTCGATGCAGGCCGAAGGAACCTCCGCAGCCAGGACGACGGCATCAGGCATCGTGTTTATCGATGCTGGAGTCACAGACATTGCTACTTTGACGCAAGGTATCGAACAAGGTCACGAACTGGTTTTGCTGCAACCCGACCAATCAGGTCTCTCGCAAATCAATCAAGTCTTGTCCCAACGCCATGGTGTTTCCAGCGTTCACATTGTCGCTCACGGAAAAGCCGGGCAGTTACAACTCGGTAATCAGATCCTTGATTTGGATTCAGTCAACCGTTTTCAAGCTGACATCGGGCGTTGGTCAAACGCATTGACCGATCAAGCCGACATTTTGATCTACGGCTGCGATACAGGTGCGGGTAACGAGGGTTTGCAACTGATCGAGCGGTTGGCGGAATTAACGGGTGCCGATGTTGCGGCGTCAACAGATCGAACCGGTGCTGCTGACCTGAATGCTGACTGGGATCTGGAACGACACGTCGGCGTGATCGAAGCCGGGCTGGCGTTCAATGCCACCAGCCGCAACGCTTATCGGAATCACTTACCGATCACGATCCGAGCCGCTGGAACGATTGCACAAACACAAATGTCGTTGCAGGTTGATGAAACAACGGTCGCTACGTTTGATGATGTCGGATTAGATTTCCAGGACTACACCGTTGACTTGGATGGCATCAACGCTGATCAGATTCGAGTCGTCTTTACCAATGATCTTTACGATCCAGCCAATGACATTGATCGCAACTTGATTGTCGATCGAATCACGGTGGATGGCTTGGTGTACGAAACGGAAGCTCCAGAAGTATTCTCGACGGGGACTTGGTTGTCCGCCGACGGTATCGTGCCTGGATTCAGGCAATCGGAAACGCTGCACACCAACGGCTACTTTCAATTTGCGGGATCGAATCCGCCGGTGGGAGATGGTGATCCAAGCGGCCTGGTGATCAATGAAATTCACTACAATCCCGGACCAGACGGAGTCGTTGATGGCGACGCCGAATTTATTGAACTGTACAACTCCGGCGATCAGGCCGTCGATTTGGGCGGGCTATCGTTCACTGGTTTTAATCTTACATTCGCCGCTGGCACCACGATCGGTGGCGGCGAATATGCAATCGTTTCGCCATCAATCTCGTTAGCAGAATCGACTTGGGGCGTGACACCGATCGCCGAGTTTGAATCCGGTGGCATTTCTGGCGGCGGCGAATTGATCCAACTGATCGCGGCCGACGGAGTCACGGTGATCGACGAGGTCAGCTATCTGGACGAAGCCCCTTGGACACCGCTTCCCGATGGAAATGGCCCATCGCTTGAGCTTCGCGACTGGGCACTTGATAATTCGCTAGCTGAAAATTGGAGTGCATCGGAAGGCGACCCTACGCCGGCTGCCGAAAATTCAATCTTTGGCGTCGAAGCGCCCGCGCCCGTGACCGACATCGTCGTTGCCCCTGGTGAAGTGTTGCCAGGCCAAGAGTTTACGATCAGTGCCAATATCGAAGGTGCAACGTCAGCCAACCTCGTTTACCGAGTGATGTTTGGTGAAGAGCAGACGATCGCGATGAGCAATCTTGGTGACGATACATGGCAAGCCACTCTGCCCGGCGCGGATGCTGGATCCTTGATTCGTTATCGGATCGAATCCGATGTCGCTGTTGCTCCCTTCAATGACACGATCAACTACTTTGGTTTAGTCGTTTCACCGACGGATGTTCAAGGCAACGAATTACCGCTATTTCAATTCTTCGTTGATGAAGACGAGTTTACCGAGCTAACAACGACCGACTTAGCGTTGACCAATACAAAGATTGCCGCGGTCGTCTACTACGATGGCAGAGTGATCGACAATGCAACCGTCCGAGTGCGTGGCGGCGATTTCTCTCGAACCAACTTTGCAAAGAAAAGCCTGAAGTTTGAATTGCCTGATGGACAAACCATTGACGTTGGTGACGAAGGCTCATACCCGATCGATGAATTCGGGATCAACGCAGACTTTGGTGATTGGTCAGTCGCGACACCCGACGTGACTTGGGATGTGTTCAACGCAGAAACCGATTCATTCACGACTTCGTTTTTCGTTCGAGCTGAAATCAACGGCGATTTCCATGGTGTGTTCCGTTTCCAAGAACTCTATGACGGTGCGTGGCGCGATGCCAATGGTATCGGCGACGATGACGAATTCTACAAAGCAGGCGGCGGCGGGTTTGGGTTCAATGCAAACTTTGACAAGAAGTCACCCGACGATGGCGATTTCACGCTGATTGATGAACTGAACGATGTGGTGACCGCACCGCCGTCGGATGCCAAAACGGCCTACCTGTACAACAACGTTGACGTTGCCAACGTGGTTAACCACATGGCGCTCAGTACGTTAGTGCGTCACGATGACCAGGAAGTTCAAAACTTTTACATGAAACGAAGTGGCGATACCGGTTTGTGGTCCATCGTTGAATGGGATCTGGATCGTTTGTGGATTGAATCAGGTGACGAAACGCCCGGACCTTTCACGACGACTGAATCGATCAATCAAGAACTGTTGACGTCCGTTTGGGAAGTCGCTGAGTTTCGCGACATGTATTGGCGTCGCATGCAGACATTGGTGGACACCTACCTGACAGAGGACGCGCGAGCTGATTTCATTGCCACCTATGACCAACGTGTCAACGAGATTGGTGCAACCAACTCGGCACTTGAATTTGCGAAGTGGGAACGCAACGACATTTTCGCCAACGATTTCTGGCGAAATGAATTGGTGGTTGCATTGGATCAACGTGCCGCAGCCTATGAAGCTGAAACTCGCATGCCGGGATCCTTTAGTGGTTCCGCTGATATCGTAATCAGCGAACTGCATTACAACCCATTAGATGGCGATGCGGAATTCCTAGAACTGTACAATCGATCGCAAACCGAATCGATCGACCTGTCGGGTTGGACGGTTGATGGTGTCGATCTGACGATTGGATTCGGCACAGTAATCTTGCCCGGACAAACGATCGTGTTTACTGACGACCTACCGCAATTTGTGGCTCAATCACCGGGCAACATTTTCATCGGCGGTCAGTATTCTGGCGGCCTCAGCGGCGGTGGCGAACGAATCACGCTTTCAGATGCCGACGGCAATTTGATCGACGAAGTCGAATACGACGACAGCGATCCATGGCCAAGCGAACCTGACGGAGATGGGTTTACTCTTTCCCTGATTGATCCAAGCTTGGACAACAGCCTTGCATCTAGTTGGATTGCAAGCAGTCAGATCAATGGGACGCCCGGCGTGGTTCAGAATTCGCAACCCCCACAGTCAGTCCTCACTGTTTTTGCAGCCGGATCGACTAGCAACGAAATCATTACAGTCGAAGTTGCTGGCCAACAGGTTGCGGTTTTTGATATGGCATCCTTTGGCGGCCAACCGGGTGACTTGGCAGCGCGGAACTTCGTTGAATTGACCTGGTCCAGTGACGAAACCATTGATGTCAGTGACGTGCGTATCAACTTCATCAACGACACTTATGATCCAGATAACGGGATCGACTTTAACGTGGCTATCGATCGAATTGAAATCGACGGACAAGTCTACGAAACCGAAGCGGATGATGTCTTTTCCACCGGCACCTACTTGGCGGCCGATGGAATTGTGCCAGGATTCCGCCAAAGTGAGATCCTTCATGCCGATGGATATTTCCAATACGCCAGCGATATCGTTATCGAGCCGCCGACCTTGTTAGCTGATGGCAATCGAATTCAATTGTTCAACTTTGAATTCAACAGCTACCTTTCATCGATCGGGTCAGACGCCGAAACATCGACCGCCAACAATCTTCGCACCCAGTGGGATTTGATCGAAGTTGCTGGTGGCGATTTCAAGCTTCTGAACGCCGATAGCGGGCGATACCTTGACGGAGATCGTTCGGGGATCGACACCAGTAGTCGTTCCTTCGCGACGGGAACCGATTGGCGATTCATTGATCAAGGCGATGGGCTATTCTACTTGTTCAATCCGTTCCATGACGAATATGTGGACGCCAACGGTGTCAGCACCGATGTCGCTTGGGATCCAGGTGCCTTAAATCCCGATGACTTGTGGCGAGTGATTTTGGTTTAGCTGGACAGCGCCACTGCGGATGGATTGTCTCGTAATCTGGACACTTCTCGGTGAACGGCACCATGTAGGTTTCTGTGTGAGCAGCATCCAGAGCGTATTTTTCAAGGGATCCCACGCAACGCCGAGAAGAGTTTTGGTCCAGTAAAATACGTGTTAGTTCGTTTAACCGCGTGGGCATCGCCCCGCGCGTTGTGCTGTACCCGAACGCGCGGGGCGATGCCCACGCGGTTAAACGATTTAGATACCCATCACGGCGTTGGACCCCACCTACGCCGCCCCGCGGTGGAGGTGGATGGTGGCGTTCACCGAGAAGGCTCGTCATCTGCTGCGTTTCCGAACGCGTTTCCAAACGCATCAGCACGTAAGCCGGAACAAACGCTCACATCTTAAGGAAGTAACGGTACGTTCCCGCTTCCACTGATTCAGATTTTCGTTCGCTGGGGAATTCGACCGTTGCGGTGGCGTTGGGTGGAACAACAACTTCCATGACAACGCGGCCGTTTTCGCGTTTCCACGCGCTGACGGCCTTTCCGTAATTGGTTTCCAATTCCGCACGTGCCCAATCGAGTTCGTTCGTGACGAGGGGTCGAACGAAGAAGTGCTTGTAGCCCGGATGATCTGGGTCGGGCGAGAGGCCTGCGAGCCGTTCGTACATCCACTGACCAACCGCACCATAAGCGTAGTGGTTTAGCGAGTTCATTCGGTCGCCGCTGAAGCCATCTTGTTTGGAATAGCTGTTCCATCGCTCCCACATCGTCGTCGCACCCTGGTTGATTGAATAGAACCACGACGGATAGGTTTCTTTCAGCAAAATCGTCATTGCCAGATCGCTGTGACCCATCTGATCAAGCACGCTGACGATGTACGGGGTGCCGAGGAACCCGGTTCGCAGATGGCCGTCTGCTTCGCCAATCAGACGAACGAGATGTTCGGTAGCTTTCGGCTTCATCGAATTAGGAATCAAATCGAACGCGATCGCCAACAAGTATCCAGTCTGCGTCTCTGGTGCGTTCTGTAGTTTTCCATCACTGTCGAAATAGTGTTCCGCAAATGAGTGATTGATGGAATCTGCTTCTTCGGCATACTTCGTTGCATCTTCAGTTCGTCCGAGTAAATGAGCACTGTCGGCCAGAATCCGACAACTGTTTCCGTAGAATGCCAAACCCAACAGTGGCGACGGAGTATCGCCCCGCTTGTTCTCTGAATTCGGCTGAAGCCAATCGCCGTAGCCTTCGATGTTAGGCAACAATCCATCGACCGTTTGGTTTCGGTACCAGCCTACCAGTCGCCCCATCATCGAATAATTGTCCGAAAGTACCTCAATGTCACCGGTGCGAAGGTAGACTTCCCAGGGAACGATCGTGGCGGCATCGACCCAACCGGGGCTGCCACCGCGACCGACAATGTCTGGAATCACATGAGGAATGTTTCCGTCTTCCAACTGGTCGTCCCGCATCGAATCGAGCCAGCTTTTCCAAAAGCCGTGACAATCAAAATTGAACATCGATGTCGGTGCAAAGGCTTGCGAATCACCGGTCCAACCCGCCCGTTCATCCCGTTGTGGGCAATCGGTGGGGATGTCCAGAAAGTTCCCGCGCTGGCCCCACGAAATGTTGCTTTGCAGTTGATTTAGCTTCGCGTGCGACGATTCAAACGTTCCAATTTTTTCCATTTCCGTGTGAAGCACAACGCCTTTGACCCAATCCTTCGCCGGCTTGGCATTCGCCGGCAGACCAGAAAGTTCGACATAACGAAAACCATGAAAGGTGAATTTTGGCTCCCAATTGATCGTCCCAGTTTTCGACGCTGTGTAAGAGTCCGTCGATTTTGCGGCGCGATAGTTCTTAGTGTGAACCGTACCGTCGGAATTGAGCATCTCGGAAAATCGTAGCTTGACGGTTTTTCCTTCTTCTACCGGAATCGACAGCCTTGGCCAGCCAACCATGTTTTGCCCAAGATCGAAAACAATACGACCTTCTTCCGGTTCGGTGATTTCTTGAACCGAAAGCAATTCAGTTTCCTTCACCGTGGCGAACGGCTTGGGCACGATCCGCGCGGCCCCAAGATCAGATCTCGCAACGACCGGTTTCCAATCAGACCATTCCTTCGTCGCGTCCACATGTTCGCCGTCGTAAATGCTTGACGAAAGGATCGGGCCGTCGATAGTCGCGGTCCAGTCTTCGTCAGAGACGATCGATTCTTTGCGTCCGTCTTGGTAAACAATTTCAAGCTGCAGCAGCAATTCTGGGAACTTGCCGAACACTTGGCGTTGCCCTTGCCAACCAAACCGGCCTGCGTACCAACCATACCCAAGCAACACATCAAACGAGTTATTCCCTTCGACTAAATCGCGAGTCACATCATAAGTCAGCGAGTCGAGTCGGTTCGAATAAGAAGTCTGACCATTGGCGAAATGGTCTTGGCCAACCTTCTTACCATTTAAGTTGACTTCAAAAAGGCCCCTAGCTGTCGCATACAATCGAGCTTGCTTGACGCTACCGTCAACCACGAATTGGTGCCGCAAACAGGCCACCTTCTCCACTTTTGCTGGAGCCTTGGCAGCGGGACGGATCCACTTCGCGGTCCAATCACTATTGGAAAGCAACCCCAGCTCAAACTTTGCAAACTTGCTCCAACCAGAATCCAATCCATCTTCATTCTTGAAGCGAACACGCCATTGGAGCTGTTGACGCGATCGAAGCTTTCCACCTTCATAGGGAATGAAAACCGATTGGTCGGACTCAACCCAACCGCTATCCCACTTCAACGACTCACCTGTCACCTCGATGCGATAGGCCGTTTGCTTCTCGACTCCCAAGGGAAGCTTCCAAGAAAAACTAGGCGTTGCGTCGTGAAATCCAACAGGATCAACCGAGCCATCACCAACGGTCAAGGAATGTCCCAGACCAATTTTCTGCGATACCGAATCGCGGTCTGCATTGGCAACGCTGGAATATAAAAAAACAACTAATAGAAACATTCCAATCTTATTCATCATTTTCAAGCCGCCTTTGTCGCATTATGTGGGTGGATTCTAGTTAAGCGTTAGAGGATACACGAGACGGTACGCTAAATCTCAGCACGTAGGCCGTAGCGAGCTTCCAGCGAGTTACGGCATCTGCCTGGCATCTTCTTTGCCATGCCGTAACTCGCTGGAAGTACGCTACGGCCTACGTTGATTGATCGTTGAGAGATCCGTTGAGATCGAACGTCAAAATTGGTGTCTCCTTTCGCTCAGCGGAAGTGCGTCAGTTCACACTTTCGCGCAGCGAAAGGCGACTATCACGCTTCGCTTATTACTGGTGCATCGCATGCTGTCGTTTTGCGGTTACCTGACTCGCATCATAAACTTGCTGAATTTTTGTTCGATGACCGGTAGTTCATCTCCCATCGCCGTTTCGAAATCCTTGATTCGTTGACGTGGTGATTGGACTGCCAGCGGCTTGCCTTCGCTTAGCTTCCGCAAGTACGCGATGTACTCTTTGCGTTTGGTCTTCAACAGAAAATAGGTCAGCGCCCAGCCTTCGCCGTAGGCATTGGACGCCGTCTTGGGATCGCGGTATCGGGTGTCAGCCGATAACAAGGTGGCAAGCGAATCCGCGGGTCGATTTTGTTGGTAACGTCGCCAACGTCCTAGGTTAGTTCGGTTGACTCGACCGACGCCGCGCCACTTGCCTGGGTTTCGCATGTCGGGCGATTCAAAAAAGGTGGCAAGGCCTTCGCTTACCCACATCGGATTGTCAGCAAAACGTTGCTGCAACCCGCAATTAAATGCCAACTGATGCGTTGCTTCATGAATGATGGTCGACACGTTCCGTTCCCAGTTCGGGACGTTGAATGTCGCCATGCGATTGGAGGCCAAATTGTAATAGCCGATCATGTTCGATGCCGCGTCACCAATTTCGGAACGTCCATAAGTCAGAAACGCTTTGTGGTCCTTGAGCACAACGGCGACCATCGGAAATCGTGGTTCCGAAAGCTCCCATCGCTGGTTTTTCCAGTAGGTAAAGAACGCCCGGTAAAGAGATTCAAACAAGCCGCCGACGCGTTTGGCGTATTCTTCGGATGAGTTGTAGGCGATCAAATAGTGCTGAGTCTGATGAACGGCGAAGCCTCCATTCTTAAACTCTGCCCCGAGTTCTTTCAGAAGCCGGGCCTCGACTTCCGCCGGTGATGCGACTTTCAGCGGAACATCAACCGGGCTTCGTTTTTGAATCTGTTCGGGTTGCAGCGTCCATAAATGTCCGTCGTCGGCCAATAACATGATCCCGCCGTCTTGTGCCTCGATCATAACTTCGCCCACGACGGTGCGTCGTTTCGCTGGCTTTACGTCGCCGTCCCTGAAGGTCACCTCTTCGACGGCTGGATTTTGTTTTGTTTTTCCCGTCGCCAGCGATTCAGCCTGACAAACAATGCTGATGAAACAGCCCAGGCACAGAGCAAGGCCGCCACTGCGAAGGAATGCAATAACCAACCGTGGCATAAAGAAGACCCGATGAAGATGAGATGAGGCGTGTTCAATCCGTCTTTGTAGTGTACACCAAACGTAGTAAACCAAAAACGAACACGATTGCCAGTACATACCAAAACACCAAAGCTGCTTCTTGGTATCTCGCACCGCTGTGCAATAATCCAAACAAACGCACCGGAACCGTCGTTACGCCAGCAGGAATTACCGGCAATGATACTGGCAAGTCGCCGGACGTGACCACGGCTGAAACCAAGGCTGCAGCAATCAGACTGCGAAACACCAGCGGGCGTTCGATGGACCAGAATTGGCGGACTGGACTCGCATCAAGTCTCGCCAGATCCAATGTTTGTGAAGCGATCGCACGGTAGCCACTGCGAATGATCCAATAGCTAACCGGAATGCCTCGCATCAGCATACTGATCGTCGTCGGCAGAATCGTTTGCTGATACAGAAACGGGAACCCTGGGACATCGGCTTGAAACAGGGTCACCACGGCCAATCCGACGATCGGACCAGGAACGCATACCATTGCAATGGTCGCAAAATCAATCAGCCTTCCCACTCGATCACGACGCCGACCCAGCGAAGCAAGCGGCCAAGCGATCGCCACCGATGTCAAGCTGGTCACCGCCGCAATCATCGCCGTCCATTGGTATTCCGACGCAAAAACGGTCGGTGCAACCGTGACGCGTTCCAACACCAATCTTATCGACCAAGTCGCGGTGAATTGACCGTCCGCCTGAATCACTTCGCGGCCAAGATTCGTGATCAAGCCGGTGATGGGAACGACGGCCGCAACCAGAATCGCTGCTAACAAAATTGAAAGTGCAGAAACCCGAACGAGCGGATGATAGTTTTCATTTTCCGAACTCGAAACCGATTCTCTTCGGCTTTCGTTTTGGAACACTCGACCACTGCTGGATCCTGACCAATGAAAGATCAACATCAACGCCAAAATCAGCGGTAGCACTGTCGTCCAGGCAATGGCCGATACCGTTGGACGTAGCGCATAGTTCAGGTAGAACTGATCGGCGATCGTTCGGTAGCCGTACAAGTCGGCGATCGTCATTTCTGTTACTGCGATTCCGGCGACAGCCATCATCCCGATCACGCACCAAGGCTTCGCGACTGGCAAACGAATCTTCCACCATCGTTCGACTGGCCCAGCATCCAAACGTGATTGATCAATCAAAGATCGCGGCATCCTTTCAACACCATACAGAGTGGCAAGCGCGACGATCGACGAACCGTAGACACCGTGGATCCAGGCCGTTGCGATCATGCCTGAGAAAAAGACATAGTTGCCAGACGCACTGGTGCTGGTCCCGGTTTGAGTCAGCATGGTCAAGCCAAATTTGCCCGCCGTTGCCTCCCAGGCCGCTCCGTGCAATACCAGCGGCACAAAAGCGACGATGCCTAAAATGGCAACAGCCAGATTCGCGATGGTTCGCATCCGTCGATTCGATTCACGCAGGACCGTACACGCCCATGCGGTAGGAATCCCGATAACCGTTGCGATCGTCACCGAAACGGCTATCAAAACGACGGTAGCAATAAAAGGCTCAAGCCAAACCAAAAGAAAATGCTCGAAAGTGAGAACGAATAGGTAAAACCGATCACAATAGTAGACGTGGATTGAATCATCGAATCCGATTCAAGCCTGAACCAATTTTTCTATCGATCAAGATAACGTCTCGTCCATGAAAATCACGGCGATCCCTCAACTGTACCGAAATCTCAAGCGATGGCGAGAGATCTTAACGGTGCTGCGCCGGTACGGGTTGGCTGATTGGTTATCAAGTTTTCGCTTGCCGTTCCGCGATGCATTAAAAGACCCGCGGGGCGTTCCGCTATCGAATTACACGCGAGAACAACGGGTGCGAATGGCGCTGACGGACCTGGGGCCGACGTTCATCAAATTGGGCCAGATCCTAGCCGCGCGTCCTGATTTGGTCGGTCCGAAACTTGGCGAAGAGCTAAAACGGTTGCGAGCCAACGTGCGGCCCGATGCGATCGAACAGGTTCGTGCAACCCTGCGAGAAGAACTCGGCGACGACTACAAAAAGTATTTCACCTCGATCGATCCAGTTCCGCTGGCGACCGCATCGATTGGCCAAGTCCATCGGGCCGTGCTTGGCGATGGAACTCGTGTCGTGATTAAGGTCCAACGCCAGGATATCGAAAAGATTATTCGGCAAGACATCGATGTGCTCGGCGGATTGGCCCAGTTGGCTCAACGAGTCGAAGGCTTGTCGAATTGGCGACCAGTCGAAATGGTCCGCCAATTCGCGCCGATGATTACGCGAGAATTAGACTTTAGCCGTGAACGTCAAAACCTGGAAATCTTTGCCGAGATCGTTCGCAAGACCAACACCTCGGTCAAGATTCCAAAGCCGCATAAACAGTACTGCACCAAGCGAGTGTTGGTGATGGATGAATTGGTGGGCACCACGCTTGCCGATTTTATTTCAGAGAAGAACGCACCAAAATCGAACCACACGATCACGGTCCCGTCTGCCAAGGGAACCACGAAAGTCCTGACGTCAAAACAAGTATGCGACTCGTTATGCGAAACGATCGCAGGCGTTTATTTGGCGATGATCTTTGACGAAGCTCTCTTTCACGCCGATCCACACTTGGGCAACTTGATTGTCTTAGAAGATGGTTCGCTGGGGATTTTAGACTTTGGAATGGTCGGTCGCATTGATGAAACTCTTCGCGAAACAATCGAAGAGATGTTGGTGGCGATCGCTTCGGGTGACCAGAACCGTTTGACTCGATTGATTCGTCGCATCGGTGAAGCACCGCCTTCCTTGGATGAATCCGGGCTAGCGGTCGATGTCGCCGACTTCATCGCAACCTATGGACGTCAGGATCTAGGCGAATTTGATTTAACCGGTGCGCTGAACGAACTCAGTGACATTCTTCACCGACACGCGATCAAGCTGCCCAACCAATCGGCTCTGCTGCTAAAGATGTTGATTTCGTTGGAAGGCACGCTGCGGGAATTGGGTGCGGGGTTCGATTCGCTGGATGTCGTCAAGTCGTTCGTTCGCAAATCTGTGGCCAGGCGTTTGAGTCCTCGCCGACGGATTCGCCAAGCGAGACGAATCTATCTGGAAGCGGAAAACTTTCTGGAGACCGCCCCCGATGAATTGATCTCATTGGTCCAACAAGTCAGGCGTGGTGAAGTTCGCGTTTCGCTGGAACATCAAAGTCTTGGCCCATCGATTAACCGCATCGTGTTGGGGCTGATTGCCAGTGCCGTCTTCCTGGGCTCTTCGCTTTTGTTGGCGATGAAGGTTCCACCGCTGTTGTTTACCCAGCCAACGTTCTTGGCGATGCAAGACCTAAGCCTGATCGGGCTGATCGGAATTGCGGGCAGCATTTCGGTGATGATGTGGCTGGTGATCGCCATCAATCGATCAGGCCACCTGACTCGCGGCAACGACGATTAGGGAACAAGCGTTCTTCATAGTCGCCTTTCGCTCCGCGAAAGCTGCGGTTTTGCTAACTTTTGCGGAGCGAAAGGCGACGCTATTCGACACTTCTCGAATCCCTACGGAATCACCTTGGATCGTTTGTGCAAATAACTTTGCCAAATCATTCGCGTTGCGACGGAACGATAGGGTCGCCAGTGTTCAGCACGGGCCAACAAACTGTCGGCTGTTGCGTACGACTTTCCTTCCAGTTCTTCCAGCCCTTTGACTAGCGCCAAGTCGCCTGTTGGAAAAAGATCGCTTCTTAGCAACGCCATCATCAAGAACACATCAGCGGTCCAGTTGCCCATGCCCAACTGATCCGTGATTGCTGCTCGGACATCCTCGTCTGACTTTCGCGACAATCCGCCGATCTTGAAATTGCCCCGGTCAACTTGTTGGGCCAATGTGTGGGTGTAGCGAGCTTTTTGACGGCTGAATCCCAGCGCTGCCAACTGCTGCTGGCCCATTTCCAGAATTGCGTGGTGCGTCACCTTGCCATCGCACGCAAGAACCAGGCGATCAAACGTCGCCTTGGCGGACGCCAACGACACTTGTTGTTCCAGGATGATGCGAACCAATGTCGCCAGCGTTGCCGGGCGTTTCCAAAGTGGCGGCGGTCCCAATTCACTCAGCACCGACGCCAAAACTGGATCGCTCGCCGCCAATTGTTCAGCAGCGACTCGGATCGATTCGCGACTGAGTTTTAGATCAATGAATCCAACTCTTCAGTTAACGTTTTGAACCTTGCAAGAGTCGTTTCCACCGGCGTGGGAACCGTCATGTCAACGCCTGCATCCTTCAACAAGTCCAAAGGATCTTTGCTGCACCCGCCCTTTAGGAATGACAGGTAATCGTCCAACTCGGACTGCCCGCCGTCCAACACGCGGCGCGACAGCGCCACCGCGGCCGACAAACCGGTCGCATACTTGTAGACGTAGAAAGCACGATAGAAGTGCGGAATGCGGAAACACTCCAGCTCTAAATCTTGGTCGATCACAAATTCAGGACCGAAATAAGTATCCAGCAAGCCGCGGTAAACCTTCTTGTAAGAATCGACCGTCAACGGCTCGCCAGCTTCCGCCATTTCGTGAGTGATCTTCTCGAACTCGGCGAACATCGTTTGACGCACCACCGTCGCACGAATGCTGTCCAGTTCGTTGTTAATCAAATAAGCTCGCTCGTTGTCGTCCGTCGCGTTCTTCAACAAATGTTCGGTCAACAATTGCTCGTTAAACGTGCTGGCTACTTCGGCGACAAAGATGGTGTAGTTGTAATACTGGAACGGTTGATTCGATGACGAATACCAACTGTGCATCGAATGCCCAGCTTCATGGGTCAGCGTAAAGACATCGTTCAACACTTCCGGCTTGAAGTTCATCAAGATATAGGGATCCGCGGCGAACGAACCGCAACTGAACGCACCACTTTGCTTGCCGCGATTTGGGTAACGGTCCGACCAACGCCCGCGAAGACCGGTTTCCAGTGTTTGCCGGTACTCATCGCCCAACGGATGCAGCGATTCGATCACCACATCAACGGCTTGGTCCCAAGTGTGATGCTTTTCAATATCCGACAGGATCGGCACGTAGGTGTCGTAGAAATGAATGTCCTTCAAGCCCATCTTGCGACGACGGACGTCCAGGTAATGGTGGACGCACGGGAGCGAATCGTGAACGGCGTTAATCAAATTGTCGTACACGGCAACCGGAACGTTGTCGGAAAACAGCGACGATTCTAGGCTGCTGGAATAGTCTCTCGCTTTGGCGTAGTAGGCGTCACGATGGATCGAACCGGTCAGTGTCGCCGAGAGCGTGTTTTCGTGAGCTTCGATTTCTTGGTAGTACTGATGAAACGCAGCTTTACGAACTTTGCGATCCGGGCTGATCATCAGTTGACCAAGAGTGGCGTGCGACAGTTCCATCGTGCGACCTTTGTGGTCTTCGATTTCGCCGAACTTCATGTCCGCATCGTTGAGTTGGCGGAACGCGTTGCCCGCCGCTGCCGCCATCTCGCCCTGCATCGCCAACAAACGTTCTTCGTTATTGGTTAAGGTGTGAGGTCGGTATCGGACCAATCGTTCCAACTGCAAACGATAAGGTTCGACTTCCGAATCCGACAAAAGCGTCGCCATGGTTGCTTCGTCGATCGCCAACAATTCTGGTCGCATGTAGGACGCCGCTTGCCCGGCACGAACGGCAAGGTTCTGGAACCGCGACTTCATTCCTTGATAGTGACTATCGCCCTGATCTTCGGTCGTTTTCAAGAACGCATAGGTGCCAAGCTTCTCAGCGATCTTGTCAAAGTCGTTATCAAAATTCAAAGCCTTCGCCAACATCGCCGCCGATTCACCAAGCTTGCCCTTAAACGAATCGAAGGTCGGGATCAGTGCTTCGAGCTCCGCAAAATCTTTTTCCCAAGCCTGGTCATCGGCATACAGGCTGGAAAGATCCCAGGTGTCTTCGGCGGCAACGTCGCTGCGATTGGGAAGCGTCGATGTGGCGGCAGCAGTACTCATTTGGTGTGTCGTCCGTGCAAAAAGAATGGTGATAAAGTCACTGACAGATTAAACATCCGAACCGTCGGATGAAACCTGGGTAAGCCCACCCGAAAAACCCAGAACCTACGATCCACCCGAGCCCAGTTCTGACAAAAACATCCCTTCGAGAATGCATTTTTTTGTCTCTAATTTTTTGTCTAAAACTACTGCGCAAGCCATCACGAAACCCGGATGAGATTTAGACAAAAAAATTAGAGACAAAAACATTTGCTTCGTAGGGGGCGTTACTCAACGCCGTGAAGAGTTTTGGTCGCGGAAAACAAATGTTAGTTCGTTTAGCCGCGTGGGCATCGCCCCGCGCGTCGTGCTGCCCCGAACGCGCGGGGCGATGCCCACGCGGTTAAACAACTTAGAAACTCTTCACTGCGTTGGGCTTTACTGCCTATCGAGATATGTGACGGTGGAAAACCGTGGGCGACCGTTGTGTTTAACGTTTTGGTCGGACGACGTCTTTTGCCAAGCCGACCATTTCTAGGCCCTGGATGATTCGCCATGACATGTCGAATTCCCACCAACGGTGACCGTGGGCGGCTGAACGTGGTTGAGCGTGGTGGTTGTTGTGCCAACCTTCGCCATGAGAAATCAATGCGACCAACCAATTGTTGGTGCTGTGATCGCGGGTTTTGTAATTGCGATATCCGAACACGTGCGACAACGAGTTGACTGACCAGGTTCCATGCAGCACAAACACCGTACGAACAGCAACCGCCCAAACGGTCCAACTGGCGGCGTAACGCACCGCTTCGCTGCCAACACCACCGCTGATGGCGTACCCGAAAATTAAACCGGCCAACGTGATCACAAAACTGTGGGCCAAGAACACAAAAAACCAACCGTCGCGACGTTCTAGCTTTAGATAAAACGGGTCACGCAGCAGGTCGCGTACATAACGTTCGTAGTGCGATGTACGATCGAGTTCTTTGTGTCGGCAAATAACCCAACCCATGTGTCCCCACAAAAAACTGACCAGCGGCGAATGCGGATCGGGTTGATGGTCGCTGTGTTGGTGGTGCATGCGGTGAATCGCAACCCAGCGGGCCGGCGAATCCTGCAAATTGCACATCCCCAAAATTGCCAGCGAGTGCTCCAGCCATTTCGGGCACGTGAACCCACGGTGTGTCAGCAATCGATGGTAACCAATCGTGATGCCGAGCATCCCAAACACAAAATGGCCGAGGATCCCCAGGATTAAACCCGACCATGTGAACAGATAGGAATAAGTCCAGGGCAGGATCGCGTACAAGGCGATCACGTGAACCGCGACCAAAACGATCGTGTAGGACCACATCAACTTGTACGGGTTGGTCGCTTCCGGGCGCGGCAATGCCTGCGGATCGATACCAATGTTGCCATCGGCTGGCATCGCATCGCCAGCAATGTCATTGACCAAGTTGGTCTTGTCGCCGATTTCGGCTCCGGTTGCGGTTCCGGTTTCTTCGCAAACAGACTCGCTCATGCGAATCATCCTGATTGATGGTTAGGAATAATGTCGATAAATGAATTTCAAAACGCTTCTTGGTGACCGCCACCTCGTAGGCCGTGTGGAGCTCTGCGCCGCACGGCGTTTTCACCCTCGCTGCCGTGTGTCGCAGAGCTCCCCACGGTCTACCGCTTTTATCAGTGGAACCGTTGCCGAAAGAAACGGGTAACTCGATCTGTCCCGCAATAAAAAAAGCCGATGGTATTCGCGAGGGAACACAGCATCGGCTTTGAACGGTGGGTTGACCAATGAAGGCTACTTCTTTTCGTCGTCGGCCTTCTTAACCTTCTTCTTACGCTTCAGCGAAACCTTCACGACGCGGACTTTGGGCATGCCCACGATCGAATTGCTCTCGTCGAATTGGCCGAGTTCCTTCAACCGCGCGACGCGTTCGGCGCGAGTCATTACATTGCGGTTCTTAATCGCCCCGGCTTTCACGCGGAGACTCTGGTCCATTGTCATCAAAAATACCCGGATCGGTTGGTTTCAAAGTGATTTCAGATTCGAGAAGATACGGAAATCCAAGTTTTTTGGCAAGGCGGCAAATCGTGATTCGGCTGTACAGAGCCATTTTAGGGAACTTGTGTACAGTTTTGTCACGATGACGCCGCGTTTGAAAGCGTTTTGGGATGTGGCGGCAAGCAAATCGATCAGCTTGCCTGTGACCAACGAGTTTCACAGCTTTGGATCTGGCTTGATATCAACTTTGGCTTCTAGGTAGGATCCGAACCAGGAAGAAAGAGGACAGAACCGATTTCAGGCCAACCCCGCTAGAGCAAGGATCGCTCGACGTGTCATCATCTGCTGCATCGAAATTGACGACCGAATTGCCGTTTCCGGCGACGCTGATTGAGCGTTTGGCGGCGATTCGTCAGATTGTCGCGGATGAGGGCCACGCGTTGATCGCGACCAGTAAATCGCTGTCGCCGCAAGCAGTCACGGCCGCGGAAATGACCGCCAACTGCCAAGGAAACGTTGTCGTCACCGGCGTTGGAAAAGCAGGTTTGGTTGGACAGAAACTTGTCGCCACCCTGGCCAGCACCGGCTCGCCAGCCCATTTCCTGCATCCGACCGAAGCTATTCACGGCGACCTGGGCCGCGTGCGAGACAACGATGTCGTATGGGCACTCAGCAATTCAGGTCGCAGCGAAGAAGTCGTTCAAATCGCCTCTCACCTGCGTTGTCACAGCGCCGGACTGATCGCAATCACCGCCAGCGACGATAACCCGCTAGCCGCCGCCGCGGACGTCGTCGTCGCGATCGGAAAACACGACGAAGCCTGCGTCCACGGACTCGCACCGACCACCAGCACCACCGTCATGATGGCCGTCGGCGACGCGATCGCGATGCTGGCCAGCCGTCTGCGAAAATTCACACCACAAGACTTCGCCAAATTTCATCCCGGCGGAGCCCTCGGAAAAAAGCTTGCCAACGTTCACCAGATCATGCGTCCGCTGGCTCAATGCCGAATCGCCGATCAGCAAACGACGATCCGACAAGCCATGGTGTCGCAGACCAAAACCGGTCGTCGCACCGGAGCGATCATGTTGGTGGACGACAACAAAAACTTGTGCGGCATTTTCACCGACAGTGACCTGGCTCGCTTGCTGGAATCCCGAGATGAATCGGCGCTGGACCGTCCGATTGCCGATCGCATGACCGCATCACCAACGACCGTCGATTCAGACATGCTGTTACAGGACGCGATCGCCATGATGTCCAAACGTCGCATCAGTGAACTGCCAGTGGTCGATGCCGACGGCAAACCGGTAGGGCTGGTCGATATCACGGACGTGATCGGATTGGCGGATGGTTATCGCGAAGAAGATTTCGCCAAACCGATGGCAGTACCGTTTTCACCAAAAAAACAAACTCCCACCTAGACTCTCAATTTTTTTGACAACAATTTTTCTGTCAAATTTACGTTGGACTCGCAGCAGGTTGAGCGAATGATGCGAGTGTTTTGACAAAAAAATTGTTGTCAAAAAAATTGTGTGCTGAATCAGTTTATTTTTAGTCAAAGAAAGCTCGAACACTGTGGAATGCCCGGCCGCTTACGCGTCGCGGCTCACTCACTTAATCGACCAATAACGCCATGAATCTCAATCCTTCGCTTGTACCAGTCTCCGACCACCTCCGATCCAAGGTTGCTCCGATCCGAGCGATCTTGTCGGACGTTGACGGAGTGATGACGGACGGACGGATCACTTACGATTCCGCGGGAATTGAAACCAAGCAATTCCATGCTCGTGACGGACTCGCGATCAAGTTGTGGATGAAGACCGGTTTTCAGTTTGGCATTCTGACCGCTCGCAACAGCCCCATTGTTCAGCGCCGCGCTGATGAGCTTGGGATTGAAACGGTGATGCAGGGTTTCGAGCAGAAATGGTCGGCCGCCTCCAACGCGATTGCCGATTGGAATCTGACGCCCGATCAAGTTTGCTACATCGGTGACGACTTGCCTGACCTGGCAGTGATGAAACATGTGGGCCTGTCGGTCGCACCGGCGGATGCCGCGTCGGACGTGATGGCGGCCGCCGATTGGGTGCTGAAACGTGACGGTGGAACCGGCGTGATCCGCGAATTGGTCGAATCGATACTGCGAGAATCCGGTCGTTGGCAGGAGCATCTCGACGCCTTATGAAACGGCTGACGCAATACCTTTCCGCACTGATCCTGTTGTCAGCCCTGGCCGTCGTTTACCAAAACACGCTCGTGCCGCTGATCCAGCCACCCGTGGCCGAATCGATCCCGATCAAACCGGCGCAGAGTCTGCGGATGGATGCGTCGCTGACGGATCTGTTCCCCGAAGGCAGTTGGCAGCGTGGTTCGTGCAAGGTTCTGCAAACCGCCGACGGAATGTTGCTGTTTGAAAAATGGGAACAGACCTCCAGCGATCAATGGAAACTTTGGCCGGTCGCCGTGGTGATGGGCCGCGGCATGTCCAGCAAAAAATCGTCTGAGCCGCTGATCTTGGAAGCCAACCAGGGAGCCGAAATCAAATTCAGTGCTTCGCTCGACGTGATGAGCGGCGGTGCGCCGCCGATCGAACGCGGGCGAATGATTGGTCCGGTTCACTTGTATCGCAAAGCGTCGGAAGGCGTGCCTGGTAAAAGTAACAGCGAAGAAGCCGGTCGCACGATTGACCTGCTAACGTCCAACGTCGGTATCGATAAACGAAAAATCTGGACCACCGATTCGATCACAATGCAGGTCGGTGGAGCTCGCTTGGTCGGCAGCGACTTGACGATCCACTTCGCTCGCGATCCATCCAAAGGCGGTGGCGATGCCCATTCAATCATGGATCGAATGGAACTGTTTTACCTCGACGAACTTACCCTTCCGCTTAGCCAAGCCCAATCAGTCGATCCATCAAGCCCGGACAAAGGCATCGTTTCGATCGGATGCAAAGGCCGGATCGAATACGACTTTGCACTCGATCACCTGAAACTAAGCGATTCCGTGTCGCTGGTGCATCAATCTTCGACCGGTCTGGTCGATCGTTTTGATTGCGACCGCTTACAGCTTTGGCTCAACGATCCGGCCAATCAGTCACTCGTTCGCAGCGGTCCACTGGACTGGGTCAACAAGTTGATCGCCGTTGGCAAATCGGAAGAGAATCGTCCGGCGATGGCAGTGCTGCCAAGCTTTGACACTTCCATTACCGCCGACGAAATCATGCTGGATTCGCGGGCCGGCAAAGTCCGTGCGTCGGGCCAGAAAGGCATTTGGCTTAGTCGCGGACCGATCTGGGCTGGTTTGGCAGGACTTGATTACGACTTCGATCCGACTCGCCCGCAATCCATCGGCACGCTTAGCGTATTGGGTGCCGGAGTCGTCAAAATTGATGATCCAAAGATCGCCGTCAAACAGGCTCATTGGAACAACAGCCTGCAAGTGCGTCCGCGTGGCATGCCAACGATCGACAACTTAGATGTGGACATTGACATCAACGTCGAGGGTGATTTCGAGGCCGAGTTTGTCGACGGAGGAACGTTCAAAGCTGATTCGCTGCACGCGATTTTAACGCCAGAGAAAGTTCAGCCTGCGCCGGGTGCGGTTAACTTGAACAGCAGTGGCCAGGCAGAAACAACGTTGGTTCCTAGCGAGTTCAACGTTACCGGAAACGTCGAGGTTGATACGTCAGCGATCATTGCAAAGACGGATTTCCTGCGGTTGCTGTTCGTCAGCGAAGCGGATCCGGTTCAGAAAACACTCGGACGCGAAGAAGCCAAACCGTCGCCGCTGCGGCAATGGGTTTCGCAGCCCACACCCGAATCAATGTCACAAGCTGATTCACAATCTGGCGGCGCGATGGAAGTTCCTGCCGCTCGGGCGAGACCGGTCATGCGTGGCGATTCGATTCAAGCAGTTTTGCGTCGCAACACCGCAGGGCTGAGTGCAAAGAGCCTGCGAGTTGAAGGGAACGTACAAGTCGACCACTCACTAGCGACCGCCGACGCGATGATGCCGGTGCGGTTGTCCGCCGACCGACTTCGTTTGCTCGATGGTGCAGGCGACGATGTTTTGGAACTAACCAGCAGCCCTGAACAGCCAGCACGGTTTGACATAGGCGACGGTTTTTTCATTGGACGAACCATTCAAGTTCGCCCAACCGAAAACATGATCTGGATTCCCGAATCAGGCGAATTCCAAATCCCGACTCAGGTCTTGCCAACCGGCATGGCCAACAGCGACCCAACGCAGGCGGAAAATACCGCCAACGATATCCGCTGGTCACGGCCGCCGTACTGCCGCTGGCAGGGCGAGATGACCTTCGACGGAAAATCGATCCTGTTGTCCGACGGCGTCGATATCACAGCGACCATGATCCGGGCTCGCGAGCAATGGGATTTCAACATCAAAGGAGACCGTCTGAAGGTGAACCTCGCGGACGGTGTTTCATTGAGCGACTTTGTCTCGCTGAAGAATGCAGAGATTCAATCGATCGCGATTCAGCAATCCGACGCTCGCCCCGTTCTGGTCAAAGCCATGCAGCGAGCCGCCGACGGGGCGCTGGAAGCAAAGCACTTGATCCAAGCTGCTGAGCTGACAATGTTGCCCGGCCAGGCTGATGTCACGGCACCCCAATCGGGAACCCTGATCGGCAGCGGCCCCGGCTGGTATCGCGGTTGGATGCCATCACGCAAACCGACCACCAGCGGACCGCTGCGATCCGACGCCACCGCGACGATGATTGACGACGCCGACCGACCTCTTACCGGAATTCATTTAACGTTCAACAACGCAATGGAAGCCGACATGCAGAACCGTCGATTGACGTTCGGACGCGGCGTACGGATTGGCATCAAGCCAGTCAGCCATTGGGACGACGCCTTCAGTGCCGCCGAAATGAACACGTTGGCGATCGGCGAATCGACCATGGATTGCGAACAACTACAACTTGCAATGGAGCCCGCCGCACCCACATCCTACGGCCGACCAGGTGCCCCAATGCCGTGGCAGGTCCAGGCGATATCGGGAATCATCCTGCGAACAAGAAGCGAGCGAGGCCTGTTAGAAACCACGGCCAACCGAGCATCCTACGCAGCGTCCAAAGACCTATTCACGCTGTACGGAACCCCCAACCGCCCGGCCGTCATCAAGCAATTCACCCCCGCCGGCCAACTAAGAATCAACATGGCCGTCAAATCCGCCGTCGTAAGACCATCAACAATGATGATCGAATCCATGGAAATGGAAAGCGTCAACATGGCCACGCCCGCGAACCTATCCAGACCAAAACCAGGCAGTTATCGTTAAGAAAGGTGCAACGATTGGCCCCAGGTGACGAATCAACAGTTGGCAGATAGATCAGTCATTCAATTTCGTAAGACTCGGCAAGCACTTCATTTAGCAACTCGGCCAGATCAAATGCTTCAGCTTGTTTCCGGATCGACAGTTTTTGTTCATCACTGCAAGTTCGGAAGATTGCCTTCAGGTCTCGGCGACTTTTGTGGCTTCCCTTGCTAATCCAAACTAATTTGGATGCGGCGGCATCAGTGCGAGACACAACCGGCAAGACTTCGCCAGCAAAAATCTCAAGCATTTCGCTACGCCCCAATTCACCGGGAATCATTTCTCGCGGATAAATATCAAGCTTCAGGCATTCTTCTTGATCGAGCAGTTGAAACAATCCACCAGATTTAACAGCGCGTCGCATTGAAGTTTCATCAAACATAAAATCCGATTCTGAGATGCACTTTACGAATGCATCTAGCTGACGACGCGACTGCTCGGGACCGATGACCACATCGATATCTTGCGTCATTCGAGGCTCGCCGTAAACGGTGCCAGTCAGCCCACCTGTTAGGTGAAACGGGATGCCGAGCTCTCGAAGGATGACTGTCAATTTTGCTAACGTCGTTTGAAAAATTTCAACCGGAAACATCAGCTAATTTATCCTCAATCATTTTACGCACTTGAGGTTCATTCCCGTACAGCCTCAAAGCAACTTTCCACTTTAGCAATTCATCACTCATTTCGCCGAACTCCTTCGTGAGTTGCCGAGCAATTTGATCGCGAGTCCATTGAAACATAGCTGCCGAACGAGCAAGACGCTCCGCAGGAGCCATTGAATCAAGTCGATTTTGATACGCAAGTTCGATTGGCGACGAAACAGTAGACACGGCGATTGATGCGTTAGGGCGTTGGTATCGAAAATCCGCGTTGCTGTTCATTTTATGACCAAACCAATGAAGGTGCGAAGACTGTCATGCCAATCCCTACTTTACCATAACAAGCGATCAGAGAGAGATTGCTACGCGGTGACGTTTTGGTCGTTCCTGGGGACTGCTAGGGTTTATCGGATCGAGTTTGCTGTGTACCTCTCGCAACCGCTGGTCAACTTTATGCGAAGAAGCGGTTGCGCGGAAGATTGAAAGAATACGCTGGTGTTTTCTTTCACCCAGCTTTGAATCATGCTGCCGCCAATCATGCTGCCGCCAATCATGCTGACGAAAAGATCATGTGATCGCGAAACACTCTGCGACACTTGCTTGCCCGCGGTGATGATGGTGACCGATTCGCTCGGCGTCCGCCTTCATTGATTCTGGACGGCCGACGCATGATGACTTGCCGAAATACTTCTGCCAATTCCAAACCAAGTCTCGCCACATCAATGCATCAATCCCAAGTTCCTGTAGGGTTTTGGCCATCGCTGATGGGACCTTAGACGTCACTCCTTCAACCCCCTGGCGAGCCGTCCAGCGAAGCAATCGCTTGTAGTCCTTCCAGTCGATATTCAGAAAACCCTTGTCACTGCCACGAAAACCATCTTGATGAACCTCGGGGTCAGATTCCAAGGTGCCGTGCGTCATCGACAGGGGCGCAAGCCAACCATCGCGACGAACCTTTCGACCGGTTGGGTTCTTGCGAGCCTCCTTGCGTTCTTGTTTCAATTCTTCCACCGAAGTCTCGCGAATCTTCCGACCAGCTTCTTTCGCCGGAATCGCCTTCAGGTCAAACGCCGCCGAAGGAATCTGCTTTCCTTTCTCCGCTTCGATGCGATCATACGCTGACGTGTGGATCGAATCGTCAGGACTGCCAGCCATTGCTGCCCGAACAGGGTTTAGGTCCACGTACATGCTGCACGCCAACAAGCCAGCTTCGTCCACGATTCGCTGAGCCTTAAAACGCCCTTCCCAAAACCGACCTTCACAATGCGATGGAAATCGACATTGGCCGACGTAAGCAAATCGGGATAATTGATCTTTCCGCACTTCAATCGCTCGTTTTCTGGGTGGAGCGGTATCAACAACAAATCATGGAAGGTGTCCCATGCGTCCTGACGGAAACCCCGCCATTGTCCCCCCCCGCGCCGACGGTCAACACCGATAGCGAAAACGGTTCCTCTGGATCGCATTTGGGATCAAGCGATCGATCCAAAGACCAAGCGACAGATTCTGAGAATCATGTCACAGGCGGCGGCAAACGCAATTGTCAAAACACCTCGCGGCAAGGAGGTAAGCGATGAATGAAATTGCAATCGCTGGCGAGGCCGTTCGCGTCGCGAAGCCTACGGGGTTATTCCACCCCAAGGTTACCGATCGGCACTTGGGTTTTTTGGCGGCTGTGTACGTTCGTCAATCCACTTCGGCGCAACTCAGGGAGCACCAAGAATCGACTGCGCGGCAGTACGCGATGAAGGATCGTGTTGTTGCATTGGGTTGGCCTCAGGATAGTGTAATTGTTATTGATGACGACCTTGGTCTAAGCGGCAGCGGCAACGCCGATCGTGAAGGCTTTCGGCGACTTTTGAAGCTTATCACCGATCAGAAGGTTGGGCTGGTCGCAGGACTGGAGATGAGTCGCTTGGCTCGCAACTCGAAAGACTGGAGCGATCTATTCGAAGTCTGCGCAATTTTCAATACATTGATCGCTGATGAAGATGGAGTCTTTGATCCGCACGACCCAAATGATCGACTCGTCTTGGGACTCAAGGGAATTATCAGCGAGATGGAGTTGCACACGATGAAGGTTCGACTGGAGCGAGGTCGGCTAAGCAAAGCGCAGCGTGGCGAACTGTTCCATGACGTCCCGGTTGGCTATGTACTCGATGCGCAAGGTTCTCCGCAGCTTGATCCGGACCAGTCCGCTCGCCGAGTGATGCAGTTGTTCTTTGACCAATTCGAAATCACCGGATCTTCGCACGCCCTGTTTCAGTACTTGGCCGAACACAATATCCGTCTTCCGTTTCGTCAGCGACGCGGCGGAGTCTCCGGTGATATCCAGTGGCGTCTTGCTGCCAAGACGACCGTCTATGGATTACTGAAGCACCCGCTTTATGCGGGCGCGTACGGTTATGGACGCACCAAGCGATATGGCACGAAAATGCCGTCAAAAGCGACGAAAAAGCACCTTCTTCCCGAACAATGGAAAGTGCTGTTGATCGATCGACACCCCGCCTACATCACATGGCAGCAGTTCTGCGACAATCAACAACGCCTGCGAGAAAACGACTCTCGCCCCGATCGCATGGGGCCAGCACGCACAGGAGTGGCGTTGCTAAGTGGAATCGTGTACTGCGAAAAATGTGGTCGCCGTTTGGCAGTCAGCTACCCTTCAAATTCATCTCCGGTGTACCGATGCGCTCGCCACAGCACCGTCGCAGGCGCTACTCCGTGCAACAGCTCGATTCGCTGTGAAATTTTAGATGCACTGATCAGCGATAAGCTTCTTGAGGCATTGTCGCCAGCGGGAATAGAACTCAGCTTACAAGTGATCCAGGACGAGGAGACACGTCGGATTCAGATGCAGCGGATCTATACCGATCGCGTGCAACAAGCTTGCTATGCGGTTGAAGTCGCCGAGCGAGGTTACCGCCATGTTGATCCGGCCAATCGCTTAGTCGCGGCGAGCTTAGAAGAAAGCTGGGAGCAGGCGCTTGTTGCACAACAAGATGCTCAGCAACAGTTGAACGAACTTCTGTCTCAGGTGTCGACAGAGATCGACGACGCGCAGCGAGAAGCCATTGAACAATGTGCTGGCGATGTAGTGACGCTATGGCAGCGGCACTTAGGAGTGGTTGATCGCAAGGAAGTCGCTCGCTTGCTATTGAAACAGGTGAACGTCGCAGTTCAAGGCAACACGCAACGCGTCGATGTTCGATTGCAATGGCGAGGCGGTTACGAAAGCGTACACGAGATCATGCGAACTGTCACCGTCTATCCGCAGCTAGACAACTACCGTGAACTGATGGACCGAATGCTTCAGCTTGTGCTTGATGGAAATCGTTCGCCAGCAGTTGCGTCGATACTTGCAGAAGAGGGCTATCGTTCGCCTCGCCACAACAAGCCGATCTCCGCCTCGATGATTGGTAAGTTGCTCAACGATGATCCGGCCAGTCATCAACAACTAACGACTCCAATACTTTCGGAACATCAATGGCTGACCATCGATTTGGCAACAGCGATCGGCGTCACCACGAAGAAGCTCAAGGATTGGGTGCGCCGTGGGTGGGTTCTTGCAGACCAACGCCCGTTTGGTCGCGTGTGGGTGTTTTGGGCGGACGCCGTAGAGTTGACGCGGTTACGTCAGTTATCAGTCAGCCAAAGCCGAAAAGGGTGCATGGGGCCAACAGAATCTTTACGGACGCCAACAAGAAATGACCGAAAAACCCCGTAGAAACCTAGCCCGCGATAGCACAGTCCAACGCAGTGCTTCGCTTCATCCAATCGAGAGTTTTGACGCATGGCATCGGACGATTCCAAAACCGACCTGTGCATTCATCCTGGCGATTTGCCATCCGAGCGATCGGTTCCGCTAGAGCCCGCATGAACCAGGAAATATCCGAGATTCGCCTGCGAATCTCAGCCAAACGATCCTGATCCTGACACAGCGTTTTGACATCGTTCTCGGTCGGTTCGGCCAAGTGTTCCTCAAGCCTACGACCGGGAAATACGCGCAACCAACGAATCGCAAGCTCTTCGTCACTCCATTCTGCGACCACATCAGGTCGAGTGCGCAGAATTTGGTGAAGGTGATTGCTCATCACCGCATAAGACAGAACATCGACTGCAAAAACGGACGCAAGTGCTTCCATCCGCCGGCGAATCCACTCCTTTCTATAGGAGTAGTCCCGACCAGTCGCCTGATCCAAGCCAGCAAGAAACGCCCGACGCACGCAGCGTTGGACAACATGGACGATGCAAACTTCCGACGCGTCAAATTGTTCATTCCGAGCAGGTCGCGGCACAATTCACCCCCATTAAGAACCAAGTAAGCCAAGAATATACGACTCGCCTACCCAAATGTCAACAGTTGGTGGGTGGCACCATATTATTGAAACCGGGTCAGTTTCGGTAGTTTGGCGAACGGAATGTCTTTCGGGCTGGGGCTCGCAGCTGTATCTACCGAAAGCAAACTGGCTCCCGGCCAGCTGCTCTTTACGTTAGGTGGATCCGTTTGGGCCGTAAGAAAAACCTCTGATGGGTGAACACAAATCACTGTATCCTAAACCGGTTATTTGGTGGAGATCCGCTAAATACTGCAGGAGTTTCCTGATTTGACTAGGTTCTTTCTTGCCGATTCAATCGTTATGTAAAATGGGTGTGCAGCACAGCACGGCAGAAGCGAATAGAAAAGCGTTGTGAGTCACCATTGTCATCTTTTCGAGAGCTTTTGGAATATACGTCAGTTTGACGAGCCTTATTTATGAAAACCAGCACTATTAGACGCCGGCTTTCCGTTGAAAGCCTTGAACACCGGCGTCTTTTGGCAGCTTTGAAGTTTGAGCCGGTGGATAGTCTTCCGACTATCGATGAGGATGGTGAGCGCATCGTTTTGGTCAGCCCTGG
This sequence comes from Rubripirellula obstinata, assembly GCF_001642955.1. Lineage (GTDB taxonomy): Bacteria > Planctomycetota > Planctomycetia > Pirellulales > Pirellulaceae > Rubripirellula > Rubripirellula obstinata. The sequence goes on along the minus strand of NZ_LWSK01000001.1, from coordinate 86,232 downwards.
ACAAACTTTCGACGTGACTTTGGAGCTGATAGAAACAGAACGCTTGGTACTTGGATTTCAAGCGAATTTATCGAATTCAGATGCAAGCCTGCAACTGAGCAACTACCGACGCGGTGGCAATTTCAATGACCTGACCGACGATATCTTTGATCCATCGTCCGGTGATTTTTATGTCGTCGGTGGCTCGTTCAACGATCGTGGGGCCCCACCGGCAATCCTGCTTGGTACGTTTACTGTGATGGTTCCCACTGACGCAGGTGATCATCTCTTAACTGCAAATCGGGTCTCTGACCCTAACAATCAAATTACCGATGTGATCGCGACCGATGGTGGTTCACTTAGCATCACTGATTTTGGTGATTTGACAATTCGAGTTATTGAAACAAATGATGTTCCAAACCTGAATTTATTTGCTGCTACCTCAAGCTTGCTTGAAGGCGATATGGGCGGCACACAGTTTCAATTCGATGTGACACGAGATGTCGTGACGTCTGGTGAGGCGGTAGTGAACTATGTGGTCGAACCCGTCGGTCCACTTACTGTATCTCCGGAGGATTTCGTCGGCGGCATCCTACCCAACGGGCAAGTTGTTTTCGCCGATGGGGACACCATCCAGTCTTTTTTCATTGAAGTGCGTAGTGATCTAGATTTCGAACCGGATGAGATATTTCAAGTGAAACTGTCTAGCGTTGACGGCGATGTCGCGATCATTTCCTCAGTCGCTACTGCTTTGATTCAAAACGACGATTCAGTCGATTTGACCTCCACAATCTTGGTTCCACAACAGATTGTTGGACCGTTTTTGGTCTCTTCAAGTCCTCCTGTCCAACCTCTACCATCGGCTGTGATATTCGAAGTTGACGCTGCCACTCAACTGACAATTCGAGCCAGTGGCTCACAAGTCATTACGAGTCCGGTGTTGATCGTGGATCAGCAAGGCAAACTCGTTAGCTCATCCAACGGCGTTATTACCTCCGGGCTATTGTCCGAAGGCATTTCTTACGCGGTAATCTTTCCTTCGAGCGAAATCGATCAGAACTACGCGATTACGGTTTCTCAAGTGAATACTGAGTTCTCGTTCGGTGGTTCCGTCAATTTTTTACAGCCAAGCGATACCAACGGTGACGGAAGAGTTACGGCGATTGACGCATTGCAAATTGTTAATTTCCTAAGCTCCCAAGCTTCAATGATTCCGCTTGGCCAATTTTTGGATGTAAATCGAAATGGTGAAATTACTGCATTAGACGCACTGCTGGTAATCAACGAGATCCAAAATGCTGCAGTTGGAAGTACTAGAACCTTAGAAGCGGAAATCGCTCCAACCCAACTTCAAGCGAATCCAAACCTCTTCCAAGTTGACAAATTGGAACCAGCGTCGGTCGCGTTTGCCGATCTTATTAAAGATGAATCTCTTTTGATTGAATTTGGTGGGCCCGACTATGAAACCCAAAGACTGGCGAAGTTCTCCATAATGACACCCGAAAGAGTAGGGGTAGAGATGTTGAAAAAGCAATCGAACAGCAAACTTGTGGTGGATCTAGTAATGGCAAGCTGGAAACTTGATAGGGAAGATCTGCGAGAAAACTCTTTTGCCCTCCACTTCGGAGGGGGGAGCGTCGCATGAAAATCCAACGTTAGGTTAATTCAGAAGGGTTTTCGAGGACAAAAAAGACTACTTGAAGTGGGTACTTGTTTGATCAAAAAGCGATCAAATAACAGCGAGCCTGATGTCCTTAATCCTTTACAGCATTCAAGTCTTCGGCTCGCAAGTGAATTTAATGAAAAAGTGCCCAATTTGTTGCGAATGCTTTTGTCTTGTCTATTCCGTCAGTTACACTGTTTTCTTGTGACATCGCAGCGCAGTCAGAACGTAAACGCAATTGCGGGCCCCACACTTCCGAATCAACTTTGCCTGGTTATCTAAGATTATGTTAAATCGATCCACAACATTAGCGACAACTCTTCTAGCCTTTCTGATTCTCACCAGTCAATCGCCTGCCCTTGCTGACATCTTTTTGTCGATCGACTTAAATCCCAATGAAGATGGGGTTCAGGACACGATTGACGCGGTGCCTGGCCAGAATATCATTGCATCCGTTTTCATGGAGTTACGTAACACAATGTTGGATAGGCCCGGACAAACTCCCGGTGACACCGGCTTGACTTCTTACAGCCTTGATTTGGTTTTCGACGAATTTCTGAACCGTGGTCCCGATGCTTTGATCTTCGCGCCGCCACTAGGAGCCCCTCGGGAGCAAGCGTTCCTCCAGACGCCAATCGCCCCTCTCGAACCGCTAGCCACCTTCGCGACATTGAACAACAACTTTACAGACGACGGTCTGCGCCCAATTGCTGCTGGCTCTGTATCTAACCTTCTGACTGATGGCGCGTCTGGTTCGATCTTCACTTTTTCGCTCTCAGTCGACGATGCTTTCACCGGAGGTCCTTTGGCGATTTCAATTATTAATCCAGAGGCATTTGATTTCCTGACGGCTGACTCTCCTGGGAATCTGGCGGGTACTACAGGACGCCGTAGCGATTTCGTCTTGTCAGGCGGTACCATTAATGTGATACCTGAACCTTCTTCGCTCGCCGTAGTGTTCTTGGGCTCTGGTTTGATCGCGCTGCGTCGCAGACGCAGGAACTCTCTTTGACCCTAAGGCGCTCCAGGTCGGGGTGGGTGATTGACGAAATCTTACGGTTGCATTTTTGTCAGTAGACCTTGGATCTCTTATATCTGCACGCGGTGCATGTCACGTTCCCTACAACCCATGAACGTACCAACTGACTCGTTTGCTGAATTCAAACGTGTCGCAGCCTAGGATTCTTTCGACGTCGTTGATGCGGTCTTTTCGGGGGTAGTTTCGGAAGGGGGGGCGGGTGGCGGTTTTGTTGAGGAGCTGGGCGAAGTGTTTGGGTTCGCGTTCGCCTAGGTAGAACATCATTGCCCAGGCGACTGCGTAGGCTTTCGAGACTGTTCGTGGGTTGTCGAACATGGTGTCGCCCGAGAGTAGTTCCATGACGTCCGCGCTGAAATCGGTGTCGCTGCGGCCTTTGTAGGTTCGCTTGATGAAGGTCAGGCTGTCTCGATTGATCCGCTCTTCTCGCGATGCCCCTGTCGCTGCGTTGGTCATGCCGGCGGTTTCAAACATTTGGCCGATGCCTTCGCTGATCCACTTGGGCGTGTCGGTTAATCGGCTGTGAACGCCGCTGTTGAATGCCGATTGATGAGCGGCTTCGTGACGCACGGTCGCGGCGATGAAGTCTTGCCGACCGCCGTCATGAGTGATCACGCGGTTGCTCTGTCCCGCATACACACCGGCGACACGGTTCATCTGAATGCCAATGCGTTTGAATTCGCGGTACATCGCGGCTTCGTCGGGCATGACGACCGCGACCATCGGGAAATTCCCTTGCCGAACGTTGACGCCACGGCGGGTCATGTAACTGGTGAACGCTCGATGCGATTGTTCAAACAGGTTGGACCATTTGTTGCCACGCCCCTTGGGCTGAACGAGCAAGAAGTTTTTGGTTGACTTGATTTCAAATTGGTTGCCAAACTCGCCGCCCAGTTCAGTTCGCATTTGCGAAACCTCGATCGGCGAGTACTCGTCTTCAATCGTTCGAACTTGGTACTTCTTGTCAGCGGGGTTGAACGAGTGCATCCAACCGTCGCGTCCCAGGACAATCATTTCTCCGGTTACATCGAGTAGTTTCAGGCCCTGACGTGTTTTGCCCGACGCAAAGAACTCCACCATTCCAGGCGGGCCTACCGCGGGTGCGGTGTTGGCCGAATTACAGGCTAGAATGCAGGCGCAAAGCAGACAAACGCGGGTGAGGTTTAGATTTGTCATGGTAAGCAGATGGTTTCTTTTGTAGCGTCGGTTGTAAGGAGTTTTGGCTGGTCGAGTTCAACTACTGATTGGCATAACGAGAAGCCCGGCCACTTACGAGAATGTCCGGTTTAGAACCTGAGCATGCCGACCGGGCCAAGCTCTGTTAGTCCTGGAAAGACGAAAGCTCGGTGCCGGGTACTGACCCGCTTGTCGATTGAATAGTAAATCCAAATTGATAGTCGCCTTTTGCTCCGCAAAAGCAGCGTTTGTGGACGCAACTTTCGCGGAGCGAAAGGCGACTATCATTGAATCGATAAGCCGTGACGCACCCGGCAAAGGGCTGTCACCGCTCCAGGGCTGGTTTTGCGAAGCATTCATGGCGTTTCTAAGCCGGACGTTTTCTTACGCGCACGAGACACACGAGAACAAAAGTCTGCTAGCGACTTTGGCCACGTGTCTCTACGCATACGGCTATTGCAACGGTAGGTTAGAATCAGGGAACGCTGGAACTCGATAAGTGACCGGGCAAGAATGACCACGGTCGTTGTGCAGGCGTGGTTCGGATTGGAGCGATGGTGACGAAAATGACTATAAAACCCAACAAGATTTTGCTGATCGCGGGATATCTCCTGCGCCGCGCAGCGGGCGGAGGGAACGCAATCGATCGCAACCCTCTCGCTCGCTTAGGCTCGACCTGTCCCGCAAGCGGGAGAGGTGAATTGCGGTGCAAAGCCGGTTTGTTTTTGACAGCCTTTGCGTGGGGGCTGTTAATCAGTCCAGTTTGGTCACAAGAAGTCGCGGCCCCTGAAGCGGACCGCGAAATCAAGAAGGCTGATGTTTTGGATTGGGTTGATGGCTTGAATGCATCCAGTCGCGCACGTCGGACGGAATCCGAAAAGAAGCTGATTGAGGCGGGGCCAGACGTCTTAAAGTGGCTTCCGGAATCGGGCGATCGGCTTTCCATCGAGACCGTGGAACGACTCGATCGTATCCGTGAAAAGCTGACAAAGATCCGAACCAAGAATGAATCGAAGTTGGAATTTAGCCAAATTCGATTGGGGAAAATTTCAAACCTCGGTGAAGCTCTCGAAGCGATCAGTCGTGATAGCGGTGTCGAGTTTGAACACGACGCTGATGAATCGATCGCCGTGTCACCGATTCCCACACCACTTCCGTTCTGGCACGCTCTTGATTTCGTCTTAGACGCGGCAAAATTGGATATCAACTTTTACGGCGGCGATGAAAACACGTTGAAATTAATCGCTCGCGCCAAAGGCAGGCCTTCGCGAGTGGACTCGGCGGCTTACGCAGGCGTCTATCGAATCGAGCCGACTGCGGTGACAGCTCGCCGAAATCTGAACCAACCCGATCTAAGCGGTTTAAACGTGGCCGTGAAAATTTCTTGGCAACCCACGACAACACCGATTGGCTTGATCATTCCCGTTCCTCAATTGTCCGGCAGGCTGAGTGATTCATCGCGTTTGAAACCGCAAACCACTAGCGACAAAATTGACGTGGCCACCAACAGCGATCTGGCGATGAGCGAATTCTATTTGCCAATGCAGTTGCCAGCCGACCAACCCAAAACAATCAAGTCTCTGTCAGGTGTGGTGCGTGCAATGTTGCCTGGTAAGCGACAAACGTTCGAGCTTGCATTGTCAGAAACCGCTGCGTCGAAGACGATCGATGCAATGACGGTGACGGTCGAGGCGGTTCGCAAGAACGGACCGCTTCATGAAATTCGTGTCGGCGTGGAATTGAAGAACGCGGACCGGTCGTTGGAAAGTCATCGACAATGGATCTTTGAGAACGCGGTGCATGTCTTACGTAAAGATGGTTCTCGTGCCGATCACCTTGGTTATGAAACCTATCGTCAAACGAGTTCAGGCGTAGGCATCGGTTATCTGTTTGATCTGGGCGACACGGTTGGTGAATCAACGTTGATCTACAAGTCGCCGACCGCGGTAATCCAAAACGAGGTTTCCTTCGTGATTCAAGACATCCCAATGCCATGATCTTTGTTTCAAGATTCTTTGCCACTGCTTGCGCACTTCTTTCGATCTCAACCGCGATTGCGGAAGAGAAATTTGGTCCGGACGATCCCGTGGCGGCGGTCGATGGCAAGCCAGTTTTTTTGGGTGAGCTGAATTTGATCCTTCGGCCAATGGCGCGAGGAAGATCAATTGACGAGTTACCGATCGATGTCCAACGTGCGGCAGCGGTCGTGCTGGTTCGCCGACATCTGGCACTACGAGCGCTGCGCCAAAAAGGTGGCAGCGTGGTGGAAACCGCAGTTGACCGATACGTTACCGAAAAAACAAAGGAGCTGGAACGAATCGGATCCAGCGCCGGCGAAATAGCGTCGAAACAGTCCGCGAATCAGGAATCGCTTTTGCGAAGCTGGGCGTGGGAAGCCGCATGGAATCTCTACGTCAAAACTCGGCTGACCGAGAAGAACTTGCGTCGTTTCTATGACCAGAATGTGAGTGCTGGCGATCCAACGTTTGACGAGTTGACTGACCAGGCGAAACTGCGACGCGATGCAACCAACGCACTGTTTGACGCGTTAGTCGCAACGCAAGCCGATGTGAAGGTTCAGTGGTTTATCCCAGCGCTACGTCCGCCGGTGGATGTTCAGGTCGTGCCGTCAAAGTAGAGTCGGCTTTCGTTGTCAACTTGTCACGCCCCTTGAAAGTAGGCCGTAGCGAGCCATAGCGAGTTACGGCGGTGCGCAGATTGCCGTAACTCGCTTTGGCTCGCTACGGCCTACATGCTGGCGGAGCATAACCAGTTTCTAAGAAAGTAGGCCGTAGCGAGCCATGGCGAGTTACGGCGGTGCGCAGATTGCCGTAACTCGCTTTGGCTCGCTACGGCATACATGCTGGCGGAGCATAACCAGTTTCTAAGAAAGTAGGCCGTAGCGAGCCATAGCGAGTTACGGCGGGGCGCGAATTGCCGTAACTCGCTTTGGCTCGCTACGGCCTACATGCTGGCGGAGCATAACCAGTTTCTAAGAAAGTAGGCCGTAGCGAGCCATGGCGAGTTACGGCGGTGCGCACATTGCCGTAACTCGCTTTGGCTCGCTACGGCCTACATGCTGCGTTGCAATGATTTTCATCAGGGCCGGCAGTGGCTGGGACAAAGCGACAAGCCGGGTAACGCGCCAGCACCTATTTCTAGTTGATTTCTAATTATTGCGATCTCTGGGTAGCACAACAGATGAATGCAATATCACAATGAATCAATTAAATTGAAACATGCGTTTGCAAACTGGACAGACAATGACTGAACAATTCAATCGAACCGTTGTGCAGATGGTGAATCTCGTCGGTTTTGTAGTGTTCGCCGTTTCCTGCCATTGCACTGCGTTTGCTCAGTCGCCAGTAACTGCCGCCGAATCGCCGTTCGTTATCGTGCTTGGCATTGCACAAGATGCGGGTTACCCGCAGGCCGGTTGTCGCAAGCCGTGCTGCGCAAAAGCGTGGAATGAACCGAGTCTGCGACGACATGCATCGTGCCTGGCGATTGTGGATCCCATCAGCAGCCAGCGATGGTTGATCGAATGCACGCCGGACTTTCGCGAACAGTTCCATCAACTTGACGCGATCGTTCCGCCCAAACGTGGTCTTGGTATCGATGGGGTTTTCCTGACCCATGCACACATTGGGCATTACACCGGATTGATGCACCTGGGCCGTGAAGTCATCGGGGCCGGCGCGATATCGGTTTTTGCGATGCCACGAATGAAGCACTTTCTTGAATCAAACGGTCCATGGAGCCAATTGGTTTCGGCAAACAATATCAAGATTCACGAACTCCTCGAATCCAGACCCGAAAGGATCAGCGAACGAGTCCGCGTCACGCCGATTCTTGTTCCGCATCGTGACGAGTATTCAGAGACGGTCGGCTTTCGCATCGAAGGCCCCAATCGAACAGCGATCTTTCTTCCCGACATCGACAAATGGGAACGATGGGAAATGAAAATCGAAGACGTTCTGCGATCGTGCGACGTGGCTTATTTGGATGGGACGTTCTTCGGCAACGGCGAATTACCGGGCCGCGACATGTCAACAATCCCGCACCCTTTCATCGAAAACAGTATCAAGCGTTTCAGTAGCCTGCCGGATGACCAACGATCCAAAGTGCGTTTCTTGCATTTCAACCACACCAATCCAGTTCTCGATCCGAAAAGCGATGCCGCCAAAACAGTCCGCCAAGCTGGACACCATCTCGCCGTCGAAAATGAACGCTTCGAGTTGTAGGCGTTGGACCGTCAGCATCGGTCTGGGCCAGGAAGGATCTTCTACTTATTTGTATTGAAGCGATGCTCCGTCAGGATAGTTTTCGCATGCATTCCTGCGGCTTGGCTTGAAAGGCTTCTAGACTTCTGCAAAACGTTAGAGCCGAAATTTGATATCATCATGCTCGCCCAAGAAAACACCCGAACAAATTTGAAAGTATCCCTAAATGGCTTATCCTCGCGTTGCCAGCTTTAAGTCGCACGAAGCGTTTGTCGATCGTTTGACGCAACTTGAAATCGACCTTCCCAGCGATGCTGAAATGTTTGCTGGTGATCAGTCGCCTTTGGCATCGCCGATTCGCGTCGATGGACTTGATGTTGGAAATCGGTTTTGCATTTTGCCGATGGAAGGTTGGGATGGAACCGTCGATGGAAAGCCCACGGATTTGACGCGGCGTAGATGGCGGAATTTTGGGATCAGTGGTGCCAAGTGGATATGGGGCGGCGAGGCGGTTGCGGTGCAACACGACGGTCGTGCGAATCCGAATCAGTTGGTGATGAACAAAGAGAACGTCGGCGATATCGAATCGTTGAAGGACGATTTGTTTGAAGCTCATGCGGAGCGGTTTGGAAAGACTGATGACTTGCTGGTTGGGTTGCAACTAACGCATTCGGGTCGCTGGGCAAAACCTAACGACAAGACGAAGCCCGAACCCAAAACGGCTCAGCGAAATCCGGTCTTGGACAAACGTCTGGGAATCAACGACGATTCATCGATGCTGACTGACGATGATTTATCGCACTTGATCGAGTCTTTTGTTTCGGCGTCGGTGATGGCCCAAAAAGCTGGCTTCGCTTTCGTCGATGTCAAGCATTGTCATGGATACCTTGGGCACGAACTTTTGTCTGCGGTTGATCGGCCGGGACGTTTTGGCGGCAGCTTTGAAAATCGGACACGATTTTTGCGTGAGATCGTTTCGGGCATTCATGCCGAAGCACCAGGTTTGAAGATCGGCGTGCGCGTTAGCATTTTTGATTACCTGCCTTACCGCAGCGGTGAAGACAAGGTTGGCGTGCCTGACGACGGCGACCCAAGATTGGCGTTTGGCGGCGATGAGCAAGGTTTGGGCATCAATTTTGACGAGCCATCGATGCTGATGGAATTGATGGAGCAGCTTGGCATCGAAATGGTTTGCACCACCGCCGGCAGCCCCTATTACAACCCTCACATTCAACGGCCAGCCTACTTTCCGCCGAGCGACGGCTACGGACCGCCGGAAGATCCATTGGTCGGCGTTGCTCGGCAAGTTCAAGCGACCGCCGACTTGAAACGTCGCCATCCTGGCATGACGTTTGTTGGGTCTGGTTACACGTATTTGCAAGATTGGTTGCCCAACGTCGCGCAGGCCGTGGTTCGCCAAGGCATGGTGGATTCGGTTGGCTTGGGCCGCATGGTTTTGTCTTACCCGGACCTGCCCGCGGACGTGATCGAGGGAACGCCGATGACGCGAAAAAAGGTTTGCCGAACATTCAGCGATTGCACCACCGCGCCTCGCAAGGGAATGATCAGCGGCTGCTACCCGCTTGATCCATATTACAAGGCGATGCCCGAACGGGAATTATTGAAGGCAGCGAAGGAATAGCTCGTCACGAACGTGTCCCAACGCCGCGAAGCGATCCTAAACCGTTTAACCGCGTGGGCATCGCCCCGCGCGTCGTGCTGAAGGAAACGTGCTGAACGAAACACTGAACCAAACACGCGGCCCCAAAACGCGCGGGGCGATGCCCACGCGGTTAAACGAAATAAGGGTTTTGCTGGATCAAATCTCTTTACCGCGTTGCAAGTGTCCCCTGCCCTTGGAGTCGCTTTTGCGCTAAAATGCTTAGCCACAGTGACGGTTAAGAATCCTTTTACATCCCCCAACGAAAACTATGCCTGAAAACGCTCCACGCGATATCAAACGCGTCGCCATTCTCTTTGCGGGTGGTCCAGCTCCGGCTGCCAACGCGGTGATTTCAACTGCCGCGTTTTCGTTCCTCGAAGAAGGTGCACAGGTATTCGGCATCAAGCACGGGTACAGCCGTTTGGCCGAGTACACCGCAGCCGGTCCTTTAACCGAAGGCAAAGACTACATTCGGTTCACCCAAGACACGCTAACCAACATGCGTTGCAGTCGCGGGATCCTGATCGGTACGGCTCGCACCAACCCCGGAAAACATGTCAGTGCACCCGAGCATTTGGAAGACCCCGAACTGGTCGCGCCGCTGCGTCGGGTTTACGAAGGCCTGTGCAGTTTAGAAGTCGATGCCCTGATTTCGATCGGTGGCGATGACACGCTGAAGACGGCGAACAAATTAAAACTTTTCCAAGATCTGCTGCCCGCCGGTTCACGCAAGTTCCCAATCGTTCACCTGCCCAAAACGATCGACAACGATTACTCGGGAATCGACTTTACGTTTGGATTCTTTACCGCCGTCGAAACGCTGGCTGAAGAAATCCGCAATCTCAACTATGACGCTGCCGCGGGGCGTGCTTATTTCTTGTGCGAAGCGATGGGGCGAAGCGCCGGATGGCTCGCTTATGGTGCTGCGATCGCGGGCGAAGCTTCAATGGTCCTAAGTGTCGAAGACGTTGCCGGTTCGCTTGCTGACGAAGAAGTCATCAACGCTGAAACGGGCGAAACACGAAAGGTGATGGCGATGGACCGCGTGATCGATCGCATGGTCGATATGATGCTGGCCCGCGAACGTGAAGGACGCGAATACGGAACGATCGTGGTTGCCGAAGGGATGGCGGAATACTTGCCAACGAAATATCTGGAAGGCGTCACGCGAGACGATCACGGACACATCAACATCGCAACGATCAATTTGTGCGCGATCATGTCGCGATTGCTTGCCGATCGCTACAACGAGCGAACAGGCAAGACTCGCAAGGTCAATGGTTTGCAAATGGGTTACGAAGCCCGTTGTGCGCCGCCGCATGCCTACGACGTGATGCTGGGTTCGCAGCTTGGTGTTGGGGCTTACCGAGCATTGGTGGAAGAAAGACTAAACGGCGTAATGGTTTCCGTTTCGGGACAACTCGATTTGCACTACGTCCCGTTTGAAGAGCTGGTGGATCCGAAGACATTGGTGACCAAGGTTCGGTTTATCCAGCCCAATTGTGACTTTCATCGCCTGGCTCGGTTCCTGGAAACCTGCGTCGATAGTTGATTGGGCATTCTGAAAGTTTTTTCGGAACCTAGCGCGAAGGGCGAGGTTGAATGAGTATCGGAACAACGTTTCCGATTCTATTTCCAAGAACACCCTTCGCACGTTGGAGCCCACCATGCGTCACATGCTTTCCCGAACCAGCCTCGTCTCTTTATTTGCGGCCAGCTTGATCGCTTCGACCGTGTCCGCGGCACCACCGGAAGATCGCCCTGAACGGCCGGATCGCCCTGAACGTCGAGGTCCGGGCGGTGAACGGGGACCGCAACGGATGGCAGCGCCACTCTTTGCTGCTCTTGATGCGGACTCGGATGGGACCATCAGTGCCCAAGAAATCGAAAATGCAACGGCATCGCTAAAGAGTCTCGATAAAGATGGCGATGGATCGCTTTCCGTTCGCGAATTGATGCCAGCCGGTCGCGGCATGGGACGTCAAGATGCTGGAAACGGCGACATGAAGCGACGTGGAAACCGGCAAGGCGACCGTCCAGCAGACGGCATGCGTGGCAAGGGGAAACGTGGCGAAGGAAAAGCGGGCAAAGGGAAACGCGGCGAAGGCAACGCAGCCGGAAAAGGTGCTGGCCAACGTGATCCAGCGATGATGTCAAAGTTCTTTGACAATCGTGACAGCGATGGAGACGGCAAACTGTCGGGCGACGAAATTCCTGAACGTATGCAAGGCCGCCTCGACCGCGTTGACACCGACCAAGACGGCGCAGTCTCGCTCGAAGAAATGCAATCGGCGATGTCAAAGATGGGCCAGAGAGGCGGACGAAAGGGCGAAGCCAAGGTTGCCGGCACGCCTGGTGGCGATCGCCCCAAACGCCCCGCGGCTGAATAGACGTACAAGTAGGCCACCAAGTAGGCCGGAACAAGCTCCGCGCAGTTCCGGCAATCCGATAACCTACGACTCAATTGCCGGAACAGCGCGGAGCTTGTTCCGGCCTACGGGATTGCGAACCTATCACGCTGTCGCTTCTGCGAAGACAGGCGTCAGCGGCGTCCACTCAATTTCTTTCATCAGCTCTTGAGTCATTCGGACCGCCGACGAATCGTCCTCGACGATCGGTCGCACGATTTTGACATCCGCGTTTTCCAATTCGATTCGCTTGCCATCGCTATCAGTGACGACCGGCAAGCTGAATCCGTTTCGCGGGCGGCGGATCACGGTAGCGGCTTCTCCGTTACTCAGCTCGACTTGACTGCCCAGTGGAAACAACGATTCGACTTTCAAGAAAGCTCGAATCACTTCTGGATCAAACATTCCTTTGGCTGCTTGGTGCAACAAAAACGCGAGCGCGTCATGGGGCACCAGCGCCGGACGATGGCGAGTGCGTGACGTTAACAGCAGGTAGCTGTCAACCACGTTCAAGATTCTTGCGTACTGATGGATTCGACATTTGTGCAAACCGCGTGGGAATCCCGATCCGTCAAACTGCTCGTGCAACTGAGTGATCGCCAGCGAAACGCTATGCGGAACTTCCATCATGCTTTCGACGCAAGCAGCGGCCACCAGCGGATGCTTCTTATATTCCCAGCGTTCTTCATCGCTCATCCAGTCATAGGGCTGTCGCAAGGATCGATCCATTACCATCAACCCAACATCATGCAGCAATCCGGTCAGGCCACACTCAGCAGTTTTCTGACCACTCAACCCGACCTCGGCAGCGACCGCCATTCCCAGCACCGACAAACGAGTGCTGCGGCGAGACAATTCTTCGTCCTCTAGCGATTGCCCCAACATTCCGACCGCGTGGTCTTGATCATCAACCAAGCTGTGAACGTATTGATCCGAAAGACTGACAAGAGATGAAACGCTGCGGAGCGATTGTGTACACAACTGGTTCCGAACCAAATCAATCTGCTGGGAAGCTTTCGCCAGATTCGATTCAAGAACCTTTGTGTTTTCGGGGTTCAGGTCTTCGTCGAACCGATCCACCATCATGTCCTTCAACGGCCGACTAAACATCGCCGCCTTGGTCTGACGACTATCAGTCTTCGGTTTTGGCTTCTTACGATTCCCGCCTTTCAATAAGGCAGCGTCGCGTGGATCAACTTCGATCGTCGTGATGCCGCGGTCTCGCAAACCGTTGATCACATGCTCACTGATCCGCGTATTCGCACCGACCAGCAAGACTTCGGATTCATCTACGATCGGACGGCTGCAGGACACGCCTACAGAAATGTCGTCAATCGAAATGGAGATGAGTTTTCCTGCCATATCGCAAGCCTATGTCAACTCAGGTAGCGTCAACGTGGAATTGTGGATGCGTACACCGCCACAATGGGGACAACGATCGACTACGCTGATTTTGCGAACTTTCACGGGTGGTTTGATGGCCGCCGAGGTGCTCAAATCGCACTCGTTATGTCCATCCAATCCGAACAATCCGTCAAAGCAGAACTCGGCGTCGTCGATATCGGTGTCATTGGAGGTGGGATTGTCGGACTTGCAACGGCTCGCACCCTGCAGGACCGTTTTCCCGATGCTCAAATCGCGCTCCTAGAAGCAGAGAAAGAGGTTGCACGGCATCAAAGCGGCCATAACTCGGGCGTTTTGCATTCAGGCATCTACTACAAACCTGGTTCCCAGAAAGCAGCTCTGTGCCGTCGCGGAAAAACGCTGATGGAAACCTTCTGTCAGCAGCATCAAATCCCGTGGGATCGGTGTGGCAAAGTGATTGTGGCAACCACGCCTGGGGAACTGGATCAGCTTGACAAGATCGCTCAGCGAGGACGTGAAAACGGCGTCAGCTTTGAACAGATTGACTCGGTCGCGCTTCGAGAATTGGAACCATCCGCTGCCGGGATTTCGGCGCTTCATGTTCCCGAAACTGGGATCGTAAATTACGCCCAGGTTTGTCGGCACTTGGCCGAACTGATCAAAGCCGACGGGACAACCGTCCGAATGCAATTTGAAGTTTCTGAAATCACGCGAACTGGCAACACGCTTCGTTTAGTTTCAAACAAAGGCGACTCAATCCAGTGTCGCCACCTGATCAACTGTGGCGGACTCCACAGCGATCGCATTTACCGGCAATGCATTGCCGATGCCAGCGGCGAAGCAAACAGCATCCGCATCGTGCCGTTCCGCGGCGAGTACTACGAACTGACCGATCAGGCGAAAGGTCTTTGTCGGAACTTGATCTATCCAGTACCCGATCCATCGTTCCCTTTCCTCGGCGTCCATTTCACTCGCATGATCGATGGCGGCGTCGAATGCGGTCCGAACGCGGTGTTTGCGTTGTCGCGATCCGGCTATCGATGGACCGACATCAACCTTCGCGACACGCTGGAATCGTTGAGCTATCCGGGGTTCCAGTCACTTGCCAAAAAGCATTGGCGAAAGGGGCTTGGCGAAATCCACCGTTCTCTTTCCAAGCGAGCCTTCGTCAAAGCGTTACAAAAGCTGATCCCAGAAATTCGCGGTCGCGACTTGAAACCAGGGCGAGCAGGCGTGCGTGCTCAAGCGATCGACGCAGACGGAAACCTGATCGACGATTTCCTGTTCAAACAAACGCCGGGCGCGATTCACGTCTTAAGCGCACCATCGCCCGCCGCAACCGCGTCGCTGGCGATTGCCGAAACGATCGTCGATCGATTTGCCGAACAAGAAGGTTGGTAGGTTTCAGTTTACGTTAAACCAAAACTCTAAATCTGAAAATTCATCGCGTCCTCGAACACTTCGCTATCGCTTGCCGCGCCGCGAACCTTCAATTGAGGTTTCTCTAGCACCACCGTCGTGCTGGGCGACACCGATCGGGTAATCCAAACACTTGATCCGATCACCGAATCGTGGCCAACGATGGTTCGGCCACCCAAGATCGTTGCGTTGGCGTAAACCACCACGCGATCTTCAATCGTTGGATGACGCTTCGATCCGCGAATCAATTGACCGTCAGCATCAGTCGGAAAACTGAGTGCGCCCAACGTCACGCCTTGGTACAACTTGACATGCTCGCCAATTTCGCAAGTCTCACCGATGACCACACCGGTGCCGTGATCGATGAAGAAGTAATCACCAATCGTTGCACCAGGGTGAATATCGATGCCAGTTTCCTTGTGCGCCCATTCTGTCATCATGCGAGGAATGAAGGGAACGTCCAGCATCACCAATTGGTGGGCGATGCGGTAAATCGTGATCGCCTCGAATCCGGGATAGCAGAAAACGATCTCGTCGGTCGTGTGAACCGCAGGGTCACCGTCGTAGGCCGCCTGCACATCGGTCGCCAACGTGCGCCGCAAGTCTGGAATACGTTTTAACAACTCGATCGCCATCGCTTGGCCTTTGGCCTCGAAGTCGACGTCGGTTTCGCAATCGGCATGATTGTTATGAACACGTTGTTCGTGACGCAGCGCCCGTGCAATCTCAGTCGTCAATTGATCGTGCAGCGTATCGATCAAACCGCCGACGTGATATTCGATGTTGCCCAGGTGCAGCCCCACTTTTCGTCGGTATCCCGGATACAGGATATCTTTCAGGTTCATCAAAATTTCGACCACGCCGGTGTAACTCGGCAGTGCGCAGTGCCCCAGATGGTTGATCGAATCTTCGGGCGTGTAGGTCGCCACGATCTGCTCGGTCAACCGAGGAAGCTGTTCTTTGAGTCGAAAGTCGGATGCCATGTCGATGACCTGTGCTGTGCCTAAGACAATGCGTGAAAAGGGCGAACGTTCGGTGGCTGGTTTGTTGGATACTTAAATCAGGATACAAAAAAGACCAGCAAGGTGATCCCTCGCTGGTCAATTTGTTTTCTCGAGCGAGTTTACAGGCGGCATCAAAATGTAGCTGATCCCGCCAGGGCTCAGTCCTCGATCGGTCTAGCCCAACTGAACCCTGGCGGGATCAGCGACGGTTTAACTAGCGTCCGATCGATGGTGGGTTCGCCATCAGGAAGTCACGTGGACCGCGAGTCGTGTAGTAGGGGTAAGCGGTCTGTCCGGTGGGTGGTCCGGGCGTGAAAGCTCGGTTGTTCAATTGAGCACCCGCGTTGTGACCCAACGGCCCCGGGTTGAGGTGTTGGCTGTATCCCAGACCGCCTTGTTGCCATCCGAAAGGTCCAGCGATGCAGCCTGGTCCGCCGCAGCCGCCACAATTTCCGCCCTGGCATGAACCATAGCCGCCATTGCAGTTGGCATTCTTGCATTTGAAACCAGCGATGCCGCCGATTCGGCCCAGGATTCCGCTGCCGCAAGTCGAGCAGCCGCACGGACGACGGTTCGCCATCTTGGTCAAAATGCCAGACGAAGTTCCGCCGCAGGTTTCGCAGCCGCCGCAATCGCCTGATCCGCAATCACCCATGCCGCAATCACCCATCCCGCAGTCACCCATCCCGCAGGATCCAGTGTTGCAGGTGCCGGTTTGGCAACTACCGCAATCACCGCCGCGAGTGTTATGACGTAGGCAGCCGGTCGATCCGACCAGGATGATCGCCAACAGCCCCAATCCAAGGATGCGGGAAACCAGGAATTGATTTTGTGGAAGCTGCAGTCCAAGTCGTTGTCGAGCCATTGCGATATCCTTCGGGAAACGCCGTGCCGCAATCGAGTATGCGGACGTGGGTTGTTTTAAGTGTGCGGGTGTTGTCAGACTTCGTTTCTGCCAGCGAATCGAAAACTGATTCACCGCACTCTTGGCTTCGGCCGTTTCACCCGGGTTGATTCACACAATCGGTGTGACCAGACCAGACCAATCCAAATGGCAACGGAATAGACACCGCAGAGTCCCTATCTTTCCCCTCCCCCATCTGGTCATCAGCGTCTAAATCGACTTCCCGCCGCATTTTCGCTGCTAACGGTGTTAATCCCGTTGTTGTTCGGGGGCCGTTGGTGGGTCGATTCAGTAGCAGCCCGAAATGGGGTATCTTGCGTCGGTGCGGTTCGCTAACTGCTGTCTTGGATAAACCGACGACAGCCGCAGCGGATCGCCAAGGTTTCGCTGACCCCACCCTCTTCTCCAAAAAGAATGCAAGGTTTCTCCGTTAGATAGTCGCCAGACGTCGTCGGTGTTTTTCAAAGTCGCCAATTCATCAACACGACACCAGGAAACCCGGCACGTTCGGGACGTGGTGGTAGTGTTCAAAGTCAACTTGATGAAGCCATCTTGAACAACTGACAACCCATAAAAATACGTCCG
The DNA here is from genome assembly GCF_001642955.1 of Rubripirellula obstinata. Lineage (GTDB taxonomy): Bacteria > Planctomycetota > Planctomycetia > Pirellulales > Pirellulaceae > Rubripirellula > Rubripirellula obstinata. Next base: position 68,807 of record NZ_LWSK01000001.1, on the reverse strand, counting down.
ATCGCAATCCGATCGACCAACGTTTTGCCTACCTTCCGGAGTCTCCCGCCCAATGCTCATGCGTCAACCGAGCCCCACCCTTCAATTCGCCTACTCGCCTCCCTTCGGTGCGTCGCTCAACGCCGGTGGAGTCCAGTTTTCCGTCTTCAGCCGATCGGCAACCGAAATGCGATTGCTGCTTTACAACAAAGTCAGCGATCGCGAACCCACGAAAGTTATCGACTTCAATCGCGAAACCGATCGATGGGGCGACGTCTGGAGTTTGACGGTGCCGGGTCTGGAAGCAGGCCAGCTTTACCACTACCAAGCCAGCGGCCCTTGGGATCCCGAGCACGGTCATCGGTTCGATTCGACCGCGCGGTTGATCGATCCTTATGCCGAAGCTTTGGCGGGCGAATTCCAAAAATCAACCGATGGAATCATTCGGCCACCCAAGTGCGTTGTTGTCGAAGACGACTTTGATTGGGAAGGCGACCGGCACGTTCGCCACGACATCAGCGAATCCGTGATCTATGAAATGCACGTCAAAGGGTTCACCAAAAGCCGCACCGCAAAAGTCGATGCCGGTGGTTCGTACTTGGGTGTGATTGAAAAGATTCCGTACCTGAAATCGCTCGGCGTGACCGCAGTCGAACTGATGCCGATCAACGAATTTCCGATCAAGGATATCTACGGCAAAAAGATCGAACGCGCCAACTATTGGGGCTACGACTCGATGGCGTTCTTCTCGCCGCACCGAGGCTACGCCCATGACAAGACTCCCGGTGCCCAGGTCAACGAATTCAAGTCGATGGTCAAGGCGCTGCACGCTGCTGGCATCGAAGTCATCTTGGATGTTGTCTTCAATCACACCTGCGAAGGAAACGAACAGGGACCAACGCTGTCGTTTAAAGGACTTGAAAACCAGGTCTATTACATTCTGTCCGAAGGCCAGCATTACTGTAACTACAGCGGCTGCGGAAACACGATCAACGGCAACCACCCAGTCGTCCGCGAAATGATCTTTCATTGCCTTCGTCACTGGGTCCACAATTACCACATCGACGGTTTCCGTTTTGACCTCGCCAGTATCCTTAGCCGCGACCGAAACGGCGACCTGATTCCTAACCCGCCAATGGTCGAACTGATCGCCGAAGATCCTTTGCTGGCCGATACCAAGATCATTGCCGAAGCTTGGGACGCTGCGGGTGCTTACCAGGTTGGCAGTTTTGGTAACCATCGCTGGGCCGAATGGAACGGTCGTTATCGCGACGACGTTCGCGGTTTTTGGCGAGGCGATTCAGGCACGCTGGGAGCCTTGGCGACACGGCTTGCCGGTTCAAGCGATCTGTACGAACACGATGGACGTCCACCGTTTTGCAGCATCAATTTCATCACCAGCCACGATGGTTTTACGATGAACGATTTGGTGTCGTACAAAGACAAACACAACTTGGCCAACGGCGAAGAAGGACGCGACGGCGACAATCACAACATCAGTGATAACTATGGCGTCGAAGGTCCAACTCGCAAGAAAGGCATCAACACGATCCGGCTGCGTCAGATCAAGAACATGCTCAGCACGTTGATGTTGTCGCAGGGTGTGCCCATGTTGGTGATGGGTGATGAAGTTCGCAAAACGCAAAAGGGCAACAACAACGCCTACTGCCAAGACAACGAACTGAGTTACTTTGATTGGCGTTTGGTGGAAAAGAATAAGGGTCTGTTGAGGTTCGTTCAAACCTTGATTCAGTTCCGTCGCGATCAACCCACCGTTCGTCGCAAAACGTATCTGACCGGCCAACCCGTTGACGGTCGAACGATCCCCGATGTTTCCTGGTACTCGCCCAATGGCCGACCCTTGGATTGGGGACAACAAGACCTTGCAATGGTCGCCTACATCGCTGCACCAGCAAAAGTTGATGACCTGGAAGGATTAGGCCGCGACATGGTGTTGATGTTCAACAGCACCGGCCAAGACCGTGAATTCCACCTGCCGGAAATCGGGCGTGGAATGCGATGGAACCTGTTCCTGGACACGGCTGCTGATTCGCCCAACGACATCTACCCCGACGTCGATGGCCCGATGCCACCCGGCGGCCGAGAAATCACGATGGGCTGCCACTCGATGCGAGTGTTCGTCGCCCAGGGTGAGTGAGAAAAAGCAGCTAGCGATTAGCGATTAGCGATTAGCGGTTAGCGGTTAGCGAATAGCTCAAGTACCAAAAATCTTGTGGCTAATTGCTAATCGCTAAATGCTAATAGCTAACATCTCCTCTCCCCCTTGTCTAAACAGGCATAATGCCGAACACTAACGCCGTACATTATTCACTTCGACGGAAAGACCAACCTATGGCCGCCAGTTCGTATCAAAACTACCAACGCCAACGCCAAATGACGCTCGGCGACTTGTTGATGGAGAACCGGATCGTGTTTCTCCAGGGCGAGATTCACACCGGGAACGCGAACGAAATCGTGATGAAATTGCTGTACTTGCAGAGCGAAAATCGCCGCAAGGATATCCATTTCTACTTGAATTCCCCCGGCGGTTCCGTGACCGCAACCCTGGCGATTTACGACACCATGCAAATGCTGTCATGCCCCGTCGCGACCTATTGCGTCGGCGAAGCATGCAGCGGCGCGGCCGTGTTGTTGGTCGGCGGTGAATCCGGCAAACGATTCTGCCTGCCCAACAGCCGCGTGATGATGCACCAGCCCTTGGGCGGCGTCGGTGGACAAGTCAGCGACATCGAAATCCAAGCTGCCGAAATGTTCCGCTATCGCGATGTGCTCAACGAAATTATCGCAAAGCATAGCGGTCAAACGGTTGAGAAAATTGCGGCCGATACCGATCGCGATTTCTTCCTCGGTGCCGAAGAAGCCAAAGCCTACGGACTCGTTGACGACATCCTGACCAAGCCACCAAGCGAAGGCGAAGAAGACTGAGCAAAGACGCCCGGTCCAACTCGTAGCGGAAGTCGCCAAGACTTTCGGCACCCTTGTAAGTCACCAATCCAAAAATACCAAAGCATTACCATGCCCATTCCCTACGTCATTGAAAAGTCGGGCCGCGAAGAGCGAACTTACGACATCTACAGTCGCTTGCTCAAAGACCGGATCATTTTTCTAGGCCAACAAGTTGACGACCACATTTCAAACGCGTTGGTCGCGCAAATGTTGTTCCTGCAATCCGACGATCCCAAGGCCGACATTCACCTTTACATCAACAGCCCCGGCGGATCGATCACCGCCGGAATGGCGATCTACGACACGATGCAATTTGTCTCGTGCGACGTAGCGACCTATTGCATCGGCCAAGCCGCATCGATGGGCGCGGTTCTGTTGACCGCCGGAGCCAAAGGCAAGCGATTTGCATTGCCCAACGCTCGGATCATGATTCACCAACCGCTTGCCGGCATGCAAGGCACCGCACGTGAAGTGGAAATCCACGTCGCCGAACTACGCCGCATCAAGCAGCGCATGAACGAGATCATGATCGAACACACCGGCCACTCGCTCGAAAAGATCGAAGAAGACACCGACCGAGACCGTTTCATGAGCGCCGCCGAAGCCACCGAATACGGCCTGATCGACAAAGTCGTCTCCAAGATCGACGAAAAGTAAGCGATTAGCTGTTAGCGATTAGCGATTAGCGATTAGCTTTTTCCAAAACCTACTAAGCTAATTCCTAATTCCTAATTCCTAATTCCTTCCCCCGCCCCCTTCGTCTAGCGGCCCAGGACGTCGGGCTTCTCAGCCCGAAACGCTCGTTCGAATCGGGCAGGGGGTATTGCTGAAATCGCAGCAGCTAATTTCGTGAGCCGCGACGCGTAAGCGGCCGGGCCTCCGCGCACCTCCTCGCTATTGCCCTATCCCCACACCACACCCATGTGAGCCGCGACGCGTAAGCGGCCGGGCCTCCGCGCACCTCCTCGCTATTGCCCTATCCCCACACCGCACCCGCGTGAGCCGCGACGCGTAAGCGGCCGGGCCTCCACGCGCACCACCTCGCTATTGCCCAATCCCCACACCGCACCCATGTGAGCCGCGACGCGTAAGCGGCCGGGCCTCCACGCACCTCCTCGCCTTTGCCCTATCCCCACACCGCACCCATGTGAGCCGCGACGCGTAAGCGGCCGGGCCTACACGCACCTCCTCGCCCTTGCCTATCCCCACACCACACCCATGTGAGCCGCGACGCGTAAGCGGCCGGGCCTCCACGCACCTCCGCGCCTTTGCCCTATCCCCACACCGCACCCGCGTGAGCCGCGACGCGTAAGCGGCCGGGCCTACGCGCACCTACCCGGTGAAACCAATGCGTGCCTTACGGCCCACAGCTCTCCCTTGCTGCATCAACCATCAACTAAATCAGCGGCCTCTCGCAGGCCGGATGGAACCAAAGCGACATCCGGCAACGCGGTTGCATTCCGTCACCGCGTAACCAGGGCTGACGCCAGAGCCACCGCGGCCGTCTCGATTCGGTAAATTCTCTCGCCCAAATTGATCCGCGAAAACCCATTCGTCCCCGCCAACCCAACCTCGCCATCGGTCCAACCACCCTCAGGGCCAACGGCAAAAACAATCCTGGTTTCCGATTTTAAATCAGATCCAGACACGCAATCTTCGCCTTGATGCGCGATCACGCATCGGCCTTGTTGGGGACTCTGGAAAAACTCTTTTGATGTAATCGGATCTGCAATCCGCATCAGCACATTACGTTCGCACTGCTTGCACGCTTCGACCACCACTCGACGCAGCTTGTTGATTAACGAAGGCGACGCAGCCCGCTGGGTTCGCTCCGCCGTGATCGGTGTCACGCTTGCGACCCCCAGTTCCGTCAACCGCTCAATCAACTCCTTCGCGCGATCCGGTTTCGGCAGTGCCACGCCCAGATGCAAATCCACCGATGGCATACGAGTGATTCCGCGTGTAGCACCCGACACACAAACGCACTCCGAACGCCCCAGCGACTCGATCGTCGCCTCAGCCTCGTTCCCCACGCCGTCAAACAAAGTGATCGAATCACCGACATTCGCTCGCATCACTCGACTGGCATGGCCGGCCTCCTCACTGGAAAGCGAAACCAGTCCACCTGCCGCCGCAAGCTCGTTACAGAAATAGCGTCGAGTCATCGAATCAGTTTCACGAGAAGATAGAGGGGCCTGCTACAGCACTTTCAAGTTGCCCACCCCATCTCGCCGATCTTAACATCCAACAGCCGCCACTAACAACCAACAAGTAGCATGGCCCCCCGGGCCGTGTACCACCCACCCCAACAAGTAGCATGGCCCCCCGGGCCGTGTCCCCCCCAGCATGTCCCCCCCAACACCTTCAAAACCAAGCATGCCCCCGACGCCCCCCCTCCTCGCACCGACTCAGCAAAACGCAATCGCATTGATTGAAGACTTCGTCCGCAGCGGCAAGCCCTCAACAGTCCTCCTTTCACCGCGCGGTTGCGGAACAACGACACTCTTCCAAGCACTCGTGCAGTACCAAGGATTTGGCGATCACCCGATCGAATTCATTTACCGAACGGTCCGAACCCAACGTTCCGCCCAGTCGTCATTGCCATGCGCACTCGATCGACTAACTCACCGAATCGTCTTCCTGCTCGACCGAGCGACCCCGCCCGAAGAAACCCGCACACTCGCCTTACAAACCGATCGAATCCAATGGATTCAAGCGAACGCACCTTCGCGGTTCGCCACATCGACTCATTCAAGCAAACCATTGCAACTGCCACCACTCAGCCAAGAACAGATTCGACGTTTCATTGAAATGCAAAACTTCACAACCGCAGGCCGTTTGGTACGATTTTCCAACAAAACCATCAACAACTTCGCCACCCAATCCGGCGGCCGTCTCAGAGACCTCATCCCACTGATACGTTCACATCTAGCCAGCAATTCGTCCCACAAAAAACGCACAAAATCGCCAATCACCATCGCATCCTTCGCCACGCACCGACAATCAAACCACCCATATCCCAAAGCCGCATAACACAGAACCAAGCTTCGAAACCAATAAATCCCACCCACAATCAACGAACCCGCCCCTCAGCCCTGGCGTCCACCCCAACGGTTTGCTAAATTCCCACACAAGCGAGCAATCCCCGCCCGCACCCCTAGCTCAATTGGATAGAGCATCGGTCTACGGAACCGAAGGTTAGAGGTTCGAATCCTCTGGGGTGTACTTTCCTAAAGCCTTTCAAGCAAAGCCTTTAGCTTCAAAAGCTCCTCAGCGTTAAGCTGGGGAGCTTTTTCTTTTCGACCCACTAATCGACCCACTAATGCATCCGTAGGTGCTTCAGTGGTCATCTTTTGACGTACTTCGCTGGCAGCAGCCTGGGCCGACCGCGTCGCGCCGTAGTACTTCTCGGTGGTGGCAAAGTCTGCGTGCCGCATCACGACCTTCAGCGTCTCAGCCGTCACCCCTGCGTTGATTAAACGCTGGGCACAGCCGCGACGAATGTCGTGAGCACTGGCGTACTTCACCCGCGATTTTGTTCGCTCATCTTCCGTGCGAACAATCACGCCTGCCTCTTCGCCAATCATGGCGATAATGCAGCCCACACGGTCCTTGGTTAGTCGCTGTGATCGTGGTGTCACAACGCTTCCCGTGCCTCGCTCGGATCGTTCCTTAGCTTTGGCAATCGCCTTAGCAGGAATTGAACCGGTCGAAACTTTGAATTCACGGCTCCGCCGGAATTTCATTCGTTTGAGCCAATTGCGGACGGTCGTCTCGGTCACACCGCACACGGCGGCGATCTCAAGATTGCTGTACCGCTTGGCCCAAGCGATCAGATCGCTACGGCATGGCTGGAACCAGACCGATTCGCCCTTCACCTGACAATGCAGGGGTGGGGGATCGACGATCCAGCCACTTCTCTCTTCAACAGGAACACTGCTCAAGAATTCGTCCAGCTCGGGGAGCATGGGGATCTCTTGAACCTTGCCGTTCTTTTGGGAAGAGGGGACAGTGATGGTCGGAAAGACTCCCGGCTGATTCGACCAAACCGGACGAATATGCCGTTCGTCTTCCCAGTGGAAATCCATCAGGTCACCGACGCGGAATCCACTGAACCAGACAACTCGCAACGCGAACTGCCAAGCTGCCGCTTCATCCTTGCCAACCAACTTGTGAGTCACGGCAAGCATGCGATCAAATTCCTCCCCGGTGATGGGGCGTCCTTTCATCACATCGTTGACGCTTAGTCGTTCAATATCGGGCACCCGTTCGATCCATTCCCGCTTGGCGCAAAAGCGAACGAACGCCATCACGCTAGCGGTTGTGCTGTTGACGGTATTGGGAGAACGAGAGTCATAGCGACACTCATCCCCGGCCAACAGTCGTTCTTGCAGGTACTCAATCATATCCAACGTCATCACATGTTTGACGAGCAACTCGCCGTCCCGACCTCGATCATCGAAGTAGCCTCGAAAGATCCGTTCGGCGATTCCCAACCGAGACCGAGAATGTTTGAACGAGTCTTTCTTGGTTCGAGCGGTGCGGAAGTGGCGGTACTTTTGGTAACACCACTCCCACGTCTTGTCATCCGTTTCAACTTCTGCCTCCGACGAAATCGCGACGCCTACCACGGCGGGCCGCGTTCGTTCATCGTTGGCCGAGACGGCTCCACCAGATTGAACGTAGCTACCATCGAGCAATCGCTCGCGGCATTCACGCATCAATTTGCGAGCCTCCCTGCGGTCACGAGTACCGCAGCTACGACGAATCCGTTTGCCACGGATCGGACAATAAAACTGCAAGACGTAGCCCGTCTTGTCCGCTTTGGTAAGCGGACGATTCGGATACACCTGCACGTTGCCAAGTTCCGGTTTGCGCGGCATGACAACCTCCTTTCGCTATTTGTTAAAGATCTGCCTTGGGCTCTCCTTTGGTTTCCGCGTTTCGTGTGAGATGCTCGATGAGGGCTTGCCCGGTCACCCAACGCGAGTGACCGACTACCGAATAGGGGCAGCCTTCAGAAAGAAGCTTATCCCAATACTTCTGTGACACGCAAAGCTTTTTGAGAAGCATTTGTTTGCTGTACGCTTCATTGACGTTGATGACGCCGACGTCGATTTGTGGCATGGATTTGATCCTTGTAGTTCAAAAACGGCAGAGTCCACGGAAACCAGCAACCGGCTCCCGTGAACGCTGCACAAAGAAGGGGACGGGGGACTTGGCTAGGCGGGTTTGTCCGCCTCAGCCAGCGTTTTCGGCTGAGCTTCCGTCGCCTTGGACCGCACGCGAATCGCTGTCGCCATGCACTTGAAGCAAATCATCGCATTCTGAAACAGTCCGTCGCTAAAGGTGGCTTTCACACATTCGCGATCACGCTGGCACCAGATACAGTTGGCCTTTTCTTCGTGGCCACTCAATACAACTTTCATCTTGCAACTCTCCATTGCAGTAGGGGGAAACAACAGTCGGCAGCGGAATGTCCGCCAACGACGTTGGAAAAAAGAGTGAACGTCTGGGAAAAGAGACGTTCGGGAGAGTTGGCGATACGCCAATGAAATGAACCGGTGAAGGATCAAGGAACGCGAATTCGCGTCGCAGGATCATTCGTCCCAGTTTCGCCCGTCGAGCAAGCCGACAAGCATTGGCAAGCAGTTACGGCTGCCTGCCAAAGTCAGTAGAAGCCAAGCTAACGCCTTTCTTCAATTTCTTGATGATGCCGTTCAGCACAAGTGCCGCAGCGTTGGTACTGAAGACTGAATTGGTCGTCACCTAAGAACTGATTCCATGCTTCGACCAATGGTTCGCTTATATTGCGATATTGCTCAGAAGCGATGGAATAAATTCCGGAATCGTCATAGTCGCCGATCAGAGCGACCCGATCGCCAGCCCAACGGCCAACAATCGATTCGTTAGGAATCGGCATCGACATACCTTCTCGGACGACGCCTTTGGCAATGATATCCGCGATGTTGTCGCCATCTTTCAGTTCGACAACCTGCGGTTCTTGGCCACCATAGTCGCCACCACCAGTGCATCCGCTTTGCCGAAGCAGCAGCGTAAAAACAGCACCTTGCCTATTGGCTGCCCATTCCCAAAGTTTGGCACCGCCACCGATGCACCAAGGGCAAACGAATTCCTTTTTGTCTGTGTTCACGGGTTTGAAATATTGTCCCATAATCGAATAGTGTTAAGAAATAGTAATGCAGCGAGATCCAAGCGACGCTGCCCGACCAACCTCAGTCTGCTTCGCCCACGTCCGTAACCGTGACGTAGAAAAACCTGAGGTGGTGTATCGATATTCGCTCAATGAGCGTTGGGTGATTCAGTAAGCAAAGTCGCGGAAGAAACGATTTGCAGAAAGTCTGGCACAAAGCCAGTCATTTCACTGGTGGCATCGCAAGGTGCATTCAGCAGAATGCCGCATGTCGAATTCGCCCAGTGCGTCAACGCTTCGCGTTGATGATGAGGGCCATCAGGGTAGCCCTCATGATTTCTAAGTGCCTACTCGCTGGCAGGCTGTTCGGACTCCCGCTTCAAAATCTCTCTCCACGCTGCGGTGGTAACTTCCGATAGCATCGGCAAGTCGTCACGCGAAAACGTGTTGGTTGACTTGAACCCTTTGCCATCCTTGTACGAACGGCTGACGGTCACCTTGAAGAAGGTTTGTCCTTTTTCGGTTTTGTTCTCGAACACACTTGCCGAGATCCCGCGAAGCCGAAACTTTTTTACGGGTTGATTGTTTTCGTTGGACTCTTTGGTCATAGGTAATGGGGGAAAGAAAAAGAATTCACGCTGACACTCCAATGGCGTCACATCGTCCCTGAACTCTGCAACGAGCTACTGGAATTGTCAGCGTGTTCGGTTGCTGCCTTCGCTTTCACCAACGGAACAAGGTCATCGTGGTGACAACAGCGAAACAGGGGAGCGGTAAGTAAGTTTTCGGCGGTCAACGTTTCAAACGATCCAAAGCGATACGCTTCTAATGCGGCGTCGCCTTTGTTCTTTTTGGCAAACGCATCGCGAAGCTGGCGAGCCCGTTTCTCCGTCGGCGCGACAAACAGCACGAAAAAATAATCAAGAGTGGTGTCGGGGAAGTGCTTGCGATGCCCCTTGTTGGCGAAGAAACGTTGGTACCCAGGCGTTTTACGTGCAGCTACCCGATCGTGAAAGTACGTGTCGCGATCCAATTCGACGTAGAAAGCAGCACGGTGTCCCAGAGTTTCGATTTGAAATGCGGAGTCAGGGGCGCAAACGAGTTTCCCTGGATTGCCAAGCTGGGTCAGTAGCTTGAATCGCTTCTTGGGATCGTTTTCATCGTCGTTGACGTAGTCGTCTTCGTTGATCCAGCGTGTCAGCGAGATGTCTTCATTCTGTGCGAGTGCTTGGTCCAGCATGATATGAACGTCACTGACGCCAATGTAGTGAAACAAGTGTTGCGGCTGCGATGGCTCGATTGGCTTCCGCAAAAACGAGTCGTCGTCGTAGTGGGCCGCCAAGAATTCCCGTCCGGAACGAGTGAGGTGGTACACGGGACTCGCAGCACCATCACGGGCATTCACGACCAGCATTCGACGCTTGCGGACCAAACCTTCGTGTCCCATTTTCGTTAAGCGACGACGGGTGACGCGTCCAGTTGAATCATCCGCAAAGCAAAGCGAACGCAGTTGACGTGAAGTCAGCAGGAAGTACCGCGCCAAGACGGAAAGAGCGTCGATATCTCGGGGTTGAAGTTGCATCTTGCAGCGGTCTCTAAGGGATTGCAAAAACTGACTCGGTCGCTGAAACGACCAGTATAAAGATAGAAGAGCAACGGAGCGTTGCTCTTCCAGTGAGTCAGTCTCCAAAGAGACTCAGTTCAGCCAGTGAAAAAGCTGGGAACACCGTAAACGGCGTCGCATAGCCAGTTCGCCTAGCCGCCAAACGATTTACTTGACACGGCAAGCATCCGAGTGGCATTCTTACCTCACTATCGGAACGTCAACGCAAAGTTGCCGATACCGATAAAGACGTAACTTACAAAAAGTATACGCACCAAAGCAGGGCCGGGCAAGCCGGCCCCCTTCTTCGTTTGGTGTGGTCCTCCTAGCCAGTTAACAAAACCAAGTACAACGTGAACGCTGAACCGAGCCAACGCAAAGCTCAAATGAGCAAAGCGAGTCATCCATGAAAAAATTGTATCCATGTCAAAGCGTGGTAAAAAAATATCTAACCCGAAGGTCGAAGCCGCAGACAAACGCCCGCCAAAAATCCACCGTGTTGGGTTAACGGAAGGTCATTTGCGACTGACGCCATTAGAACCTGTGTGAAATCGGTTTTCAACAGCAGCAGGGCCGGAGTAGGGGACGGCTCGAAACGGTCGGCCTCGATGGCCGGCGGTTTTGAAGGGTGCAGGGGCGAAGCGAACGGGAACGATATGTCGAACGGCAATCGAATCGTGACCGGGAAGCCAAGCCCTTGCCCCAAGGGATTAGCGTAGCGTCGGGCGTCCGCGAACTGGTGAGCGGTGAGCCGCCCGGAATGCCTTGGGGCAAGGGGTTGCGAAGCAAGCCCGCTGCACCCTAACCCTGCTGCTGAATGGGACTTACGTCAAACCGCTAATTGACCGCAGTTGGACACGTGATGGTCACCGATGCGGACACGACACGGACAGCTTTGGATTGACAGAAATGCGGGAAACTTTGTACTCCGGATGTTAGGAGCTCGTTCATAAAGGAAACCAAGATGTCGCTTTTAATTTCTCTCGCTGCATTGCTGGCGGCACTCGTATCGCTGGGTCTTCAATTTGCCGCTTCAGAAAGTAAGGACGGAACGCTCGGGCATCGAGAGGCGGAATTTTTCGATGTGAAGAGATCTTTGGCTAGACGATTCTTTCAGTTTGCCGCTGTCTCACCACTCCTTCTGGGTGCCTTCACCCTGCTCTGGGTTCATTCATTGAGCAACGAATTGACGCAGGGACTACCGGCTTGGCTTAGCGTCGCTGTTACTTTGGCGACCGTGTACTGCTTGGCAATCATGATGATCGTATGCCGTGATCTGTATCGTTTGTCCAAAGCCTTGCGACCGTGCAATGAAATGTCGATCACAGAGTTCGTTCAAGCTTTCAAGTGATGATCGTACACTAAGAGTATTTGGCACCTGGAATCGGTTCAACGCTGGAGGCAACCGAGGCACCTACCAACGAGACTGTAGCAACAACACAAAAAAAGGATTGCGCAAGCGAGCTAACAGGCGTATCATGTTGACGTGCTAGGGATGGAACCTGCAGTCACCGGCCGTATGACCAAGGCAGAAGCGAACGCGTTTCCAGCCGAGTCCCCAGAAGGGAAGCAGAAACGTCAGCTTGACGCCCATGCTCTTCTGCAAGCGATGGATTCTGCGGACCGAATCTTCGCCATCCGTAAAGAGTTGAACTCCCTTGGGGCGACGGCATCGGAAGCGTTCAAAGAAAATTGTACGCTTGAACTCGACTACATCTGCACGATTGGAATCGATCCGATCATGCGGGCTGAATATCGAGCGGTGCTCGAAGAAGTGACGCAGCGTGGTCATTTAACTTTACGCGAAGCAGCAGCCGAAGCTGAGCGACGATTTGAAAGCTCCTCCTAGAGCGGAAAGGCGTTATTCTCATCGGCGTCGTTCGCTCCTTCGATCTTCGGCGTTTCCTCGTTCCAAGTTTCGATCCTATGGATCTGACCAGATAGCAATCGCTGCAAACCCTTTTCGTGAAGCTGCTCTGCTTCCGCTGTCGAGATAAACAGGTCCGAGTCAAAGTTCCTTTGCTTCAGCTCTTCAATCCTCGCGTCTGTTCGCGGTGTCTCATCCAATTCAAAGTAGTCGATTTTCACACGACGCAAACGACTGTCGTTTGGCTGTTTGAAAATCGCTTCGCCGGTGTTTTGCAGTCGAATCAGCTTGCCCCATTCTATCGCATGCTCATCGAAGGAAAGAAACGTTGGACTTTCCTCCACAAAATTGTCGTATATCGGAACTAACTGTTCACTTTTGCTCTCCGTGGTAGCGTCACTGTACGCATCCGTTTCAGCATTGCCTCGCGTCTTCGTTTCACCACTGCCGCGAGTCTGCCGATCGGAACCCGTCTTGCCGGGGGTAGTTCCGTAACTGGACGACTCATTATCGCCTTGAGAAGTGTTGGACATATCGGAATGAGAGCGTGTTGATGTCTGGCCGACCGACCGCATCCATTCGCGATGATGCCCCGCAATCAGTTGCCGACGGCTCCGTTGCATGTGTTTTACCTTCATTTTGTCGAAGGTCATTTTGCCAATTTCATCAGCCAGCAAATCAGCATCTTTTGCGTTGGAAGTAAACATTAAACGCGTCTGTGCTTGCCATATCATCTGTTGCAAATCGACCGATTCCTGCTCCAGTTGTGCAAATGATTGGTGAGCAAGCATCAAGCGGAGACCGTTTTGCCTAACGGTGGGAATCGCGTCCTCGATATCGGGGCTAACGTATTTTTGGAACTCGTCCAACAGCACGTAGGTCGGATCAACCGACTTCTTTCCGTACCGCGTTGACATTCCTCCAGCCGTCTCGAAAACCTCGTTCAAAACCAGTGACCCAATCGTATCAGCCGCAAAACCAGGAAGCCTCTGAAGCTTCGCAAGGTTCATGATCACAATTCGACGCTCTCGAATGAATCGCTCGCAATCAAAGCGATTCTCGCTTACACCGAACATGTAGCGAAGACTTGGGCTGTTGAAGAACGGATCGAGTCGGTTTCTAGTCGACTCCAGGATCCGTGTTGCTTCACCACCTCTTGCATTCAAGATTTCTGACCATTGATGCTTCAGATCTTCCGGCATGAATTCGAGCATACGATCGTGAATGTCACTTCCGGGATGCAGCAAATACCGACAAGTCGAGATTGGAAAGCCCATGTACGCAGCGGCGCAGAAAGCTTTGAACGTCCAATTCAGCAGACGAGGTTGCTCACTCATGCTCTGTGCATCCCACGCACGAAGCACAATCTCCACTGCCCGCATCACGTTGTAATAACGGTTCGACTCATCCGAGTGCTTTAGAGGATTAAACGGACAAACGAAATCAGGATTCGACGGTTCAAAATAGGCGAGCCGGCGTCGCACATGGCCGGGACAAAGACGCTCATCCGAGATGAACCGAAGAAGATCACGTGACAAGCCACCCATCGGGTCGATTACAAAAAGGCAGCATTTGTCTTCGCCAGTGTCTAGCATCAACGACTGCAGCATCGTATGGATAGCCGTCGTTTTACCTGATCCGGTTGCCCCAATCAGGTGCATGTGTTTCGCAAGAACGTCGGGATCCAGATGGATGGTCTCGCCGGTCTCGATATCTTGCCCCAGTAAGATAGTCATTACTTCTCCACCAACTTGCGAATCTGACGGGTTTTCCATTTCTCTACGAGTGACAACACCGATTCGAGTTCATCGCCATCCATCGGATAGGAACTGATTGAGTTTTTTCTTCTTTCAGCCTCCGCCAATACGTCCTCAATCGTGTTCAAACTCGCTTCTGATTCTTCCTCGGCGAAGAAGCTCAAAATCATTTTCTTGAGCTCTTCAGATCGGTGTGTCAGTGTTTCAACAGAACAGTCTGGTGGAAAGTAATCCTTGAAATACCTCTCGAACTTTTCCTGCGGAAGCATCTGGGAAATATCTGCTGCATGACGGTCATAAAGGAGGCGAACCTGGAACAAGATGTCGTCACGGACCAATTTCGCCGCACGCTCATCTTCTTGAGCCTTCAAAGCTTCTTCCTTGTCGCGGCGTTCGCGGTCCTCTCGCTCAATCCGCATCTCTTCCTCGCGTTCTTGCCTTCGAGCCGAGTCGTGTGCCGCCTGCCGTTCCTCCGCAATGGCTTTGGCCTTCGCTGCAGCTCGCTCACCAAAAGAAAGCGGAAAAAGTACAAGCCGACCGAGCTTCTCTACAAACGGAATGTTGTCATCCTTCATTTTTGATCACCACCAGTTTTTCTTGCACCAGTCCCAACTGAAATTGCAGCAAAGCCAGACGATCGCAAGCCACACAGGATAGGTCACGACGATTCGCCAGAACTCTCTGGTATTGATCCTGTGACCTTCCTGAGAAACCTCGCCAACAAACCAAATTGCTACCCAAATGGCGACCGGAATTGCTGCGAGCGTTAAGTATCCCGTCCATCGATAGATCCTTTTCATGGGCTGACTACCACCCGTTTTGAAGAATGTGTTTCGGGTTGCAGCTTGCGAAACCCACGAACCAAGCCACTGGAATCAGCATGGCAACCTGGATTCGGTTCAAACTTGGGAACGTCCAGTCCATTGGTATCTCTGGAGTCGCTGCCAGGAAGCGATATGCGTACAAACAGGCAACGAGCAGTACGGCACCGATTGCCAAATAACCTCCGCCACGATAGATAGCTTTCATTTTCCTCGCTCGAATCATTCGCTGCCAAAAATGGCTCTGCTTTTTGTGAGTATTGCTGCGACACATTGTAGCCAACCGACGCTTGCGCGGTGTAATGGCGTCTGGCCACAGATAGAGCGTTCGTCAATTGTTTGAAACGCAGATTCGTGGGATTATCAAGGCATCCGATAAAGGACGTTATCCACTGTATTCTTCCCCTCAACGAAATGGACTTCACCAACCGCGATCAAGCCATCGGATTCTCTTCCCGTCAAGTGACGCCGTCGATTACGGATGGGGCGACCGTTCCAGCACTAATTGAGAATGCTGGTCACGACACAAAACGGCGGTTTGTCGAGTTTTTCACCGCCTCGATTCGCAACAAAAATACGCGGCGGGCATACCTTCGTGCTATCGATCGGTTTTGCAGTTGGATGGAAGGGCGTGGCCTGACACGGCTTGCCGATATTGAACCGACCATGATCGCTTTCTATATCGAGGAAATGCAGGACGGTTACAGCAAGGCGTCGGTCAAGCAGAACCTTGCCGCGATCCGCATGATGTTTGATTACTTCGTGACCGGCGGATTGATGCGACACAATCCATCGCTCTCGGTTAAAGGACCGAAACTTACCATCGTCAAAGGGAAGACGCCCGTTCTTCAGCCAGGCGATGCACGGCTTCTCCTTGACTCGATCTCTACCGACACGGTCGGTGGCCTGCGTGATAAGGCTCTAATTTCGCTGATGCTTTTTACGTTCGCTCGCATCGGAGCTGCGGTCTCGATGAACGTCGAAGACGTTTATCAGAACGGTCGCCGTTACTGGGTTCGCCTCAAAGAAAAAGGAGGACGTCAACATGAAATGCCACTTCAGCATCACGCTGAAGAAGCCATGATCGCCTATTTGGACGGTGCCAACCTTTGGGGGCAGAACGGCACGCCATTGTTCCGTTCACTTGATCGGAAACGCAACCTTTCCGAGAATCGGATGGCAGCGGAATACTCGCGGTGGATGGTGAAACGTCGTTCGCGTAAAGCAGGTCTTGGTGGCCTGTTCAACAACCACACGATGCGCGCTTCGGGAATCACCGCCTACATGATGGCCGGTGGCACGCTGGAAAAAGCACAACAAATGGCCGCCCACGCCTCGTCCAAGACGACGAATCTTTACAACCGGACGAGTGATGCTGTTACATTGGATGAGGTTGAACGAATTCTAATCTAGTATCAGCAAAGGTTCCACTGAACACGATTCTGCCGAACAAAACGAGCAGCCTCGGAAGGCAAACGACCGTCGCCAGCAGCATGGCCGAGAAAAGCGTTCCGACGTGATGGCTCCATTCGTTGTAGGCTGCAAATGATCTCAATTCTCTCCATCTCGCTATTTGCATTTGGGTACGCGTTTAAGATGCTTTCAAGATCAGCTTGATTTCCCCAACGTCCAACTACAGCCCTCGCGATACTACGCGTGTACCAGCTTCTCGGATGAGAGATACCTTGTTCTCGAGCCAAATTCATCGCAAGTTCGCACGGAGCCTCTGCTTGCCGTAGGATCCACCGAAAAAACTGGTAATCCTGATAGTCGTGTGGAAGCAAGTGCTGTCGCCTCAACTCAACGAAGGCAGTTTCCAATCTTTCGTTTCCTTGTACGCAACTGGCAAAATTTGCGATTGCTTCAAATTCTTCAGGGTGCACTCGCAAGTGTGATATGACACTATCAAGAATGCTTGCAACACCTGCGTGCCCTAAACGTCGAAGGAGATAGCGAAATACGGTTTTGTTGAAGCCAGTTGAGTTATCGCCGAAATTCTGTTGGTACGCTTCTCGCAAAACGTCGACGGGCGCATCGTCATGCAGACTTTCAAGCAACGAATCCAGGTCACCTGCCATGATCGACGGATCGTCCAACACCCCCAGCTCTCGTAAGTGGTCTAGAAACTGCGAGTTTAGTGGTTCGATAATGTCTCTGATTTCGTTGAAAGAGGACCGAGCGTCATTCCCTCCTAAGATGCGAGTTTTGGCCGACTGCATCACAAGTCCTCGCTCGCCAAGAACTCGGGTGAGCACGGACAGAGCATTGATCGCCTCAGACTCGGATCGACAGAAAATACGGAAGTCATCAACCCAACGCAGATGCATGAAACCATGGTTGCGAAGCTGAAGATCGACGGCATTGAGATATAGTTTCCCAAGAAGATTAGACGCTGAGAAACCCTGTGGGAGGCCACGCCGTTGAACACGCGACCAGCGAGGAAGCATTGAAGTCAAAAAGTTCAACTCCTCGCTATTTACACCTAGTCCGTTAAGATCGCTCCGAAGGGTAAAGAGATCGACGCACTCGTAATAACCTGCGATGTCAGCCAGTACGACATGGCTGTGCCCATTATCGATCAACTCCGTGCTACTCGCGTTGAAAGTTCGCAGGTTGTGAAACCATGGACCGAAAATTTCATCCGTCGCCTCACCAGTCCTGAGACGATAGCCATAGTCCGGATGTTCTCCCTCCCAATCAAATGCACTACGGATTTGCTCGATCATTGAACCGACAAGAGCCGTAAAAACGACTTGGTCTTCCAATGTAAGGTCAGAGCCCGGTCGCACCAAATGTCCAGGCTTAGGGGCCCACACAATTTGCGATGGACTTGGTTGATATTCGCCTGATGCAATTCGTTCACGGATGCCATGAAGCCATCCAGCTAAATCTTGAGACAATAGCTGTTCAAGATAAGGGTGACGCACAAAAACCCGACGTTCTGACAGGTCTCGTTGTACTCTCCGCCATGCCAGCTCTAAATCAAGATTTGCTGCAAGTTGCTCTGACAATGGAATTCTCGCTTTTGGACCATGAATCTAATTGCGTGCTGATTCGTGTTGAAACCTTCTACGCTGCAGAAACAACCGGAAACGCTCCCGACTCGCTTCGTTGCCAGATGTATTGGTAGATTTGTTCCGCGTAGGTTTTTGCGTCGGTTTCGTTGTACGGTGGCATGGGAATGACGTTGAAGATTTGGTCGAGGATTTCGACTTCGATCTCGGCACGGGTTTGCTCTTTTTCCCACCACTCGTGCATGGGGCCGATCAGAGTCTTGAGCGATTCGAGTAGCTGGCGGCTGCCTTGCTTGAGTCGTTCACGATCGGCTTTGGTTAAGTCGTCGCGTTGAAGTAGCTGGAACAGGAACTGTTCTTCGTCTTTAAGGCCTTCCGATACAAGCTTCTTTTCCTCGTCGTCCAGTTCTGCGTTCAACTCCATCAAGCGGCGGAACGTTTCTTCGATCGTCGTTCGGTCTTTCTCTCGGTTGTAGTCGGCGATGATCTCTTGGTATTTCTTGTAGTAATCCATCTGCAGCGGGTTGGTCGCCACCATCGCGGCCAAACGCTGTTCAAGTAGGTCGGCAATGTCTTGAACGGTGGATCGCTTGCGGGTGCCCTTCTTCTCGAATTCGTCTGCGAGTTTCTCGAAGTCGATTTTGCTTAGGTCGAGCGTCAATCCCTCAGCGTGATCGGAGCCGGGGCCAGCGGTGGCAATCGATTCGCTGACGATCTTTTGCAACTCCTTTAAGATGGCCGTCACATCTGCGACGGTTCGCTTCTGCAACACCTTCTTATAGATCGCTTCCAGGTTGTCGCGTCGTTCCGCGAACTGGTAAACGCTTGGTTCCATGTTCAAGGCTCGGAAGCGTTTGATAACTTCCGTCGCCAAAATCTCAAAAGTGCGTTTGATTTGTTCGGTTGCTCTAACTGCCTCGGCCCCATCCTTGATCGCCTCAATCCGATCAAAGCCGGTCGCTCCGTTGAAGCGTGTTAAATCAAAGCCTGCACCCGACAAATGGCTTTCCGCAGCTTCAATGGCTTCGATCAAGGCGGCGATGCGAACTTCGATCGGCTCGATGGGGTCGCCAATATCTTGTCCAGCAACGGTTGCCGCGTAGTCGGCAAGTGCTTTTCGCAAGCTGCCAAGCATTCCGTTGTAGTCGACAATGACGCCGCAATCCTTGCCTGGTGAAACTCGGTTCGCCCGAGCGATCGCTTGCATCAGCGTGTGGGCACGCATTGGCTTATCGATGTAGAGCGTTGAAAGAGTTTCTACGTCGAATCCCGTCAACCACATGGCGCATACGATGGCCACGCGGAACGGATGTTCTTCCTTCTTGAACGCCGTTTCGACGTCGATCCGTTCTTTGTTCCCAGTCGCGAAACCCTCTTTGATGATCGCACGGTGTGGCTTGATGTCGAAATTCCATTTCTTGAACTCGGCAACTTCACCCTGTTGTTCAGAGATAATGATCTGAATCAGAGTCTCATCCATCCAGTCGGCACGCGCATACAGCTTGTCTCGCTGCTCAGCCAAAGCTTCCTTTGCGATCGGGTCGGTCGCTGTCGCTTCTGCTTGCTTAAAACCGTCCGCGTCGTCTCGTATCTGCTTGGCCTTGGCCTTCCATCGCGGGATAATTCGCTCGTACATTCGGGCACAAGTAACCTTGTCGATGCACACCAACATCATCTTGCCGGTTTCCCAGCGTGCAGAACAATGCTGGACGAAGTCTTCAGCGATTCGATCTAGTCGTTCATCCGCCGTGATGACTTCGTAAGACTTACCCAGCAGTTTCTCCAACTTCGCCATTTCGTCGACATCGAGGTTCGCCTCCTCGACCTTTTCAGCAATGGCATCGTTCAAGTCAATTCGACGAAGCCCGAGTTTCTCGCCCCGGTTTTCGTAGACGAGTTTGACCGTTGCTCCATCTTCCTCGGCACGCTTGAAATTGTACGTCGAAACGTACGAACCAAAGATTCGCTGCGTTAAGAAGTCGGTGTCATGCAGCAATGGCGTTCCGGTAAATCCGATGAACGAAGCGTTCGGCAACGCTATCCGCATATTACGAGCCAGCTTGCCGGCTTGGGTGCGGTGGGCTTCGTCGGACATGACGATGATGTCGTCACGCTCGCTGTACGGCTTCTTGGGGATCTCGTCCCGTCTAAACTTGTGGATCATGGTGAACATAAACCGATGGTTCTCACCTAGCAGCTTTTCGAGTGCTTTGGCCGAACTTGCTCGCGGTGTTTTTTCGCTACAGACACCTGACCCAACAAACGTCTTATAGATTTGATCGTCCAGGTCCTCTCGGTCGGTCATGACCAAGAACGTGAAATTGCCGGGCACAACCCGGCGAACCTTCTCCGCAAAGAAAACCATCGAATACGATTTGCCGCTTCCCTGCGTGTGCCAGAACACACCAAGCCGCCCAAGATCAGGATGGGCACGCTCAATCAAAGGTAGTTCACGAGTCTTTCGGTACCGCTCAGCTTTCTCCGCCACGACGTTTGCATCGATCGCTTCTTCTTGTGGTGAGTCTTCGAGGATCGGCGGATCGGCGACGTTCACCGTCCCCACGCGATGAACAAGTCGCTTATCGATAGGAATTTGTTCCTTCAGTACCTCTTGGCGGATCACGGAATCGACCGCTCGATTCACGCCTAATACTTGATGATTGCGGGCGACGACTTTGCGTGCCTGGCCAGCCTTGCTCTCATCAAACAAAATGAAGTTCTCGATGATGT
Source organism: Rubripirellula obstinata (assembly GCF_001642955.1). Lineage (GTDB taxonomy): Bacteria > Planctomycetota > Planctomycetia > Pirellulales > Pirellulaceae > Rubripirellula > Rubripirellula obstinata. The sequence continues at coordinate 47,915 of NZ_LWSK01000001.1, read as the reverse complement.
CCAACAATTTGTCTTTAGCAAACATCCCGTTGAGCATGGCACGAGCTTCGAGTTTATCGTCGTCTTCGTCGTTGCGTTTCCATTGATAGAAGTGATCCCATGGGCTGGTGATCGAACCGTATTTGGCTTCGTCACCGTTGCTGACGACGAGAAAGGCGTTGTGATAGAACGCATGCGGAATCGTGTCCTTGTAATCCGCGATGTTTTGATCAAAACCGTTGCGGATATTCGTCCAAACACTTTTTAGTTCAACGAACACTACGGGTAAGCCGTTGACGAAGCAAACCAGGTCGGCACGTCGATTGTAGTGCGGGCTGCGAAGTCCTTGGATCTTCAGTTCGCGTACGACAAGAAAGCGATTGTTTGCCGCGCTACGAAAGTCGATTACCTTGACCTTGCGTTTAACGGTTCGGCGATTTTTGTCCTTGTATACCACCGGCACACCATCACGAATCCATTCGTAGAACTCTGAGTTGTGACGAAACGTGGAACGCGAAAAGTCGTATCCCGTCATCTTGCGAACTGCATCTTCGACGGCACTGTCCGGCAAGTCATCGTTTAGCTTATTGATCGCGTCACGTAGATCACGAGTCAACACCACTTCACGCATCGACTCTCGGCCCAACAGCGAATCCGTGCCAAGGCCCTCTTGATTCCAAGCGTATTCACTGTCCCATCCGAGTTCGCTTTCAAGGAACTCGGCGAACGTTTGCTGTACTGCTCGGTCTTCGCTGTTGATGTCGGTAATCATTGGCATAAATGGGCTGGTTAAACTTCGATTTCTCCGCTCATCAGGCGTGGGAGAAACAAATCTCGTGCTTCGCCAAGGCTTCGGTTTTGTTGGTGCAAAGAAATTATCAGTTTGCAAATTGGGTCGGCAAATTCCTCAAACCGCTTCAAAAGTTCTAAAGGCGGAATATCGAAATCAAGTTGGCACATCTTGATAGGACTTAGATTCTGTTGGGCAACACCAGTCGAGATTGTCTCCAATCTCATTTTTGTCATCTCATTCCTAAAGAAACAGTAAGCAAATCCCAGTCCGAACTTCGGAACGAGTTTCGCGACACGTTGATTCAAGAGGCAGTTATCACTGGTGACCAGGCACGTACGCCCAATGTTTCCTGTTAGCGAAAGCAGGATATCGCCTGTCTGCAAAATGCAATGACGTGGCATTTCACGCGGAAGTGAATCGATGCAACTTTCACTACCTGGGTCAAATCTACCGTCCTTCACATGTTTAATTGTGATGACCTGGAATAATCCAGACTCAGAGAACGATTTGCTCTTAAATGCATATCCAGATTTTACATCCACCAAGTCGTTTACTTTTCCTTTTGCCCATCCATTAGGTGTGCCCTTTACCATTTCCCCATGTTCGTTACCTGGAAATTGAAGTCGAACAAACCACTCAGTGAAGAGTTGCTCAGCCGCCTCTTCGAGCAAGGCGATGCGAGTTTGGTTGATCTCAATCGCTTTGTCATATGCATAAAGAATGTCAGCAATGCGATTCTGAACTGATAACTCAGGAACAGGGATCCTAAAACGCAGGAGTTTTTCTAGGCTCAGGTTGTCCTGTGCAGCACCTTGCGAGACTTGCTGAAATCGCTTTTGAAAAACATCAAACCAATACTTCACGTACCGTACATCGCAGCGTTGTTCCTCAGCTACAAAACCGATAATGCTATCAGGAAAACACGCATCAACACCGAGTATCGCTACTTCAGCAATGTTGGCTGCAATTGTAATGCAGAGCGTTCCGGCAGGCCACTTTTTACTTTGGGCGAGGCCAGCGTCCGAATAAGTTTGGGAAAACTCGGTGAGGTATAAATTGGCGTTGCGAACGTCCCCAGTTTGAAAGAATGGATGATTGCCACCATAGAGGAAGTCAGCATGACGTGGCCGATGCCGTGAACGACCACGGGACACATGCCCCAATTCTGCCAGAGTAAATTCGGAAAATTTCATCTCAATAACTCGTCGAAATTTCCGCTAATTGACTTCATAATCTCACTGGCATCAGCACTGAGCGACTGTAGTTGAGAATGAATCTGGATCATGCGATCGTCAAAATCGAAATCGGGATCTTCGTCAAGCAGTGGCAATACTCCGACGTACCGGCCTGGAGTCAAAGACCAGTCGTTCTCTTCGATTTCTGCGCGTGGCGTTGACTTACATATACCCTCCACGTCTTTGTAGCTCCCGTCTGGGAACTTACTTTGAAGCCAATGAACCTGACGGTGGAAATAGCTAGGTTGCTTGATTGCGGCAGCCAGGGTCACTCGGAGATTGTTCTCGTCACCAACTTTCAGCGTACGGATCAAGTGCTTGTGCAGATCACGAGTCTCGGTCGAATTCCAGCCTTCAGCTTTGTTCGCGTCCAACTTTTTGGTTGCGAGGTCATGACAGGTCGATGCCAGCTTGGTTGTCTGCTCCACGATTTTGCGAAGTGATTTAATGTCCGTGACCACCACTTCGGTTTGTTCATGAGCCGCGATTTGTTGCTTGTTCGTTTTCAGCTTGGCTTTTGCAATCCATTTGGCGTGCTTGTCGATAGCCTTTTGGGTGTTCGGAAGCGCTTCAGTGAATTCGTGCCAGTGACCAGCAAATTCGGCAAAGGCATCACGGTAAGCGTCACGATCAGAAGTATTGGCTTCCTCTTCAGAGTCGTCGGGATTTGTCGGGACTTCTGAAAGGATGTCGTTCCAAGCATCAAGATGCTCGTAGAATTCACCCATTGCATCTGAGAAATCGTTGAGTAGCGGCGATAGCTCAACAGCGGCATCATTTGCTTGAAGCAGATACCCGCGAACAAGATCTAAGTAGCGGTCAGTTTCACCGCGATGTAGCCAAACGATTGACGCGATGTTTTGTAATTGTTCCGGCGAAAAATCATTAATCACACGGGTGACCTTACGATGAATCGACCTCGCGTCGATCATCAGCACCTTATCGAGTCGTTCCTTCGGCTTGCCCTTGTCAAAGAACCACAGCATGCAAGGCAATGTTCGGGTGTAGAAAAAATTGGTGCCGATTGTGACCATGACGTCGACGTGACCGGTTTCGACCAACTGCTGGCGAATCAACTTGTCGTCACCGCCAGCGTCTGATGCACTGGACGCCATGACGAAACCGCTTCGGCCTTTGTCGCTGAGATACGAGTAGAAATATTGAATCCAGAGATAGTTTCCGTTGCTGACTTTCTTCTTCTTGTTCACACTCGGTAAACCAAACGGCAATCGCACGTCACCTTTGACTTTTTCCGCGTCGACCATATCGACGTTGAACGGTGGATTGGCCATCACGTAATCCGCTTTTCCGAGCAGGCCGTGTTCGTCTTCGTAGAACGAGTTCGCTTCGACGATGTCGCCCTCCAGTCCGTGGACTGCCAGGTTCATCTTGGCCAAGCGAATTGTGGTCGCCGTTTTTTCTTGTCCGTAGAACGTCAAGTTGTGAGCAGCGTCTTGTCCCATCGCCTCGACGAAATGGCTCGACTGCACAAACATTCCCGCCGATCCAACTGCTGGATCGAGAACGACGCCTCGTGTCGGTTCGATAATGTTCACGATCGTTTGCACCAATGACGGTGGAGTGAAGAACTCACCGTTGTCTTGTGCACCTTGCATCGCAAACTTCATCAAGAAGTATTCGTAGATGCGACCGAACACGTCCCCGGTGGCCGACTTCATGGCCTCGGAGTCAAAGGCCCGCAACAGATCCTCAAGGACTTCGCGTTCAAAGATGCCGTATTCACGCGGCAGAACACCCGCGAGCGGCTCAAAGGACTCCTCAATTTTGTCCATCGCCGTGTTAACTGCTTCGCCCAAGTCGGTGTCGCTGGGGAGATCCAGCAAATACCCGTAGCGAGACTCTTCCGGCAGAAACAAAGCACGACGTTTGACGTAGTCCGCTTTTACGGGTGAACGCTTTAGTCCACTAGCTTTGATTTCTTCGGTTGCGGTATCGAATCGGTTGGCGGCGTGACGCAAAAAGATGATGCCCAGTACGGGCATGCAGTACTCTGTACTGGTTAGTTTCGAGTTCGCACGCAGGTTATCGGCTGTTTCCCACAGATCCGCTTCCAGCCGTTTGATGTTCGCAAGTTGGTTTCCCATAGATGATTGTTGCTTTGAAGATTACATGGTTTGAATGGTTTTGTCACACAGTTCTGTTTGTGGACGATCAGTCGAACAGCGTGGGCGAGTTGTCTGGCGTCGCGCTGCGTTTCTTTTTTGCCTTTTGAACCGCAACTGGGCGAACGATTGCAGCAACCGAGTGTTCCCCTTTCGGGCCTCGTTGGTTTCGATCGGTAGGCAGCGGGATCGCCATCACGTTGTACGTGCCAGATGCTGGCCCAAAATCAAGATGACATTCACCATCAAAACAAGATGCTGTAGATGATGCCTCGAAAATGGGGCCGTCGTTCTTGATTGATTTTTCGGGCGGTAGGTAGTGACCTAGATGCGAGAAGCTCTCACTCGCTATCGAGTAATCAATTCGCAGCTGCAACGCGTCACGAATTTGTTCATCGTGACTCAGGCCAAACAGGTTGGTTTGGTCTTCGTTGTCAACGACGCCTTTTTGAACGGGTTTCAGTTTCCAAGTAAAGAAAACCGCAGCGATCGGGTCGTTTGAAAGCTCGGCAAACCGACGTAAGGTTGCCTCCCGCGATCCATGGTAGGTGTCGGCTAACGCGACAAGCCCCGATGCACTGGATACCTGGTTCGCGTCATCTGAAAACCATGGCTGCGGAAACAGCAATTCAGCAGCACCGATATCGCAGAGCATTTCAAGATATTGGTCAGGATCATTTCGATCCCGATAGCGGGCATCCGTTCGACACCATGATTTCTGTTCGTATTCAGGGAAGAACGTATGGCTGATCTCGTGTGCAACGCTGAACCGTTTTCGCGTCTCGGGTCGATCGGGATGCACTCGCATTTCGACGCCACCCTCGCTACGTGGAGCAAGTTCGGCATCTGGACTTTGGATCGGTAGAGCCCCGCTTACATGAATGCCCTGCAAGCTAGTGAGAACATCGACGTCAATTGGCATTTCTGGACGGCCAAACATGGATTCACATGTTTGAATCAATTGACGTGCTTTCGCGCGTATGGCTTCTTCGGGTGAACTAGCCCCGGTTGAGCGAACCAATTCGTCAATAAAAGACTGTGTTGTTGAATGCCCCGAACTCATTTTGATGGCTTCCGTGAATTACTCGCCATCAAGAGGTAAAGCTGGTGCCACTCGTCGGGCGTTTGAGGCTGACCGCCTCGAAAACGCGTCTTCGCAAGGTCTTGAAGGTCGGACTCTGAAAGCTCCGTGCCCTGGCTCTTGAGTCGATCCCGAAACGCAACGAGTGATGCCGGGATTTCTCGCGGCCCCTCTGTGGTCTGAACCGACGGCAGGCTGAGAAGGTCAGCCAGCGTTCGCGAGAGTGCATCAGCAATCTGCATCAGTACCACCGCAGAGGGTTTTTTAGTTCCCTCGGTATCTCTCTCCAGTTCCCAAAGATAAGCCTTGGAGATTTTCGCCTGTTTGGCTACCTGGTCCAACGACAACCCCTTTTCCTCACGGAACTTACGGAGATTCTCCGCAAGCGGGATTTTTGGCGTTTCGTCAGGCTTTGGGGCTTCTTCCATGACAAAAGCATATCAGCTTCATGGGGTCAAAGCAAGACACGACGTTCGTTATAGTTGACACGCTGCGAGCGAACGGGTATGTTCGTTATAGATATACGGCGAAGCGTCGGGAAACCTGACAACCGCGACTACTTTTACTTCCTTACCCCAGGAAATCAGATGACGAAAAAAGACTATCACGTTGTGCCCAACGGAGACGAATGGGCTGTCAAACGCGAGGGCGGCGAACGGGCATCGTCGCTCCATAGCACCCAGCGTGAGGCAATCGATGCTGGTCGCGACCTAGCTCAGAAGAACGAAACGGAACTCGTGATTCACCGACCCAACGGACAGATCCGAGACTCGGATAGCTATGGGAACGATCCGCATCCTCCCAAAGACACTAAGCACTAAACCCATGTCAGTGTCTTACATTCCTGAATGGACCAAGCTCTGCCTCTGGGGCAGAGCGGCGGGGCGATGCCAATACGAAGGCTGCAATGAAGTTCTGTACCGTGACAAGGTGACTAAGGCGGAGTTCAACCAAGCCTATGTCGCTCATATTATCGCGGACAAGCCCGCAGGTCCGCGTGGCGATTCCGTTCTTTCAGAGAAGCTGAAAGCAGATCTCTCGAATTTAATGCTGCTCTGTGACGTTCATCACCGACTCGTTGACAAGATCGATGTCGATGGGCATCCGGTTGCTCGCCTTCAGCAGATGAAGAGCGATCACGAACGACGAATCGGAACCGTGACAAGTATTGACACCGACCGACAGTCGCACGCTTTATTCTACGGTGCCAGAATTGGCGAGCATGGCGCACCACTAACTCTTGCGAATGCGAAGTTAGCGATGATTCCAAAGCGGTATCCAGCCAGCCACGAACCCATTTCGCTGGGGTTGAAAGACAGTTCGTTCGGAGACCATGAGTCTGAGTATTGGTCGATTGAATCCCAGCACCTACGACGGCAATTCGCCTCGCGTGTGACTCCGCGACTAACGGAGGACATTCAGCATCTTTCGGTCTTTGGCCTTGCTCCAATGCCTTTGTTGATTGAATTGGGGCGACTGATCTCCGACATACACGCTGTTGATGTCTATCAATTGCACCGCGAGCCCGCAGGTTGGGCATGGCAAGACCCACCAACAGATTTCCAGTTCAATCAAACTTGTACTGGACCAACCGATGCCAAAGATGTAGCTCTCAACTTATCGCTAAGTGCTCACGTTGCGAACGATCGAATTCACGATGTCATTGGCAACGATTGCTGCATTTGGAAGATCTCTGCACCTCAGCCGGGAAACGATTTTCTGCAAAGCAAATTGCACCTACAGCGGTTTCGTGAAGTGATGCGAAAAACGTTTGACGCGATCAAGCTCCAACACGGGCAAAATGCACGACTTTCGCTATTCCCGGCGGTTCCGGTTTCAGCGGCGATCGAGGTTGGCCGCGTTTGGATGCCAAAAGCGGACCTTCCGTTATCCGTATACGACCAAAACCGATCGACGGGTGGCTTCTCGCCTGCCCTAACTATTTCCTAGAAAAAATCATGAATTCAACCATGATCGACAACCGAATTCTGATCGTCAATTCGATCTTGCAAGACATTGCGAAAGAACTCGACATTCCACCAAGCAAATACAAGCAAGCGGTCGAGAGATACACGTCCGTGGGGAATTGGCTCGAATCAGGCGTCTACCCTGGCTCAACTGGCGCACCAGCAATCTATCCACAAGGATCATTCCGGCTAGGGACCGTCGTGCGACCGATTCACGATGGTGTTGAATCAGACTACGACATTGATTTGGCATGTGAAATCATTATCCCAAAGCATCAGACCAGTCCCGAGCTAGTTCGCCACCATGTCGGCAACCGGCTTAAAGAACATGGCACTTACAGCCGCCTACTTGATGACGAAGGGCGGCGGTGCTGGACACTGCTGTACGCGGAACAAGACGGCGCGGGCTTCCATCTTGACGTGCTGCCCTGCGTTCCCGATCCATTGACGTTTGCGGGTGTAGAACCATCAATGAGTTTGAAATCGGTCGCTCTAACCGATCGCAGCAAGTCTGTGACCACGTATGAATGGGGATTTACAAATCCCGCTGGCTACGCGGACTGGTTCGCCGAATGTCAACGCCCAATCTTTAACCGCACGGCTTCGTTGCGGAAAAGTCAGATTTTTCGCGAACACAGCGAAGTGTTTGCCAGTGTCGATGAAGTTCCTGACCAGTTGGTACGAACGCCACTTCAACGAATGGTCCAGATTTTGAAACGACATCGAGATATCCGTTTTGCAGGACAACCTAATAGCGGCGAACGTCCAATTTCAGTCATCATCACGACTCTGGCAGCGATAGCGTATCAACAGGAGCCCGATGTCTATTCCGCACTAGCGAACTTCTTGGATCGAGTCACACGGCATCAAGAAACCGGACTGATTCGATGTGAGAACGATGAGTGGGTTATCGCCAACCCCGTAAACCCCAACGAGAATTTTGCGGATCGTTGGAATGAACCAGACAGCGGACGGCCGGATGCATTCTTCCAATGGGTGAATTGGCTGCAAGAAGACATCGACGAATTGTTGAATGCCGCAACACCAAAAGAGCTGGAACGATCCTTGCAAACTTCATTCGGCGAATCAATCGGAAAGAGAGTGGCATCTGAGCTTGAAGGGCGGGTTCCCGCAGGGCAAGGAATGCCGGTTTCTGCGTTTGGTCGAGTGGCCAAGCAGCTGTTGCGTTTCGATGTCGCTCACAGGGAACCGCCAAGGTGGCACATGCAACCGACAACACGCCAAGCACGCATCAAGGCTCGATTTACCCGAAACGGATTTCGCCCGACTGCTTTCCGAAGCAACTCACCCGCGATTCCTAAGTACGCCGATTTAGTTTTTGAAATCGAAACAGACGTACCGAAGCCTTACACGGTCTATTGGCAAGTGGTTAACACTGGCGACGAAGCCGCAAACGCCAGCAACCTACGAGGTGAGTTTTATGATGGTGGGCAGTCGGGGAAAATCAGACGGGAAAAAACGGAGTATCGCGGAATGCACTGGGTCGAAGCGTTTGTCGTTAAGAACAACGCCTGTGTTGCACGAAGTGGTGAGTTCGTAGTCAATATTCAGTGAATCCAGAGAACGCAGGAAAAACGAACGCCGAACCCTCAAGGTTCTAGCGTGTCAATTTTAAACAGTGCCGACATCACCTTAGCTCCAAGCAAATTTGAATGCGTTCCGTCAAAAAACAGGTTGGCGTCTGCCGACTGTGCAAACAGCATCGAAATCTTCGTAACAGCCACATCTGGCCGTCGTTCGGGTACCGGGACTTCGTCTCCGATCGCGAAACAGGAGGCGCATTTATAAACCTAGAAACCAATCGCTTTTTTCCCAAGCAGATTAAACGCTACTGGTACTGCAACGACTGTGAACAAGTCTTTTCACGGGGAGAAAAGTACGCAAAAGAAATGCTGGCTGAAATTGATGAACAGAACCCATCGCCCACTGAGTACGACGAAAGGTTTCACGCTTTCTGCACATCGATTTCACTTCGCACGCTTGAATACTGTGGAGGAATAAAGTCATTGCCCAAGCGAAGTGAGGTCAAGTCCGCTCACAAATACTGGAGAGACTATTTGCTCGGAAATCGCTCTGACGTTTTACCATTTTCGATGCACTGCTTCCTGCTATTCGACAAAGACCTGTCGATGCACAAGGCGATGGGCGGACATGTTTTCCACGAGAAAAACCTAATACTATCTCAGGTTGGCCCACTGTTTATTGTAGCGTTGCTTAGTCGGCGACAACTCTCGATTGGCGATCTCGATATCTGGTCCCAAAGCTTAGTTTCTGCAAAAGGAGAGACTTTAATGCCCTGGAAAGAATGGCGACCGAATGGGAACATCACGGATTCGTTTTTTGATGTCCTTGTAAAACACCAACGAGAAGTTGTCGAACGAGTCACCTCTCGAACGTGGGGACTTGATACGGAATTCACTTCTGGTTGATATTGAACGCTGGCTTTTAGCTCTAGCCCTACTCCATCCGTGTTGGGGAAGTGCTTCACGCTTTGTAGCAGCAATATCTAATTTCACTCACAGGAAAAAGCATGAGCGAATCAAGTGACTCGATTGACGATCTGATTGTGGTCCCAACAGATGCTGAAATAGAAAAGTCCTCCCGCGAGAACTCCGAATTGTCTCAGCAAATCACAAGGGAGATTGACGCTGAGCGGATGCTGCATCAACGAAACCTTGAAAGGGCCCAGAAGGATCAAGGTTAATTTTAGCCAGGACCTTCGCGGTCGTGTCGCTGGTTATCGCCAGTCGAGCGTTTTTGTGTTGACGACAATGACGTCTTCGACGGAGTAGTCTTCGAGAAGTTCGTTGAGAAACTTGGCGGTCAGATCGCTGCCGCCTTTGAGCACGGTCGCGAAAATTTCCCGGCAATCGTCGTCGCTCATGTGTTCGTAGAATGTGCCGGACCGAAAGAAGGCCATGAACTGATCGCGTGTGATCGGGGCAGTGCTTTTTGAGACGTTGAGTGGGTGGTCGTGGTCCATGTTGTTGAGGAGCAGGAAGTAAGTGCGGCCTGCGTGGCAAGCGTCCTTAGCGGTCATAGGTGGAGTTCGCAGAAATCACCTTGAACGCTGAAAAAGGGCGTTTGCGAAACTGCGGCCGTCTTGATTCCTTCCTTACAACTTGCGACCAATACCGAACCATTGGGAAAAGGCACCGCACTTCGGGAAGTGGATGCCTTGGTTCGGCGGGAGTGCGGTGACTCATGCCAATTTGCTCGTCTCAAGGAGACAGTGGCGACAGATGTGATCGCAAGCCGCGACGACGATTGCTCGCGATAGTTGTTCGTCTGGCTGCATCGTATGTGAGCCGGTTGACGAACCAATCGTTGGATGGGGCGGGAATCCGCCGCGATCGAGCCAAGCTTTGAGGGCTTCGGCAAAGTGCAAAGCGTCGGACCATTGCTTGGCCGCGTACGCCATCAACATGGCATCCCAGGCCGTGTTTGGATCCATCATTCAGGTCCAAATTCAGCGGCAAGGTATCGCTCGGTCATGAACGGAATGTAGTACTCGACGCATCCGTCGCCAAAGGCGTCGGGTTCGACGGTAAAGCATTCACCACACTCAACGCAGTCGACTGTCATGGAACAGTCGTCGGCATCGGTGACTTCAAGTTGACCTTCGCATTCGTAACATTTGCCATCGGATCGGTCGATCAGCATGACGTGTCTCCGCAAAGAAAGAACGAAACCACGGTTCAGCCATCTGACTGGCGTGGTCGCTTGCCCAACATGGGCGGCGCGGAACTAGATTGCCTGTGTTTGTTTCGCGGCGCAACCAAAGTTGGTCGCAACGTAACGGCAGCAGCGATGCTGGAAGCTCGCTGCGGATTTTCGCCACAAAGAAAATTGATCGTGTCTGGGTTACGACAAGCGGAGACCAAGCTGCTCGTCGCTATTCATTTCAAGCACGCGAACGGTGGTACGGCCCGTTGGGGTTTTGCCGACGATCTGTATCCCCTGCCACTCGAAGTGGTCGTCCCAATCGTCTTGGCGAGGATGAAACAAGACAGTGATTTCTTCCGTTTCAGGATCAACCCCCGTTAAATTGGGGCCTTTGTGCAAGTTGCAGTCGATGCATGCCAGTGCCAAATTTTCAACTTCGTCGCTGCCGCCGTGTTTGCGTGGAATGATGTGTTCAACGTGCAGAGTGGCGAGCGGCGAATCGTCCTGATGAAGCTGGCAATACTCACAACGATGGCCCGCCCGTTCCCGAACGATCGTTTTGGTGGATTCGTTCACCGTCATCTAGGAAGCAGGGTTCAAAAGACGACGAGCTTGTCGTTGTAGCGTAGCGATGAACTTGTTGGCCCGAACGTAACCCTGATACTCCAGACGCTCTTGATCGGTCAGCTCGCCCTCGGTCGACTTGGTCGCGAGTTCTTCGATCCGGGCACGAAGATCGGGATCGACATCAAAACTGATGACGGTTTCGGCTTTCGGCTGCGGTAAGACCTGCTTCAGTACGGGGCTGACGGCACGGTCGAACGCGGAGGATTCTGCGGTTGGATTCATACTTACTAGTTTACCAATCTCCTTCTTGAAAATCCAGTAAATGGTCGCCTGATTGGTTTCCCAGGCGTTTTCGGCTCAATAGTCCGAGGGCAGCATGCCTGTGATCGCTCCCCCCTCGCCGTCTTCGATGAACCAGAGATCTTCCGCTTTCGATTCGTCCTCGAACACCTGCAGGTAGTCGATGCCGTCCATTTGCTTGGCAACCTGCCGCAGTACCAGATAACACGCAAGCACCGTTTCATGCGAGTGCATCTCGATCGCGGCGGGCGTCGACAACAACGGTTTGTCAGGACCGGCGATGAACTGACAATTTGAGTCGGGATGATCGTACGGAATCTCTTGAATCTTCAGTTTGGGAAGCGACATAGGAACGGATGGGAATTGCCAACAGAATAGCGAACGGCGGTTCGCCAAACGAGAAAAAGGCCCTCGGAGTTCGAGAGCCTTTCATCGACTTGCCAACTACGCTCGATTCATCACTTTCGACACGGGTTGTGGGTCGAAGTGCAAGTCTCGTTCAACGGGCAGCCCGAGTGAACCTCGCAACTGTTCGACCTCGTCGAAAGTGAAGGTGCCGAACTCGTCTTCGATTCCCCGAACGAACCCGTAGGCGATCCGGGATTCTGGATCGTATTCGATGACCCACCAAGTCCAGTTGGCATCGGGAGTGAACCATTTGACTTGAACGACGGGATCAGGATTTTCAGATGTCGCACCGAGTGTCGGTAGCTTTGCCAAGATGCCCTTGGGAAGAAGTGTGTGTGCCGGTGATTTGGTTCGTGGACGTATCACGGTGAATGTGGGGAAGAAATAGATTGCCGCGATGGCACGCTTTCTCTTGCATGATCCGAGCGGTGTCACAAAGCAGAGCCGCAGGAAGCTTTTGACACGTCAGCGAAGGATTGTGCTGTTTTGCTCGTGCCTCGTCAGCAATCGTTTCTCCCCTCGAGTGATACGCCACGTCAACTCGGTATCAGATTTCATTGACATCGCAAACGGTCAGGCATACCGTGAGACCTGATGTTGAAAGCTCTCGTTCTCAAACTGACGGTTCGCTCGCTGTGCAAGAGCATGAAAATCTTGTACTACGAGGCAGTCGCTGAAGATCCGAACGCGGACGCGAGAGAAAACTTGGTCAACGCCTTACGGAAAAAATCAGACTGGAAGCAAACAGGAAAGACGACGTTCGAGTACACGAACGGCGGTTCGGTACGCGTCCTATACGGGGATTCGCTCCGCACCATCGTTGAGAAGATGCTGGGCGTCCAACTCTCCAGTTGGCATGCCTCGGGACCGTTGGACAAGAATCAGTTGGAAAAGGATGCAAAGCAGGGATTGGCAGCACTCAACAAATATCTCCAATGAAACCTTTGACGCACGCGGCCCGGCGAGAAAACGACCATGAGCGAGCAAACAGAGACGTGTCACTGGGAACTTGCGGTCGCGGACGCCCGCTGCATCGACCCGAGTGATTTCTGGGAAACGGCAAAGCTTCTTTGTGGCATTACCGCCCTGACGATGATCGATGAGATCACTGAAGAACAAGCAGAGTATGCAAGGCGAATTTTCTCGGAACGCTCTCGGCACGCAAACCACATGGACTTGCAGCCATCTGATGAACGGCAACGAAACGAGCTTTGGACGTTAGTCGTTGCCCAGGCAAAGTCGTCAGTTGAAGAAAACGATGGTTGGGAACGGCTCAAGATCCTGATTGGACTGACACAACTCTTTGGCTTTGGGATGATTAGCCAAGAACAAGTCGACCACGTCCGTAGCTTGCTGCTGGGAGAAAACGACGGAGCAAACTAGATAAGCCGACAAACGGGCAGCATCCCCAACGGCGTGTTGACTGTGCGAACGACTTTGATTCGTCGGGTGTGCATCATGGCCTCTAGCAGACCTTCGTTACCGCTGTACGTTTTGAAGATGAATTCGCCGTCGGCCAAAGGAATTTCGGGCAGGCAAACCGAAAGATCAGCGTACAGATCACCATTCGGTTCTTCGAGGGCGACGTAAAACTGATCGTTGTCGGTATAGCGTCCAGTGATGAGATCCAGTCGTTGTTGCCCGTGGTGGTAAAGATTGAACATAGCGAGAGAGGGAAGAAAAAGATGAGCGGCCTGTAGGCTTCGGTGATGAAGCTGCATTGCTGAATTTCGGGTCAAGGTGGAGCTGCTCGCAGACTACCTTGAACTCAACGAAATTTTGACAATGCAAAAATGGCACCGATTGGCGTCACTGGCACTCGCTCATCTGCTTCCACTCCCGCTGATTCAATCAGCACTCACGCAATGATACGACTTCGTTTGTCCCGTCAGCGAAGACAATATGATCCAGCACAGTGATGCCGAGCAGCTTTCCTGCATCGGTTAACCGCTCGGTGACTGCGTGGTCTTCCCTGCTAGGCGTTGGATCGCCAGAGGGATGGTTATGACTTAGACAAATGGCACTGCTTCCCTCCAGGATTGCTGGCTTGAATACCTCGCGTGGATGCACCAACGACGCGTCGAGCGTTCCCTGCGTTATCTCCACCACGCTCTGCACGACGTGTTTCGTGTCGAGCAAACTAATCACGAATTTCTCTTGGTCTGCTGCAGGATTATCCATCCAATACTGACGAAAAAACGCGCATGCTTCGGCGGTACTGGTCAATTTCGCTCGCCCTTTCATCGAACCGATGCGAATCAGCGAAACGATTTTCAAAGAAGTGTATTGGGATTGTTTTTCTAGGCGGATAGCCACTTGCTCTTGCACGCTGGGCGTCTGCAACGATTCGTTGACTTGCTGACCGATTTTTCGACGGGGTGTTCTCTTTGGTTCGTCTTCAACGGTCGGATAGACGCAGGCCGTGTCAAACCAAGTCTCTTCGTCGGTATGGTCAAACGCGATGCGGACCTGCTGACGCTTATGGGAGATCCCAACAACATGGCCGTATCTCAGTTCGTCTTTGCCGAAAAATACTTCGACGTAATCGTGCCGGTGAATCTCAAACCGATGAGCGGGACCATCAATGTCGATCTTTGGCCGATCGACTGAAATTGAATTGCGGTTTACTTCTGGTGCTGGCCATTGCTCAAACGGCTTTCCACCAAAATCGAATTGCCTATCAGGGTTTACAAAGAGCTTTATAACGTCCGCTTGCACCTCCGATTGGCTTTCGCCAATGGTGGATTGAGAGTGTTCCTCTACCGCTTCGTGCCGGTTCGGCTCCTCGTTCGGATGATCGCCCCACAATTCAAGTTGTCGTTTCATCTGAAAGATAGCTTGCCATCAGATCGTCCGAACACCTATTAAATCGCATACTTTATCGGAACAACGCATCGGTCTTCTCCTCCAGTTCGGCACGCGGGCGAGCGAACTGACGAAGTGCTTGTCGTTTCAGCTTTTTAACTTTCTCTGCAATCGCCTTCGGCGGCGGCAACGTCTTGATCGTCATGGGACCGGACGGCATCCCGTCAATCAGGATGTTCGCGACGGCGTGAAATTTGGGCATCGTCATCAGTCCCTCGGGCGTGACCGAACCTCCAAAGTGTCTCGACCAAAACGGGGCGTCTTCCGATCCGACTTGGAATGTCACCAGCGAACCACAATTCCCGACAATCGCTGAACGCAATTCGGGAGCTAATTGCTCACGATACTGGTTCGCCAAAACGAATAGCGGTGCCCGATACTTCCTGGCCTCCGACAACGATGTGGCAAGCGCGGTCGTTGAATAATTTTGCAGCTCGTCAACGTAGCAAATAAAGTCTCGACGCTCGGCCTCGGGAATGTCCGCACGCGACTCCCCTGCCAATTGCAGCGAACTGAGTAGCAACGCACCAAGCAAGTTAGCGGAGTCTTCACCGAGCCGACCCTTCGACAGGTTACAAAGAAGGATGCCGCCATCATCCATGACGTGCCGAAGATTGAAACCACTCTTGGGTTGTCCCAGCACCAACTGAAGTTGGCGATTGGAAAGAAACGCACCTAGCTTGTTTTGCAGAGACGCCAAGAACTGAGCCCGATCGCGTTCATGCCAACGCCCAAACTCCCCATGCCAGAACTCGCGAACGGCTGGATTGGTCACCCGTGCAACGGCTGTTTTCCGGTACTGTGCATCGGTCAACAAGCGATTGATGCCGATCAGCGTCGCTTCGGGTTGCTCGACGAGCGTGTAAAGAGCATTGCGAAAGATGTGTAGCAAACGCGGGGCCGATGCCGCATCGAGACCAAACACTTTTACGAACGCCGACAGAACGCCGTCAGCAATTCTGCCACGGTCGATACCACCAGAAACGTCAAGCGGGTTGAATGGAACGAGTTGTTGGTTGCTTCCAGGATCAAAAAGGATCAGATCATTCGTGCGTCGTTTCGGTGTTTGGGCGACGGCATCGAGATACAAATCCCCGTGCGGATCGATCAATGCGACACCGTAGTTGTCACGCATGTTGGCTGTCATCATCGATAGCATCAGCGAGGATTTCCCGACGCCCGTTTTACCGGTCACGTAAACGTGTCGCCGCAACGTTTCAATCGGCAAACCGACCAAACGGCTGTCCTTGCGGTAGGCGGTTCGGCCAAGCGGCGTCAGCCGGCTATGACGTCCAGCGGATGGCAGTGTAATCGGCGGCTCGACTTCAACGCTCTCCAGCCGGTGCAGCTTGGCAACCTGCACTGCATCATCAACGGGATGCCACATCAAGGCGATCTCTTCAGGGGAAAGCAAGCCGGCGTGGCCGACGGGCCTCTCATTGCCAACGGCGGCCACCGCCCAGCGATTGTCATTGGAACCGAACAGCGAAAAACCGCCCACGATGTCACTCACCCTTTCTTGGGCGTCGGCTGAACCCGGTGCCTGGGTTTCAACCTGGATCGTCAACTGAGTTTCAAATAGGCAATCGTAGACCTTGCTTTCTTTTTGTGGCGTGGCACTTCCGCCAAAAACGAAGCAGCGAGCCAGTATCGCTGACAACCAACGGAACGATCGTTGGTGATGAACCAAGCCACGAACGAGTTTCACTTGCAGCATCTTGCTGACGCATCGCCCGTCGGAGACGTACTGCGAACGCTTCGCCCAGCGATAACGTCGATCATGAGCGGGCCGCAAACGGATCGCGATCCGTGCGTGGCTCGATGATGAACGGTTTTGTTTTAGCAGACTGAGGACTGCGGTCATTGGATCGTATCGATCAGAGTCCCGTCGAAGGTACTCAAAATCAAGATCCGGTCGCAGCAAAACGCACTGCATCTTTCGGTTGTTGGCGGATCGAAGCAAGTCGTCATCCACTCGCTCCAACTTCGCTCCAGGAAACGAATCCAGCAGATGAACAAGAAGCAGCGATCGCAGCACCAATGGACAATCGATCAGAAACTGAATGCCGCCACCGTGGTCGGCGACGACTAGCTCAACGGGATGTCGAGCGGCATTTGCAGCGTGGACGCTGCGGAGAACCGCGGCCATCGCTTCCTTGCCATTTTGAGTGCCGGCGGGAAGAGTCAATCGATGCAGCATGAAGGGAGGGGCAGGTGTACTCGCTCGGCGAGGCCATTTGTGACGGCCAAGCCGAGACGAGGCCGGTCGATGTCAACCAGTCACCAATAGATTCCGGTACCCATTCCCTTCTCGATCCAAGTGTGTTCGACACTGGTCCAGCGATGCGGAGCGAAGAGACGCAACCTGCATTCACCCAGGATCGCTGGTTGAGTTGCGGAGGAAGGGGCAGCACGCATAGGAGCAGTGCTTTGGAGATGAGCCAGGCGACAAATCAAACGGCAACTAAGACTAGCATGCCGCCCATGGCAGCGTCACGAAACTTCGCTAGCAAACGTTCTACGAAACGAAGCCTTTTGGGAATAATAATACGGGGTCCCCCTCAGCGATGTCTTGCTTATGCAACAATTGTCACCAAACAACATCTTGCAAGGATACGACGGTGCACGACACGGCGCAAACCGTGATAAAGCGGAAGAGACTGCTGATATCATTGGTTGCCTTGAAGCTTTTCTAAACGCTCATCAATGAATTCATAGCCTGGCGTAATGTTAACATCGCTGTAAAGAGCATAAAAACCCGCATACTTAAAGAACCTATCGATGTCATCAATAACTTTGCGTTTGGGAACCTTAGGATCTGAGAAATCAAAATCAGAATACTGGTACTCAGACGTGCTTTTTAAGATTCTCAATAGATCTAAGTCTAAGTCATCTAGTGTTTGAATCCTTCGAACACAATTGCGCGTATGATCAGTAATTAGGAAACCACTTAGAGCATTTGCAAAAGTAAAAGTAAATTCCCCATTCGATGCAGGCAAGCTGTAAAACGAATAACTTGCGCCTCCGAGCAATCTTGAATCGTCAAAATAATCATTTTTATATTGCCTAATCTCCTTTTGCCACAACGCTGAAAAATGACACATAGCTTCACCTTCAGTATTATCTAAAGTGTCATAAAAATGGAGTGCAATGACATTGTTGTCTTGCGATTGGAATGATCTGACATTGTGATCTAGGTCATACTTAACCTGCCCGAGACGCCAGTAAATTGTCTTGTTACCAGTCTTCTTGTCAGCCATTACTCGTTGCGTTAACGTTACTGTGTTACCTGAAAAATCAGATACTAGGTATGACGGCAAGGCTATTAACTGGCCAGCGATAAAATCCGATAAAGCGTTTGGGCGATGATGCCAATCCTTAGTGACGTTATTAATAGCAGCAAGTATCTCTTGCGCTTTTCTGTCATGCACACCATCTACTTCCGCTAGCGTATTGTCTAGCCTCGAAAACAACACTGAGAGCGATTGAAGCTGGCTGGTTTCCTCGTTGTGCGTAATTGCCAGAGCGGTCGCCAAATTGTCTCGACTGTCTTCGACCACGGGTGAGATCTTGTAGTTGTCGTTCTCCAGACAGTTCTCTGGTCGCTCCGCTGAAAACTGATGTTTCGGAGACGCTTTTTGAAGCGTCTCAAGTGCGGACTGCACTGTGGCATAACGAGACTGGACATACGCAACATAGGCTTCGTTGAACGAAGACAGCTCGACGGTATTGATCGCCTGGGCCGTCCCATCGAGTTTGACAAGCTCTCGTTTGGAAGCAACCAAGAGCTTTTCTCGGTTCAGTCGAGCGATGGATTCAATGCGGCTGATCCTGTTTCGGCTCACCCCGATGACGTACTCAGTCGAATCATGACGAGTCTTGATGTTTTCGAGGATCGCGGTCGCGTCTTCTTCCCCCAATGGTTTCAGCGAAGCGTTCACTGACGCTTGAAGTGCTTGGAGCTTTTGTTCACTAGGCAGTGTTGGCTTGTTGAGCTCAGCGAGCAGTTCACTGGCGTTAGACTTGGCCGCCTGTACTGCTGACTCGTATTGCTGGCGAGATAGATAGACGCCGGCCACCGTGCCGCCGGTCGCCAAGACGGCCAATCCGCCTCCGACCAGTTTGATCGTGCGGCGTCGATTCAGCCGTATGCGTTCCAGATCGTCTTGTTCCCGCTGTTCGCGTTCTTGTTGTTCTTGCTGGATTCGTTGTCGCTTGTAAACCGGGTCGGCTTCGCGTTTGGCGAATTCCCGCTGTGTCTCGGTGCGGCCAGTAAGCGTCCCCGAGCCGAGTTGCGTGAACGCGGCGTTGATGCTCTGCGATGGTTCGAGCAGGGTGGAATCTGTGGCCGATGAGTTAGGGCCGTCCGCCATCGTGCGTTCGAGTTCGGATGGCTTGGTGCTCAGCGTGTCGATTTCGAGGCTATTCAGAACCTTGGTCAGACTGGATTCAAGGTAATCGATCAACTGCGGATCCGGTTCCCAGTAGGATGCCATTGCCAACACGTCTTCTTGGGTTGACTCCTCGATGTCGCAGTACGACGAGTAATGCTCGACCTGCTCTTGAGACAGGCCAGATTGAGTGAGGAAGCAGCGATACAGGGCCTCCATCACTTCCGGCATGCTGGGTCGGTCGGCCGGTGCCTTGGCCAACATTCGATCCAGAAGCTCACGTAGATAGGTTGGCTGGAAATCATCAAGCGAGACCGGCTTGGTGTGTTGTGCAGAATTTTCATCACCGTGCCGCCGGTGAATAGATTCTTGCCGGTGAAGTAGCGGTAAATCGTGCATGCTAAGGCGTACACGTCGCTGTTGGCGACCGCCTCGCCATGATGCTGCTCGGGCGGTGTATGCGTGGGCGTGCCGAGGAAGCCGCCCTGGGTCATCGAGCTACTGGAATCGAGTTGGGCCATGCCAAAGTCAGCGACTTTGCACTGTCCGTCACGAGACACCAGGATGTTGTCGGCTTTGATGTCCCGGTGGATGATGCCGATGCTGCTGTTTTCGGATCGCGGGTGAACGTGGGCCAATCCTTGGGCCACTTGAGCGAATAGGAACAAACCCAGTTGTTCGTAGAGGGGTGAATGACGATCGAGGTTTTCAGTGCATTCGGAGAGAGTTCCGCCATCGACGAACTCGATCTCGCAGAACGATTCGTTGGCACTTAGTTCACCAGATGCGAATTGGCGGATGATGTTTTTGTGGTCGATGCGAGACAGCGATCGGGCTTCTCGCAGGAACCGTTTCTTGCGATTGATCTCGCGGGTCTTTTGTTCTTCGGTGATCGCTCGATTGAAGTCAGTCTTAGAAACCTTGACGACTCGCCATTGATCGGAAGCGTAGACTTTGTAGACGACGCCCTGTGCTCCCGCTCCGAGTACCTGGACGGGGTGATAGTAGGCCGGAGTCGGTGTGCGTTTGCTAGGCAGCGTCTTGAGGACCGCTTGTCGCCCGGACTCGACCGACAGCAGCAGATTCAGCCGCAGGCAATCCAGATCGGGAGCAAAGGGAAGTTCATCGAGCCGTTCCCTGGCACGCACGACGAACTCGGCGAACACATCCTGGATCGATTCGTCATCGACGGGGATCGCCAATTCGTCGAGCAGTCGCTTCATCGACGGAAGGTGGCCGTAGAGCCGGGTGAGATGAGCGACGAGAGCTTCTCGGCTGGAAAAGACATCGTTGACGTAGACCGATTCGTCATCGTCAAAATCGATCTCACCTTGGGTGCTCTTGCTAGTCAATTCCTGGGTGACAGCGGGATCGGTCGCATCCTGAGTGGCATCCAGAGCGGCAGGCGATTGGATGGTTTCAGCCGGTGTTTGATCGAGGGTTTCGCCCAAGCCGCTGGGAGCGTTGTCGTTGCTTTCTGAACTGTCCACGGTGATTCACCCTTGGTAGGCCGCCTTTGCGTCACCCAGTATATCAGCCAAGGGCGCTCTTTGGGATAATAGTCCGTTCCAGGCCATTGTTGCTCGTCAATAACGGCTCAGCGAAAGGATCTGCCTGGAGAATTCGATCGAGAGTTGCACCCAGAAATAGCGTTCTGTCGGAATTTTGAATCAGCCGGCTACATTCCCTGAGCACTCTGTGCAACCGTTGCTCGCTGCGAGTGGTGATGAAAAGCACGAGGTATCGTGCGGGATCTTCCCGCTTGTAGCGAGATTGGTGCAAATCGTAGGTGCGAATTTTGCGTTCAATCGATTCGATGTCTTTGTTGCTACGCACGCGTTCGCTTCCGTTGTCGAGTTCCAGAACGAATGAATAGGGACGATCCGATTGTCTGCGATGACGCAGCCGAAAGGCACCGTCAGGAAAGACGTGCGATTGCCCCGCCTGCAGTTTTACCGAATTTTCACGGGCGTACTGATCCATCTCGATGCCATGACGCTTCGCGGACGAAGCCAAGTGAGCAACCAATGACGCGATGGCGTGCGTGTGGACGTGATGACCGACCGAGACTTCTGAGAAATACCTGCGTCCCGGCAAAATCGCGTCGGCTCCGTAGATCAACCGATATCCGCTACGCGTTAATTTCCAGTACTTGGGGGCACGTCCGTCACTGACCAGAGAATAGGAAAAGGACTGTGTGAAGCCGGCATCCTTCAGGCGACCGAGTCGGCGGCGAACCAGTGCCTCGTCGGTGAACGGTTGACGGTACGCTTGACTGGCGACATGAAGTTGACGCGGTGTCATCGGCGTGCGATCGAGACTCGTCAAAATGTCCAAATCTCGATGGGTCAAAGCCGTCGTGTTTTCTTTTGCCTTCAAGTGCGAGCAAGCGTACCATGAATTGCAAATAATCACTCCCCTTTCTTCTTGCATGAACTCCCGAAAACCATCTTCGTATATGAGCGACATCGATGACTTGATCGCTCAAACGCCACTTGAACTTGTTCTGTCGCACTACGGTTTACCGTTGCCTGCATCGGGAGCACGTGAGCATCGAATGAAGTGCGTGTTCAATGAAACTTGCAGCGATAGCAAGTATGGGAATTTGTCGGTGCAGATGGATGCGGCGAAGCGACTTTTTTGCCACGTGTGTGAAACGTCTTCCAACCTACTTGGATTGTTGCACGGCCTAGAAAAGCACCAGCCGCCGACTGGCGGTAGGCTGCGTGGGCAAGAATTCAAGGATGCTGTTGCGAAGCTTCGAGAGATCAATGGGTTAGCGGATGACCAACCAAGAAAGCCGTCAGCCCAGGCAGCAGCGGCACCAAAATCTGATCCAAAGCCGGTCGTGAAAGAAGCCAACGTGCCGATGATTCGACACGAAAAAGAAGCCGCTCGGGAACTTGCCAATCTGTGTGATGATCTGATCGTTGACGTTGCCGAAATGAGTCCCGATGCAGGGCAGTATGTTCGGAAGCGTGAATGGCTCACGCCGGACCAAATGACGGCATGGGGCGTCGGCTGGATTCCAGGCAACGGACGAAGCCTGTTCCGAAAAAACTATCTCGTCTACACACATCGCAACGAGCGAGGCGAAGTGGTCAGCTATTCAGGCCGCGATCTTTCCTTTGAAGCGAAATGGACAAAGTGGCTCCGCGACGGCAAGCCGGAAGGCAAGAAACCGAACAAGCACCGCTACGTCACCGGCTACAAGCGGGGGCTGGAATTGTACGGCGGGCACGCTGGCCGAATGAACGAACCCTACGTTCAGGAATCGTTGAATGAGTTTGGCGTTGTCATCACCGAAGGGCAGAACGAAGTACTGCGAATGGAGAGTCTGGGTGTGGCCGCTGTCGGCCTGGGAAGCAACAAGGCGACCGACCATCAGGTCGACAAGTTGGTTCGCTTCGCCAAAAAGGCGGGCGGCAACCGAGCGTTGCTCTTGCCCGATTGTGACGAAGAAGGCGAAGCCGGGTTCAAAGAATTGTTGTGGCGTCTCTCGGAAGCGGGCGTGCAAACCCGTCTCGGGTTCACCAGCAACACTCACGGCGGAATGATGCGAGGGCGTCAGCCCGAGGATTTGACCGACGAGCAATGGGCGACGATTCGTCAGACGCTGTCGGCGTAGCCGATTGTGGCGTCGGTGAAGTGGCGTTTGAGGGGCGTATAAGCTCCGCGTTTCTTATCGGCATGGTGAACGTCGTCGCGATAGCGATCAACGCGGAGAGACGCATTAGCGTCCTGTTTTACGGTAAGTGGAGAGTGGTGCCGTGGCGGTAGCCGGACTTCGTCCGGCGGTTGGCGGCGGCTTTGCCGCTGGTGAAGTGGTGTGCGGCGACGCGTCGAGGACCGACCGTAGGGAGTGTCAGCGACCCCAGGCGGGTTCGCCGTGGCTCCGTCCGCGATAGTCGAGTAGCCGCCTGGGGTCGCGGACGAAGGACGTCGACGCGGAGCCCTGATCGTGGTGACCGAGAGCGGCTTTCCCAAGCCAAGATGAGCGTGCAGTCCCCTGCCGCGAAACCTGACACGAAAGCTCGCACGCTTGTGGGGCAGGCCACGCATCAGCCAATCGGCTGGGCCTCTGTTTTCTTTTTGTGGTGAATTGTCGTTTCAATCGACGATCCCAGATTCTATTTCGGAACATTTTTTCAATCGATAGCGAGCATCTGCTCGCCTTTGTTTATCAACTTCTTTGTAACAGTTTCTTTGGCGTTTAGTCCCGTCGATCAGTCTTCCGCTTCAACACGCGATTCGTTGCCTGAATAGGAACCAAAAAGGTGACGCAATCTGCGGGCATCTTGCCCAAAAAGGTGACGGCTGTTGCGGTCCATTGAATCAAAAAAGGTGACGCGAGTTGCGGGTGGTTCACTGCTTGTATTGGTTCAGAATGGAGGCCATCGAAGTCGGTTCGTTCTCGATTGAATCGCCCTTTTGGCGGAACAACTTTCGCAGGTTCATCTTGGCCGAATAGGTCGCGTTCGCTTTTGCTTCGGATGGAGACTGACCAGCATCTTGCAGGCCACGCATCAACCGATTCATCACCCGCTCGAACGCTTCGCGTCCCTCGGATTCCAAAAATTCCTCGAAGCCGCGATCGTCGCCCTCGGATTCCGGTTGATTCGCTCGCTGTTGCTCAAACTCTTCGCGTCGAAGCTCACGCCACCAATCCGGCGGCGTCGTCCGACGTGCCGCCGCCAGTTTGACGTGATACTGAAAGAATGCCTCCGGTGATTGATTGATTCGTTTCTGCTCGATCGCCGAAAGAGTGATGTCAGCCCATTGCTGCAACAACGAAGTAGCGTACTTCTTGCTCAGGCGATGAATGGTTGCGGAATCGAAGCCGATCTTCCGCAACGGATCGTAAAGCGGCGAATCTTCGACCGAGAACTTCGTCTTGTAGACTCCCCCATCAAAGAACGTTCCCTTGTCGAACGTCACGGTGAACCGTCCCTTGCTCTCCTTGCGGAACAGATCCTTGACGGATTTGCAGTCGTCCGGCAGTGCGATCACGTTTTGATCGACCAGCTTCTCGATGCACCGAGTCAGTTTCTGTTTGATCTCTTTGGTCGCCAAGCGATCCGAGAAACCGAGTGTGCCAACAGCGAGTTGCCGAATCTCGAACGACGGTGAACGGTAGAGTCGATAAAAAACTTTCTGGAGCAACAGAAACAGCCGACGCGATGCGTAATCCAGTTGCCGGTAGGAAGCAAAATCGAACGAGAAACTGCCTTGAACGGCACGGCACATTTCAAACCATTGAGAGTCGTGGACGAAGTGCCACGCACGCGAACTGTTGGGGTCGATCGGTAGCGAGTACTTCAAGAACCCAAATGCTACATCGCGATGTTCGCCGCGAATGGGATCAAAGAAAGCGTCATTGGTGTAAACGACGCCCGCAAGCCGGCGAATGGCGTCTCGAAAACCTTGGTAGCGTTGAGCTTGCTGGTTGTTGGCATCCACGATTCCAAGCTGACGCAAACACCAGTGCGGCGTCGCGTAGAAATCCTGTTGCGGATCGTTTTGTGCGAACGTCAACGAGAGCAAACCGAACAGGTAAAGTTCGTCGTTGGGAGACAGACCAAACGGGGAGGCCACTTGGACGTTGGCCGTCTTTCGATTGCGATTTCTGTCGGTGTATTGGTACGAAGTGTCGTGCAATAAGCCGGGCGTGATCGAAACGCGAGCGTCGATCGGGCACAGGGCGTGTTCGACCAGCGAATGCTGAGCAAGGCCGCAGTGCCGCGAGGTTTTCGGGCGTCTGGTCGTTGGCCGCGTTTGAGAAGTGGTTTTCAATTCAGGGTTGGGAATTGAGGAAATCCGCTAGCCGCGACTCCCCTCTTTCTTTCGCTGAAACAAACCGCCGAACAGCGGTCGCTTCGGTTTTGGTGCTTCTTTGCTTTGCGTCTTTGATTCCTCGACGGTGATTGTCTCCGGAGTCGGAGCGGTCAACGCCAGTCGCTTTTGCAAATCTTGCATGAGGACATGAGTCTCCTTCATACGGTCATCCAATCGAACGATCTGATCGTCTTTGCGATCAAGCTGCGTTTCAAGCGTGCGGATCT
This sequence comes from Rubripirellula obstinata, assembly GCF_001642955.1. Lineage (GTDB taxonomy): Bacteria > Planctomycetota > Planctomycetia > Pirellulales > Pirellulaceae > Rubripirellula > Rubripirellula obstinata. The sequence goes on along the minus strand of NZ_LWSK01000001.1, from coordinate 22,457 downwards.
GTTGATCCTTGGCTTCAAGCTGTTGTCGAAGGATGCTCAGAACTTCGCTCGATGCTTCGCCCTCACTCCCCTTCCCTGAATCCTCGGCAGTTCCAAATTGTTCGATGACAAAGTCTCGCTCAATTTTCCAACGATATGGCTCCCCTGCTTCTTGAGCACGTTTGAGTTCTTCCACGGACGGTTGGATCTTGTCGCGTGATTCGTGATTGGGGTCGTCGACCACATCGCGGATGAACCGCTTGATCGTGCTTGCGGATACGGGTGTCAGTTTGCCCGCCTCGACCGCAGAAATGAATTCAGACATAGAGGAGATTGGAAAGTAGCTTGACGCTACAGCACCTCAAAAAGAAAAGCAAGCAAATGAACGATCAACTGAACCAAGCGTTCCAGGAGGCACCACCACCCGATCACGCCCCGACTGCGACCCGTCAATATTGGTGTTCAAATAATGTGAACGCAATCCAAACGCTAACAAAAGGCGATCCATGAACGAATGCTGATCCAATCATCAACGATTCGATCGCCGTCCAGACTGGAGTAGGGGAGTGAGTGTGTGCCCGATTCAGAACTCAGCACTCAACCGATCAATCAATCGGCGGCCATGAATCACCTGCGACCCGTTCGCAGTCCATTCACGAACAGGGCAAGACGCGTTCAGTGGCTTTCAAAGTAACTAAAGAGGGGACTGTGGCAGTTCCATGATCGGTAAACGAACGAACCGCGACCCGTTCGACAGTCTCGTTTGTTGTTTGACAGTGAACAGTCAATTCAATCGAACGATCCTGAGCCGTCCAAGATTCATTCAGGACCGATGCAATAATCCGTCCATGCAGAATGAATGCCAATCAAGCAATAGATTTATAGCTCAAAGCGGTTCTGTAGAACTACAAATGAACTGTCCAATTGAACGCCTCATTGATCCGAAAACGGGCGAGCCACCAACGACGCATTCTGCGTCACAATACCCACGCGCAACCGACGAAATTCCGCTCCTGGAAACGACCCACTAATCGACCCACTAATGCGCAAAAACGACGCGAGATCCAAGATAGGGGAAAGGTAGGTACAAAAGAAAACCCCGCAAAAAGCGGGGTTTTGGTGAGCATCCGAAACGCGAAAGGAAAGCTCTGAGTGTCTACGGAACCGAAGGTTAGAGGTTCGAATCCTCTGGGGTGTACTGCTTCATCTGGCGTGCAGTGGCATGCAGATGCGACGGGTTGCGAATTAGCCCGGTTTTTGCTGGGCTTTTTTTGTTTCTGCTCGTTGCCTCCATCCGGCTCCGCCGCCTGCTGCTTCGGCTTATGCTTCGCATTTTGCCTAGTCACTGCTTCGGGTTCTGCTTCGCCTTTTTCGGCTTCGGAAGAATCGGCACCATTGAGCGTTCTACGCTCTGGCGTCGAACGTTCTTGAATCGCTCGCTCAAAGCTCTCTGCGGTCGCCATCGCGTAGTGCAACATGGCAACCGGAACGCTGTTCCCTAGCCATGCGGCTACGTCCTTGGCCGGATACTTCGCCATCAGTTCCGTTTCTCGCGTCGCTCGCAAGTTTTGGAACAGTCGCGGCCAAGCTTGATGCCCCGCTCGCGTGATGATCTTTTTGAACGTCGTTCGCAGATTCGCGTTTGTGTCGCGATAGCGAGTGATGACATGGATCGTCCCTGGTTCGGCCAGTTCTTCGGCATCCTCCAAATACGGTCGCAATTCGGGGAAGATCGGGCAGGCCCTGACACCACCGCTGGCACAGTGGGCGGTTTTGGGTGCATGGATCGTCATTTTGCCGCCGGCCAAATCGACGTCGTCCCATTTCAGCCCCAGAACTTCGGTCGGACAGCGAAGGCCGCCGAAACGGCAAAGAGCGATGATGGTCCGCCACTGCGTGTCGGGGGCGTGCTCGATGCAGTCATAAATGATCTGAGCGTGAACAAAGTGTTGACGCTTTGGATTGCCGCGTTGGGTGCCAACCAAATCCTCAAACGGATTTGATTCAACGAGTCCCCGCTTGATGGCGGCGTTGAAAAACTGCTTTGCTCGACCGCTTCGGCGTCGCACCGTTTCATCAGCCAGCGTCTTGCGACCTTTGTCGCGGCGGTTGCTTTTAGTGGCGAGCCAGATTCGCCAATCTTCGGCATCGCCCGGCGTGATGGTTTCGAGTGGTCGATCTTCGGTAAAGAAATCAACGAGGCTTCGCCGCGTTCGTTGATAATTCGCGAGCGAATTCCCTTTAATATCACTGCGGGACTCAATGTACTTGTCGATCCATTCGCCCAGTCGCATGCGACCAGCGGAAGGTTCCGCGAGACCGACTTTCACTAGGCGTTCGCGGATCGGCCCGTCGATTGACTTGAGCCAAGCGGCGGTCTGTCGATCGACAGAATCGCCGGAGAGCTTTGCGGACAAAAGTAGCTCAACTCGTCGGCAAACTTCGTCAGCGTGTTTCTTGGTGGACTTTCCGAGTCGTAGCGTTTGGCGTCGTCCAGCGGGATCGACGAATTGAATCCAACGGTGGCCGTTGGGACGATTGGTTACAGAAGCCATGATTGATTCCTTCGTGAGTTGTTCTGATTGTAGAGATTGATTTTTGAAGTCAAATTTTCCACTGGCAGCCGGAGTGGTCGCGAGTGGCTTTCGGTTCAAGTTGTGATGATTGAGTCACGGCCAGCGGGTCAGCGTGCGTGACGTTTGATTCTGAGAGGCCGTTTTCTCGTCGGATGCGATTTGCGGCGGCTAAGAGTCGTTGTGTTCGCTTGCGTCGTTCTTCTGCATCGGGGTCGCATTCGGAACAGTGCCAAGCGTCATCGAGTGTTTGCACATCGCAGTAGCGACCGCACGAACAAACGGGAACGTCGTCGAAGTCAACTTCTTCCAGTTCATCGAGTAGTGCCGATGCTTCGGCGTCGATGATCCACGGACCATCGTCGGCTTCATCGTCGATACGTTCTTCTTCTTCGACCGCCGATAAAGGCTCCTGGTTGAAGTCGTGATTTGCGAACCTGTGTAACAGTGCCGGTACACCCTGGATTTGCGCCCTTTGCGGCACCCCCGGCACCCGATCACTCTGCGTCGATGGCGTGCAGTTGCAGGGAGCGGAAGTGTTACCCGTGCGGGTGCCGCAATGGGCGCAAAGGTCGCAAATTTTAGGTGTGTCGGTGGTGTTGTTTGCAACCATTTAGAACGCCTCCTCGGTTTGCGGCACCGGCGTTTGCGGCACCCCGGTTTCGGCTTCGTCGATTTCGTAGCCGTATCGCTTTGCGACCACCGCAACGTCCGATGCGTTCATGCGATACAAGCGTTTGCCGTGCGAACGTGAAGTCCGCAAACCGTAGCGGCGGAGAACCACCGAAACGCGGCGAGCGTTCCAACCATCCTCGAACGCATCCGGGTCGATGTCTTTGGCGGTTTCCAGAACGTCGCCCGGTGTGATCCGTGGCGTGGTCGCGACCAGTTGATGCAGCGCGGCCAACAATGCCGGGTCGGCTTCGGGCGTTGAATCTTCGTGATCCGTTTCGATTTGCCGTGCGGCGTGGCCGATGACAAAATCGAGTAGTGATGGATCAGACGAAAGCGAAGCGATCCGAAACAGTGGTTCCCAGCGTTCGGCGTCACGGTTGGCGAGCGTTGATGCTGGCGGCGGCGTGTCGATCAGCTTGGCAGCGTGTTCGAGCATCCAGCAATGAAGCAAGTCGCGAACCGCTTGGTCATCGGCTGGCGATTCATCGAGTGAGCGACCGGCTCGCGGGCTGCCGGTGGAAGCTCGCGACAGTCGCACCGTGATGCAACGCGATGACAACGCGGGGGGAAGTCCACGGATGCAGGCGAGTAGCTTCGGTGCAAAGACATCGAACGAAACCGATCGAAAGGTATCGCCGGATGGTTCCAGACGATTTGCCCGTCCACCGCGTCGATAACCCGACAGCAAGATCGAAGTGATTTCCCCGACATCGGGTGAACGGTCATCCTTGAGTCGTTCGGCTTCATCGAGCAGCAGCGTTCCGCCGCGTGCGTGCAGCGACCGAAAGACGTTCGCGGCGGTCGTGTTCGACGAAAACATCGGTCGAAAGACCATGCGACCGATCAAATCCATCGTTCGCGTTTTGCCTGAACCAGCGGGACCGGCCAGATACAAATACGGAACGGCGGGAAAAACCGGATAGCAGTACGACAACAACACCCAAAGGCTGAGCGTTGCGGCGTGACCGATCGAACCCGCTTCGCCGTCCGCCGGGTCGGTTGGCAATTCGATGAAGCGGTCGAGCCGTTCCATGACGGCGGTGATTGCTTCGTCGGTGGTCGGAGCGACCTTGCCGCTCGTCCACGCTTCGCGTGACGCTTGCGACCAGCGGCACAATTCCGATGCGTCCGAAACCGTGGGCGGATACGGCATCGGGGAAACGTGCAAAACTTGTTCGCCAACAATGATCGACGGTTCCAGTTCGCTGGCCGATCGCTTCGCATTGGATTTCGCGTACAGCGTCCAAATGCCATCGGGACCGTTTCGCGTTTTCATCAGTCGCGGAACGACAATCGCGGAATAGTCGCGGCGGATGATGAGCTCGGGTCGCGTCATTTCCATCGCGTCGAGTTCTTCGCCGTGTTCGGCTTTCGGCTCGTCGCTGTTTTCTCGTTCTCGGGTGCGTTCGAGGTCGGCAAGCAGTTTCAACAACTGCGAATCAACTTCAACCGGCGTGAACCGTGGAACGAGTTTGTTGATCGCACGGGCGAACTTGCTGCGTGCATCGGCTCGGTTCAGATCAAGTTTGTCTCGGTGCAATTCATCGTCGGCGAGCCGTGCGATTACAGTTACCGTGTCGCCGCGACCGCTTCGCTCGACTGCGAGTGAGAGCGGTTCGATCGGGGTTTGCATTTCCTTTGCTTCATCCATGATTCCTAGTTGTCCTCCATGCTTCGTTTCGGATTCGGAACGCTGCGACGGATCGCGAGCATCAAAGCGTCGGCGTCCGCCAACATTGCGTCGAAGTCAAACGGCGTTCCGCCATCGGCGACAAACTTCCGTGCGTCGTCGCCGGGATTGCCAGGCGTGATGATGCGAACGGTGTTCGCAACGGTCACAAGCAACCGAGCGAGTCGCGTTGCTCCGTTCTGACCTGCTTCGTCGTGGTCGGCGACGATGGCAACGTCGTGACAACCGATCCGACGAACGAAGTTCACCGTGGCGGGCATCGCACCTTGGCAACTCGGGCGACCGATTGCGGGTAGGCCGATCGAGAGCAACGCGGCGGCGTCGGTTGGACCTTCGCAGATGAACAGTCGATTGATGCTGGTTGCGATTCCGTCAGGAACGAACAGCCCGCCGCGTCCACCGCGATAGCTCCACTTGTCGCCCCCCGTTCCATCAGGCTTACAGTGACCACGAAGCCGTAAACCGATGCAGCGACCACCGCTATCAACCATCGGCCAAGTCGTCGCCTGATCCGCTTCGCTGTAGCCGACTCGCAAACGAACGAGCGTTCGCGGTTCGACTTGCAGCCGCTTTGCCAGTGATTCACGACGTTCGCGGCTCATTTCGCAAAAGAACTGCTTTGCCAAATCGTCGAAGTCGATCTTCGGTTCGGGCGGTTCGCAATTCACGATGCGATTGCTCGACACGGTTCGGCGTGCGATCGGTCGCGGTGCCCGCCTATCGTTCTCGTTCTTCACTCCCAGCCAATCGGCCAACCATCCGAGCGTGGCTCGAAAGTCCAGCCCGAGAATCCATTGCAGCGAAGCGATGCCATCACCGGGCGACGGATCGCAACCGCGAGTAAAGCAATGCCGACAGTGAACCGCTCCGCGTCCGTTGATGTTTGGGAACGCCGCGAAGCGATCGCGTCCGCCGCACTTCGGGCACGGATGGCCTTTGCCGTTGAGCTTGTCGGCGTCGATGCCTGCGGCAATCAGAATGTCGAACCAGCGACCAGACGCGAGGGCTTTCAGTTCTTCGACCGAAGGCAACGAAACGGTGTAGCGTTGTTCGCTCATTTCGCACCTCCGTTCTTCTTGTCGGATTGCGAAGCGATTTGCTCGGCGATGTAGCGGTCGATTTCGGCGACCGGGTAAAGCACTCGACGACCAAAGCGAACCGCGAAGATGGGACCGCGTGGTGCGGTCCGTTCGTAAAGTGTCCGAGAACTGATGCCAAGTTGTTTGGCAGCGTCATCACGACTGAGACATTTGACGTTGTCGCCTCCCGGCGACGGAACAGTAAAAGCCACGAGAAAAACTCCCTCTCATGCGAAAAACGGAACGGTCCAACGGACGGTTCAGGCATGAAGGAGCGGGCGTCAACGCACTTATTGCAATTGACGTTGTGACCAGACTTGTCAAACTAACCATTAGCTTAGGGCGGCAGTTCGATTGTCTGGTTCGCCTTTCAGTCGGAACCGTCCAAACAGCAAGCCCGATGTGTTACAGCACATCGGGCTTGTTTTCTTTGCGGCATACAGGTTTGTCTTGAACCCGTTGGGGCTGCAAATCATCGCGTGGCTTCCCAGCCCATCATCCTGAAACCGTTTGACAACTTTGCAGTCGTCATTCGGTCGCGACATTCAGGATGCTACCGACAGAATCGTTCTCGTCCAGCATTGGAAAGCTGTTCGGTCGAACTGTTGCCGTTCCGCTTGCCACTCCAGTCATCTCGGTGCATCGTCGTGCTTCTCGGGGCAACCGAAAAAAGTTCTCGGTTTTTGTTCTCGTTGGTTGTTCACGTTCGCACACTTGGTTGACTGGTTGCGTTCGGTCGCGTCGGCGAAGACGGACCGGTGGCGAAGAGTTAGTGTTGCCGATGGTCGTGACACGTTAGGTCACGGACGAAGAAATTTTTTCTCAAAAAAGTTTTCGCTGCCCGCCGCCGCTGCAATCTTCGCCGCTCCGCGTGGCTCATCGAGTCCAGTTTTTACGGTGTTTCGCGGCTCTTGAACTTCCGCCGCCGGCGTCCATCCTTCGTGTAGACGGATCGTTTCTCACACGGAGGTTTTTGAATGTGTCGCAATCTAGCTGCTGTTTTCGTTGTCGTTTTTGCCGCTGCCGCCGCAATCGCCGACAGTTCCGATCCCACTTCCACCGATCGCGTGTTGCGTGCGTCGTGTCGCATTTTCGCCGGCAATGCCCGAGGCAGTGGAGTCATCTTCGATGCCGACGAGGACAACTACCACGTTCTGACAAACGCACACGTCGTCGGCGGCGTCGGCAACCGAGTGAGTCTTGAGTTCGAGCATTCGGGTTATCGGTCCAGGCCGATTGCCGGTCGCGTCGTTCGTTCGCATATCGCCCGCAACACTTCGATTGATTTGGCGATTGTCGAACTTCCGCGATCAGCTTTCCCTGGGCCGATGCCCGTTGTGCCGCTTGCAGAGGTTGGCTTCAAGGATGATTCCCCAACCGTGCTGACGTGCGGAGCGCAAGGAGGCGCAGCCGTCAGCCTGCAACGCGGTCACATCGTTCGTCAAACGCGAGCCTTGATCTACTACAAGCCCGAGGCGTTGCCCGGTCGCAGTGGTTCGCCGTTGTTCAACGACGACGGCTCCCGAGTTATCGGCCTCGTCGCGTGGCGAACCGGCGACGGTCACGGACTCGCGATGAACGCCGCCGCCGTTCGCTCATTCGTTCGCGGCGAAGTCGCGGAAGTCGAAACGGCGTTGCCTGATGACGCGATTCCACTCTGGCAATCGTCAACGATGCTCGTTCTCGTTACAAGCGAAGGTTGCCGACCGTGCGAATTACAAAAGCAAGCGATCCCCGACGACGTTCGCTACCAGACGTTCGACATCGAGTACGTCAACGAGAAAGGCTACCAAGTCGATTCAACGCCGACGTTTCTGGTGTTCGTCGATCGCAAGCTACAAGAACAGCGATCGGGTTTGCTTCGCGGCGACCGATTGCGAGCGTTCTTGAATCGCTGGGGATTCGGCGACGATCAAACTGAACCCGAAGACTCCGAGCCGTCGGACGACTTCAATCCGTGGACGAACAAGCGGCGATGGGAACGAGGCCCGATCCGCGACCGGCTCGACGAAGCGAAAGACCGCTTCGCGTGGTGGCTCATCGGCAAGTGGCTCGGCTTTGCCGGTGGTGGAGCGGCAGTGCTGTTCCCGTGGCTGTTCTTTATCTATCGAGCGTTATGCAAGCTGCGTAGTTCTGACAGCGACGGTTGCCCAGCGAACAGTCGGCGACCGGGACGAAAATCGTCAAAACGACCGCGAAAGCCTACGAGAGCTCGTAAAAGTTCGGGAACCAAGCGAACGCATTGACCGTGTTCCTTGTCCAGTCAGATTGATACCTAAAGTTAGAGCAATCACGCGTTGAAACCCTTTCCCCCTCTCCCGGTTGCGGCCGTTCTTCGTATTCGAGAAGCTATGTAGCTACGGGAGTAGTGGTTTTGCCGGTAAACCACCTAAATCCCGACTGACTACAATGAATGGAGATCGGGGCACATGTCCGCCGAAAACGAAGTTGAGCAGCCGCAGGCGATCCTCGTCATCTTGATTATTCCAAGTCACCGCAAGAACGAGGAAGAAATTTCCGAGAAGGCACGTGAAAAGTGGCGGCGTGATGCCCAAATCTTATTCGCTGAACTTTTTGGCGGCTCAACTGCGTTTGAAGCAGTCCAGGGAAGTTTCTGGTCGAGCGAACAGGAGAAGGTACTTTGGGACTTTCCGATCGTGATTGAAGCCTATGTGAGTTTGCCGGACGAGCAGCGTAATGCAGCCTTCGAGGTTTTGCGCGACTTCGCGAGCAAAATGAGAGCAAAACTTGACCAAGAAGAAGTTATGCTAGTGATCGACAATTACACCTACTTTCTGAAGTGATCCGATGGCCAAGTTAAACCATTTTGAGATTAGTCGAATTCTAGGTGCGCGGGTTGAAGCTCGATTGGGTGCTACGCAGTTCGGCGGATTCGGGTTGGAGTCAATTGTTGCGGATACCCGTGGTCAACGCATTTCCGTTGATCGACCATACGCTAATGAGTTGCTTTCCTCGGAGGACGTTCAGCGTAGAGTTGTCAAAGCTTTCGAGGATGTGCGAGACGGAGCGCCGACTGATGCTCTGCTTTTTGACGACAAGCTTCGTGATCTGTTCGAGAAGGCATGTGTCACGGCCCAGATTGAGTTGACCGCTGCGCAATGCCGAAAGATCATCTTTCGTATTCGCAAGGCGAGTAACTCTACTTTTAAGTTGTCGAAAGCGACGTACCAGGTTTCGACGCCGCAAGTTGCAAAGGACTATCTGCCAGTCATTGAATCCGCTGTCGCTCGGATAAGGTATTCAACCGGTCAATCAATCGACGAGATTTTTATTCGAGACGATCTTCGCAATCAGTTTGCTGCCTTTGTTGCTACGCTGGCACCCAAACTTTCGTTGGAACACGCAATCCAAGGTGCGTTGTATCTTCGGAAAGGTGTCCGAAAACAGGTGAAGGAAGCGATCGAGCCGTTGAAGTTGTCGCGACTAACGACAAGCTTAACGTCCGAACCGGTTCGCGATTCACTATGCGACAACCTGCCAACCGAAGAAGGCTTCTTTGAGGTTTCTGCTCCTCGGCACTCAATTTATGCCGGATGGAACCGAAGCTTAAAAGACGTTTGTGACGTTTTCGTGCGCCGTGAAACATTCGATGTAATCACTGGCGATCTTTGGGATGTACCCCACGGAGAACTAGAGTTTCGGTATTTCGCAGGGCATAAACTGGATGATGTTGAAACATCGGCTTGGGCTGCGAAATTTGTCATTGAAAAGCAGCCGCTGTTCAATGTTGCAAAAGCCGCCTAGTTCTAAGAACCAACTCTATTGACGTTCTTTGATCCAGAGCACCTCCACTCTGCGTTCCTTGCTTTTGCCGCTAGCAGAATGGTTGGCAATGTCGATTTCGACAGTTTTCCAGCCTTTCAAGTGGTCGCTGTAAAGTTCATTCTTGTATCCACTCAGAACGACATTCCCGGCCACCTTGTTTAACGCCTGCAAAAGTTGCTCGTGATCTGCAATCGTCATTTCACAGTCGTAGACTTTCGGTGCTGTTCGTGTATCCGGGGCGTACGGTGGGTCACAATAGAACGTCGTATCTTCTGAGTCCCATCGAGTAATTACTTTGAGTGCTGGCTGGCACAAAATCTGAACTCGACGCAAGCGTTCAACGATCAGGGGCAGTTGCTCGTCGATGGCAGATAGATAGCCGCTTACAACATCAGCCATTCCGCGTCGTACTCGATGAAGCGTCGCTGAAAATGCGTCGCCTCTCCCACCGATGGATTGCCGCAGACGAACGAAATCTCGTCTTGCTTGTTCGATCACATCATCGGACGGCTCTTGACAGAGTTCAAATTCAACTTCGCTGTAGGGACTCAGCGAAAGCCGGCGATGAAGCTCGTCACCGTGGTCCCGAATGACCGTGAACAAACGCGTGAGGCTCTCGTTCAGGTCGTTGTAAACTTCGACCTGCGAAATTGGTTTGTTTAACAGAACCGACGCTGCTCCGCCGAACGGTTCAACGTAGGTGTTGTGTTCCGGCAACGCTCGAACAATCGGCCCAGCCAAGTAGTGCTTACCGCCGTGCCATTTGACAGGCGGACGAATTTTACCGCGAATGCTGCTCATCTAAGCTCCTTGCCAAGCCAGTGAATTGTCGTAGCTGCCAAAGTCTAGGAAGCTCGTTGACACGTCCGGTCAACTGTCTGGGATCAGCGATATCTTAGCCGTCGCCCAACAGAAGCGCAATGCGTCGAGTTTACCTCGATCAGAAAAGCGAACGTTCAATGGTTTCGGTAGGACATTTGCAACGGTCGCGGCGACTTTTCGCGTGGCCAAGAAGACCAACCCAACGGCGAAACTCTGCCTAATCGTTGGATTCTGCGGCATTCTTGCGATACCGCAACCGTCGGCTGGCTCGCGGCTTCAAAGTTGGTCAGGAACCGCTAGAATACGGTTTCCCAAGCCCAATCAATCGCCTGTGGTGGACAATCTCAATTCCGAGCAACGCCGCCGAAACATGGCGAGCGTGACGGCAAAAGACACCAAGCCCGAACTTGTCGTCCGTAAGCTCGTACACCGTCTAGGCTACCGATACCGTCTGCATGTCGCGGACTTGCCCGGAAAGCCTGACCTCGTTTTCAAGCGTTTGCGGTTGGTCATTTTCGTCAATGGTTGTTTCTGGCATCAGCACCGAGGATGCCGCAAAAGCAAACTACCGACGATGAATCGTTCGTTTTGGACCGAGAAGCTATTTCGGAACAAACAACGCGACAAACAAAACAAACGGCGTTTGACTTCGCTAGGCTGGACCTACCTTGTCATTTGGGAATGCGAGACTCGACGTATCGACCGATTGACTGAAAAACTGTCACGTTTTTTGACGGAGCAAGAACAACATGCCGAAGAAACCAACCGTCATTGATCTTTTCGCAGGTGCAGGCGGAATGACCAGGGGCTTCGTCGATGCAGGATTCAAGCCCGTTTTGGCCGTTGAGAAAGAACCAGACTTCGCGGCGACGTATGCGGAGAACTTCGGGAAGCACATCGTCGCCGATGATATTGTTGAGTTTTGCAAAACGGCGGAGATTCCAAAAGTTGATGTTGTGATCGGCGGGCCGCCCTGTCAGGGCTTCTCAAACTTGACCGGCAACAAGAAGTGCGATCCACGCCGCGAAATGTGGCGTTACTTCATGGACGTTGTTGAGAAGTCTGAATGCGAGGTGTTCGCAATCGAAAACGTCCCAAACCTGTTAAGAAGCGACGAAGGCGAGAACATCGTCAAGTTCGCCCGTAAGCTCGGATATCACATCGACGGCGAAACATGCGGCATCCTCAACGCGGCCGACTTTGGCGTTCCCCAAAACCGTCGCCGTGCAATTCTGATCGGATCGCGGAAAGATTACTTGAACTTACCCGCTCCCAACGGCGAACATTCGACGGTTCGTGATGCGTTCAAGGGAATCCCCAAACGACCGACATATCAGGAATTGGCCGAAACGCCGCTCACGACCCCGAAATTGCACATCGCAAGAAATCCGACTGACAAATCACTTGCGAGATACCGGCTGCCCCGTTCAGGCGGTTGGTCCTTGAATCGTGCCACTTGCGTTTTCTACGGCCACGCCGTATAGTGTTGCTATGGATGGCGACGAACTTCTCTACTTTGTTTACCTCGACGAATTCCAAGACGATTGGAAGTCGATCTATTCGGATGACAGCGACGAGTTGAGTTTGTGGGCACTTGAAATGCTCATCATGAGCGATCCAGAGGGACCGCCGATCGTTGCGGGAACGGGTGGGTTGCGGAAGGTTCGATTCGCCATCGCGGAAAGCGACCAAGGCAAGAGTGGCGGCGTCCGCGTCTGTTACGCATACTTCGCCGAGTACCACATCATTTTGATGATGATGGCGTACCCGAAGAATCGAAAGGACAATTTGTCCGCGAACGACAAGGCCGGAATCAAGAAGTATCTGGCGATCACGGAAAAGTGGCTGGAGCAAAAATCACGGCGAAAACCTAGAGGCTGAACATGAACAAGAAAACTGAAAAAACAGTCGGCAGCGAACTGGTGGGACGTCTCGAACGATTCGCTAAGAAACTCGAAACGGTCGATAGCGTCGATGAGTTATCGACGTTCTTAACTGTTCGCAAAGTGAAGCTGAGTTTAAGCCCAGCGACCTTTAGCGGAGAGCAAGTCAAAGCCGTTCGAGAGTCGTTGCAAGTAAGCCAGGCCGTGTTCGCTGACTTTCTTGGCGTTTCCGTGGGTGCCGTTCGCGACTGGGAGCAGGGCATCAACGAGCCGATCGGCCCCGTCTGCCGAATCATGGAAGAAATCACGAACGACCTAGAAGGTTGGTCGCGACGGATTCGTGAACTTGCAAACGTTACGGCTAGCTGCTGACGATGACCGACGGCACCAAGTACGGATCGAAATGGGAACGCGAGGAAACGATCCTGGCATTTGATCTCTATTGTAGGATTCCGTTTCGAGCGACGAAGCGAACAAATCCTGCCGTCGTTCAACTGGCGGAATTGATCGGTCGCACGCCTAGTTCGGTTGCGAGAAAGCTAGGCAACTTCGGTTCGTTTGATCCAAAGTTAAAGGCACGCGGAGTTGTGGGGTTGAGTCACGCCAGTTCCTTGGATCGCGAAGTATTCCATGCGTTTCAGGATGACTGGGAATCGTTGATTATCGAAGCTGAAGAAATCAAACGTCGATTGCAAGACCAAGCCCCAATTTTAGATACGACAATCGCATCGGGAAGTGTGCCATCACCGCGACAGACCGAAACTTTGGTCGTTCGCAAACAAAGGATCGGGCAAGACTTCTTCCGTGCCGCCGTTGTTGCCAGCTATGACTTCAAGTGCTGTGTCACTGGATTGGATGTTCCCGAATGCCTCATCGCAAGTCACATTGTACCTTGGAACGAAGACGAATCCGCGAGACTTGATCCAGCCAATGGGCTTTGCCTATCCGCCACCTTCGACAAACTTTTCGATCGCTTCTTGATGACTGTTGAACCTGATTACACGATGCGGTTTTCGAGTCGGCTTGAGAAGTTTGCGAGCCACGAAATCCGCGATTACATCGACCGACACGCAGGAAGTAAAATCGTCGAGCCCGACAAGTTCACGCCCCGAGAGGCTTACTTGTCTTATCACAATGATCGTTTTTCGGAACTGGAAAACTTGCAATGAACACCGACATTTCTCTGCTTACTTCGGAATACCAGACGCTTCTATCCGAACTCAAATCAAGATCGCATGACGACATCACGGATGCGTTGGTTGCCGATCACGATTGGACCGAAGCGGGAGCGAGTGAGCTTGCAATGGTTGTCAAAAACTACGGAGCGTTTTTTCTTCGTAACGCTGCGGCGTTGGCGATCGCGACGGGACAAGAAGACGGCGATCTTAGCTTCTAATCCATTGCTACAGAGTCTTCTCGATTCGCGATCACCCTGCGAGATTGGCAACTTTGGCAAATCGCCCAAAGGTCAGATGCTTCAAGCGGTTTGCTTGAAAGCTGATTCTTCTTCGCGCAAACAATCAGCTTGATCTGGTCTCTATTGATCGTTGCTTCGCAAATTTGGCAACTTCCGGACGCGTGCAACAAGACTTCCGCACGAAGTTGATCGTCAATCATTGAACTGGTCGCTGGTGTTTTTGAGGCTTGTGTTAAGTCTGGGCATCTCATTCTAGACCAATCGGCGATCTTGTTTGAGTTGGAGACGCGCGTGCCGCCGTTTCCGTGTTGGAGCACGCTACCGGCGATGGTGACTCCGCTTGCGGCGACAATCATCCTCCGGCGGCTCGTTCCTCGCTTGAATCGCCTACGGATGATTCACGCCGCTGCGCTCATTCGCTTCGGTCCTGCTCCGCCGCCGCGACACGTGGCCTTCGTTCGTTCCTCACTGCGGACACGTCACTCGGGCGGCTCCGCATTCCCGCGTAACGATGCCTTGGAGCATCGTTCGTGCCGCCGGGCTTTGAAGCCCGGTTCAGGCTGTCCGCAAGCGGTTAGCCAACTTCTTTCGAGGGTCAACGTCGAACGCGATGCCACCGCTGCGTTCGTCCGTTCCGGTCGTCCGCTCGGGTCAAACATCGGCCCCCCCAACGCACAAGTGCGGGGGGCCGATGTTCGACCTTTCGCTCCCGACCTTCACTCCCTCTCTTCGCTATGCACATTCACGATTCCGACATCCCCGTCTTCATCCGACGTCGTCGTCCCCTTCGGGACTTGTTGGTGTTCGTGCTTTCGCACGTTTACTCGATCGTGCTTCTTACCGTGCTGTGGTTCGCTTTCGCTCTCCGCGTTGCTTCGTCGGGCGGCTTCATCCGTTACACGCGGCTCCGCTGGGTTGATCCGGCTTGGCTGTGGCTCGTCGATTACGACGTTGATCCGCCGTTCTGGGTCCAATGGGCGAACATCCGCTACATCGACGCGATCTACGACGTTTGCGAACTGCACTACCCGGTTGAACCATGACCGGCGGTGCCGGTCGTCACCGGGCCTTGCGGCCCGTTCCAGAGCGGACGCAAGCGGTGGTCAAACGGTTTCGCGGGTGGAGAGCGTTTCGGAGCATCAGCCGTTCTCTACCAAGTCGGAACTACGGCTACGACGTACTGATGCCGCCGCCTCCGTTCGTTCCTCACTGCGCCGACAACATCAGAACGTCTCCGCCTTCGTTTGTTTTTTCCCGCTATCGCGGATGGACGTCATCACTTCGCCTTCGCTACTGCCGCCGCCTGCGTTCGTTCCTCACTCCGGCGACGACATCCGCTACGGCTACGCGATGACCACCATCCGCTGCGCTCGGGCCATCCAGGCCCATGTTTCGGCGGCATCCTTGCCGCCGACTCCAGGCTGTCCGCAAGCGAGATTCAAACGTCAAACGCTTCGGTTGGCTGGCGGCGTAGCTCAACGTGCGCACGACTTTCAGGGCGGGGCTGCGCCATCCGTGGCTTCGCCAATATCCCACGGGCATCCATGCCCTATGCCCTCGGCGGCTCGATCAATCGCAATTCAAACGTCGTTCGCTTCGATTAAGTGCATTGGTTGTTCAAGCGTTTCCCCGTTGGTCCGCCGTCGGTATCGGCATCGCTCCCGACTTTCGTGGTGCAAACCGTTTTACCGTTGGACAGTTGGTTAGTAATTCAACTTTCAACGCTTCGGCTGGTCGCTTCCCTGCCGATCCCGATTCCCTCGGGCACGGGCCGCCGGTTCGCTGCGCTCACCCTCCACTCCGGCCACCGCTCATTCGTTC
This sequence comes from Rubripirellula obstinata, assembly GCF_001642955.1. Classification (GTDB taxonomy): domain Bacteria; phylum Planctomycetota; class Planctomycetia; order Pirellulales; family Pirellulaceae; genus Rubripirellula; species Rubripirellula obstinata. The sequence continues at coordinate 6,732 of NZ_LWSK01000001.1, read as the reverse complement.
GCGATTCAACATCCGTTCGCTTGGGTCAAATGCGTTGGTGATTCGGGCGTCGTTTGCGTTGGTCCGCTTCCATGGCCTGCGTTCCGGGGGCATCCATGCCCCGGCGGCCCATTCCACGGCGATCGTCCATGCTCGCCGTGCCTTCGGCGAATCCCGCGTGGGTTCGCCTCGCCTTCTCGCTTTCGCTCGCCGACGAGGCTCAGGCGGTCGCTTCGCTCCCGCCGGGGTACGTGAGGGCATCCTGCCCATTGTGGGCGACGGCATCGTGCCGTCGCTGCCGTCGGCTTCGCCGCCGGGGTTCAGGCGGTCGTCCAGCGTGGCGGGCATCGTGCCCGGTGTGCGGCGGCATCCTGCCGCCGGGCGTCAGTCGCCGCTCTTGCCCTGACGGGCAAGCAACGCGATCGCTTCGCGGATCGGTTGGTCCAGAGTGGACCAAGCCTGCACGACGCTGCGTAAAGCTGCGTCATAGCCGAGTGCTTCGCCTTCTGCTTCGGGTACACCGAAAACCTCAGTAAACGCACGTGTTTTCGCGGATGTTTCACATCCTCTGGGGTGTACTGTCTTCATCTGGAACGCAATGGCACGCAGGTGCGGCGAGTTGCAAGGCAGCCCAGTTATTACGAGGCTATTTTCGTTTCTGCTCGTCGCGTTCACTCGGCTCCGCTGCGTGCTGCTTCGGGTTCTGCTTCGCCTTTTTCGGCTTAGAAAACGCTTCGCCGCTCAACAAAAAAACCAGCTAGCTGACTGAACGACTACAATCGCTGATATGCACCCTCGTTACGTGGTGACCAACCTGTATCACGTCGTCTAATTTAACAAGACGATGTTGAATTCGACAGGTTCATCATCCGCCTCTTTGACGACCTGGCTAGCTTTGAGTGAGCTATGATCGCCGAAGTGTTCGATGACGAGCATGATCGCCGCTTTTGATCCATCTCTCGCTTCTTCAAAATAGCCTTCGAGTTCAGCGTTGGTTAGGACGACGATTGCGTAACGATCGGTGGCAATCGCGGGCGCAAGTAAGCCAAACGATCTGCGAAAGTCGGATTTTCTTTCGACATCGGCTCGGAAGCGCGGTGGACGAACTTGACGGCATCCAAGAGGAGTTGTTTTTCTGATTCGTCGGCGATGGTGAGTTCCAAAGTAATTTTCTCGGGCGTTCGTTCGATTGCTTCGGGCTCAAATGGAACGATTCGGTATAGCTTGCCGGGCGGACGCGGACCACGTCGTTCCAATGCTGCATACTGCTCCGTCGTTAACTCGGCGAAACTGGTGTCTTGAAACTCGATTTCGTTTGTGAAAATGATTTGCAGTGCCGGTATCAAGCGAAACGCATCGAACATGGTGATCCTCTTCACAGCGAGTTTTCGGGCGAATGGACTATTCACCGAAACAAGTCTAGCTGAACCATCTGACATCAATCAATCGGCGACCACTTCGTTCCACGATCACGCACGTTGCCAAGGAAACGCTGAGTTTAGATGGTTGGTCCATGACTAGCGATGACTGGAAGCGATGACTGGGACACGCCAAACCAACGAAAGATGTAACCGATGCGAATGGTTTCTCTTTTGGTGAACGGTTACTTTTAAATACTTGGCTATTACTTCACCGACTTGGCCAGCGAGCACGAACTCGTCGCCCACTTGGACAAACTCAAGGCCCACGACGAAGCTCTCAAAAAAAATCAATAGCCAACCATCGGGGTGTCATCCAAGCAAACTCGACTCGCTGTGAATGTTGCGAGGTCAGTCACTGCACGTGTCTGAGTGTGACTCGGGTCTCGGTTCAATGCCTGACGACCAACCGCCGCAGGAAAAATCAGCCGATTGTTCTTCTGGAGCAACCGCTGGGCCGAACAGTATCTGGTCTGACCTATTTGATTTCTCAGCGGTAGCGTGTGGTCTATCTATCTGTGGATCGTTGATTGGACCGTAGATCCACATCCAACCTCAAGACCTTTAAGACTGCGGATATCGACCACGGCACCAAATGGAAGAAACACATCGAAAAACCTATCAAAGTCTTCCCCCCAATAAATCATTGCGCAAGCCATCGGTGCTCCCTTACCGTCATCCTTTCCATTTTCAAGAAACTTCAGTCGGGTGTCGTACAAAAAAGCAATTCCGGTGGCGACACTCCAGACAAACTTCTTCCAATGCTTGGTATTCGCTGCGACTGGAACCAGTGCTAAGACTTCGGTTCCGTTTGACAAGTTCGCCTCTGCACACCTAGCTAGCCAATCCCGGATCGTGGTACCACGTTCTCGATCCGAACCATATGGCGGATTCACGAAAATTGAATCGAAGTTCCAGGTTTCTAAGAGTCCGTCATGCTTCGGAAGCTGGTATCGCTTTTTTGCTGAAATGACGGAGTATTGATTTGAGCAAGGGTCGAGGCTAACTGGGCCATCGAAAAACTTTTCGATCGCAGTTGAGTATTTCGGTGGGGTACACCATTCTAGGCTTGCTGAGTTAACTGTTCGTCCTGCAGTCATTATCTTAAAATCTCATTCCAAGGTTTATCACGTAGCTTTTCTAGCTCTTGCCGTAACTCACTCAGTGGCAAGCCAGCGGGCGAAATGACATTGAACCAGCTTTCGACTTCAGACTCATATTCGACAAAAAAGTCTTTCAGTGCCTGATCGGCTTTCACGTCGATTTTCACCTTCGTGAATCGGTTGTTTTTCTTATTTGCTTTGTAGCTTTCCAAAAATGCTTCTCTCGCTGCCTGCAGCTTGGGGATCGGTTTTAGCAACAGCCGATTGATAAACTCAGAAAGTCCTTGATCGGTAAAGAAAATAAGCCAGTCGTATGACTGAGCAAGAACTTGAAGTTCCTTGTTTGGATTATCGGAGGTGAACCAATTGCCGTGATTACTGACCACGCCAACAGTCATCGTAAACTCGGACAAGAGGTCATGATCATCCGAGTCGAGAACTCGACGAAGCATGTCCAAGAATCGCCCATGCTCTGGTGTGCCGTCTGAAGAGTGCAACAAGCCTCCAAGATCGCCATCTGGCATGCGGTACTTTTGCAGGCTCGAAACAGAGCTAGCGACGTAAGCTCCCTGCTTTGCTTTCTCAATCGTTTGCGGGCCCTTCTTTTGGCCTTCCTCGACGCCAACTCGCTTACATTCAAACATCGCGTACGGATGTTCGTGAAGCTTAGTGACTAAAACGCCGTATTTTTGGCCACAGATTTTGTCAATGTGGCCACAGATAATTGCATTTTCTGTTTCACCTAACGTACATCCGTTGCGAAGCCGAAGGTCGCTACCAAGCAAATGGTTGTTTCTTTGTTCTGCCTTGGGTAACGAATCAAGAAGACTGCAAGACTTCCTCAAGCGAGCAAAACTCAGTGGCAATTTCTCGCAGTCAATCTCAAACTCTTCCTGATGCAAAATTGGGTGCGAGGAAAACTCTACATTGTGTGTGATATCTGGATTGCGATACTCAGGCAGGCTCCGCTCAATCGTTAAGGCGTTCCTCAGTTCCCAAGAATTGAGCAGATAGTAGGTAACAATCTCGACGAGCGTACCCAGGGCCCGACCGGCGGCTTTTTTGCGGTCGCGAGCGTAGTGAAAAACCTCGCTCACGAGAGTTTGTTGAAGTTTATCGACGGATTCAAACGACACTATCAAGGCTCCAAAGGACTGGCGTCTCGAATTGTACCAATCACTTTCATTAGAGGCTATCGAGGTCACCGTGATAAAACCGACGGCGTAGCTTATGCCGCCGAACAAACCAAATAGGACGACAAACCAAAGGGGACAGGGGGAATAGGTGGCTGGTTCACCTAAACTTAACCCCGTTCGCTTTTATGAATTCGATCATGCAGCCTTTGCATTCTTTCATGAGTCTCGAACTCGTCTGTCGGCGGTTCGGGATGCTTGGTCGTTCTTTTTTCAATGTGGTCCGGCACGGCTAGAGGGGCATTGATGGCGATTTATTTAGGCTTGTTTTTTCCGCAGCTTTCGTGCCGACGCTCGGCATGAAAGCTGCATCGTTACTTCGTTATTAACTATCTCGAACCTATGTCAGGAAAATACAATGACGAAAGATCTTTCAATTCAAACGGTTCACGGCGTCTCGCATCCCTTCGTCGTTCAAGCCGGCCAGTCTGATGAAGCCGAGGATCACGAACCGCCCGAACCGCAGCATTATCGTGAAGCGGTATCGGAGCGGCTGGAGAAAATTCAACAGCAGGAAGAATCAAATGTGATCAAGGAATCGCCATGAATCAACGCGTTACTTCTGGAACACTCAATCGTTGGATGCAATCAGCGATTGATGAATGTCAGCGAGGAATCACAGGTGGACAAAGTCCGTTTGCGGCTGCGATTTATGATCGCGATGGAAATCAACTCTCGCTTGCTCACAACATTGTCCGACAAACCAGTAAGCCTTCGCATCACGCGGAGGTGATGGCGATTGACATGGCATGCAGCAAACTCAAGCGAAAGACGTTGCCCGATGACGCTTGGTTGGTATCTACCGGCGAGCCTTGTCCGATGTGCGCGGCCACGGCGGCCAACGCCGGTATCCGCAACATTGCTTTCGGTGCGTCCCGGCACGTGATTGTATCCGCAGGGTTTCAAACGCTCGGGCTTGGGTGCGAAGCGTTTTTTCAGGCCTGCAATGTGTCAGCCAAAATCGTTGGGGACATCGAAGCCGACCAGTGCGGAAGATTACTGATGGACAATGCGAAAGAGTAGAGCAATTGTGACAATGGCGCTGTGACTATCGCTCTGTGACTATCGCTCTGTGACTATCGCTCTGTGACTATCGCTCTGTGACAATGGCTCTGTGACTATCGCTCTGTGACTATCGCTCTGTGACTATCGCTCTGTGACAATGGCTCTGTGACAATGGCTCTACGATGACTCCGATTCTGATTTCGATTCCGTTCGCTCTCGGTCTCGCTTAGTTGCTTCGATGATTTGATCGAGCACTTTGGGCGATAGCCAACCATGTTCGATAGCAATCTCGGCTGCTTGGACGCTGTCGGTGACCAAGTACATCGGCACACCAACCGCGGCGGCTTTGCGGACATATTGATCGACCTTCTCGTCGTGCTCACTTTCCAAACTTGGATCGACATCGCGAATAAAAATTCCGGCGATGCGATTTGGGAATTCCTTTGCAGCCTCCGCGTACAGCCTCGCGTCTTCTTGGCCCGAATCGCCGAACAACAAAAACGGCAGTTGATCGAACGTCTCGATCAATCGGCGAGATTTGTCGAGCTTGTGATCGTGACCGGACTTCAAAAGTTTGTTGTCGTCGAATCCCAGGTCACGCAGCAACAACGGTCCTCGCGGGATCGCGTTGAGTTCCAAGAAGTCTTCCAGCAAGTCATACAAATTCCAGGGCGAACTGGAAACGTAGAAGATCGGATTGGCTGGTTCGCCATCGATGCCGCGTTGTAGTTCTTCGTACAACTTGGCCACACCATCGAGCGGTGCTCGGGTGCGTGCGTTGCCAAAGAAGGTCAACTTAGCCATCTTTGCGATGTCCGTCGCGCCGGTGTGCAGGATTGTATCATCAACGTCGCTAATGATCGCAAACTTGGCATCCGGCGGAGTCGTCAGGACGCCGCAGGTCGCTCGATCGGTCGCGTGTCTCGCTTTGGGGTGATCGACAATCCGTAATCGTGCCATGTCCCAAAATGCGTCATCGGGTTTAGCGGTTCGCGGAATTTTGATGTGGAAGTAACCTTCCGCATCGGTGGTTGCCGTTGCTTCGAGCCCATCGAACGTTGCCTCGACCTTCACGCCTGGCACTTCGTCACTGACGAAACGCCCGACTGTGTTGTTGAGATTTTGCCACCAACGATCGCTCTTATAATTGGGATCGAGTGGTGGGTTGGTGAGCACGCGGCCGTGCAGATGAATCGCATCGGCCGACGCGTATCCCATGTAGGGCTGGATCTTTGGCACGCCTTCGCGACCGTAACGTCGGCGAAGCTTGCGAATGCCGGCGTCTGCCGCGTCGTCGGCTGACGACGCGGTTCGTGTTAGCCAGTCGCGAAAGCTTGTTCGCCACTTGGATTCCGCATGGTCGTTCATGGCAGGGTTCGTTTCTTCCAACGAAGGATTCATCCGATCGAATGATTGACTTTGCGCGGCATCAAGTGGCTTTCAATCGACTTCGGACACAACGTCTTCGTCGTCCATTTCTTCGAGGTTATCGGCACGACGTTCGCCAGCGTCTTCGATTTCGTCCGCGATCGTTTCGCCACGATCTTCCAGGTTCTCGGAAGTCTCATCGGCCTGCTCTTCGAGTGCCGGTCGGGCGGATTCGTAACGATCTTCGATGTTGTCGGCGACCGTGTCGTAGTCATCACGAACTTCGTCGGCGTACTGCTGAGTCGTGTCGCGGACCTCTTCAGCCCGCTCGTCGTAAACCGAGTCGTCGCAGCCAACGAAGGTCAATCCAAGTGCCAAAGTCAAAGCGGTCAATGTGGTCTTCATGATTCTTCCTAAAGTTTGATATGCATTTGTCGCCCGCTACGAGAACACTTTGGACGACGGATCTGACTTACAAACCGTCGCAATCTCTATGCCAAAGTTCGCTGAGAAAGTTCGCTGAGAAAGTTCGCTGAGGAACTGTCCTGAAACAAGTTCCGTATTTGGCGAACTCTCTCGTAGCTGGGCCCGCCAGGGTTCAGTCGGGTAGAGCTCAACGCCGTGAAGAGTTTTGATCCCGGAAAAAACGTGTTAGTTCGTTTAGCC